>CAXUKS010000013.1:0-75405 GCA_964251675.1 uncultured Armatimonadales bacterium
AGCGCAGCCTGTCTCGAAAACAGGGCGATGGCATTTGTCATTGGCGTTCGAGTCGTCCGCCCTCCACAGTTTTCTGCCGAATACTTCTGTCTCATCACGGAAGGTAAGCATGTACGGGTTACATGGCTCGCTTGCTAAGCGATGCGCCCTGCAAGGGGTGGTGTTCGAATCATCTGCCTTCCGCTCTTTCTAATTCTTGGAGACCATGATGACAAAAGATTCGCTCGGGGACCGTATGAAGGCCGACTATGAGCGCCGCACGCGCGTTTTGCTGCCGCGCCGCACCTACACGCTGATCCGTGTGGACGGCAAAAAATTTCACACCTACACGCGCGGCTGCGAGCGTCCCTTTGACAGCGCACTGATGGAAGACATGGATGCGACTGCCCTTGCCCTCTGCGAGAACATGGAAGGGGCGCAGCTTGCATTCGTTCAGTCCGATGAGATCAGCGTACTACTGACGGACTTTGCCACGATGCAGACAGAGGCGTGGTTCGACGGCAGCGTGCAGAAGCTGGCATCACTGAGCGCCTCGCTCGCCACCGCACACTTCAACTTGGCGCGGATGCGGCGACTGGCGAAGACGGAGGCCGAGGCGCGGCCAGGGCGCGAAGACCCCTCTGCTGTCTTTGCGGGCAGGCTGGCCTGCTTCGACAGCCGCGCTTTCACCATCCCTGACCCTGGGGAGGTAGAAAACTACTTTATCTGGCGGCAGCAGGATGCGACGCGCAACTCGATCTCGATGACGGCGCAGGCGCACTTCAGCCACAATGCCCTCCAGAGCAAGAGCATGGACGAGATGCAGGAAATGCTCTGGCAGGAGAAGGGAATCAACTGGAACGAGATGCCAGGCGGGTTCAAGCGGGGGCGGGCTATCGTGCGGAGGAGTGTGGTGGCAGACGTGGAATATACAGATAAGCGAACGGGCGAGCAGCGCCGCGCGGAAAGTGTGGAGCGTCGCGTGTGGGAAGACGAAGTGCCGCCTGTGTTTACTAGGGAGCGGCAATGGCTTCAATCCCAAATCCCACGCCCTTTGCGGGCAGCAGCCCAGGAAACGATTGGTGAATGATGAGATTGTTGTTTAGCTCAGACCCGATGAACCCACGCCGCCCTGACGCCGATTATGCGGATGAATCTGCCGCCGCTCAGAGAATTGGCCTGGATTTTTCGCTCGTGCGCTTTGAGGCGCTAGTGGATGAGCAGGACGCGGAAGGGGCCGTGCGCCGCGTTGCCCCCGCCTCTGAAGAAGGAGCAGTCGGTGTCTATCGTGGCTGGATGATGACGCCCGACAAGTACGCCGCGCTATATGACGCTTTGGCAGATCGGCGAGTGACGCTGATCAACTCGCCCGCCCAGTATAAGCACTGCCACCACCTGCCGAACTGGTACGGAAGGCTGAAAGGCCACACGCCCCGCTCGGTCTGGACAGCGGCTGAGGATATGTCCCTGCCGCGCCTGATGGTGCTGCTCAAGGAGTTCGGTGATGGCCCTGTGATCGTAAAGGATTTCGTAAAATCCCGCAAACACGAATGGCTGACGGCGTGCTTTATCCCGTCCGCCTCCGATACGGAGGCCGTGGAGCGGGTTACGAGGCGGTTTATGGAACTGCAGGGCGACGACCTGAACGGTGGCCTCGTGCTGCGCGAGTTCGTTGAGTTCGAGCCGCTCGGGGTGCATCCGAAGAGCGGGATGCCGCTCACGCGGGAGTTCCGCCTGTTCTTTCTGGACGGCCAGCCGATCCAAGTGTCACGGTACTGGGATCAGGGCGACTATCAAGGTCAGCTCCCTCCGCTGGATCATTTCACGCGCCTGGCGTCGTCAGTCGAGAGCCGCTTCTTTACGATGGATGTAGCACGGGCCGTTGCGGGCGAATGGCTTGTGGTGGAACTCGGAGATGCACAGGTGGCTGAACTGCCTGAGGACGCCGACGCGGGCGAGTTTTTCACCCGCTTTTCACGCGCAGTCGGGTGAGGGAACTGCGTGGCTGTAGGCGGCTTCATTTTGTATCCTGTCAAGAAACGCGCAACTTGATGTCGAAGGGAGGAAGGTCGTCTGGTGCGACAAACATAATGGCAATGAGCCGTCGGCAGATTTCTCTGCCGACGGCTCACAATAACACGATAACAGGCTCTTGCCCTTGTTTCTCTACCAGTCCTGAATGATCTACGCCGACAGGATTGTTTCGATCTGCGCGAGGTCATCTGAAGACAGCTTGATCTCTACCGCCTTCGCGTTCTCCCGCACCTGCTCGGCAGTCGTCGCCCCAATAATTGGCGAGGCCATGGTGGGCTGGTGCAGCAGCCAGGCCAGCGCGAGCTGAGACAGCGTCGCATCTCTCTCTCCCGCAAACGCTGCCAGAGCCTGCATCTTCGGCAGAGAATCCTTCAGCCGCTTCTGGAAATCCTCATTGCCAGCCGCGCGGCTACCTTCAGGAATTTCCCCGCTGAGATACTTCTCTGAAAGCAGACCCTGCGCCAGCGGCGAGTACGGGATTTGGCCGATGCCTTCGCGCTCGCAGCAGGACGTGATGCTCTCCTCCACCCGTCCCAGCATATTGTAGTAGTTCTGGAGCGACACCGCCTGGTTCAATCCGAGACGCTCGGAAACCTTGGCTCTCTCTTCGATTTGGGATGCGTCATGGTTAGACCAGCCGAAGTATCGGATTTTGCCAGACTTCACCAAATCGTCCAAAGCACGGACAGTCTCTTCGGCAGACGTGTCAGGATCGGGCCAGTGAATTTGGTAGAGGTCGATGTAGTCTGTCTGAAGGCGGCGCAGGCTATCCTCAACGGCCTCAAAGATATGCTTGCGGCTTGCGCCTTCTCCGTTCGGCCCATCCCACATTCGTCCACGGCATTTAGTGGCGAGCACGATCTGACGGCGATCTTTGCCCTGCATCCAGCGGCCCATCACTTCTTCGGCCTTACCGCCCGCATACACGTCGGCGGTGTCAAAGAAGTTGATGCCTTGCTCTACGGCGGCATCAATGACGGCAAAGGTTTGTTCGTCGGCGATGCGGCCCCCAAAGTTGATCCAGGCTCCGAGGCAAATCTCAGAAACTTTCAGCCCCGAATTGCCCAGTCTGCGGTAGTTCATAGCGTAATCCTTTTCTGCTGATCAGCAGGAGTTTGTTGCCGACCATAGTGCTAGTCTACCCACAAGCGACAGAAGAAAGCGACATCTTTCCTAGCTCTTGGGCTGGCGAATGAAATGAGCCAAACGGCTGTGATGCAAAATAATCCTAGCCGCACATTCAGACCCTCATCGTATAAACACAGGCGGGGAGCAAAAGATCAAATGATCTGATATAAAGATTGTGAGATAATTGTAAAACAATAAAGCTCGATTTTTGCATTGATCACAAACAATTGTTGGTCTATCAGCACAGTTAAGGATCGTCAAATGACTCAGACCTGAACGTGTGCGCGTTTGAGGCACAAGAAACTGCAGCTTGACATAAGGGTGCTGGTGTGATATACTATATTTACGTTCGGAAAAACGAACGCTGGCGAGAAGCACTAGCTTCCCGCTTTTTTTGTTATCTGCTGTCCCCCTGCGCTCGCCTTTACTCCACCCGTTCTTATCCGTTGCCGTCTGCACCTCATTGAGGGCTAGTAACTGGCAAATAACCTTGACTTGATTTAAAAATTCGAAGAACGTGGAAAGTGTCTCCACCGTTTCCTCATCCGAAAGCCGCAGTAAAACGTCGCCCTCGGCAGATCGACGGATGTCGGCAACGGACAGCTCTGTGTGTACATCGGCGATCCAGCCTGCGATCGCAATGCAGAGCGGAGTCGCTTTGATACTTGCCTCCAAGCGAGATTTGAGAATTTCAAGGGCATTCTGAGTCCAGGGTAAAGCAGACATGATCCATTCTGATATGCGCGCCTTCAGACTGCAAGCGGTCGCGCTCATCTCCACGGTCCTGACGACCTCAATGAAGAGAGCCGTTGTGTGTGCAGAGCCTACCGCTTTGAGTAAATCAAGTGTTAGTGGGTTGAAGCGACACCGAAACCATGGACCTCGACATTGATCAGAAAGCTTTCAGCGCCGTCGCGCGGGCAGATGCTGTACATCAACCCAAAACCGTGCCGCCGACGAAGCTCCACCAAGTCAACGCCCTGGCTGTTCATCCCCTGCACCCAAGCAGTGATGGCCTCCTCGGGCGACGGGAACGAGCTGATCGCACCTGTTGCATCCTCAAATATCACGGCGTCGCCCAACGCCAAATCGCCCAACTCATTCCCCAAGACCGCGCTGTACGACAGCGAATAATGTTGATTCATCACAAACACTCAGTTCTAGGCCCACGAAAGGAATCCTGACCTTGTATTCGTACATGATGCCAAAAACCGCACAGGCCGCACAGGGAATCTGTGCGGCCTGCCGTTGTCCTTAACTGCCCTGATGTTCAAATTCTCGACGGCGGACTATCGAACTTGCCCAAAGATCGGCGAGACGATGATTTTCATCTGCCCGCCCTGCCCAATTAAATATCGCCGTGCCTTCTCATACTGCTCGTCCAACGAACCCGACAGCCGCGTCTCGGCTTCGCCCTCCACCCAGTCCACGGCGGCGGCCATGGCTCCCTCGCGCGTTGTGTGGACGGCGGCCATCAAACTGCCCTGGACGGAGGTGACGAGGACGTAGACGCCACCCAAGTGTGACTCGATGGCGGGGTTCTTTCCGACGGCTTGTTGTCCATCGCTGATTAGCATCAGGTCACCTGCACTTTAAAGTTGCCCCAGACGCGGCTGTATTTGAGCCTCTGGGGACGCTTTGAACAAAAACATACTACTGTTTTAGCAATAGCCTGGCAATGGAAGCATTGGACGGAGAAATCAGTTATCATGCTTTGGCTTTGCGTTTTTCGAGGGCGCATGATACCTCGTGCTTAAATGACCAGCGCGGGCGGGTGCGTTATGTTCCACGCAGACATGGATCGAATACACCTATATCAATCGCCTCCGAGGTTGAAGAACTCAAAAGCGGAGATCAAGGCGCGGTCTGTCAGACTCCTACGCTTTTCTTTGTTGTGGGCCATGTGTACTTCTGCGCCTTTGCTGAACGAATAGGAAAGTAAATCCACCTGCGTCAGATCGCAATACTCCACAGTTGCTACTAACCGTGCTTGGCCCGTGATCCCCACTTTATTGCTGCGCAGATCGCAGTGACGGACGAGGAAGTTCCCTACATCCAGCCAGAGTGCCGACTCCTTGCTGCCTGCGATAGTGCAGCCCTCGATGATCGCCTTCAGATCGCTGCTCGTCCCAGAAATACTCTGGCTGATACCATAATACTTATTCTGGTAGATGCCGCAGTCTCTGATCTGGTAGTGGCCTCTGCCGCCAATTTCGATGCCACTGTCGCAATCGTGTATTTGACAATCTTCGACTACCCCGCCTTCGAGCCTCACCCCGAACCCGCAGTGGTGAATATGACACTTCTGCAGGTGAAGTTCACCTCCATCCCCGTGCCATACTCCCGAAGACGAGCAGTTCGCCAACTCCGTGTCCTCGGCCACGAGTTGCGACCCATTGAAGACAACGATACCAGTGCTGCCGCCACGTATTAGGCATCTTTCCACGGTCACCTGTGACTGGCTCTTTACATCCAGCACTATTATCCTGTCTAATGACTCCTCCTCCAACAAGCAGCATGATCTCAATGTCGCACGACTGCTAGAAATTTCTACACCCCCTTGACGCACGGTGACAGAACTGATTTGGACCTCAGCCGCCCCATGAATGTGCAGACGCCCCTGGATTATCACCTGAGAAGCATCGGTGGGCATGGTATCTGTGAGACCGACGCCAAAAAGGTGCATTGGCCTGTTGACCTTCACCACTTCCATGTAAACCCCAGGGCGGATCAGCACACGACCGCCAGAGGCTATCGCTTCGACAGCGGCGCTGATTGTGGTGTAGTCCCCGTCGACGCGTTGAGACACGACCAGTGTGGACATGTCCCGAGCGGCCCGCTTCGGCCTTGGGGGCTGCGGGATCACGGGGGCGACTGTATTTTTCGTCGTTGCGAGTCGTGATGGCTCGGATTTGACACCTAACATCTTGTTCTCACAGGTCGCGCAGAGATAACGCCCCGCTGGGCGGGGAGCACTGCACTGAGCGCATTGGTCATTCATTTCTTGAACCTCTCCAAAATGGATATGAGCAGGTGTAGCTTGGGTCACGAGAGTAGTGCGCGGTGCTTTCGCTAGTCATCGGTGTCTTAGCATCACTGGCGGCTGAACATCTCCTTGCCCACTGGAGCGTCCTTTGGTCTGCGAGCGCAGTTTCTGATTATCCTTTGTGTCCTACTCTTCGCGCATCGTCTTCAGTCCACAAATCTAGCAGCACTGTCTCGCCAGATCATTCAACCAGATCGTTCAAACCCATCCAACTCCTGATCGAGACGGTCGTCTCGCGTCATAACGCCTGGCAGCGGTGGAAGTCATGGTCAGTGGCCCGCTCTTTGGGAGTTCTGATATGACCGCCGCATGGTCTGAGTAGGGTCGGCGTCGGGATCAGTAGTTGTGTCCGTCTGGAACACGTCGCCCGTCTTTGGCTGGGACTGATGGAGCTGCTCGGCGGTCGGCGGCTGATAGACCGCGCTCGGCGAGCCGCCCGACCCTGTCTGGGGCGCGCTTGGGTCGGGGAGGGTGGGCGGCCCTGTCGTGGGCTTACCATAATAGGAGTACGTTTGACCTTGCCACTGGAACGTGTTCTTGTCGGTCGAGAGGGTCGACGTCTCCATACCCGAGGCGAGTGCATTCCCGAGCAAAGCTGCAGCCTGGGCGTCGGCACTGGCATTCGGGCCTGGGTGCAGCTCAGCCTTATACTGGGCGAGCATGTCAACAGAGCCATCAGGTTTGATCTCATACCTGCCCGTAGTAGATAGCCCCATGCTGCTCGTTTGGTAGGTGCCATTCGGCCAGAAGGTTACGTAGCCGATTCCATTTGATGCCTCGTAGATACCGTTCAGCCCTGCGCCTTGGAAGTGATGGACGACAAGTCCGCCGACAAAACAGAGGCTCCAGAGAACCAGTCCGAGTGTTGCGAGGTTCCATGCCATGCGCCCGCCGTGCCAGACCTTCCCGAACTAGGACTGGGATAACGTCGCCCGAGGCGGCTGTGCCTTTGGCTGCCAGGTGGGAGAAGGAGCGGAGGCTCCTGAGGAAGTATTTGGAGGGGACGCCGTGCGACTGCGGGTGGAGCCACATGCCGCGCAGAACTCATCGTTAGGATCGAGAGGTGCCTGGCACTGGGGACATGCCGACGGTGAGGGAGCCGAAGCTCGTGCCGAAGCTTTTGCCTGCGGGACAGGGTTCATGAACATCACGCCGCACGCGGCGCAGCGCCTGATGCCCGCCTCCAGAACGGTGTTGCATTTGGGGCAGCGGTAAGCGCCGTTTAAGAACAGAGGGTCCTGGTAGGTCTGATCCTCTCGGGGCGGCACTTGGGCGGAGGAAGGTCGTCCCGAAGCGCCGTTTGGTCGAGCCAAGCCGCAGGAAGGGCAGAACGAGTCCTCGCTATCTAATGTAGCACCACATTTTCCGCAGCGCGTATAGGCTGAGGAAGCTCCATTGCCCGATCTCGGGCTTTCCGACTTCGGCGGTTTCGGTCGTCTGCCAACCATCTGATCTTCACACTCACCGCACATATACCTGCCTGCAGTGACTTCTCGGGTGCGGCACTGCTGACAAATGATTTTGCCCATGCGTTTCCTCCTGCTTCCTATGCTTGTTGGCGGCGCTTGCTGCGCGCTAGTCACCACGGCTCTATCACTTCGCCTGACCGTCCCTGGAATAAATGATTCGAACCCTGTAATGCTGGAGGCTCGGGTCGTCGGGTTCAGATCGAACGAGATGACAGAGATGCGCCAAGTCTTGCGCCCGTTTTTCATACACATGACGCTGGTCAGGTGACGCTGTTCGCGCCTTCTCTTGAAGCATAAGCACACCACTCCAAAGAATGCCAGCCTCCAATTCCCAATCTTGGCGCTTGGTTAATGGCCTACTCATATCTGTATGGTTATTCATTGCTTCAGCCGCTCTCTTCATATCGTCCACGTATTCATTGTCGACAAAAGGACTCGTTTTATCGGTGTGAGGAAGAATATAAGTCTCCTCTGGTGGATTGTCAGCCGTTTGTAGTGGTGACGGCTGGGCGACGGGTGAGACGACATTTGGTGAGACGACATTTGAGGATGGTGTTCCAAGTGGGGAAGCGGTAGGCGGACTCGGGCGCGGTACAGTACCCGAAAGAGGCAGGCCGAACAGCCCTCGCCCAAATGCCTGAATAAAAGGCCAAAAAATAACAAGAACCAAAATGACAAGAACCGAGAGCGCGATCCTGATCGATTTGGGCTGCGGCTTGGGGCGATTACGCCTCGATTCTTTAACGCTTGGAATGGGAGCAGCGTGACTCGATTCTGTTTGAGTCGGTCTTGGTGGGATGGATGAAGGGGCTTTGCTATCTTGTCGCCTTCCACATTTGGTGCAGAATAGTGACTCAGAGCGCAACGCGGCGCGGCATTTTGAACAGAAGTTAGTCATGTGTTGGGCTTACGTTTTTCGAGGACGGGCGATGAGGACAGGCGATTTGGCGCGTTCGGCAAAATCCCAAGCTGCTCCTTTAATCCCGTTGATCACGAGGAATGAGCGAGGACCAGCCTGTATCAGCGGCATGGCCTGAACGCCGACCATCAGGGGAGATATAGAGGGCTATGCCTTTGAGCTACAGCCTGAACAGTATTTGGCGCTCTGCTTCATGGGAGCGCCGCACTTTGGGCAGAACAGGTCCCATGGTCGTGCTCCAATCTTCTGCCGTTTTAGTGCCAGCGGCCATAATAATCTGCCTTACTGACCGAATAAGACGGCGATCTTAAAAAAAGCACTGACGAGGACACTTGGAGCCGAGCTCAGGCGTCTGAGCTGAACCTGGGGATGCCTCAGGAGGATTTGACCGATGAAGACGCGATGACCACGAATTATATGAGCCCAGTGGAATTACGACAAATCAACGTCACCATAGTTGTTGCTAATACAATAGCGCGGCCCCTATGAGTAAAGCTATTTGAAACTTTGTTGAACATTGGCGGGTAGCATGGCTCTCAGCCAGTGTCCCTGAAAGCCGCTTTGGTCACTGAACTTTTCTTGGATCATCCAGACGCAGGTGTCTTTGCAGCCGTATACGTCATCATCTTGATCAGTAACCGCTTCAGGGCGGCCTGCGCTTCCTCGGTGTCGTCCTGGCCCTTGCTATAATTCGCTTGGTGAACACCTACTACGGACCTGAGTGATGCCACCACAGGCCGACTCCAGTAAAGTGAGCCTTTCCTTGCGTTTCCTTTGATCGTGATGCTACAACCCCCCACAAGGCCAAAATGCGATTCCACGCCACGTCCGTCTTGCTCAGTAACAGTCGGCCTGCCGTTGAAGATTATTTTTACACTCGCCAAGCGGTCTATCGCGCGATCAATCCGCTCATAAGATTGTGAGCCAGGATTTAGTCCTACAGAGGACGCTAAATCGTGATAGTCATATTCAATTTCTCCGTTTTCCCCGTCTGCCGCTATCGTTCTCATCAAAATCTCTAAGTGCAGTTTTTGATCCGCTTTTCGTGGCAGGCCCATATCGCTGTCGCCGCTCACACGCCAGTGGCGGGTCACGCGGCCTCGGGCACCGTCGAGGGTATCTCGGCTCTCTTGTGCGAGGTCGACAGGCAGGCCATCATCACGTGTATCCCGATCAGCTATCCAAGGGTAAGCATCAAGGCGACGATAATCACCGTACATCTCCGTCATCCAGCGCGTGGGATCGGGACGAGTAGAATCGGCAAGCCAGGCGTCGTAATCCCATCTGGGAGAGTGGACCATTTCATTTGTCACAGTCGTCACCAATATATTCGTCCTCAGTTTCCTGTTTGCGATGTGAAAGCCAGTCTTCCATGTTCGTCAGCGACTTTGGAATTGGCGGACCACCCTGTCCTAGCCTGATAACTGCATCTTGGACACGCAAGCGAAGCTCGTCCTCGCTGACTCGGACCGAAAGAAACTGCGGCCCCACATAGCGTGTCACGGCGGCAAGTGCGTCGGACGAAACATAGACAGTAGCTGATGGAATGTCGAGCTCAAAAAGAAACTCGACGAGATCGGGATTGCCTGGAGCTGTTCCGCCGCGCCAGAGGTGACGAGTAGCATAAAAGTCCAAGCAATTCTGCGTGACTCGCATTGGTCGCCACCGCACTCGCTGTGCAAGAATGGCTGCGGCGAGGGTAAGGTCGTGGTTGGCTATGGTTAGCTCACGCCTCCAAGCATCGCCGATTTCACAATGTTTTTCGACGGTGACGCCTGGACCGAGTGCCTCCTTGGGATAGCCTGGCTTTTTGACATATTCCATGCTGGCTGCAACATCCCTGGCGACTGCCTCGGCATCAAATGCCAGCATTGGCACGTCGACCTGGACGCAATGTACTTGCCTGCGGAAGACGAGCATGCCGTGGGCTGTCCAAGATTTTAAGAGGCGAGCCGAAAAGCGTTCCACTAATTCGATCATGTTTTGACTCTATTGTTCTATATAATGCTTAGCTCCAAGCGAGACAAGCAGGATTTATTCATGCCCACGATTAACTTATGGCCGTGCCGACGGCCTCTCCCTCGGCGCGGAACGGCAATCAGTCTCAAACACGCTATTCTCACGAATACGAAAACGGACTACGCAACGCCCGCGTCGGAAAGAAACTGACAAGACAGCAACTTTCCATGCGATGTTCGATTCTCCAAAAGGAAAACGACGAATGCTACGTCACCGTCAGTGTTAGCACAATCAAGCAGCTCGAAGCAGGCGGGCATAAGCCCCGCCTGAAGACCGCCGTCACTCTAGCCACCGTTCTGGAATCGGAAGCAGACCCTCTCTTTCCACTTGGCTTCGACGACGGCATTCGCAACACGACTGGAAAGACACGTTCGCCCGACAATCCGAACAAAGGAGGCCGACCTCGCGGTCCCTCTGTTTGATCGACTCTGGTGGCACACAAAGGGTACTTAGAGGGTATTATGAAGCCTGTATCCATGAATGTCAAGAGGAGCAGGGATCAAGATGAAATACACTTCGGCTCAGTGCGCTGCAATCAGGACAGATGGGAATCAGCAAATCATAGCGGGGCCAGGAGCGCCTGCTGGACAAGGGCTTAGGCCGATGCGTCGCTGGAAGCGCGTGGGCATACGCTGCATCAGGTCATGATGGTCGAAAAGGAAGTGGAGGTCATCGTCGGGTCAATGACAGTTAAGTGCAGAATAGACGTGGTCAGGGAGCTTTCGATGCAAAAAGTGATCATTGAGGATCAGAAGACGGATACCAAAGCGCAGGCTTTGGACACAAGCCGCTTTCAGCTTTACATGTACAACATCGGCTACGGCGGGGTCAGGTCCAGCGCGAACTTGGTCAAGGTCGAGACGATGACTTAGGACGGCTCAAGGCTATCTACCGCGAACAGGTGGATGTGGCAGAAACCGAAGCCACCGAGCGGAAACTGTTGCAGGCGGTGCGGTCCATCAAGGAGCGGGACCTGACGCCCCTCCTCATGTAGTGTAAGACGTGTGAGAAATGTGATCACGCCGACCTGTGCCCGACGCGACACGCGAATAACGCAGGGGCATCAAGGTAATAGGAAAACGGAGGAACCCGCCTCAGGACCAGCGGCATTTCAATCCCGTCTCGCCTTAACGTCAGGCGAGGATCGGATGCCTCTATAACCATGATGGTATGGGGTAGTGGACAGAGGAGACGGGATCGAAATACCGCTGGAGCTGATCGTCAGACAGGTACGGGCGCATGAAGGGATGCCCACCGACCTACGCACATGGAAGATCATTCGGCTGGATGATAATCAGGAGCAGGATCACGAAAGGCGATCACTGGAAGCTCCCAGCGCTTCGCTTCGTCATTATATTCAAACAAATCATACAGCGCCGCTCGACGAAAGAGAAAATCTAAATGAAACCAATGAGTTCACCACGGCGGCTATATCTCTCTAAATTCATTCAGGTCTAAATTCATTCAGGAACAATATCGACCGCCTTGCACGAGATTCATTTCCTAATTACACCCGTATAAGAGCATCACTCTAACATGGAAAAAGGGCTGAATGGGCACTTGCATTCATTGGCGAGGTGAGGGTATAATGGTCGCGACGTTCATGTTGCGGCCTGTATTCGCGTCGATTTCGGAAAAATAGCGTCAAAAATGACAATGCCTCCATAGCTCAGTTGGTTAGAGCATCCGCCTCTTAAGTGGAGTGTCGTAGGTTCGAGTCCTACTGGGGGCACGCAAAAGAGAGCCGCCGAAGATAATATCTTCGGCGGCTCTCTTGTCATCTGGCGTGTCCCGTCACAATCTCGCTGGCAAGGGCCGTGTCGCCGTAGACATGGCGCAGGCTCTCCAGAATGGCCTGCGAAGAAACGGCAACGGCACGGTCTGGGCATCGTTGAAATAGTAGTCAGCGGCCAGTGACTGGAGGTTGCCGTCGAAAATCAGGCCGACAACTTCGCCGCTGCGGTTGACCACCGGGCTGCCCGAGTTGCCGCCGACAATGTCCGCATCGCAGACGAAGTTATAAGGCGTGTTCCGGGCCAAGCGCGATTTGGCCGCCACCCACGACGGTGACAGCAAATAGGGCGGGGCATTGTCGTGGGCGGCGGCATAGGGGTAGATGCCGCCCAGCGTCGTCATCGGGGGAATGGCCGCCCCGTCCTGTGTGTAGCCTTTCACGGTCCCGTAGGACAGCCGCAGGGTTCCTGTGGCATCCGGATACAGGCCCGGCAAACCGGCGGCAAGCTCGGCACGGGCGATTGTGGCATACGCCTCTTCCTGCACACTCGTCACTTCCTGTTCGCGCTCTTTGCGTATTTGCCGCAGGGTCGGGTCCAGCGCCAAAGCGAAGCGGATCAATGGATCGGATGATGCCTGAACAGCAGGCAAGCCGCCGTCCGCCAAGCGGCGGCGCTCGGCCACGAAGGCCAGCTTTGTGCCGCTGACCAGCGCCAGAGCGCGCGCCTGCGGGGACTGCCCGGCCAGGGCGGATACTGTGAGCGGCGCGTCGGCACCCAGCGTTTCTTCCAGCAGGGCCAGCGAATCGGCCAGCGTCACCCGCTCCAACGCCGTAGAAATTGGCGCAGGCGAAAACAGGTCGGCTTCCAGCAGCGCCCGGTGGGCATCGTCATAGCCTGGCAGCCGGTCGCCGTTTGGCTTTTGGCGCTCTTCGGCCAGACGCACCAGTGTCAGGGCCGTGTCGAAGAGCGCTGACTCGAAGCCACGCTCTTCGCCAAATACCCCGTACTGCTTGAGCAGTGCCCGCTGCGCGGTGTCGGCGCCATCAATCTGTGCCCAGGCCGTGCCGTAAGCCGCCTGCAGTTTCGGGTCTGCGGCCAGCTTCGCCCGCAAAGCGTTTTCCTGTGCCTGTTTGGCTGCGATTACCGCCGGGTCCTGCACACTTTGCAGTGCTCCGGTCAGGCTTTTGCGGGCGTTCTGCGTACCGAACAGGGCGTCTTTGGAAACACGGGCGTTCTCCGGCAGACGTGCCCCCCATGCCGCCAGCAGCACTTCATGGCGGCGCAGGGTATTCAGCGCCAGCGGCAGCCGCACATCCCGGTCCAGCACCAGGTCGGCCACGGTGTCCAGCCGGGCGGTGTGGTAGGGATGGCCGGACACAAACACCGGCTCGCCCGTCTGCACGCCGGCACGGCTCCAGCGCAGGTAGTCTTTGACTTTCGCCGGTTTGCCATTTTCATAGACCCGGAAAAAGCACATATCCAGGTCGTAGCGCGGGTACTCAAAGTTGTCCGGGTCCCCGCCGAAAAAGGCCATGTTTTGCTCGGGGGCCATCACGAGACGCACATCATTGTACTTTTTATAGCGGTACAAATCAAAGCGTGCGCCGCCGAACAGCGTTACCACTTCGCTCCGCAGGCCGGACTTGGCCTGTGATTCTTTCTCCATCGCGGCAATCACGGCGCGGCGAGCGAGCAGCGCCTGCGCGGGCGTCATTACAGGCGTGACGGCGGCCTGTACGCGGTTGGTGACAGGCAGAATGCTGTCCAGTGTTTCCACCTGCAAATGGGGGGCGCGGCGCTCCTCAGCGCGGGTGCCGGCATGAAAGCCGTCCCGAACGAAGTCATGCGCGGCGGTGCTCAGGTCCTGCAGCGTGTCCAGGCCGACATGATGGTTGGTCATCACCAGCCCGTCTGCGGAGATAAAGGAGCCGGACGCGATGCCAATAAATGCCACCGAGGCTTTTTGCAGATGCTCCGCCCAGGCGGGGGTGAGGGTCACCCCATACTTCTGCTGAATTTGGGCCGTGGGCAGGTCGTTATACAGCCACATTCCCTCATCCGCCTGCGCCCCCGCTGCCGTTCCAAAAATACCCAGTCCCAGCAGAGCCGCAAGTCTTGCCCAATTTCTCATGCGTTCTTTCCTATTCCCTTGACTGCTACTTCGCCGCTTCCGTCGTCGCGCTCGGTCAGTGCCGCTTCCACACCCAGAAACTGCGGCACGACCCACAGCACCGTCCGCAGGTGATCCGTGACCCGCGCCGTGGTCCAGCGGCTTGTGCCGGAGGCGAGAGTGGCAGGCAAAACCAACTGGTCCGCCAGATGCTCCTCACAGGCGGCCTCCCTGTTCAGCCAGTCTTTGAGGGCAGCACACGCTTCCCCGGCAACTGCCTCCATCGGGCGGCCCCGCTGCCCCAGCGCCGAAAATCCAGCCCGGCTGCCTTCACACTCCGCAATCAGCACCACTGCCGCGCCCGCGCCAGGCGACGGCACCTCGCGCACGGAGACCGTCAGCGGTAGGCCGCGCAGGGCCATTTCCACCGCTGCCGCGCCGCGCCTGCCAACTTCGGCGGGCAGGCCGGAGATTAAGATATAGGCCGTGACGCTTTGAATTGGCCCGCGCTCTGTCAGCGTGAAGGGCCGCAGGGAGGAGCTGCCCGGTGTGGTCAGCGTCAAAGACCCGCCGCCGCGTGGCATGAAGCCGTAGGACCCCAGCGTCATTTCGGCGTCCAGCCCCTGCGCGGCGACCAGCGGCAAAAATACTTCGGTCAGATGCTCCGCCGGAGGCGCAAACGAAACATGTGTGCCGCCTGTCACTGTCACCCGTGAGGAGCCATCGGCCAGGGCGAGTAAAGGCAGAAGCGTCTGCATCACCAGTGTGGCCGCACCCGCTGTGCCGATGTCGAAATGGTACACGCCGCTGGCGACCGGGGCGTTCGGCGTGAACAGTAACTGCGTGGAGCCAATCTCTGCGCCCTCAACTGTCGCCGCGCACACCGCCGCCGCCGCACGGACGGCGGCCAGATGCTGCGCTTTCAGCCCCGGCTTTTCCCGGCCCGCCCGAATGCGTGTGAGTGTCACAGCGCGGCCCGTCAGCGCAGCCAGTGTGAGGCTTGTCCGCAGGGTCTGCCCGCCGCCTTCGCCGTAAGAGCCATCGATTGTGAGTGATGTATTCATCAATCTTGTTCTGCCAGCAGAGACGAAAGCGTCTGCAGGCACCAGTCAATCTGCTCCTCGGTAATCACCAGCGGCGGCACGAACTCCAGCACGCGCCCGTCGCCCGCAGGCAGCACGATCAGGCCCTGGCGCAGGGCAGCGGGGACCAGCGGCAGGGCCGTTTCCGGGGAGGCCATCTCGATGCCCAGCATCAGGCCGCGCCCGCGCACGTCCACAATCTTTTTCGGGAAAGCCGCCTGTAACGCCCGCAGGCCGTCGCCAAAGACGGCTCCCATTCGCACGGCTCGCTCGGCCAACTGCTCCTCTTCCAGCACATCCAATGCCGCCAGCGCCGCCGCGCAGGACAGCGGGTTGCCTAAAAACGTGCTGGTATGCAGTGCCTCGCCCGTGGACTCGCCCCAGGACGCCATGAGGGCTTTGGAGGCCACGCACGCCGACAGCGGCAGGCCGCCCCCCATCGCTTTGCCGACGCAGAGAATATCCGGTACGACCCCCTCAAACTCGCACGCGAACCGGGTTCCCGTGCGGCCCCAGCCGGTGAAGATTTCGTCTAAAATCAGCAGCGTGTCCATCTCGGTGCAAAGCTGACGCAGGCCCACCAGCCAGCCCGGTGGGGGGACCACAATGCCGCCCCGGCCCTGAAGCGGCTCGGCCAGCACCGCGCCGGGCCGATGTTCATGCAGATGCAGTCTGACGGCATCAAGGGGGCAGCTATAGGGCAGATGTTTGGTAAAGCCCCCCATCTGCGGGCGGAAGGGAGTGCGGAAATCGGCGCGAGCGGTCACATCCAGAGCGCCGTAAGTCAATCCGTGGTAGCCGCCCTCGAAGGCCAGCACGCCGGGCTGCCGCGTCGCCAGCATGGCAGTTTTCAAGGCCGCTTCCACGGCGTCGCCGCCGTTCAGCCCCAGAATGACCTGCGCGTCGGGCAGGGGAACCAGAGAAGCGATACGCTCACAAAGCCGGACTTTGACGGCTGACGGATGAACATCGCCCATGCCGTGCAGAAGCTTATCGGCCTGGGCGTGGACTGCTGCGACCACACGGGGATGTCCATGCCCGACCGAGGCGACGCCGAAGGCCGAAGTTATGTCCAGAAAGCGGTTGCCGTCGGCATCCCACACGAGGCAGCCAGAGGCTTTTTCCCAGAATACCGGGAAATCCGGGGCCAGGTAGGTGACATTGGGGCTTTCGGCGCGGCGCAGGTCCCCCGCCAGGGCGCGAGAGTTTGGGCCAGGGATTTCGGTGACGATCTCCGGGAGGGTGGGGGAAATCAGGTTCACGCCGAGCGGTCCGTCTCCACTTGCAGGCGAATCTGACGCAGAATGTTGGCGACTTTTTCGCATTCCACCTCGGAGCCGGAGAAGACGATGGAGCGGCCCTTTTCGTGGACTTCCTGCGCGTGCGCCTCGGCCTTTTCCTGTGTGCAGCCCGTCGCTTTTTGAAGCTGCTCTTCCACCTCTTCAAACGTGTGGCACTCGCAGTTGTACAAAATCACCATATACGGCCCGGTCCGTCCGGGCGGAGTCCGCTCGGTGGTCTCGTCGGGGGCGTCATATATCCGTTCCTGGGGGCGAACGGCGGGGAGAAGGTCAATTCCCTGGGGCATTACGATGTCCTGCTCTCTAAATTGGGTGAGGGTTTCAGTTGAGATTTAAAGTTTGCGAGCATGGCCTGATATGGCGGCAGCGTCAGGTCATTGGCCCACATGATGATCGCGTTTTCGCCATTGTCGCTGTAGTAATTCTTGCGGACGGCAACATCTTCAAAGCCGTACTTCTCATACATCCGCCGGGCGACAGTGTTTCGCTCCCGCACTTCCAGCGTCGCCCGCGAGGCCCCGCGCTTGATGCCTTCTTCGGTCAAATCCAGCAGCAGCCGCTCGCCGATGCGCCGCCCGCGCTGGCTCGGATCCACGGCAATCGTTGTAATATGCAGCTCATCCATCACTACCCACATCCCGGCGTAGCCGATAACCGTGTTGTCCGTGTGAGTTGCCACGATGTAGTAGGCCGACGGGTTGCCCACCTCGGTCACGTAGGCGCTCGAACTCCACGGCAGGGTGTAACAGCGGCGCTCCAGACGCGAGACATGTTCAATATCTTCCAGCCGCATCCGGCGAACAAGGACGGTAGGCGGGGCTGCTTCCGGGGCTTCCACTTCGGATAACTCTGTGGACAGAAGCCGTTCGGGACTGCTCTCGATCATGATCCTGCTTCTAACTTCTTCGCGGCGGGTTCAATCGGAACCGTGCCGGGACCTTCTACCCAGTGTGCGCCGCCGACAAAATACTCCCGTTTCCAGATCGGAACCGTCTCTTTGAGCGTATCCATCAGCCATCGGCAGGCTTCAAACGCCTCGCCCCGATGCGGCGAGGCCACGGCGACCCCGACGCTGCATTCCCCAATTTCCAGCCGCCCCAGCCGGTGCTGCACGGCGCATTTGACATCCCACCGCTGCTGCGTCTGCGTTACCAGCGACGCCAACTCTTTTTCCGCCAGCGGCTCATAGCCCTCATATTCCAAATACAGTACATCCCGGCCCCGCGCAGTGTCCCGGATATTGCCCGCAAACGTCACCACTGCCCCGGCCCCCGGCCCTTCGACAGCCTGGCTCAGGGCCTCTATATCAATTCTTTCCCGCGTCAGCAGCGGCACCGTCTCACTCATCGCCTGCCCCCGCTCATCGGCGGCATCCAGGCCACTTCGTCGCCGTCTTTCAGCCCCGTGTCCGCGTCCGCAAACTCGGCATTGACCGCCACCCGCGTGTGTGTCAGCAAGTTCTCAAATCCCGTCGCCCGCGTCGCCAGCGCGTCTGCCGCCTCTCGCACCGTCGCACCGTCGGGCAGCGTCAGGGCCTGCTCCTGCCCCCCCGCCACATCCTGCAAGTGGGCAAAAAACAGCATCCGCACGGTTATCATAACTGTATAGTACCCGAAAAACTAATGCCCCATCGTCTGATGCTCCGCCCAAGTGAAGAATGCGCTGCATGCCGCATTCGCTCTCGCCGCATGATCATCCATTTCATACCAAGTGCTTGTCAAAAAGTGGTTTTTCTGTTGTATGCTGAGGCTCCTAGTGTAGCCCTTTCCATAATATGAAACACGGCGCGGCTTTGGATAGTGACGTGGCAGAGAAAATACCTGGTACTGCTGCTCCCATTGCCTGACCCAAGTGAGCTGTGCCGGTGTCAGTATTGTCTTTGCCATATGGCTGTCGTAACTAGCCATTGACTGATGTACTAACAGTCCTAAATGCGGTTTGGGTGTTATCCATTCATAGGTCAAAACCCCATTTTTGACAGTTGCGCTTTTGTTCCACTGAGCCGCCGTAACCTGTGGGGTCTGCGCTTGTCCTGTCGCAGCAGACAACAAGCCACAAAGCGTTAGTCCAATCGTACAAGTTTTCATCGGCTGATTTCCCTCAAATAAACTCACAAAATGTACCGGCTCAGGTCTTCGTCTTTGACGATGTCATCCAGCTTTTCGCGGACATAGGCGGCGTCGATCTTTTTGTATTTGTCTTCTAAGTCCGGGGCTTCAAACGACAGGTCATCTAAAAGCCTCTCCATGATCGTGTGCAGGCGGCGAGCGCCGATGTTTTCCATCTGCGCGTTGACATCGGCGGCGACGCGGGCAAGTTCGGCGATGGAGTCCTCAGTGAACTCTAATTCGACGCCTTCGGTGGCGAGCAGGGCCGTGTACTGCTTGATGAGCGCGTTGCGCGGCTCGGTCAGAATGCGCTGGAAGTCGCTGCGGGTCAGGCTTTCCAGCTCCACACGGATGGGCAGGCGGCCCTGAAGCTCCGGGATCAAATCCGACGGCTTGGACAGGTGGAATGCGCCTGCGGCGATAAACAGCACGAAGTCAGTCTTGACGGGTCCATACTTCGTTTGAACCGTGCTGCCTTCGATAATCGGCAGGATGTCGCGCTGAACGCCTTCGCGGGACACGTCCGGCCCGCCGGAGGAGCCGCCCGCGCCGCGCCCGGCGATTTTGTCCATTTCGTCCACAAAGATAATGCCGGACTGCTCGGCCCGCGCCACCGCCTCGCGGGTCAGGGCATCGCGGTCAATCAGCGCCTGCGCTTCTTCGTTCGCATAATGCTCCCGCGCCTCTTTGATCGTCAGGGTGCGCTTCTTGCGCTTTTTAGGTATCATCGAGCCAAACAGCCCCTGCATATCCATCCCGCCGCCGTCGTCCATGCCGCCGCCCCCGCCCATCGGGGAAATGACCTGCATGAATGGCGGCGGGCCGCTTTCTTCAATCTCAATCTCAATGCTGTCGCCGTCTTTGACGCCGGACGCAATCTGCCCCCGCAGGCGCTCGCGGACACGGCTTTCCTGTTCGCGCTTGCGCTTGTCGCTGTCGCTTTCGGCGGCCTCGGTGTCTTCCCCATCGCTTGCGGCTTCCGGGGCTGTGGGAGTAGCCTGCGTGGGGCCACCGAACATCTGCGCCAGCATATCCATCGGGTTTTCGCCGCTGCCGGGCTTCGGCATCTTCAAACGCACCGGCTTCGGCTCACGCTTCGGCTGCATTTGGTCCACCACGCGGTCTACGGCCCGCTCGGCGGCCTCGTCTTTGACTTCGGCCAGCTTTTCCGCTTCCACAATCCGCAGGGATGCCTGCACCAGATCGCGCACCATGGAGTCCACGTCGCGCCCGACATAGCCGACTTCAGTGAACTTGGTCGCCTCCACTTTGACAAACGGTGCATGAGCCAGCGTTGCCAGCCGCCGCGCAATCTCGGTTTTGCCAACGCCTGTCGGGCCGATCATCAGAATGTTCTTGGGGTTGACTTCGTCCCGGAGGTCATCGCCGAGCCGCCGCCGCCGGTAGCGGTTGCGGAGGGCAATAGCAACCGCTCGCTTGGCAGCCTGCTGCCCGACAATATATTTATCCAGCTCCGCGACAATCTGACGCGGTGTCATTTCTTCCATCTCAGCCATAATCAAAGTATACCCAATCTCTATATGCCGTCTTTTTATTCGCCGTCTTTGGCGGCTTCGTCCAGCGTCGCCGATAACTCATTGGCCCCGTACAAACTCAGCAGCGTGCCGCAGACCCGCGCCAGCTTTTCGGGCGTGAAATCTGCCGGCGGCACGGTCGCCAGCGCCTGCAGGTTGCCGCCGCCGGTGGGAATCAAATCCGCCACGGCCTGCCGCGTGGCCGCAGGGGCATCGGCGGGGGCATGAACCAGCAGGGCGCGGGCCGCGCCGGATGGCAGAGCGCCCCGATTGCCGGTCGCCGCCCGATGCAGGTCGGCGGTGTAGGCTCCCGTTTCGGCGGACCAGACGGCCACTTTGCCGCCGGTCAGGGCCAGCCAGGTGGTGAGCGACTGCTGACGGCTTTTCGTGCCTGCATTAATCGTTTGCAGCTCGGCCAGCGTAGACAGCACCTGTGCGGTGTCCGGTTCTTTCTTTTCCAGCTCTTTGGCATCTTTGGTCGGCACCACCGGCGCAGTCAGCCCGGCCACAGTGCCGCTCGCCCAGGTTTGCAGCGACTCGGGGGCACCCATGCGTTTGAGCTGCGCGGCGACCTGTGCATAGGCAGTTTTCTCCGAAAGCCGCAGGGCCACGGAATTGCGGCTTAACCGGGCCACCTCCGCTCCGGCCTGCGCGTCGTCGTCCACCGACCGAAGCTGCTCCACGGACTGTGTGAAAGCCCGCGCCCGCGTGTCTGCCGTCCGCAGGGCATAGCCCAGCGCGAACGCCTGCGCCTGCACACGCGGCATGGCGGGCGGTGCGTCTTTGGGCGCTTTAGCGTCACGGGCGTGTGCGGTGAGCGGCAAGGCGAGAAGCAGGAGCAGGAGGCCCCCCCCGCCCCCACTTCTGGGGGAGCCGGATTTAGGAGAGGAACCGGCGCGGACAAGAAGGGCTGGGGCAAGCCCTGCCCCTGCTCGGACCTTTCTGGCTCCCCCAGAAGTGGGGGCGGGGGGGGCGATCTTATGGGCGGTGAGCTTCTTCATAGCTCATCCACCACAATGTTGCTGTTTGTGTAGATACAAATGTCAGCGGCGATGTGCAAAGCTCTTTCAGCAATCTCTTTGGCCGACAAGTCCGTGTTTTCCAGCAGGGCTTTGGCCGCCGCCTGAGCATACGGGCCGCCGCTGCCGATGGCGGCAATGCCGTCGTCGGTGTCCAGCACGTTGCCGTCGCCGGAGACGACCAGCAGGTACTCCGGGTTTCCCACAATCATCAGTGCCTCGAAGCGGCGCAGGACGCGGTCCGAGCGCCATTCTTTGGCGAACTCGACCACGGCACGCGGCAGGTTGCCGCTGGCCGCCTCCAGCTTTTCCTCAAAGCGGTCGGCCAGGGCCATCGCATCGGCGGCGCTTCCGGCGAAGCCCGCCAGCACTTTGCCCTGATACAGCCGCCGGATTTTACGGGCCGTGTTCTTCATCACGGTTTTGTCCAGCGTCACCTGTCCGTCACCGGCGATAGCGACCTTGCCGTTTCTTTTAACGCCCACAATAGTCGTGGCGTGCATGGTTATGTTCATAGAGTTTGTTCTCGGGGAAAGATAGTCTGCGTCTGCTGTATGATAGCATATTCAGGTACTTAACCGCCCGCGTTGACAGTTCCCTTGCTTGTGGGTATAATTTAACAAGAGTTTGCGGGATTTTTCACAAAGTCCGCTTTTTATATGCTTTTTAGAAGTTTGACAGAGCCAAATGGGAACTACACTGGCCCCGTCCGGGGTTGATATATTAGACAGGCCCGTTACCGAAGACGAGAAGGCCCGATTCGTGCGGCAGATGTTTGACGACATCGCCCCGCGCTACGATTTTCTCAACTCGCTGCTGTCGGCGGGTATTCATAGCAGTTGGCGCACGTTTGCGACCCGCTGCGCCCTGCTCAGTGCTGGGGACTCCGTGCTGGATTTGTGTTCTGGCACGGGAGAGTGGACCGTGCCGCTGCGGGAGGCCGTGGGGCCGACCGGGCAGGTGATCGGCGCTGATTTTTCACTCCCAATGCTGCGCTCCGGGGCAGGCCGGTTTGAGCGCACCCACTCGGATCAAGTGCAGGGAGACGCGGTGCGGCTGCCGTTCGCGGACAGCGCGTTTGACGCCGTGACCGTCGCGTTCGGTATCCGCAACGTGGCCGACCGGGACCGGGCGTTTCGGGAAATGACGCGGGTGCTGAAGCCGGGCGGGCGGGTCGTGTGCCTGGAGTTCTCGCAGCCGCCGCCCGGCCTGCTCAACACGCTGTACGAGCTGCACGCAAAATATATCATGCCAACCGTGGGCGGGACGATCAGCGGGCGGCCGGATGCGTATGCTTACCTGCCCGAATCGATGAAACGCTTTGATACTCGCGCTCGCCTTGCCGCCCGGATGCGGGACGCGGGTCTGACAGAGGTGCGCTGGGTGGATTTGACGTTTGGACTGGTGTGCGTTCATGTCGGCGTCAAGCCCGACACCGCTTAGATTAGGAACAATAAATTATGGGAGCCACTGCTGAATTAACGACTGCCAAGCCTGCCGCTCCCGCACGGGTGCATTTTCTGGACTGCGTCTCGGAAGACCTGACCGCCATTGAGGCCCTGCTGGGCGATGAAATCCGCTCGGACGTCCGTGCGGCCTACGCGATTTCCGGACATACGCTCTCGGCAGGCGGCAAGCGCCTCCGCCCCGCCCTCGTTACTCTCGCTGCCCGTGCTGCCTGCGGTGCATTCCCCGCCCATACCGTTCATGCTTCGGGAGCTGCTGCCGAGCTGATCCACATGGCTTCGCTGATCCACGACGATGTGGTAGACGGCTCCGCCGAGCGCCGGGGCAAGCCGACCGCCAATGCGACGTTCGGCAATCAGATCAGCGTGCTGGTGGGCGACTACCTGCTGGCAAAAAGCATTTATCTGGCCGCTGGCGAGGGCCGCATTGACGTCATCCGTGTCTTTTCCAAAGTCACCGTCGGCCTGAGCGAAGGCGAAGTCCTGCAAATCACGGCCAAAGGCGACGTGGACACGTCGGAAGAAACCTACCTCACGATCATCGCCAAAAAGACGGCAGGCTTCATCGCGGGCTGCTGCGAAGTCGGGGGGATGCTGGCCGATGCGCCGCCCGCCCAGGTCGCCGCGCTAACCTCTTATGGCCTGAACTGCGGCCTGGCCTTCCAGATTGCCGATGACCTCTTGGACTACACCGGCGACCCCGTCAAGACTGGCAAGCCGCTGTGCGGCGACCTGCGCGAAGGCAAGATGACCCTGCCGCTGATTCTTGCCCTGCGGGACGTGTCCGACACCGAGCGGGCCGACCTGCTCCGCATTCTGGAAGAACCCGAGGCGCTGACCGAAACGGAAATCGCCGCCGTCCGTGCCGCTATTGAGCATCACGACGGCTTCCAGCGCACCGCCGCCGCCGCCCGCCGCTACGTCGCCTTGGCACAGGAGGCGCTTCTAGCCCTGCCGGCGTCGGAATACCGCAATTCCCTGCACGCCCTCGCCGACTACGCGCTGACGCGGGAAAGATAAGACCGGCGACCTACCTTCCTTGCTTCGCAGGTTCCTCCCTAAAGGGAAGATACAGAATCTAGCAGAAGGCTTACTTAGTTTGTCCTAATCCTTCCTTTAGGAAGGACCCTGCGAAGCAAGGCGGTAGGTCCCCTGGCGCGAACCTCCGCGTTTGCCCCCCGCCCCCCGGCGGGTATCCTGCTGTCAGACAGGAAACCTACTATGGAACTCGCTAAAGACACCCCGACCGCGCCCGATGCCCCCTCGCAGACCCCGGACCCCAACAACACCGCGACCGGCAATGCCGATGCCCCCGGCGGCAAAGATGCTCCCGCGCAAAGCGCCTCTGATCTGTCCCACGGCCAGGAAGGTTACCCCGGCCCCCGTGCGGGCGGCGAAACCGACAAGCCAGGAGGCGAAACTGATGGAAACGCTTAACTCCAATTCGCTCAATGGTGTGGAGATTATCCCCTCGGCAGACGGCCCCATCCCCAACACCACAACAGACGATACCACCACGGCAGGCGACGAGCTGCCGATGGGCGACGTCGACCCCGACGCCACTCGCTCTGCCGATGAGACCGGCCAGGGCGGCGACCCGACCGAACCCGCCAAAAACAAAGCCCACCCCTGGAACGGATAACAAAAAGCCCCCGCCGTCCGGCGGGGGCTTTTTAAGGGTTTCCCCAGGTCACATTGACCCCCGCGACAACATCGCCGGTGCTATTTTCCGAAACGCCGCGCCGCTCATCGTTTGTGCTGCCGGGACTCGGCGAGGGCTTTGTCGTGTCAAAAATGGCTCTGCCACCATCGTCTCTGCCATCCGGCCCGGCGCTGTACAGAACATACGTTGCGCCAGTGCGCTTGTACCGAAGCGGCCCAGACAGGGTGAATGGGTCGGTCGGCACGGCTTTGAGATAGCCAGGCACAAGAGCAGGCAGAGTCACCGGGTACGCTTTTTGGTCTTGATGATAGGCTTGGAGCGCCAGTGCCGTGACTAGCAGCGCGTTCTGCGTGTCGCTACTCACCTCGTTCAGCCGTACTTTGCTGTACGCGGGCAGCAGCGTCATATTAACCTGGTCTCCAGGCCAAGGCGGCGGTGGCAGGTGCGCGGCATAAGGCTGATGCGCCTGCGCGATAGCCTGGTCCATCCACTGCGCGTTCGTCGTCAAAATACGCTTTTTGCCAAGCACTTGAAGATACGCAGAATGTGCCCACGCTTGCGAACTAGTTGGATTGGTTCCATTAATCGCAGGGATCAGTGTATAGGACCAGTTGGGCTTTGCCATCAGCTCCCGGAGGCTGGCTTGCATCCCCCACTTTTCTTTCAGCATCGTGTCCGCAAAGGAAACATGAGCCGTGCGAATGTTTTCCAGCCTTCGCGCTGCCGCTTGCCCTTCCAGGCCACTGAGATTCGGCACAGCCTCCCAAACGTGCTTGCGGCCAATCCCCTGACAGGCGACGCCGACCAGCATTCCTAAAACTCCTGCGCCATGCGGCATGGTTTCGCCCATCTGCACCGCGTCGAGTTCGGCACTGACGGCCCCGCTCCAATCCTCATGCGCGGCCTTGACCTGTCCGTCCAGAGAGAGTAACCGGGCCAGTTGCCGGAACTTCTGGTAGTGTGGATAAGTGGTGCTGAAGGAGCGCGTCGCAACCTCCTGATACGGATACTGAAACCCCTGATGCAGAAGTGACAGGACCGGGGCGTTCTCCGTCACCAGCTTTTCTTTGGCGGCCAGCGAATAAAAATGATCATCGGGAGAAGACCCGACACCATGCAGGCCGTGAGGGGGCCAGGGGCTGACCGCGTACTCAATTTTGGCGTTGTCCACGAGCGCATTGGTGGCCGTGATGTAGTAGTCACGGGCATTCACGGCAGGCATGAAGTGGGGTGGCGGCAGAGATGCAGGCAACGTGTTGGCAGCCCTGTTCCAGAGGAACCCGCCCAGCGCTAAGACAACCAGGACGGTGGGGACGATCACCAGCATCTTGTCACCGCGTGACCACGGGCGTTTTGTTTGTGTTTTCATCTGGTGTTCACTCCCGCAACAACGTCGCCTCTGCTGCTTGACTCCACCCACAAGCGCCCGTCATCCATTTTAATACTTGTCGGAACTGACAATGTGCTGGCGAAAATTGGTTTGCCACTGTCGTCTTTCCCATCCGGCCCCACGCTGTATAGCCTATACTTTGTGCCAGTGGGCTTGTACTGAAGCGGCCCCGAAAGCGCGAATGGGTCTGTCGGCATGGCTTTCAAATAGCCTGGCATGAGGGCATCGAGTGTTGTCGGGTACGCTTTATAGTCTTGGTGGTAGGCTTGCAATGCCAGCGTCGTCACCAATAGGGCGTTTTGTGTATCGGTATTTACCTCGTAGAAGCGTGATTTGCTGTAACCTTGTAAGAGCGATTGATTGACAATATCTTTAGGTATCGGCGGCGGGACGAGATGTGCTGCATACGGCAGATGGTCCTGCGTGATCATTTTATCCATCCATTGCGCGTGGTTACGAAGCACACCTGATTTACCAATAAGCCGAACATACGATGTCGCTTCGATTTCTTTGGCCCATTCCTGTGGGTCATGCAGAAGTGTAGGGGCACTCAAATTAATCCCAGCGTTGATCTGGTTTATCCAGTCTGGTTTCTTCATAAAATTACAGAGGCTAACTTGCGTAGCCGCTTTTTCTTCCAGCAAAACCTGAGCATATGGCACATGAAATTTACGAATAGCTTCTAATCGCCGCCTCGCAGTTTGTGCATCCGAGGCAGATAAGTGGGGCACGGTGCTCCAAATATGTCCACGGCCTATGAACTGGCATTGCTCGCCCGTCAGCATTGCATCCAGTCCCCCGCCACGCGGCAAAGTTTCGCCTATCTGCACAGCATCTAAATCAGCATCTACGGCCCCGCTCCAATCTTTGTGTGCTGCCTTTACTTGCCCTTTCAGCGATAGGAGTTGAGCGAGTGGTTGAATGTTTTGGAGAAGTTGGTCGGGAACATAAAAAGACAACACAGGTGGTTGCTGATAGGGGTACTGAAACCCCAGGTACAGAAGCCGGAGGGCAGAAGCGTTTTCGTCGACAAGTTTCTCTTTAACTACAAGTGAATAAAAAGGGTGCTTTGGATCGGCAGTTTTTGTTCTAATGGTCCAAAGCGCGTTGGCATATTCAATTTTATTGTTCTCCACCAGCGCATTGGTTGCGGCGATGTAATAATCGCGGGCGTTGATGGCGGGCATGGGATGGGGCGGCTCCGCCGGGGGCAGCGTGTTGGTGGCCCGGTTCCAGAAAAATCCGCCCAAAGCCAGCGCGGCAATCAAGACCGGGACAATAATCAGCAGCTTCTCGCCGCGTGACCACGAGCGTTTGGGGCGTTTTTGATTGCTCTCAGGTGTCATGCTGTCTTTAACGGGAACGCAGGGCAAAAGGGTTCGGGTACAATAGAGGAATGATTGAAACGATTTCCGGCAAGCCTTACCTCGGCGCGACGCCGGACCCTGCCGAAGCGACACGCGAAGCGATGGCGGTGGTCAAAGCAGGGCGGCTGCCGGTGGTGGAGATTTTTTATTCGCTGCAGGGCGAAGGCGGGCGCACGGGGCAGGCGACGGTGTTTGTGCGCTTTGCCGGGTGCAATCTGGCCTGCGAGTTCTGCGACACGGACTTTCGCGTCAAAGACACGTACACGCCGCAGGAGTTAGCGGACGAAGTGGCGCGGGTGGGGGGCGACTGCCGGTGGGTGTGCTTCACGGGCGGGGAGCCGACCATTCACGATTTGCAGCCGATTTGCGATTTGCTGCACACGCGGGGATATTCGCTCCAGATGGAGACCAATGGGACGCGGCCCCGGCCCGACTGGGGCGTGGATCATGTGACGGTGTCGCCCAAGCAGCCGCAGGGCGGGCGTCTGGCCCCGTGGTATGAGGCGAACGCCCGCGAATTCAAATACGTGGTGGATGACGAGGCAGATTTGGCGCGGGCGTTAGAGGGGGTGCGGCAGCACGGGCGAACAACGTTTGTTCAGCCCAATGCTCTGAACCCCGCCGCCGTGGCGCTGTGCGTGGAGGCGGTGCAGGCGTACCCGACGCTCCTGCGGCTGTCGCTGCAGACGCACAAGTTTCTTCAAATCCGGTGACCGCTCACGACTGCAAATAGTCGCGCAGGCGTTTTTTGCGGGCGGCGGAGCGCAGTTTTCGCAGGGCCTGGGACTCGATCTGGCGGACACGCTCGCGGGAGATATGCAGTTCGTCGCCGATCTGCTGCAGGACGGATTTGTCGTCCTCGTCAAAGCCGAAGCGTTTCCGCATGATGATTTTTTCGCGCTCGTCGAGCGTATCCAAAATCGCTTCAATCTCGCCGCGCATCTCCTGGGCGATCAGCTCATCCTGTGGGTTGGGGGCGCTGCGGTCTAAAATGAGGCTGCCCAGGGAAGTGCTGTCATCGTCGCCGACAGTCATGTCCAGCGAGATAGGGTCCTGCGTCGTTTGCAGCAGGCTGTTCATTTTTTTGAGCGACAGGCCCGCGTGTTCGGCGATTTCTTCGGTGGTTGGCTCCTGCCCCAGAAGGCGCATCAGCTCAGCCCGCGACTTTTCAATTTTACGCAGGGACTCGGAGATATGCGCGGGCAGGCGGATGGACTTGGCCTTGTTGTCGATGGCCCGCCCGATGCTCTGCCGTATCCACTGGGTTGCATACGTGGAAAAGCGGTAGCCCATACGTGGATCAAAGCGTTCGGTGGCGGTCATCAGGCCAATCGCGCCTTCCTGAATCAAGTCTTCCAGGGGAATGCCGCTCGCCATGTAATTTTTGGCGATGGACACCACGAGCCGCATATTGGCCTCAATCAGGCGCTCTTTCGCCATCAGGTCGCCGTAACGGGCGCGGCGCGACAGCGCCTTTTCTTCAGCGGCGGTGAGCAGCTTGGTTCGAGTGAGGCGGTTAATATAGGAGGCGAAGTCGTCGACAAAGGAGCCGACCGTCTCGGCGACGACAGCTCTGGCAGCGCCTCCGGCGTCCGGGGCATCCGGCGCTCCTGAATAATGGTTGGCTGTTGTGGTCATGCGCTGCTTGATCCCGCGAAGTTCTGCGTGGCTGCTGCTGTGTCCGCACTGACACTGTCCTCTTTAGTTCGACAGGGCCGCTCTGTTTTCCTTCCTGCATTTTTACTGTCTTTTTTTGTCCCCTAAGAAACGGGCGATCTTCTGCTACAATAGGCCGTGAGCCATGCATCAAAACCAATCGAGCTGCGAGCCGTGGCGCTGGAAATGGTCTACCTGCCCGGCGGCCCGCCCGTCCTGCGGGACTTCTCGCTGACAGTGCGCCCCGGCACGTTTCTGGGTATTGTCGGCCCGAACGGCTCCGGCAAATCCACACTTCTGCGGGCGCTGTCCCGCGCTCTGCGTCCGGCGCAGGGCACGGTGCTTCTGAATAGCAGCGATCTGTATGCCGACCTGAGAGCCAGAGACGCCGCGCAGTACCTCGCGGTCATGCCGCAGGAAACGGCGGTCTCTTTAGACTTCACTGTCCGCGAAGTCGTTCGCATGGGACGGTCGCCGCACCTGCCGCGCCGCCCATTTGCCGCCGAAACTGCTTGGGATGAACAAATTGTCACGGACGCTCTGGCCGCCGTTGGCCTGACCGACCTTGCCGAGCGCATTGTACCGACGCTGTCCGGCGGCGAGCGGCAGCGGGTTCTTTTCGCCCGCGCACTGGCACAGGCGACTGATATATTTCTACTTGATGAGCCGACCTCGCATCTGGACCTGCGGCATCAATCAGAGACACTGGCGCTGGCGCATTCTCTGGCGCACACACAGGGCAAAGCCGTTTTAGCCGTCCTGCACGATGTCAATTTGGCGGCGGCGTGGTGCGACGAAATCGTGCTGGTCTCCAAAGGCCGGATTGCCGCGCAGGGCACGCCCGCCGAGGCGCTGACGCCGGAAACGCTGCTTGAAGTCTACGGCCTCCGCGTCAGCGTTCGCCCCGCCCCCGGCACAGGCCGCCCGCTGATTGTGCCTCTGCCGGAGCCTCTGCCCCCGCCACGCCCCGAAGCGCCTCATATACACGTCGTCTGCGGCAGCGGCACGGGAGCGAGGCTGCTGCCAGCGCTTCGCACGGCAGGCTTTGCCGTCACCGTGGCCGCGCTCAGCGCCCATGACCCGGATGCCGAGACGTGCGGCCTGCTGAACATTCCTTTCGCCCGCGCCGCACCGTTCTCGCCGCCGAATGCGGCGGCATTAGCCGAAAGCGCGTTGCTGGCACAGTCGGCAGACTGCGTTGTTGTCGCTGATGTTCCCTTCGGCCCGGCCAACCTTGCCAATTTGCAGGCGGTGCTGACGCTGGCCCAAATGGGGATACCCGTGTACCGTCTTTGCCTGCCGGACGAAGACTTTGCCGCCCGCGACTTCACGGGCGGCGAGGCCGCCCGCCTCTGGCACGCGCTGAAGACGCTCGGCGCAGCAGACCTGCCTGGCGCTGCCGCACTTTTAAACCAACTGCAAGGAGCGGAACCCGCATGGAAACGGTGAGTGCACACAGCATTGAACCTGCGCTGGCCGCGCCGCCGCCGCGCCGCCACTCGCTGCCGCCGCGTCTGGCGCTGCTGCTGACGCTGGCCGTTTTAATGATTGGCCTGTTTGCTCTGGGCGGCGTGCGTGCGGTCTGGGAGGCCGGAAAGCTGGGCTGGCTGGCGGGGGCTGGCCGCACCGTGCCGGGAACCGTCACCAAAATCGAAACGCAGCCTGGTCCGGACAAAGACGCCCCCCCTGTTCCTCTCGGCCTCTGGTACACCGTCACCCTCTCAGGCCCGCATGGCCCGCTTCAGCGCGTGGGGTGGATCAGTCTGGCCGGGGGGCCAGCGCTGCCGGGGGGACCGGTGCGGGCGCTTCCCTCTCCCGTTCCTGCTGTTCATCTCGGGCAGTCGCTGCCTGTCCGCAGTGCGCCGTGGTTTGGCGGGGTTCTCAGCCAGCCCTGGTCTGCCGCGCCGGGTAACCGGATTGCGACGCTGCTGTTTATCGGCGTTCTGGTCCTGCTGGTCACAGCGCGTCTGGGCCGCCGCCTGCTGCTCTGGCTGCGCGGTCACCTGCACCTGCTTCGGCACGGGCTGGCGACGGTGGGGACAATCACGGACAAGCGCACGGAGGTGGAGGACGCGGCGCGGTACTTCCTGACTTATGGCTATTCAGCGGGGGGCGAGGGCCAGGAGCGGGAAGAGCAGGTCGGCGCGGAGCAGTGGAGGCTGTTTGAAGTCGGCCAGTCGGTGACGGTGCTGTATGACCCCGTTTGCCCCGCCGAAGCCGGGCTGTACACGCTGATGGTTTAGCCTCGCCCGTCATAGGCGGCGCGGGCTGTCAGCACGATCTCCCGATGCTCTTCCGCCCACTGCGCCAGCGCGGCCAGCGGCTCTAGGAGCGTCCGCCCCAGCGGCGTCAGCGCATATTCCACGCGCAGGGGGACCGAGGGGTACACCGTGCGTCCAATCAGCCCGTCGCGCTCGAGCTGGCGCAGGGTGTGTGTCAGCATCCGCTGCGAGATGCCGTCCACCGACCGGCGCAGATCGCTGAAGCGCCGCGTGCCTTCTCCCAGCAGCACCACCACGAGGACGCTCCATTTGTCTCCGACGCGGTCTAAAATATCGCGGAGCGGGCAGCCTTCGGAGGTGTTTCGGGAGGCTTCTGGCTCGGGAGATGAGTAAGAAGCGACAACGAGTGCGACCGTTTGCGCGTTAGGGATCATGGAGTTACTTTCAGGGAACCAGGGGATGAAAAAGTGCCCTCTTGACAGCACCTTTACCGATAGTATACCTTAGTTACCAGAAATTACCAGATAGGGCGAAAAGCCCCGTGCTTTAGCACTGGGGATAGACAGCCCTTCGTCTTTCCGAAGACGACAAATACCTTTCGCTATATTGATGTCTCGATAGATATATTTTACACTATATTGGAATATACTGCAAACGTGAACAAGATTAGTGTAAAATACAGACTCTACCCCAATCATATGCAGCAGCGAACGCTCAATGAGACGCTGGCTGTCTGCCGTGATGTCTATAACAGCCTTGTTCATCAGCGAACCGTCTGCTATGAAACACAAGGCAAGTCGCCTACGATGTACCAGCAGCAGAAGGCAATGACAGCGTGGAAGCCAGACCATGCCGAACTCAAAATGGTACACAGTCAAGTCTTGCAGAATGTCGCCGTTCGTGTCGAACTTGCCTTTCAAGCCTTCTTTCGCAGGGTGAAAAATGGCGAAGAACCAGGCTACCCCAGACTCAAAGGCAAAGGCCAATACGACAGTATCACCTACCCGCAAGACGGATACAGCGTCGGGCAAAGCACAGTCACGCTTTCCAAAATCGGGCAGGTGAAAGCCAAACTACACCGCCTCCACCCTGGCACAATCAAAACCTGCACGGTCGGTCGAGAAGGCGAGAAATGGTATGTTTGTCTCTCCTGCGAATATGAGGCAGAATGTCTTCCTGAGAATATAAAGTCTGTGGGCATTGACGTTGGGCTGAAAAGCTTTGCCGCCCTGTCCAATGGCGAGTTCATCGAAAACCCGCGTTTCTTCCGCAAAGAAGAAACGGCTCTTGCTAAAGCCCAACGTAAGTTTGACAAGGTCAAAACCAAACACGGCTCAAAGGAACGCAAGGCTGCAAAGAAAGTTGTCCGGCGCGTCCATGAGCGAGTCAAGAACCGCCGCCATAACTTTGTGCATCAGCAGTCGCGCAAGTTAGTCAACCGCTTTGGCGTGATTGCAGTTGAAAAGTTGAACGTCAAGGGCATGGTACAGAACCACTGCCTTGCCAAATCTATTTCCGATGCTTCGTGGACGCAGTTCCGCAGCGCCCTAACGATGAAGGCTGAAAGTGCCGGTCGTTTGGTGGTTGCCGTCAACCCTGCGCACACCTCGCAAGACTGTTCTGCCTGTGGATACAGGGCCAAAAAGAAACTGTCTGAGCGATGGCATCATTGCCCGATGTGCGGATTGGTGTTAGACCGAGACATCAATGCCGCCGTCAACATAAACGCATTGGGACAACAATGCGTCGCTAACTAGTTAGCGTAGAAGCCCCGCACTTTAGTGCTGGGGAGTTGTCACCAACTTCCTGAAAAGAACCGCAGACACCAAAGGAGCGAAATATGATTGCTGTGACCGGAGCGACGGGCCAACTGGGCCGTCTTGTCATTGACGGGCTGCTGAAAACAGTGCCCGCGTCTGAAATTATCGCCGTCGTACGAACGCCCGAAAAAGCCGCCGACCTGGCGGCGCTTGGCGTGCAGGTGCGGGCCGGTGACTACACCCGACCGGAAACGCTGCGGCCTGCTCTGGCCGGGGCGGACAAAGTGCTGCTGATCTCGTCCAGTGACATCAGCCAAGGCTCCGATGCGCGGGCGGTGCAGCACCAGGCCGTGGTCGATGCCGCGCACGCTGAAGGCGTCTCGCTGCTGGCTTATACCGGTGTGCTGCGGGCGGACACGTCCACGCTGGGGCTTGCCAGAGTCCACAAGGCGACGGAAGATATGATCCGGGCCTCCGGCCTGCCGTTTGTGTTTCTTCGCAACGGCTGGTATCTGGAAAACCAGACGGGGTCGCTGGCGTCAGCGGTGGAGCAGGGGACGATTCAGGGCGCGGCGGGAGACGCGAAGTACGCCTCGGCGGGTCGGGCAGACTACGCGGCGGCAGCGGTGGCGGTGCTGACCTTGCCCGATCAGGAAAACAAAATCTATGAGCTGGCCGGGGACACCCCGTACACCCTGACCGAGCTTGCCGCCGAGGCTGCCGCGCAGTCCGGCAAGCCGGTGACCTACCAGAACCTGCCTCCGGCTGAGTATCAAAAGGTGCTGGAAGGTTATGGCCTGCCTGGCCCGCTGGTCGAGATGATCGTGGACTCTGACATCGGCGCAGCCAATGGCGACCTGAACGGCTCTTCGGCGGATATGCGCTCCCTGATTGGCCGTCCGACCGTGACTCTGGCCGAGGCGGTGGCAACGGCATTAAAAAAGTAGAAAGACCTCCCCCGCCTCGATCCCGGGGCGGGGGTGACTTTCCTGAAACGCTGTGCCTTTGTGGTTTTCCGTATTTTCCGCTGTTTTCGGTTGACAAACCCCGCCGCCTGTGTTACAACACAAGTCAGCCCCCTGTCCCGAATGGACTCCGAAAAAGGAACCCTATGCGTTTTTCCGCCCGTCTCCTGCTTCCGCTGCTTGCCTGCGCCCTTGCCCCCGCCGCCCATGCCCAGTCGCCTGAAGGGCCGCTCCTGCCGGTCTTAGACACAAAGCTCGGCATCCCGCACGGCCAGGTGCGGCTTGGCTACTACCCGACCACGCACACGTTCCGCTACCAGGGCGAATACACCGTGGCGGTGAACTTCGCCCGCGTCCACGACTCGGCGCTTTATGGCTTCGCCGATGTGGATGTGGAAGCCGGGCAGGATGCCGACCATTCCACATTCCGCCCGCAGCGGCTTGTCGGCACATTTGAAGTCGGCGCGACCCAGTTTCTCGGCGTCCGCCCGCTGTCTCTGTTAGTCCGCCACCAGTCCGCGCACTATATCGACCGTGAGGATTTGTTTCAGGGAAGCTGGGACATGGTGGCCCTGCGCTACCAGAAGCTCGTCGGGCGAACCCAACTGGCCGTGACGCTGGCAAACTATGTCCATGTCCATCAGCTTGCGTCCGAATACAAAAACGACGCCGATATTCAGGGTGAGACCGACCTCGGAGCCACACGCGGCCACAAAATCAGCCTGCGAACCGACCTGCACCTCGCCAGCGGCCACGGCGGACGCGGCGGCTTTGCGGACTACTGGATTGAACCCAGCCTCGCCCTGTCCCCCCAGACGGCGGTGTTCGTCGGCTACGGCCAGATCACGGACACGAACCTGTCTGCCGCCAACACCGACCATCCGGTTATGGCAGGCGTGCGGCTGAATTATTAAAATTGACCCCCCGCCCCCAATACTGGGGGAGCCGGAGACCTACCACCTTGCTCTCTCGTTCCTCGTTCGCAGGGTCCTTCCTAAAGGAAGGATGAGGACGAGACACGGAACCAAACCCGTAGGGCCAGGGCTTGCCCCTGCCCTCATATTCTGCTGTTCTCGCTCCCGCCTCAAAAACCCTTCGGCAGCCGCCATAAGCGCGGCTTGGAAGACTTGTAAGTCCTCATACCATCAAAGCCATTGTCGCTTCCATGAGCAAACCCAATGGGCCAATACTTGACGCACTTACTTCCCGCCCACTGCATTTGCCCAATGAGCAGTCCCACTGCAAGTGCCTGATGCGTTCTGACGTTCAAGCAATAGAGATGGCCCATATTTATATCGGCTTCCCCACTGCCGCCGACACGAACCAGCAAATAGTTTGTATCCGGCGACCAGAACATATCCTCCACATAGTCCGCGTGAATAGGTGGGCGAGTAAAGAAGGCTTGAACCTTTTTGCCTTCCTGCCAGATTGCTAACTTGATGTCAAACTTGTGTCGGGGGCGGTCGCTGTCCAGAATACTCGTTTCAAACACCACCGCCCTTCGGTCTTTGGACCATGTAATTTTATCCGCGCTGGGAAAATGTCGGACCCAAATGACCCGGCCCGTGCGTCGGTTATGAAGAGTTTGAGTGGATGTAGAAATGCCTGTTTTTTTGTCGGTATGCTCAGTCGCGGTTAGTGCGTAAATCGGCTTCTGGGCCGAGGCGGGCGCGGCGGCGAAGACGACAGCGGACAGGGCAAGCAGGGCCGGGAGGCGAGGGGACATGGGAAACTCCTTTTTGGTCATGGCTTGGTTACGCTTGTAGTCTGGCGGCAAGTTCCCGAAGAGCCGGGGGTGTGGAACCCCCCGGCAGGTAAATGTCTTTCGGACAAGGAGAGAAAAGTAAGAAGGGGGCACAGAAGAAAAAGGGCGCAGCAAGCAGCGCCCCTACGGGTTTGGCCCAGCCTTTTCCGGTTCCCCCATTATTGGGGGCTAGGGGGCCACTTTCGCTATCAGCCCCGCGTCGTCCACGGTCGGCGTATTGACGGCGCGGGAGACGGGGTAGGCGTCCATCAAATTAGCGGGGTAGGGGAGCAGCAGGGGCAGGAGAGAAGCGGTGTCGGTGATGGTCGGGTCCAGCCAGAGGGCCTCATCTTCGGGCGTCAGGATGACCGGCATCCGATCATGGATGGGGGCGGCGACGGCATTAGGCGATGTGGTAATAATTGTGCAGGAGCGCAGCGGGGAGCCGTCCGGGGCGTGCCATTCTTCCCACAGGCCCGCAAACGCGAACAGGCCTCTGTCTTTGAGAGACAGGTGCATGGGAGTTTTGGGCGGCTTTTTGGGACTGCCTTCGGCGGGCGGGGCGTCCTGCCATTCATAGAAGCCATCGGCGGGGATAAGGCAGCGGCGGCGGGACAGCGCTGTCCGAAAGGACGGCTTTTCGGCCAGCGTTTCGGCGCGGGCGTTGATCATTTTAGCGCCGATGCTGGGGTCTTTGGCCCACGACGGGATGAGGCCCCAGTGAAACCCGTCCAGCAGCCGCGCCCCGCCCCGCAGCGCGGTTACGGCCAGGATGGTTTGCGTTGGCGCGATATTGTAGCGCGGCTCAGTTTCGGCGGCGACGTTCGGGACCATCTCGGCGGCAAAGCGTTCTTCAATTTCTTCGCGTGTGTGATACAGTGTAAAGCGTCCGCACATTTGTGATCTCGCTGACTTCTAAAAAATAAAATTGGCAAACTGGTTGACAGCGGCCCCAACCTGTGATATAGTAAATATGTCGCCGGTTTCCCATTACCGGTGAGAGTTACGAACCGCGCAGTGCGTCTCCCCGCGCCTCTGCCGTCGCCGCCGCCCGGTGTATCCCCGCACCCGGCGGCGGTTTGTTTTTGAAGCGCTACGTCTCCTCGTCGTCCCCAAAATCCGGCGCACGGGCGAGGCTGGCTTTAATCGAGTCCTCCACGAACCGCGCCACTACTTCTTCCGTTTCCAGTGTCCTGAGCTGTTTGGCAAGCGCGACCAGCTCTTTGTCCAGCGCGGCCTGGCGCACCGGGTCGTGGGTTTCTTCGCGCTCGCGGCTGAGGCCCGCCTGCCGCCCGGCCAGCGCCCGGCGCATTTCCCGCCATTCGTCGGCCCTCGGCCCGCCGCCGGTAAACTCATCAATGACTTCATTCGGGTCTGTGTGTGACATAGCCTAGTTTACCCGCACCGGAGCCAGATGATACGTTGCTGCCTTGACAAATCGCCGCCGCCGCCGCTATACTCAGGCAATACCGCACTGGCGGCAAACATCTTGGAGGCAGGCGGAATGGCGCAGCAATTTGTGTCCCTGAACGGGATATTGACCCCGAAGGAAGAGGCAAGGCTTCCCTTCTATGACCACGGCCTGCTGTATGGCGACGGCCTGTTTGAAGGCATTCGGGTCTACGGAGGCCGGGTCTTTAAACTAGACGAACACGTTGCGCGGCTCTACTATTCAGCCAAAGCCTTGAACATCGTCGTGACCGAGACGCCGGACACGATGCGGCAGACGATTTTAGAGACCGTTCGGGCCAACGGCCACCGGGAGGGTTACATCCGTGTCACCGTCACACGCGGCACGGGGCTGGGGCTGGACCCCAAGCATATCAAGGGCGATGCCAATGTCTATATCTCCTGCGAGCAGCTTGCCCTGTATCCCCCAGAGATGTACGAGAACGGCCTGATTGTCGCTACTGTCTCCACCCGCCTGCCGTCGCCCGATGTGATTGACCCGCGTGTCAAATGCACGGGCAAGTATATCAACAACATCATGGCGAAAGCCGAAGCCAATCGGCAGGGCGCGGGCGAGGGCCTGATGCTGACCCGCGAAGGCTATGTCGGCGAAGCGACCGGCGACAACATTTTCCTCATCCGCGACGGCGCGATTACCACGCCGCCCGCCTCCATCGGCATTTTGCAGGGCATCACCCGCGACACTGTGATTGCGCTGGCCCGCGAGAGGGGCTACACCGTCACCGAGCCGATCATCACGCAGTACGATGTCTATAACGCCGACGAAGTGTTTTTGACTGGAACCGCCGCCGAAGTCATTCCCGCCGTCCAGTTCGACGGGCGGCTCATCGGCGACGGCACCCCCGGCCCCATCACCCGCGAGCTAATCGCCGCCTTCCGGGAGCATACCCGCACGACAGGGGTGGAGGCGTTTTAGGCCGGACTGCACACATAATCTGATTCCGTTTTGAATGCACAAAGCGAGCTGTACATTCTGTTTGCTCGGCGATGCTTCTTATTGCCTGCACATCTGGCGGCGGCGTCACTCTCTGGTTCGAGTGGCAGAAAGTCAACACTATGTTCTTGCGTCCTTCGCTTGTCGCTCTTCTGCTGTTTGGATTGTCAGTTCCTATGCCATCTGGGGCTGCCAGTCCACGCCCGGCAGATATTCCGTCGAAGTCGGATCAAACTGCTGTTGCCGCAATGGGCCGCTTCGCTTCTCTGCTGAAGAAAGCGCAAACTCTGACATACGCATTTCGTTTTCAGACTAACAGCCCAGATGGTAACGTTGATATTATGCGTGGGTCTGCGGAAAAGCCCAATAAGTTTCGGGTTGAAGAAAGTATCAATGGTAAGATTTCTGCTTTAGTGGTATGTGACGGCCAGACGGTGTCTGTCTATCAAGCATCAACAAATCACTATAGGACAATGCCAGCCTTGCAGAGCTACGCGGATAGACAGGATAGGGCTGTCCAAGCACAGACGACAGACCTGCTTGGCCCTGGGTTTTTGCCTGTCCTCATGTTCTTTGGCGGCAACCCGGATTTGCTTGCACCCACAGAAACGGCGAAGGCAAATGCCTATCCCGTCCTAACAACCCTTCTGAATGATGCGTCTCATATTCGGGTGAGCCAGCAGGCCAAAACTCCTTCCAGACTCCTCATTGGACAGCCCACGTTCTTTTACGACTTCAACAAAAAGACCGGATTGGTTCAGGAGATACGTTTGGGTTCAGCCAATTCAAGTTCGGGCTATACCCATTCTCTGATGCAGTTCAACTTTTCAAGTTTCAACCTGGGAGCAGTGTCCTTTCCCAATGAACTTTTCTCCTGGACGCCACCGCAGGGTGCAATTCTTGATGCCCCCAGTCATCCCTGAACTTTTGAGCCTTTTCCGGGTAAAATAGGGTCATATCTTTGTCGGAGGCTTGGGAGGAAATAGCAATGCAAGACGTGTTGACAATGCCGAGTGCCAAAGAGGCAGCACAACTTAAAGCGACTCTTTCGGAGTGTATCACAGAGATCGACCGTCTCCGAGAGCTAATGCGCCTGGACGATATAGAAATCGCTCACTCACGGGCGCGAACGTGGGAGATGCTGGCAGAAATCGATGAAATAATGAAGCCTGTAGAGCGAAAGGCATCTTAAATCATGTGGAAGTTGGTAGGAGATTTTGCCAAACGGATTGCATTCCTTACGCAAGACACCCAGAAAAACAAGCTGGACATTGCTGAACTCCAAAAACAAGTTAAAGAACTTAGCGATAAAATGCGGCAGATGGCTTATGAAAATCGGCGAGATCGTGAAAACGCGGCCCATGAACATGAAAAGCTGCTTTTGCGTTTGGAAGTCACTTTGCTGCGTGCCGAGCGAAGAACGCTGACCGGCAAAAGCGACCCGCCCTTGCTGCTGGAAGAAACAGACAAAGACGCATAGCCAATGGACCATCCCCCCACTGAAAACAGCGAGGACGAAGCCTGCCCGGACTGCGGGCTGACGCGGCGCGGGCTGTACCAGCAGGGGCAGATGGGGTGCGCGAAGTGCTACGAGACGTTTGCGGCGGAAGTCAAACGCGCTTTAGAGGAAATCCACGGTGAGACCCGCCACATCGGCAAGAACGCGGCCTAAGAACTCGGAAGTGCCCACGCTGCCCGCGTGGGCAGGCGAGACCGGGTGGGAGGCGGATGTCATTGTGTCCACGCGGGCGCGGCTGGCCCGCAACCTCGCCGGGTTCACGTTCCCGTCGCGGGCGTCTGAAGCCGACCTCAAGGCTGTCGCCAAAGCCGTGATTGCCGTCACCAAAGGCCGGGACAAAGGGCAGGTCAGCCTGCGGGCCATTGATATTTATAAGCTCTCTGACGCCGACAAGTCTTCGCTGGTGGACAGCCATTTGATCAGCGTCCCGCACGCGATGGCCGGGCCGCACCGCTGGGCGTTGGCCGATGACAAGCACACGATCAGCGTCATGGTCAACGAGGAAGACCACCTGCGCCTGCAGGCGATTTTGCCGGGATTGCAGCTTGATGCTGCGTATCGCATTGCCGATCAGATGGATGACCAGTTCGGGGCCGTGTTAGACTATGCGTTTGACAGCCACTACGGCTACCTCGCGGCATCGCTCTCCAACTGCGGGACGGGGCTGCGATTGTCGGTGATGGCCCACCTGCCGGGGCTGGCGCTGTCGGGTAAGCTCGACGGGACGCTGGAAGCGGCCCGGACGCTCGGCGGGGCCGTGCGCGGGCCGTATGGCGAGGGCAGCGCGGCGGCGGGCAATGTGTACCAGATTTCCAATGCGGTCTCTATGGGTAAGACAGAGCGGCAGCTTCTCACCCGGCTGGCCGCGACGGCGACGCTTCTGGTGACGGATGAGCAGGCCGCCAGGGAACTGCTCTGGCGTGGAAAGCGTTCTATAATAGAGAACAATGTGGCCGACGCGCAGAGTCGGCTGAAGTCCGCCGAGCGGCTGTCGGCGGGGGACTCAATGGCAATTCTATCGCACCTGCGCCTCGGCGAGCAGTGCGGCCTGACCACCGGAGTGACCAGCCGCGTTTTCAATGAGCTTCTGGCATCACTCAGGCTGGGCGCACAATTCGTGCTGGGCGAACGAGCGCAGTATACGTTTTATGAAGAGACACGACGCCCGGCTTTAATTCGCAACAAAATACGCGAGCAGCTGACGCGGTTACTGTAGGTATTTTAGAGGGGCAAATTTATGTGGCAACGATTTACCGAACGCGCCCGCAAGGTCGTGTTTTATGCACAGGAAGAAGCGGGACGGCTGGGGGAAAACTATGTTTCCACAGAGCATCTGCTGCTGGGGCTGGTCCGAGAAAATGACAGCGTGGCAGCGCGGATTTTAGACCGCATCGGGGTCAGTCTGGGCCGCATCCGCTCCGAGATTGAGCGGCAGGTGGCACGCGGCGACGGACGGCTGGGGCAGGATATGCAGCTCACGCCCCGCGCCAAGCGGGTCATTGACCTGGCCTACGACGAGGCGCGTCAGCTTAATAACAATTACATCGGCACGGAGCATCTTCTGCTGGGCCTCATCCGAGAGGGCGAAGGGCTGGCGGGGCGCGTTCTGTCCAAGCTGGGCGTGGACCTCGACCGCACCCGGCGCGAAGTGATGCACCTTCAGGAAGGCGGCGGCGAGGGCAGCGCGGGCGGCGGCAGCCGTCAGGCCACCAAGACGCGCACCCCGACCCTGGACGAGTTTGGCCGCGACTTGACGGAGCTGGCCCGCAACGAAAAGCTGGACCCAGTGATTGGCCGGGCCAACGAAATCGAGCGGTGCATTCAGATCATTTCGCGCCGCATGAAGAACAACCCCTGCCTGCTGGGCGAGCCGGGTGTCGGCAAAACGGCGATTGCCGAAGGGCTGGCACAGCGGATCATCATGGGCGACATCCCGGACTTTTTGAAAGACAAGCGCGTCATTCAGCTTGACCTTGCGGCGCTGGTCGCAGGAACGAAGTACCGGGGCGAATTTGAAGAGCGCATGAAGCGTGTCATGGAAGAGATGCGGAAGGCGCAGGGCGAGATTATTCTGTTCATCGATGAGCTGCACACGCTGGTCGGAGCCGGAGCCGCCGAAGGCGCAATTGACGCCTCCAACATCATGAAGCCCGCCCTGGCACGCGGCGAGCTGCAGTGCATCGGCGCGACCACGCTGGATGAGTACCGCAAGTATGTGGAGCGCGACGCCGCCCTGCAGCGCCGCTTCCAGGCTATTCAGGTCAAAGAGCCATCGGTGGACGATGCCATCGAGATTTTGAAGGGCCTTCGCCCCCGCTACGAGCAGCACCACAAGGTCGAGATCACAAACGAGGCGCTGGACGCCGCCGCCCGGCTGTCGGACCGCTATATCTCGGACCGCTTCCTGCCGGACAAGGCCATTGACGTGATCGACGAAGCCGCCTCCCGTGTCCGCCTGCGCGGCGCGATGCCGCCGCAGGACCTGCGCGATGCCAAAATTGAGCTGAACGCCGTGCAGAAGGAGCTGAACGGGCTGCCGAACAACCGGCAGTACGAGAAAGCCTATGAGCTGCAGGGCCGCAAGCGCGAGCTGGAAGAGCGCGTCACGGAGCTGGAAGAAGGCTGGACCGAAACCAAGAAAGATGTCAAGCAGACGGTGGACGAGGACGAAGTGGCCTCCATCATCTTCTCCATGACCGGCATTCCGGTGGCGCGTCTGGTGGAAGCGGAGACGCAGAAGCTGTTTCGTATGGAAGAGGAGCTGCACAAGCGCATCATCGGCCAGCACGAGGCGATTGTGGCGATCTCCAAAGCCGTCCGCCGGTCCCGCTCGGGCCTGCGCGATGTGCAGCGGCCTATCGGCTCGTTCATCTTCCTGGGACCCACAGGCGTCGGCAAAACGGAGCTGGCCCGTGCGTTGTCGTCGTATCTGTTCGAGAAAGACGACAACCTCATCCGAATTGATATGTCCGAGTATATGGAAAGCTTTGCCGTGTCGCGGCTGGTCGGAGCGCCTCCCGGATACGTCGGCTATGATGAAGGCGGCCAGCTTTCCGAGGCCGTGCGCCGGAACCCGTACTCGGTAGTGCTCTTAGATGAGATCGAGAAAGCGCATCCGGAAGTCTACAATTTGCTGCTGCAAATTATGGAAGATGGCCGCCTGACCGACTCGCATGGGCGCGTGATTGACTTCAAGAACGTCATCCTGATTATGACTTCTAACATCGGTGCCCGCTCCATTCAGGGCGAGCGCGAGATGGGCTTTGGCCGAACCGGCGAAGCGCCAAAGACGCCCGAGCAGATCACGCGTCAGATGGACAGCATCAAGGGCCGGATCACCGACGAGCTGAAGCGCGTCTTCCGCCCTGAGTTCCTGAACCGCGTGGATGAGACGATTATCTTCCACCCGTTGTCGCAGTCGGAGATCAATGAAGTCGTGACGCTGATGCTGGACCGTGTCGCCAAGCAGGTTGGGCAGAAGGGCATGGACTTTGAGGTTACCCAGCCCGCCAAAGAGTATTTGGCCCGCGAAGGCTTCGACCCGCAGTACGGCGCACGCCCCCTGCGCCGCGCCGTGCAGCGTCTGGTGGAAGACCCGCTGGCCGAGGAAATCCTGCTGGGCCGCTTTGAGGCCAACGACACAGTGCTGGTAGACCTCGATGACGACCGGGGCATTATCTTCCGCAAGGGCGCACCCCTCGGCACGGAAGGCGAGCACGCGACCCCGGCAGTCACGGCGTCAGAAGTCGCCGCCGAAGTGGCCGCGATGCCCGCCGAGCAGTCGGTCGGCAGCAACTGAGATAGACGCAAGAAAGGCCCGGAGCGGTTGCTCCGGGCCGTTTCTTTGACCAAAGTATCAGACCGCGATAAGTTCGCGGATTTCTAGCTCGGTGACATCGGGTGTGGGCAGACCGTCTTCGCGCATTCCGCGCAAATGGAAGTTCAGGGCAGACCGGAACTGTCGAATGACTTCCTCCCGCGAGGAGGCAGTCACAACGACGCTGCCGATGTCGTCCGGGGTGTAGGCGCCCCAGTTGTGGGGGCCTTCTTCCAGGATCACTGTGATTGTTTTTTTCATCGGAGAGATAGTCCTGACGTTCTGCGAATGTTGCTCAGTTGACCGGCATAGACATCTTGGCTGTCAGGACCGGAGACGGTGATGACATTCGGGTTGCCCGCCTTCTTGAAACTGCGGTGGCTGCTATTTCGATGACTTCTTTAACTTTCACACACGCTGACCCTACTTAGCCCATTGCCTGATAGAATTGTTTCAGCGGACAGGGTGGGATTCGAACCCACGGGGGAGTTGCCCCCCCGATTGTTTTCAAGACAATTCCGTTATGACCACTCCGGCACCTGTCCAGGCTTGCGGAACGCTTTATTATACGCGGCGGGCGGGTTGTGTGTCAAGCCGAGGCAAACTGCTCCGCAAAAATACCGGAGTTTTGCAGGCGGCGTTTGGGCGGCAATCGGCAGGGGTATTTATGGTGTATGGAAACAGGAAGCTATCTGCTGATTGAGCCGGGAATGACGGTGCGCGGGACGGACGGCGACCTGGGCAAAGTGGCCGAAGTTGTTGCGGATGCGGGCGCAGACATTTTTCGGGGCATTGTTCTGGCACACGGATTTCTGGCGGGAAAGCACGGGTTTGTTTCCGCTGAGCTGGTGACCAGCGTGGAACAAAACGTAGTTCATGTTAGTCTGACGAAAACGGAAGCGGACGATTTGCCTGCTCCGGCAACCGGCGGGCAGGATTACGAAGGAAGGGATTTACTGTTGTAAGTAACCGCTCCCTAAAGGAAGCGGCTTTGCCACTACACGCTAGGCGTGTGCGACTATAGGCCCTCTTACGGCGGCCCGTGTCCTTATCGCCCGAAGGCGATTAGACCATCTGATAAGCACAAGTGCCAAAACAGATACGTCCTGAGATTTTACGCAAGCGAAACGTATTGAGTCGCTGCAACCCGTTATCTCAACTTGTGAAGGTGGCTGCTTGGAAACCGTTGGCTCACTGTTTAGTGAGTGCCTTATACGCAGTAATCGCCTGCGATACAACCATAGAGATTATGCCCCGCAAGGGGCATCAACAAACACGAAAGGAATAAGGAGCCTGCGGCAGCAAGGAAGCCATTCCTCTGCCAGCTAAAGCAAGCAGTCTCCTGACTTGATTTTATGAAAACAAGCATTTTGACATATCTCGGCGTGGCCGCACTGGTAACCGGCACGGCGCTGGCTCCGCTGACGGCCCATGCGGACCAGAAAAACAAGAACCTGTGGCGCAACGGGGCCATCGCAGGCGGTGCAGCGGCCCTCTATGGTCTGCAAAATCATGACAAGACCACCACGCTGCTGGGCGCGGGTGCGGCGGCCTATTCGGCCAAGCGGTACGAAGATGACCGGCATCACCAGAGCCAGCAGAAGGCGGCGCGGGATGAAAAGGCACGCTACCACCGGACGCATCGCCATTACACACACGCCAAGCGGCGCTGAACGTGAGCCAACAAGACGGGCCTGCCACTAGCGGCAGGCCCATTTTTTTGCGTCTATGCCAGAAGGAATTAGCGCGAGGGACGGCGAATACATACCCATGAAACTTGGCGTCACAACACTCGGCTGCCCAACATGGACACTCGACGAGATACTGGCCCGCCTGCCGGGCTGGGGCTATGAGGGCGTCGAGCTGCGCGGGCTAGGGCCGGATTTGGACTTGACCCAATCGCCTCACTTTGCCACGGTGGCGGCGATTCAAACGACGCGGCGGCAGTTTGCCGACGCGGGGCTTGCGCTGTGCGGGCTGGACACCTCCTGCACGCTGTCCGAACCCGACCCGGCCAAACGAGCGCAGCAGTTTGAGGACGGACGGCGCGGGATTGACCTGGCCGCCGCGCTGGGCATCCCGTTTGTGCGCGTTTTTGGCGGCGGGGACGGGCAGGACCAAAGCGAAGCCGCCAGGCGTGTGGGGGACGCGCTGAATGTGCTCGGCGACTATGCGGCGAATGCGGGCGGGGTGTGCGTCGTGCTGGAAACCCATGATGCGTTCTCCACCGGACGGCAGGCAGCTGAGGTATTAGCGCAGGTGACATCACCCGCTGCCGGGGCGCTCTGGGACCTGCACCACCCGTACCGGCAGGGCGAAGCGCCCGCCGAAACGTTTGCCGCGCTGGCCCCGTACATACGCACAACACACGTCAAAGATAGTCAGCCCGGCGGGACGTATTGCCTGCTGGGCGACGGCGATGTGCCGATCCCCGAAATGCTGGGCCTCTTAGCAGGCAGCGGCTATGACGGCTGGGTCACTCTGGAATGGGAGAAACGGTGGATACCTGCACTTTTAGACCCCGATATTGCGTTCCCGCAGTACGCCGCCAAGCTGCGGGAGTACCTCGCCGCGCTCGGCGCGTCGGCTTCACCCCCGGCTTTACGCTGATTGAGCTGCTCATCGTCATTGCCATTATCGCCGTTCTCACGGCGATTTTGCTGCCCGTGTTCTTCTCGGTGCGCGGCAAGGCGCGGCAGACCGTCTGCATCTCTAACCTCCGGCAGATCGGCCTTGCCATCAGTCTGTATGCGGAAGACTACGACGAGCTGTATCCTGCCGGCAAAGACCCCTCGGACGACTATGGCGTTCCGGACATCTGGGCCACTCAGCCGCAGTATCAGGCCCAAATCCACCAGATGCCCTTCCTGCAGGATATTCTGTCGCCCTATATCAAGAATCCATCCCTGTGGCACTGCCCCGCCGACAAGGGCTACAACGACATCGACATCAGCAGCTACAACGGCGGCACTTCTGTCCCGATAAACCCGACCGCCACGCCGACCGCTTACGACAAGTTCGGCACATCTTATCTGTACCGCACCGAGATTGCCCTGCTCGGAACCCGCTACGGTTCGCTGATGGCCTACAGTCAGGACGCGGCCCGAACACCCCACGAAGGCGCGGAAGTCAATGTCCTGATGGACGGCAACGGCTCCTGGCACGGCGGCGTGTTCGTCAGCCAGAAGCGCTACAACGAACTGATGGGCGACGGCCACGTCGCCAACCAAAACATCGGCCAGTTCCAGCAAACCTGGCAGCTGTCCCTGAAGCCTTAAAGAGAAGCCGTAAAGAGAGAAACCATGAGCTACGCGATCAAGCTGGACAAGCCGCAGCAAATCACGCTAAACGATTACAATCCCGACGAGACCGGAAAGGCAAACAAAGACGCCTCGGTCAAGGAACTGGCGGCTCTTGGCGCGGAGCTGACCGCTCTTCAGGAATGGCTGTATGCCGCGCAGACGCACAGCGTCCTGATTGTTTTACAGGGCCTGGACACGTCCGGCAAAGACGGGACTATCTCACATGTCATGGCCCATGTCAATTCGCAAGGCTGCGCCGTGGCGTCGTTCAAAGTGCCGACGCCCGAAGAGGCCGGGCACGACTTTCTCTGGCGCATTCATAAACAGACTCCCGGCAAAGGCGGCATCACTATTTTCAACCGCTCCCACTATGAAGATGTGCTGGTCACCCGCGTTCATAACTTAATCAGCGATGATGAAGCCGAGCGCCGCTTGAACTATATCACTCAGTTTGAGCAGCTTTTGGCCGACGAGCACACCATCATTCTGAAGTTCTTCCTGCATATCAGCAAAGAGGAGCAGAAAGAGCGTCTCTTGGAGCGCGAGCAGGACCCATCCAAAGCCTGGAAGCTGTCTGTGGGTGACTGGCACGAGCGCGCGTTTTGGGACGATTACACGAAAGCCTATGAAGCCGCTCTCGGCGCAACGGCGGCCAAAAATGCTCCCTGGTACATCGTCCCCGCCGACCACAAATGGTATCGCAACCTCGCTATTGCCCAAACGTTGGTCAAGACCCTGCGCCCGTACAGAGATGACTGGGAAGCGGCATTAAAAAAACTGGGCGAGCAGCGTAAGGCGGAGCTTGCCGAAATGCGGGCCAAAGACCCGGCACAGGCCAAAGCCGCGAAAGAAGATGTGCCGGAGGGATAGGGGAAGGCCCCCCCAATAATGGGGGAGCTAGAGTTCGGAGCCGGAGACCTACCACCTTGTTCCTTCGTGCCTCAGTCACAGGGTCCTTCCTAAAGGAAGGATACAGATAAAATATGCAAGCCTCACGCCTTTGTTCCTAATCCTCCCCTTAGGGAGGATCCTGTGACTGAGGCACGAAGGAACAAGGTGGTAGGTCACTTACAGCACTTCCACCACCGGCGGCAGCAAAATCGACTGCGGGTTAGTTGCGGCGGCAATCGCCGGAACGTCGTTTAGAAAATGGTAGCAGACGCCGAAGTCGATATCGATGGGCGGCGTTTCGCCCAACTTGAATGCCACTGACACATCGCCGTCGTGGGTCATCCGCACTGTCATCTCGCGGCAGGCGTCGGGCAGTTTCGTGATGGCAACCGCCAGTGCCTTGTCGCTATCTATTAAGTGAAACCACCGCTGAGACCGGAACTCTTCTGCCGTCGCCACTTCTCCCACATAATCCACCCGCCCCGCCGTCGCCACCGTCCACTTGGCGTAAGGTTCTTCCCCGAACTCCGTGTGCCAGACAATCTCGTTGGCTGTCTCATCTAGCTTCCCGAACACATAGCCGCCCACGCCGAAGTCGCAGGTGAGGGTAGGGGACGTGATGGCGAGAGGCAAGGTAAAGACAACCTCATCGTCTCTTTTGGCTTCATCCAAGGTAAATAAAATACTTTCCCAAGATTTTACAGCCGTGATTGAAGTTGTCGTTACTGTAGCTCTACCATCTGGATGGCGACCATCAGCCGATACCCAAGACGATAAATGCGAAGTTTCCGGCGGGGAATGCTGATATTCGAGTAATTCACTTTGGCGACCATTACAGGTGATGGTAGATATACTCTTGAGGAAATATACTTCATCGTATATTACATCGCGGTGAAGCGCATTATGCCTAAGAGAGATAATGAAGCGTTTTTGTTCGTTCCACAACAAAACTTTGTCTATCGGCATATCGATACGCAATGGGTCATCTAGAACTGCCTGTGGCCCCGATTCCATCAGTCGCAATTCTTGCTCTTGGTTCGGTGCAAGTGATATAGCAAAGTTCAAGCAGAGCATAGCATCTGCTCCCTCTGCAACCTGCACAGGCAACGGTACCCCATTTTGGTCTATAAGGCCAAGCTCAGCCAAGTTTCCCCTTAGTGGTAACTTTAATCGTGCCATCAGCGGGTACAAAAACCGTCGTATTCCTGCTGTTTCGCGGACGCGGATACGGGCCAGAACTTCGCTCATTTCGCCAGTGCCTCCTCAAAGATTTCGGCCAAATGGTCTACCGTAAACTGGGTCGCGCCCTGGCTGCCTTCAAAGACCGAGTATGCCGCCTGGCCCATTGCCGTGCGGGCGTCGGCGTCGGCCAGCAGGCGGATGAATGCTTCGGTGAGCTGGCGCGTCTGGGCGGGCTTGTCGGTCTCGTCGGCGGCAATCTGGGCAATGCCGCCGCGCTCTACAAAGTCGTCAATAATCTGCGGGAAGTTCTTCATGGACGGGCCGACGACGATAGGCTTGGCGTAGACCGCTGGCTCCATGATCGACTGGCCGCCGTGGGGGATCAACGTACCACCGACAAAGACGACGGTGGCAAACTGATAGGCCGTGGACAGCTCGCCGAGGCTGTCGCCAATCAGCACGTCGGCGGTCGGGTCGCCCGGCGCAGGATTGGAGCGGCGCTTGATTTTGAACCCGGCGCGTTCGGCCAGTTGGGCCACGGGCGTGAAGCGTTCCGGGTGGCGCGGGACAATCAGCAGCCGCGTCGTTTCGAGGCCGGGCGTCTGGCGAGTGGCTTTCAGCGCATCTAAGAGAATCGCCTCTTCGCCCTCGTGCGTGGACCCGGCGACAATCAGCGGGGCGTTGCCTGCCGTGAGGGCCAGCGAAGCGTCGAGGGTTTTGGCCTGTGCTTCGGTGACTTCTTTTTCAATGAGGCTGCGGTCGTATTTGATGTTGCCGCTGACTTTGATCCGGCTGGGCCGCGCCCCCATGCGCTGCACCCGCTCGGCGTCTTCCGCCGACTTCATCAGCAGCAGCGTGTAGTTTTCAAACACGCGGCCCAGTGCGGGCTGCACCCAGCGGTAGTACTGGAACGACTGCGCGGAGACTCGCCCGTTGACCATGACCACGGGGATGCCCCGAGAATGGCACTCGTGCAGGACATTCGGCCAGATTTCGGTGTCAATGGTGATAAACAGCTTCGGCTGAACCGTGTCCAGCACTTTTCGCGCAATCCAGCCGAGGTCAATAGGAAAGTAAAACGTGTTCCCCCCGCCATAGACCGCAAACCGTTCCTGGGCAATTTTCTGCCCGGTCTGTGTGATGGTGCTGAACACAAACCGCGCCTGCGGGAACCGCTGCGAGAGGGCATGAGCGAGCGGGGCAACGCTGAGAGTCTCGCCGACCGAACACGAGTGTATCCAGATGGTCGGGCGACCGTCGGCCTTTAGCGTGTCCGGCAGGCTGCCGAGCCGCTGTTTGAGGGCCGGGAGATATTTCTGGTGCTTCCAGGCGCGGTACAGGAAATAGGGGGTGAGCAGGACGACCCAGGAGCCGAACAGAAGGCTGTAGAGAAGGTACATAGGTGGTGGTGTCTCGGCGGGGGAAAAGATCCATGAAGCCACGCATTGAAATACGTGGCTGAGGAGCCTTCGGCTGAATGTCTCTGTGGGACAGCCCGTTTCAGGGGTTCTTCTCTGCGTCCCGAAGGGACGTTCGGCGTCTGCGCCCTTCAGCCATGCATTTCAATGCGTGGCTTTCTGATGCCGTGCGAAGCGTCACGCGCTATTCATCGGCGTAAACAGCGCAATGACGCGCTGCAAGTCGGCTTCGGTGTCCACACCCACCGTGTCGTGCGGCGTCTCGGCCACATAAATCGGCACGCCGTTTTGCAGGAAGCGGAGCTGATCCAGACTTTCGGACAGCTCCAGCGTGGACTGCGGCCATTGATGAAACCGAACCAGCGCCTCGCGGGTGTAGGCATATAGGCCGATATGCTTGTAATGTTGCACCTGTCCCACGCCCGCCCGGTCGTAAGGCACGGGGTAGCGGGAAAAATAAAGGGCATTGCCGGTGTCGGCGGTCACGACTTTGACATTGTTCGGGTCGGCGGCCTGGGCGGCGGAGATGGCGACGCGCAGTGTCGTCACCTGCGTGCCGCTGCCGTCGGTGAAGGGACGCAGCATCAGGTCTAGATGATCCGGGCGCAGGGTTGGCTCATCGCCCTGGATGTTGACATAAATGTCGGCATCGGTCTTAGTCAGCACTTCATGCACGCGATCTGTGCCCGAAGGATGTTCGCCGGTCAGAAACACCGGGATGCCGCCTGCCTCGCAGGAGGCCTGGATTTCCGGGCTGTCGGTCGCTACGACCAGATCGGTCAGGAGCGGCGAGCGTCTGGCGTTTTTGTAAACCCAGTGGATCATCGGACGGCCTGCGATCTCGCGCAGGGCTTTCCCCGGCAGGCGGGACGAGTTATAGCGGGCAGGGATGACGCCCAAGATTTTTGGAGTGGTCATCGTTCTTTGCTCCAGCGTTTTATCTCGCGGCCCGATGGGGTGACAAGCCACAGCGCGTCATACGCGCCGCCTTCCCCGGAGTGGTACTTATGCTTTTCCACCAAAAGCATCCCCCGGTGGCGGCCCTGACGGAGAACGGTGAAACTGTTGCCATCACAAACAAACCGAACGCGCCGCGTGGCAAGGCTGACGGCATGAACGGCATCTGAGACGGCCCAGGCGGCGGACAGGAAGAATACCTCTCGCCCGTCGGCGGAGAAGGCAGGACTGTTCAGGCCCGCCAGAATGAGTGGAACATCGGGGCTGTCCTGGCTGGCGGCGAGCCGCATCGTTTTTCCCGACGCCGTGTCCAGCAGCCATATCTGGTTCGGGGCGGCTGGCCCTGCGCCTGTGTCAATGTTCGCGCCCGAGGCGGCCCGGACGTAGGCAACCCGCCGCCGGTCAGGCGACAGGCACGGCTCGGAAGCAGTGCCGGTGCCTGTGACAGTAACCGGCGCATGATGGGGATAAGTCAGCCGCAGCCGCCCACTTTGCGCCGAAACCCCGGTGGGCACAGTCGGCAGAGACCTGGCGGTCAGCGGCGGTGTCAGGAGCAGGCCCAGTGTGAGTGCCCAGCCCGCCGTGCGCTGCGTATTTGGCATGATCAAACCTTGTACAAATGCGAGGAGCGGTCGGTGCGGCGCAGGGACTCGCCGATGGCCCCCAGCACCTGCCCATTAATAGGCGCGGCAATCACGATGCCGAGGGCGTCGCGGTGCAGGCGCTCCAGGCCGTTCTCACGCAGGTAGCCTGCTTTCCCGGCAATCGCAATGGCATCGGTAGTCATTTGCAGGGCGCTTTCGGATAAAAACAGCTTGGCGGTCATGGTGGCCGGCGCGATGCCCATTTCAACAGCGTTTGGATGAGAGGCCATCGAAGCCAGCGCATAGACATGGGTTCGCATCACACTCAGTTGAGAAGCAAGCTGCGAAACGCGGACGCGGACGCTTTCATACTTCTCAAACGAGTTGTTGGCTTTGACAATATCCACCAGGCGGCCAAACGTGCCCAGGGCAATACCCGTCGCAACGATGCCGGAATGGAGGCCGCTCTGCATATCAAAGTCAATAATCGGGCCAATCTGCCCCGGCTCGCCGACCCGCTCCGCGTCCGGCACGAGGGCGTTGTCCAGCGCCACTGCGCCGCTGTGCGTTCCCTGAAGGCCCATCGAGTCCATCGGCTCGCCGATCCGAAGACCAGGGTTGTCCGAGGGGACTAAAAAGAAGCCCTTGCCTTCGGTCGTGTCGGTCATCACCATGTAGACGCCCGCGTGGCCCGCGCCGGTGCAGAACGCTTTCTGGCCGTTCAAATGCCACACGCCGTCTTCGCGGTAAGCTTTGGTGTTCAGCACGCTTTTGTCCGCGCCGACGCCGCTTTCCGACCATGCCGACGCACCGAGCGACTCGCCCGAGATGCGCGGCAGGTACTTGGCTTTCTGATACTCTGTTCCGGCTTTGGCAATCCGGTTGACGGTGAGCGTGTGCAGCAGCAGCACAAACGCGGTCGCGGGGGCGACGCGGGCGATCTGCTCCACGGCATAGGTGACATTCAGCGTGTCCAGCCCCAGCCCGCCATAGTCTTCGGGCGTTTTCATCCCCAGCAGGCCCGCCTCTGCCAGCAGGCGGATGTTGGCTTCGGGAAACTCGCCTTCGCGGCTGCGCGGCTCCTCGGTGTGGACGGTCAATTTTTCATGCACTAGCGTCTGCACGCTGTCCCCGACTGCGATGCCGGAATACAGCTCGCGTGGGTCCTGATCCCAGGTAAGAACCATAATCTTGGTTCCTTTCTACTGCCCTCAATTGCCTCAAGTATAGCCGATTGGCCTGCACCCTGTCAATTCACCGCCCATCTGCCGAAAATAAGACTCTATGCGAGCCAAACTTCCAGAGACAGAGGCCACACGCCTTCAAATACTTCGTGACTACAACATTTTAGACACGCCAAGCGAAGTGGAGTTTGATGACTTCACGCTGCTGGCTACCCTGATTTGTGGGACGCCCATTGCCATGGTCAGCCTGGTAGATGACGACCGGCAGTGGTTCAAATCGCGGGTTGGGCTGGATGCTGCCGAAACCTGCCGCGACGCGGCCTTTTGCGCCCATGCTCTGCACCATACCGAGGTCTTTATTGTCCCGGACGCTCACAAAGACCCGCGTTTCTGGGACAACCCACTCGTCACCGGCGAGCCGTTCGTGCGCTTCTACGCGGGCGCTCCGCTGCTGACAGCGGGGGGGCACGCCCTGGGAACTCTGTGCGTTATGGACTGCGAGCCGGGCACGCTTACCCCGATGCAGCAGAATGCGCTTCAGGCTCTGGCACGTCAAATTATCGCCCGTCTGGAGCTGCGGCGCGGGATTGCTTCCCGCGCCCGCTCCGAACAGAGGCTGCGGGAGAGTGAGATGCTCCGAGTGGCTGTCTCAAACTCGGTGCTCGATTGCGTCATCATTCTCAGCACTGAGGGGCGCGTCCTGGAATGGAACGCCGCCGCCGAGACGACGTTTGGCTGCCGCGCCGCAGAGGCAAGAGGGCGTGAGCTGATGGAGATGATTATTCCTGAAGCCTGCCGGGAGGCGCACCGGCACAGCATGGCAAATGCTCTGGCGACTGGTGAGGGGCCGGTGCTGGAGCAGCGCATGGAGATCACAGCAGTCCACGCGGACGGCAGGGAGTTTCCTGGGGAGCTTGTGATCACGCCGGTCCAGTTGGCCTCGGAATCACTCTGCATCGCAGTCCTGCGCGATATGACTGCCCGCAAAGCCGCAGAGCAGTCTATCCCCAGGTTCGATAACAATTTGGCTGAGGCCAGCACCAGTTCGCAGGCGCTGGATTTACGGGACCATAAGACTGAAGGGCACTCCTGCCCGGAGTCCGAGCCGACTTTAGAACGGGCGGCTTGAACTTCCGTATGGCTGCCTCCTTTCGGAAAATATCCTCCCCGAATTCAGCCCAGAAGAGGACTGGCTTTCTGCCAGCCCTGACGGCGGGCCTCCTTGCGGGCCTCATCACCCTGATGATTACCTGCCTGAGCGGATCTGCGCTGTATGTGCAGGCCACACGCGCCCTCCAAAGCGAAGTGCGCTCCAATCTGACACGGATTGCTACCGTGGCAGCGGCCAATGTGGACGGCGATTTGCACCGCACCTTCACTTCGCGCCAGCAGAACAATTCTCGGGCCTATGCGGCCGCCGTCAAGCCGCTGGTGCGTGTCCAGAAGGCCAGCGGCGACATTAAATTCATCTACACCTGCATTCTTAAACAGAACAAAGTCCACTTTATCCTGGATGCAACCCCTCCCGGTGATGTCGACGGGGATGGCGTGGATGACAAATCCTATATTATGCAGTCCTATCCTGAAGCCTCCCTGCCTCTGGTTACTGCGCTTCAAACGCACCGTGTCCTGGCGGACGCGCAGCCTTATCAGGATCAGTGGGGCACGTTCGTCAGCGCATACGCTCCGATTTATGACTCGCGCCATCAATTTGTCGGGGTCGTCGGGGTGGATTTAACCGCCCAGGGCTATATGGCTCGCCTGGCGGCGATACGCCATGCTGGCTGGATGGGCCTTGCCTTTGCTTCCCTGCTTTCTCTGGGAACCGGGGTTGGGATGTTCTTCTCGCGGCGGCGTGAAGTGCTGGCCGCCGCTCTGCTTCTCGAAGCCCATCGAGATATGGAAAACCGGGTCCAAGCCCGCACCGCCGATCTTGCCGAAGCGAACAGGCGACTGGCTCTCTCTTATGACGCCACGATTCAAGGCTGGTCGCGGGCGCTGGATTTGCGCGACCACGAAACGCAGGGACACTCCGAGCGGGTCACCGAAATGACTTTGCGCCTTGCACGCATTCTGGGCATGGCAGGGGAGACACTGGTGCATCTCCGGCGCGGGGCACTGCTCCATGACATCGGCAAGATGGCTGTGCCCGACGGTGTGCTGCTCAAGCCCGGCCCGCTCACTGAAGACGAATGGAGCTTGATGCGTCAGCATCCGGTGTGGGCTTATGAGATGCTGTCTCCCATTGAGTTCCTGTACCCGGCCCTCGATATTCCCTTCTGCCACCACGAAAAATGGGATGGCTCCGGCTACCCACGCGGGCTGGCGGGCGAAGAAATTCCGCTGGCCGCACGTGTGTTTGCGGCGGTGGATGTGTGGGATGCGCTTTCTTCGGACCGGCCCTACCGCCGTGCCTGGTCTCCCCAGCGTGTCCGTGACCATCTCTGCACGCTGAGCGGCACGCACCTGGACCCAAACGTTGTCGAAGTGTTTTTGAGACTGACGGACACTCTGGAAATGAACGCGCTTTCAGGAAATACGCTTTCAGGAAGTACCCCGGAACTGGCACTTGCGGCTTGAACGCTCTGCCACCGGGTATAATCCCACGAAAATTGATGGAGCTTGCCTAATGACCCTGCCTGCCCTGCGCCCCCCTGCCGTGCCGCTTGTTACCCATGATCCCTATTTCAGCGCCTGGTGCGTCGCCGATCACCTGACCGATACCGAAGTGCGCCACTGGACCGGCACTAATTTTGGCCTGTGCGGTCTGGTGCGAATTGATGGCACCGCTTATCGCGTCATCGGGGAGCGGCCCGACACGGTTCCGGCCATGACACAGACGGGGCTGGAGGTGCTGCCAACACGCACGATTTACCGCCTGGAAGGGGGCGGGATTGCGCTCTCGCTCACGTTCACCTCTCCGCTGCTGCCGGACGATCTGGATGTGCTGGCCCGGCCTGTCACTTATGTTGCCTGGGAAGCACGCGCCACGGACGGGGCCGCGCACGACGTTTCGGTGTACCTGCACGTTCAGGGCGAATGGGCGGTCAACACCGCCGACCAGTGCGTCGTCTCCGCCCGGTTTCATCAGCCGGAAATGGATGTTCTGCGGATGGGGTCGTCCGAGCAGCGGGTGCTGGAAAAAGCCGGGGACAACCTGCGGATTGACTGGGGCTATGTGTATCTGGCCGTGCCGCATGGGCCGGGGGACGTTTTCACCGCGCTGACTCCGGCGGATTCGGGCCGGGCGTACTTCTGTGAGACGGGACGGACGCCGGAGGCGGACGAGATCGCCGGGCCGCGTCCGGCCCACGACGGCTGGCCGGTGCTGGCGTGTGCGCTGGCGCTGGGCCGGGTGGGGGACGAGCCGGCCCAGCGGCACGTCCTGCTGGCCTATGACGACGGCTTTTCGATTGAGTATTTTTACCGAAAAATCCGCCCGTGGTGGCGGCGCGACGGCTGGGAAGCCGCCGATCTGCTGCGGGCTGCCTATCAAGACTACTCAATGCTCAGAGCACGCTGCGAGACGTTTGACACGGAGATGATGACGGATTTGACGCGCACCGGCGGCGAAAAGTATGCCCGGCTCTGTGCGCTCGCCTACCGGCAGTGCCTGGCCGCGCACAAGGTGGCGGCGGATTTTGACGGCACCCTGCTGTTTTTGTCGAAAGAGAACTTTTCCAACGGCTGTATTGCCACCGTGGATGTGACCTACCCGTCGTCGCCGCTGTTTCTGCTGCTGAACCCGGACCTGCTCCGGGCCATGCTGACCCCGGTGCTGGATTACGCACAGACAGCCCACTGGCATTTCCCCTTTGCGCCCCATGATCTGGGGACCTATCCGCTCTGCAACGGGCAGGTGTATGGCGGCGGGGAGCGGTCGGAAAGGGACCAGATGCCGGTGGAGGAGTGCGGCAATATGCTTCTCCTCCTGGCCGCGCTGACACAGGCGGACGGCCACGCAGAGTATGTGGAGAAATACTGGACGGTGCTGTCGGAATGGGCGCATTATCTTAAAGACAAAGGGCTGAACCCGGAGGGGCAGCTTTGCACCGACGACTTTGCCGGGCATCTGGCCCACAATGTCAACCTGTCGCTGAAAGCGATTGAAGGTCTCGGCGGGTTCGCCGCGCTGTGTCAGCAAACAGGCCGTGCCGAGATGGCCGCCGAGTACCGGGGGGTGGCGGAAGCCATGGCCCGTGACTGGGTGCAAATGGCCGAGGACGGCGGCCACACACGGCTGGCATTTGATGCGCCGGGGACCTGGAGCCAGAAATACAACCTGGTGTGGGACACGCTGCTGGATTTGAATCTATTTTCCCCTGAAGTAGCCCGCCGGGAAGTGGCGTTCTATCTCACCCAGCAAAAAAGATACGGCCTGCCGCTGGACTGCCGCGCCGAGTACACCAAGCTGGACTGGACGGTCTGGTCGGCGTCTCTGGCCGAGGACCCCGCCGACTTTGCCGCACTGATTGACCCGCTGTACCTTTGGCTCAGCGAAACCCCTTCGCGGGTGCCGCTGACGGACTGGTTTATGACCACGGACGGTCGGCAGATGAACTTCCAGGCCCGCTCGGTGGTCGGCGGCCTGTTTCTGCCCCTGCTGAAAGATGCGGCCTTATGGGAAAAATGGCGGGCACGGGCCGGGCGGGCGCAATAAAGGCCCACGCCCCGGAATTGGGGCATGGGCCTCTCTCATGCCTCTTAATTCGCCACCGACATGGCAAGGATTTTCACGAGCTTGTTGTCCGGCAGCGTCACGCTCTTCACCGTTTTGGCGGGGTTCAGCGCGAAGCCGTAGCCATAGACATAAAACGTTCGGGGGTCCTTGCTGCCGTCGGCGAGCAGGCGGAAGGGCATCCGCACGGCGCGGGTTTCGCCAGGGAAACTGCGCGGCTGAAACCAGTCGCTGAAGTTCTGCGAAAGCGTGTCTGTTGTGCCGTCGGTGTAAGTGACGGTCAGGGTCTGCGCTATCTGATTGCCGTCCACCGCCGTCGCCATCAGCCACAGCGAGGAGGCTGGGCCGGCGCTGACCGGAACCACCTGACCGGCGCAGGCCACTAAATCCGGCCCGCCTGCGGGGCCAAGCTGGAACTGCACGTCTTTGTAGGTTTTCGTGCCGCTCAGGAACGCCGCCGAGTAGGCGCTGCCCTCGCCGTCCACGCCGCCCGTGCCGGGCGCTTTGCCGTCGGCATAAATCCCTGTGCTATTGAACGCCGAGGCCAAAGAAACCGGCTTGCTGCTGCCTGCCGTCACTGCCGGGAGCGTTCGGGGCTGGTCCGCCGCCGCCACCGGGGGCAGCAAAACCCCCTTCGGGTCGGCGACATAGGCGGCGACAAACTCGGACCACAGCGTATCCACGTCTTTGCCGCAGTAGGTCTTGAACATGGAAATATCGAACTTGGCGTAGCGGGTGGCTTTGTTCAGCTTGGTGACCAGGCCGCTGTCATAGTGCAGCTCGCAGTAGGCCAGAAATGCCGCCGTAGTGCGGTAGGCGTCATGGTAGGTGGACTTCTGCGGGTCGATCCGGTAGGTGAAGTTCTGTGGCTCAAACTTTATCCAGCGGACGTAGTCGGCGGTTCCTTCGATGAGCCACACGGGATTATAGGCCGACATTGCCTGAATGACATGGGCTGTTTCATGTACAGCCAGCCCGGTATCGTCGGCATGAGCGCGTGCCCAGGCTGTGTTGATCGTCATCTCGCCCCCGCCGGTCGCCGCCACGGCGGTCACATTCGGCCCGGTTTTATAGATGACATTGACCATGTTTGGTGGGATAAACCCTTCCGTGTAGAGCAGGGCGTTGGTATCCGGCCAGAAATCTTCCATTTCCTGTTCGGCCTTTTTAGCCCACGCCGCAAGGTCCGGGGCGGCAGAGATGTCGTAAAACCCGCGCCCCGGCCCTTCGGCCACATGCGTCACGGTCTCCGGCGAAGTCAGCGTAATCTCACGCAGCACAAGCGAGGAAGATGAGCGGTTCGGGTTCATCCGAACTTTCACAAACGCCACGGGGGCGCCTTTCAGACTGGCATCGGCCACACCGGCGGCATTGAACGACGCCGCTTTGGTGAAATGCACCCCGTCCACCGAGGTTTCTACAATCGCATTGGTCAGCAGGTCGTCGCCTTCAGGCGTGCCGCTGACGATGTGCAGCGACTGCACAGCAACAGCGCGGGAAAGCAGCATTAAAAAGTCGTCACTGTCCCCCATCCCATACACCGTCTGGAAATAGGTGCTGGCATTGCCGTCCATCGCCATTTGCAGGCGATGCGCGGCGGTGGAGGGCATCGTGGAATACAGCAGGGCTTCGACCGGGGCAGAGGCCGCTTTCGTGGGTGCGGCGGCTTTGGGGGCGGCTTGAATGGGGGCAAGCGAGGCGGCGGCCAGCAGACCGACCGCTGACAGGCAGGGCGCGAGACGAGCGCGGCGGGAGTGTGTTGGGTTCATGCTACACATTGTAACATACCTTGCTGCTGTAACAGGTAATCGCGCACGAAAAATTATATAAAATTATGCCGAAGGGTGCTCATGCGCTTACTGGTGGTTTTTGGGGTATCACGATACCATGAATGCAAAACTCTTTGTCCTGGGCTGCCTGCTCCTGCTGACGACGGCAGCCGGGCAGGCACAAACACCGACCTCTTTTACCACGCCGCACGCCCCTGTCGCCGCCGGGCAAACCGTCGCGCCGGGATGGACAGACCTCTCTGGCGGCGTGTACTCCGTCAGCGATAAGACACTTTACGCTTACAGCACAGACACCAAAGGCTATCTCAAAGCTCTGGCCCTGCGCCCCGCATCTGAAACTGCCCGGACGCCCGATGTGCAGGCAACCATGGATGTCCCGAACGGTCTGCCCGGCCCCGGTATCGGCAATGGGCTGGTTCTGCGTTATCAGCCGGACGGCACGTTTTACCTGTTCCAGCTTGCCCAGGATACGCTGTTTGCCTACAAGATCAGCGGCGGGCAGACTGTGACTGCCCTGGGGTCTGTCCCCGTCCGCCCTGACTTCGGCCATGCCTACTCGCTGACTGGCTCGGCGATCAATACCGGCCAGAGCGTGACGCTGACGGTCCGGGCGCAGGACACGCGCACCGGCAAACCCATCGGTACGCTCAGCGTGGTGGATACCTCCTCTCCCCTTTTATCGGCGGGACGGGTCGGTGTCGACTCGTGGGTCAGCGGCAATGCTTCCGGCGCGGCGCTGATGGCCTACTCACGCTTCACAGTTCGCAATCTGCCGCCGGGGCAGCGGCCCGGCACGGACGCCGCGCCCAAAATCGGCTTTATCGGCGACAGCATTACCGCTGGCTATAATCAGGTTGGTCAGACCATCACGCCCGGCGTCAGCGATGTCGCGGCGCTGACTCTGAAGAAGCTGGCCCAGACTAAAGCACTGACTCGTGCCAACGCCGGTGTGCCGTGGAGTTTATACGACCGGGGCAGCAGCGGCTCTTCCACGCGAGACTGGCTGCCGGACCGGGCGGACGGGCTGGAAGCGCGGGCCAAAACAGCCTTCGCGGCGGCGTTCGGGACGCCGAACCCGAAGACCAATCCCGTCTGGGTGCTGGTCATGCTGGGAACCAACGATGTCCGCAACGACAATTTATTCACGCCGGAAACGCACCAGCAGAACTTGCAGGCCATCACTGCCGACCTGGTGGCTTCAGGCTACAACGTGGTGCTGAACCAGGCCCCGTCATTCGATACGGCCACGGCCTTCAATGGCGTCAAATGGGACGCCCGCTCTTTGACCTTGCTTCAATCCTATCAGCCGGGCGAACAGGCCATTGCCGCCTCGTTTGTCCGCACCGCGCCGGGCCGAGTGTTTCTGGGAGACACCACAGCCTTCACCTACTTCTCGGCGCGCCCCACGCTGTTTCAGGAGTACGGGGTTTACGGCGGCCTGCATCCCAATGGAACCGGAGGCACGGACGCGCTGGCAGCGCTTTGGGCGGAGGCATTTGTGCGGGTCTATTCGTCCTCGGTGAAGGTCAAGGTACAATAGTCGTATGCCAAACGCCATACGCTTGATGCACTTCGGCGACGTTCACTTCGGCGTTGAAAACTACGGGCGCTTTGACCCGCAGACCGGCCTGCCGTCCCGGCTGGTTGACTTCCGCAACGCCCTGTCCGAAGCGATCCAGACCGCGCTGGATGCCGATATTGAGCTGGCCGTCTTCGCGGGCGATGCTTACAAAACACGCGACCCGAACCAGACCCATCAGCGCGAGTTTGCCCAGTGCCTTGCGAGGCTCACCCGCGCCGGCATCCCCGTCGTCATGCTGGCCGGAAACCATGACATCCCCAACACCAAAGGCCGCGCCAATTCTATTGAGATTTTTGGGGAGCTTTCGGGAGACAAGCTGCGCGTCTTTGACCAGCCCGGCTGTGCCGTCGTGGAAACCAAACGCGGCAGCCGTGTTCAAATCGTTGCCATGCCGTATCTGATTAAAAGTCTGGTGCTGTCGCGGGAGGAAAACAAAGACAAGGGGGTGCGCGAGACGACGCAGCTTATTGTAGACCGCTATGTGTCCGGCATCAACGCGCTGGCGCTGGCGTGTGACCCGGACCTGCCGACCGTACTGATGGGGCATTTCTCTGTGGCAAATGCCAAGCTGAGCGCCAATCAGGTCGGGTATCTCACCAATGAACCCGAAGTGCCGCTCTCCGCGCTCACGCAAAGGCCGTTTGACTATGTTGCCCTCGGCCATATTCACCGCTACCAGGACCTCAACAAAGGCCAGCAGCCACCCGTGGTCTACAGTGGCAGCATTGAGCGGATCGATTTCGGGGAGCGAAGTGAAGACAAAGGCTTTGCGCTCGTCGATCTGGCTCCGCAGAACACGCAGGTCAAACACGTCACCGTCAAAACCCGCCCCTTCGTGGAAATCAGCGTGGATGCCACGGAGGCCGGGGACGACCCTACGCCCATCATTCTGGCTGCGATCAAAAAGCAGCCCCTGGACAACGCCATCGTCAAAGTGTCCTACAAAATCAACTCCGAGCAGCAGGCCGCCGTCCGCGAAGCCGAAATCCGCGCCGCCCTCAGCCCGGCGTTCCTGACGGTCTCCCTGCACAAAGAAATCGTCCGCGACACCGACGCCGTCCGCTCCAAGCTCTTGAACGAGTCCCTCGACCCCCTCGGCGCTCTGCGTATCTACTGCAAAACCCGTGACACCTTACGGGCGCGTGAGGAAGAAATGGTCACCCACGCCGACCCGCTCCTGCGTGAGTTAGAGGCCGAGGAGGCGCTTAAATAGTGGTGTCCCCGCCCCTAATAGTAGGGCAGAGGGTAGGGGTAGGGCTTGTCCTTACCCTCCGGTGGCTATGAGGTTTGAGCATGAAAAATAGAAACGTAGGCTCTGCCGAGCGTCAGCAAATGCTGATTGATGCGGTTCTCCTCAGGCAATACGACACCGTGTTGGCCCTGCTTGAGGAAGGTGTCTTTGTTGATGCACGCGACCCTGAACAAGAAGAAACGACCTTGATGCTTGCGGCATCAGACAAAAAACCGGATATGACTCGCCTGCTTCTGGAAAAGGGAGCAAGCGTAAATCTGCAAGACAATCGGGGGCATTCAGCTCTCACGCATGCTATCATTAGCGGGCGTATTCCCAATATGCGTTTGCTCATTGAGAATGGAGCAGATATGAAAATGCGCGATAATGACGGAGAATCAGCGTTGCTCTACTCGGTAGCATTTGGGGATATTGAAGTAGTTAAGGCACTGCTTAACTATTTACCAGACCCTTTTGCCCACGGGGAAGGAGAAAAGGCTTTAGAGTCTGCATCAGGTTGCGGATACCTCGGCATTGTAGACCTTCTCCAAAAAAGTGGGGCCAAGTGGGACGAAGCGAAGTCAGCCTGACCTTACCCTGTACATATTCACCCCACTTTGACCCCATAGCACTGCGCCAGCAGGACCGTCTGCGCCATGTCCATGCGGACACCGTCCAGGTCCAGCCCTTTGAGGTCTATCTTCTCCAACGTTGCCCCGCGCAGGTCCGCGCCGTGCAGCTTCGCGCTGTCCAGATTGGCTTCCGTCAGGTCGCACTTGCGGAAGTCCGCTTTTGTCAAATCCGCGCCGTAGAAATCCGCGCCGACAAACTTGATGCCCCGCAAGTCCTGCCGGGCCAGCGATTGATGGCGCAGATTGACCCATGACCAGTCCCCGCCGCGCACGGTCAGCCCGCTCAGGTCGGCGTCCGTGAACGATGACCCGAACAGGCGGCAATCGTTGAAGCTGGCCGCAAACAGGCTGGCCCCGGTGAAGACGCAGCGCGTGAACGAGGTCTCGACGCACTCGGCGGCATTGAGACGGGCACTGACATCGCACTCTTCAAAGTGACTGGCCTCAATACGCGCCTCCGTCAGTGTCGCGCCCCGAAAGCGGCAGTTGGCAAAGCGGCAGCGTCGGAGCGTGATTTCGGAAAGATCGCGCTCCCCGAAATCAGCCCCCGCAAACTCCCGTTCTGTCCACGTTTCAGCCGCCACTATCCTGCCGCCGCCGTGCCGCGCTTCCATGCCGGGCGCTTTGTCTCATAGGCCGTGATGTCCGGCTCATGCTGCAGGGTCAGGCCGATGTCGTCCAGCCCGTTCAGCAGGCAGTAGCGCCGGAACGAGTCTACTTCAAACGATGCTGAGAACCCCTGCGCGTCCGAGACCGTCTGCGTCTCCAAATCCACCGTCATCGTGTAGCCCGGCGTTTTGGCCCGCTCCAAGAGCATCGTGATGGTATCTTCCGGCAGCGTCACGGGAAGCATCCCGTTCTTGAAGCAGTTGTTGTAAAAGATGTCGGCATACGACGGGGCCAAAATGGCCTTAAAGCCGTAATCCGCCAGCGCCCACGGGGCGTGTTCGCGGGATGAGCCGCAACCGAAGTTTTTGCCCGTGATCAAAATCTGCGCCCCCTGGTATTGAGGCTGGTTCAGCTCAAATTCTGCGTTTGGCGTCTTGCCGTCGGCTTCAAAGCGCCAGTCAAAGAACAAAAACTGCCCGAAACCCGTCCGCTCGATGCGCTTCAGGAACTGCTTGGGAATAATCTGGTCGGTGTCGGCGTTGACCCGGTCCAAAGGGGCTGCGAGGCCCGTCAGTGCTGTAAATGCTTCCATCGTAATCTCCTTAGTTTTGCTCAAAATCGCGTCTACGGGGGCCGTCAGCCCTTCGAATTCCTGCCGTTCCGTTCCAGGTTCCGTCTCGGCGATGACTTTGCGGTGTCCTTCTCATTCGTCCTATCAGTCAGAACGCGCCACCGGGCGGTCCCCCGGCAGCCTAACTTTTGTAACATCTTTATACGCGGGGGGCATTACTTTACGGCTTCTTTATACCAGACCGGATATGATTGTAACAGCCCGCACCCGGCGGACTAGCCAGCACAGAGGCGGGATATTAAAGAGAAACACATGGACATTATTGCCGGTGGCATTGTCGCCCCAGAAGGCTTTCGCACTGCCGGTATTCACACCGGCGTCAAGCGCAAGCGCAACGACCTGACGCTGATCTTCTCAGACGTAGTGGCTGCGGTCGCTGGCGTCTTTACCACCAATGTCGTTAAAGCCCATTGCATTGAGCTGAACCGGTCACGCCTGCAGGACGGCTTCGCTCGCGCCATTATCGTCAACTCTGGCAACGCCAATGCCTGCAACGGCGACCAGGGCCGTCTCGATGCCGAGGCCATCATCGACCAGACCGCACGGGCACTGAACGTGCCGCCCCACCGCGTCTTCTGCGCCAGCACCGGCATCATCGGCAAGCCGCTGCCGACGGAGAAAATCCTGCCGGGCATCTGCGCCGCCGCACGCCGCCTGCATCGGGGCCACTGCGACGATGCCATCCAGGGGATCATGACCACGGACACGTTCCCCAAGCAGATCGCGGTCGAGTTTCCCGTAGACGGCAAGCAGGTCCGCATCGGCGCGATTGCTAAAGGGTCCGGGATGATCGAGCCGAACATGGCAACCATGCTGGGCTTTTTAACCACGGACGCCGCTATTGACCAGCCCGTGCTGCAAACGCTGCTGCGCCGCGTCTGCGGCGACACGTTCAACGCCATCAGCGTGGACGGAGACACGAGCACCAACGACATGGTCCTCGTGCTCGCCAACGGCCTTGCAGGCAACAAGCGTATTGAGGACACCAAGAGCGCCGGAGCCAAACAGTTCGAGCTGGCGCTCTACGCCGTGTGCCTGCATCTATCCCAGGAAATCGTCCGGGACGGCGAGGGCGCGACCAAGCTTGTTGAAGTCACCGTCCGAAATGTCGCCACTCCCGGCCTCTCGCGCCAGGTCGCCAAGACCGTCGCCAACTCGCCGCTCGTCAAGACCGCCCTCTACGGCAATGACCCTAACTGGGGCCGGATCCTGGCCGCCGCCGGACGCTCCGGGCTGCACTTTGACCCCAGCCAGGTGGAGATCACCCTCGCCGGAACTACCGTTTTTCGCGGCAGCATCCCCACTGACTTCAGTGTCGCCACCGTGTCCGAGGCCATGAAGGCCAAAGAAGTGCAGATCGTGCTGGACTTCCACCAGCCCGGCGGCGAGTCGGCCACGGTCTGGACCTGCGATCTGAGCTGCGGCTATGTCGAAATCAATGCCGCCTATCGGCAGCATTCCGGTGTGTCCACCGCCGAGACCCCTGCTGGCATCCCGACCTGATCGATCTGGCTCCTCAGTCCTTTTCCCACTCCCGAATGTCCACCAGATGCCCGGCGATTCCGGCGGCGTTTCAAGATACTCCTCATAGGTCATGGGCCGCGTCACGCCTGGAATATCCAGTGATATGCGCGTTTTGTTTTTTGTTCTAGGCAGTGTAGAAATTGTCATCTGGGTTTCCACCATTCGATTTCAAGTTGGCTCAGTGCACCAATAAACCCGCCCAAGTCACAAGTATACTGACCGCTGCTCCTGCCGAAGTACAGGCTGTGACCTGTGATACCACGAACAGCACACCCGTAGGCTTCAGTGAGTGGCAAGCATCTTTCTTCTGCAAGACCATTGAAATCAATCAGTAGCGGCGCATGATGAGTGCTGCGCTGTATTGCCCAAGTCGCTGACACCTTGCGCTCGTCGCCGGGCATCTGGCTAATAATGGTCCAGCCTGCCTGTGATAAAGCCTGACTAAGTTCCGCCAGATGCCAATCTGCCATTAGTTCTTCTCCCACTCCCGGATGTCCACCAGATGCCCGGCGATGGCGGCGGCAGCGGCCATCTGGGGGCTGACCAGGTGCGTGCGGCCTCCCTTGCCCTGGCGGCCTTCAAAGTTGCGGTTCGATGTAGACGCGCAACGCTCGCCGGGCTGCAAGATGTCCGGGTTCATGCCGAGGCACATAGAGCAGCCCGCTTCGCGCCAGTCAAAGCCCGCATCTTTGAAGACCACATCCAGCCCCTCTGCCTCGGCCTGCTGCTTGACCTGCTCGGAGCCGGGGACGACCAGCGCCCGCAGGCCAGCCCGGACTTTGTGGCCTTTCAAAATGGCGGCGGCGGCGCGGAGGTCTTCCATGCGGCCATTGGTGCAGGAGCCGATAAAGACCGTGTCCAGTTCAATCCCGTTCAGGGGTGCGCCTGCGTCAAGGCCCATATACTCTAAGGCCCGCTCGATAGACCGGCGGTCAGACGGGTCGGCGTAGGCGTTGGGGGAGGGGACATTGGCCGTAATCGGAGCGACCATACCCGGCGACGTGCCCCACGAGACGTGCGGGGCGATCTCCGAAGCGTCGAGTTCCACCAGCGTGTCATAAGTCGCGCCGGGGTCGGTGGGAAGCTGACGCCACCCCGCCACGGCTTCGTCCCATTCGTCGCCTGCCGGGGCGAACGGCTTGCCTTTGATATATTCAAACGTCTTCTCGTCGGGCGCAATCAGCCCGGCCCGTGCACCCGCTTCAATCGACATATTACAGACGGTCATGCGGCCTTCCATCGACAGCGACCGAATGGCCTCGCCGGTGTATTCCACGACATAGCCCGTCGCGCCGTCCGTGCCGATTTTGCCGATGATCGCCAGAATAATGTCTTTGGCGGTAACGCCCATGCCTAATTTGCCGCTGACGCGGATTTCCATGGTCTTCGGCAGAGACTGCGGCAGACACTGGGTGGCGAGGACATGCTCCACTTCGCTGGTCCCGATGCCGAACGCCAGCGCCCCGAACGCGCCGTGGGTGGACGTATGGCTGTCCCCGCACACGATGGTCATGCCCGGCTGGGTCAGGCCCAGCTCCGGCCCGATGACATGGACAATGCCCTGCCGCTTGGAGTGAATATCGTAGAGCGTGACGCCGAACTCCTTGCAGTTGTCGGACAGCGTTTCCATCTGCTTTTTGGAAATCTGGTCCACAATCGGCAGGGACCGGCTCGTGGTCGGCACGTTATGGTCCATCGTCGCCACCGTCAAATCCGGGCGGCGCACGGTGCGCCCCGTCAGCCGCAGCCCTTCAAACGCCTGCGGCGAGGTGACTTCGTGGACGAGGTGCAGGTCAATATACAGCAGCACCGGCTGGCCCGCTTCAGCGCGGACAACATGAGCGTCCCAGATTTTCTGGAACATTGTCTGTGGCATGGTTTGGTTCTCCTAAAAATGAGGCCGCGTCAATGAGGCCCCCTAGCCCCCAATAATGGGGGAACCAGAATAAGACCGGAAAGGCCGTATCCTAACTCTCTGGCTCCCCATTATTGGGGCAGGGGGGCCTCGGCGTTCTTAAATCGTCAATGTCTGGTCAATCTTCATCACGGTCATCCTGGCCTTCGAGCCAGTGGCTTTTAAGGCCGACTGCAATTCAGCGGGCGTTCCCGTCAGTGCCGGGAACGTGCCATAGTGGCACGGAATCACGCCGGTCGGCTGCACCAGGCGGACGGCTTCGGCGGCGCGGGTCGGCCCCATCGTGTAGTGGTCGCCAATACAGCAGAGCATTACATCAATTTTGTGGGCGCGAGGGATGAGCGCCATGTCCGCGAACACGTCCGTGTCGCCCGTGTCATAAATCGTCGGCCCGCCTTTGATGGTGATGACAAACCCGCCGGGATTCCCTGCAAAGTGCGGGTCCATGTCGGCGCTCCCCGCCGGGGGCGTGACCGCCGACGAATGCACGGCAGGCACGAACAGCACTTTGACTTCGCCGCCGAGCAGCGACAACTCGCCGCCGAAATTGCCCTGCGTGTCCATTCCGGCCTGCTCTTTGGGGTAGCCACCGTAAGCGACCAATGCCCCGGCCAGATCGCCCGTCGCCACCAGCTTTGCGCCCGTGGTCTTGGCAAGGGCCACCGAGTCGCCGACATGGTCAAAATGGCCGTGTGTGATCAGAATATAATCGGCCTTCGTGATCCCCGCCAAATCCGCCGCGCCGTTTTTGTTGGCGGGGTTCGTGATCCACGGGTCCAGCAGCAGCACATGGCCGGACGGCGTCGTGATCTTAAACGCCGACTGGCCGTACCAGGTGATTTGTGTCGGGGCTGCCTGCCCGGCAGAAGCCGTCAGCAGCGAGACGAGCAGGGCAGCAGCAATAAACAATGGGCGCATGAGTGTTCTTTCTAAGTAGGAAACACAGGGCTGAACCGCCGTGCTTTAAAAGTGCAAGCCCCCGCCTTCGCGGGCGAGGATTAGCGTATGGTCAGGTTAGCGAGAGGTATATCTTTACCCGATCCATTTGACGTTGCCAGTGTGCATTTGATCGCAGCGAGGTCTTTCCTGGCTACCCGCTCGGGGAGAGTGTACTCAATAGCACAAGCAAGCCGCTCTGGCTGCTCTGGCGTACTCGTACCAAAATAATCCCGGCGGATTGAAGTCACTTGGCCTTTCTTATCAATCATAGAGAACCCTGTTAAAGAAACCCCCTGGTTGCCCCACCATCGCGGCGGCGGGCCTGAACTTGAGACGACCATTTTGATCTTCAACGCACGCTGTGCAGCACTGGTTAGCGTTGGGCCTAGCCTTGCTGAAATTGGAGTCAGCGAAGCCGAGCGGATATTAATTCCGAACGGCGGATGAAGCTCGGCCACATCAATCTGAACGGCGTCCTCAGCCATTGCCTTACCAATCCAGGAGCCGGGACGGGCCATTATGAAGGTCCAGACCAACGCGGAGAAGGCGATTATCCCAAATACGATGAGGGCCAACCTATGCCGAATGACCACGAACCACCTCCTGCTAACACCATGTGTAGGGTTGCGCGATACATATTGCCTCTATTGTACCCTGTTAGCCCTCTGGCTGGGGCTTCATGGCGTGCAGGGCGACGCGCTGCCAGGTGAACAGGGTCTCGCCGTCCGGCTGCGCGGTAATCTGGAACGCCTGCTTGGCGCTGTCAGGAGCGTCTGCAAACATCTGGCGCACGCCATCGGACTGTTCGGCGGTGCAGCCCGCTTTGACCAGCCAGTCGGACAGCGGGATGGTGATGCCACCGTTCGCCGTGGTGATTTCGCTCACGGTCAGCCCCGCCGCTTCGGTGAGGCTGCGCCATTCGGTCGGCGTGTAGTTGCGAACGTGGGACGGGTCGCGCAGCACCTCCACGGCGTTCTGCCAGGTAGCGGCTTCGGGCGAGCTGTCGGGCACGGTGGTGTCCACCAGCACCAGATGACCACCGGGTTTAAGGACGCGGGCCGTTTCGCGCAAAAACTGGTCCAAATCCAGAAAGTGATGCGGGGCGATGCGGCAGGTCACGAGGCAGAACGTGGCGTCCGGGAACGGCAGGGCCTCGGCAGGCGCTTCGGTCCAGGTAATGTTGGTGATACCCGCCGCCTCGGCCCGCTGATGCGCCTCGGCCAGCATTCCCGGCGACACGTCCACGCCGACGACAGAATGGACATGAGGCGCAAACGCCAGCGCGGTGAAGCCGGTTCCCGTGGCGACATCCAGCACCCGGAAGTGGGGCAGCAGCGGGACGGCGCGGAGCATCCAGTCCAGCGTCTGCTCGCTCCATGTGCTCCACTGCGTATCGTAGTGCGCGGCCTGTTTGTCGAATTGGTCACGGGCCGAACGGGCGGGTGTGGTGTTCATAACAATTTACCTCGCAGTGAGCCGGAGACCTACCACCTTATTCCCTCATTCTTCGGTCACAGGGTCCTCCCTAAAGGGAAGATTAGGACGCCGATAACATACAGGGCTATTCTTGTCTTATCCGTATCCTTCCTTTAGGAAGGACCCTGCGAAGCAAGGAAGGTAGGTCTGCCTCTATTATGCGCTATAATCACATATGTGTCCAATATATCTTTCTTGTCTGATTAAGAGGCTGTGCCTATGGAACTGAGACATCTGCGTTACTTTGTGGCCGTCGCCGAAGAGCTGCACTTCGGGCGGGCCGCCGAGCGGCTGTTTATCGCGCAGCCGCCGCTGTCGCAGCAAATACAGCAGTTGGAGCGGGAACTGGGCGTCCTGCTGTTTGCCCGGACTTCGCGCCGGGTGCAGCTTACACCTGCGGGGGAGGTCTTTCTGGACGAGGCCCGGCGCACACTGGCCGGGCTGGAAGCGGGGGCCAACGCGGCGCGGCGGGCGGCGCGGGGCGAGACGGGCTGGCTGGGGATTGGCTTCGCGGCCTCGGCGACGTATGACCTGCTGCCGACCGTCCTGCATGACTACCGGGCGGCCTATCCCGAAGTGCAGCTCTCGCTCCGGGAGCTGAACGCCGCCGAGCAGGCGCTGGCCCTGCGGGACAAAAGCATTCATGTCGGGCTGGCCCGGCCTGCGATTGAAGGGACAGATTTGGAGACGCACGCCCTTTTAGAAGAGCCGTACCTGGTGGCCCTGCCTGCCGCGCACCCCAGGGTAGGGGAGCGGGACATCGCGCTGGCGTCGCTGGCCGAAGAGCCGTTTGTGTCGTTCCCCGAAGCCCCGGCTCCGAGCTACGCGCAGGCCGTCCGGGCCGCCTGCGAGGGCGCAGGATTCACGCCGCGCATTGCCCAGGAAGTGCGCGAAATGCAGACGGCCATCAGCCTGGTCGTGGCGGGCGTCGGGATCACGCTGCTGCCTGCGTCGGTCATCCATTTGCACCGGGATGGTCTGGTCTACCGGCCTCTGCGGGAGCCTGCCCCGCACACCGTTTTGGCCGTCGTGTCCCGCCGCGAAGATCCCTCGCCTGCGCTGGCGAACTTCCTGCAAGCGGTGGAAACGCACCGGGCGAGCCGCAGGGCTGGCGCATCTTAACGAAATCTTCCGAGGGGCTGAACCCCCTCGCTGGGGGGCGCGGACGCCTTGAACCCGCCTGCGCGGGTAAGGAACAGACCGGAAAGAAACTGCGCCCTGCCGTGTCTGCCTCTTGTTCTTCGCTTTGTCTTCACCCGCGCAGGCGGGTTCAGGGCGTCCGCGCCCCCCAGCGAGGGGGTTCAGCCCCTCGGCCTTTGGAAAGCAATCGACGAATGTCCATGACACAGCCCACCACCGCAAAACCAATGGCCTCCTGGCTGGACCTGCTGGAGCCGCTGACCGAACTGGAGCCGACCCCGCCGGAAGAGGCTCTGCCGGAAGGCGTGCCACTGAACTTGGATGAGCTGCGGGCCGAAGTGAAAGCGGTGCTGGCACAGGCTCAGGCGGACGCCGCCGAGACGATGGCCGATGCCTATGTGCAGGCGGCGGCGCTGCGCGAGGCGGCGTGGCAGGAGGGCCTGCACGCGGGCCGGGCCGAGGCGCGGGTGCAGGTGGAGGCCGAGGTACGCGCCGAGTGGTCGGCGCACAAAGACGCTCTGCGGGCCGAGATAGACACGGTAGCGCGGCAGATCGGCGAAGCGCGGGAAGAATTGTGGCGGCAGCAGGAGCCGGAAATGGTCGCACTGGCCTTAGACATTGCCCGGCAGGTAGTCAAGACCGAGATCACGCAGAACCCCGAGGTTGTCAAAGCGGTGCTGTCCAATGCCCTGCGGCGGCTGACCGACAAAGAGAACGTCCGCGTGCGGGTCTCGGTCGGCGACGCCCCGCGTGTCAAAGAAATACGTCAGGATTTGCTGGAAGTAGTGGACGGCCTGCGGCACTTGGAAATCCTGGATGACCGGCGCGTCGGCGACGGCGGGTGCGTCATTGAGACGAATGCCGGGAGCATTGACGCCAAAATTGAAACGCAGCTTTCAGAAGTCGCGCGGGCGCTGGGAGTAAGCGAGCATGAGTGAAACGCTGGTTCTGCCTTCGATTGACCTGTCCCGCTACCGCGCCCTGGTGCAGCGATTGGACACCGTGCGGGCGAACGGGCTGGTCACGCAGGTCATCGGGCTGGTCGTGGAAAGTATCGGCCCGGCGGCGCAGGTGGGCGAGCTGTGCGAAATCCGGCATGGCGGGCGCAATTCCCCGACCATCAAAGCCGAGGTCGTCGGGTTCAAGGCGAACCGCGTGCTGCTGATGCCGCTCGGCGAGATGGCGGGGATCAAGCCCGGCTCGGAGGTGATTGCGACGGGCGATATGCAGCAGGTGGCGGTCGGGGACTTTCTGCTGGGCCGCGTGCTGGACGGCCTCGGAGCGCCTGCCGACAGCAAAGGCCCGCTGCTGGGGCCGGGTCTCAAACACTACCCGATCAATGCCGCGCCGCCGGATGCCTTGACGCGGCGGCGGATTACCGAGCCGGTGTCTTTGGGTATCCGGGCTATCGACGGCCTGCTGACGGTGGGCAAAGGGCAGCGCATGGGCATCTTTGCCGGGTCGGGCGTCGGCAAAAGCACGATTTTGGGCATGATCGCCCGCAACACAACGGCGGATATTAATGTTATCTGCCTGGTCGGCGAGCGCGGACGGGAAGTGCGCGAGTTTCTGGAAAACGATCTCGGTGCAGAGGGCCTGCGCCGCTCCGTGCTGGTGATTGCCACCGGCGACAAGCCGCCGCTGGTACGCCTGAAAGCCCCACTCGTGGCGACCGCGATAGCCGAATACTTCCGGGATCAGGGCAAAGACGTACTTTTAATGATGGACTCGGTGACACGGCTGGCGATGGCGCAGCGCGAAGTGGGGCTGGCCGTCGGCGAGCCGCCTGCGACACGCGGCTACCCGCCGAGCGTGTTTGCGTTCCTGCCCAAAGTCCTGGAGCGTTCGGGAACAAGCGACAAGGGGACCATTACCGCGCTTTACACCGTGCTGGTGGAAGGCGACGACGAAAACGAGCCGATTGCGGACACCGTCCGGGGGATTTTAGACGGTCACATCTGGCTGTCCCGGGACCTGGCCGCACGGGGACATTACCCGGCGATTGAAGTGGGGCGCAGCGTGTCCCGCGTCATGTCGCAGATTACGCCGCCCGCGCAAAGAGTGGCCGCCACGCGCCTGCGGGAAACGCTGGCAACGTTCAAAGAGGCCGAAGATTTGATCAATATCGGGGCCTATGTGGAGGGCAGCAACCCGCGTATCGACGAAGCCCGGCAGCTCATTGAGCCTGCCCGTGCGTTTCTCAAGCAGGGCGTCCATGAGCAGTCTTCCCTGGAAGACACGACAGCGGCATTAGAAAGTATTTTTGCCGATGAAATTTAAATTTCGATTACAGGCCGTTTTAGAACAGCGCAAGCGGCGCGAAACACTGGCCCAGCAGACGCTGGCCGAATCGCAGGCGGCCCTGGGCCGTGCCGAGAAGCTGCTGGAAGAGATGCGCGAAGTCCGGCAGGCTCTCTTAGAGGAGCTGTGCCGACAGCGGGCCGGGGCGTTTGATGCCTTTGAAACGCGGCTGTATCAGGACTATATGCAGGTGATTACGCAGAGCATCGGCGAGCAGGAAGCCGACATCCGCGCCCTGCAAACCTCGTGCGCGGCCCATCAGCTTCATCTGATTGGAACCGCCCGCGACCGGCAGGCGCTGGTCTCTGTCCGGGACCGGCATCAACAGGCACATACCCGACTGGGGCTAAAAATCGAACAGGCCGCGATGGATGAGCTGGCAACGACGCGCTTTAACCACAAAGGCTGACACAAGGAATAAAAGATTATGTTAGGTGAAATCAGCAGCATTACCGCCCGCATCGGCGAAATACAGCAGCGAATCAGCGCCCTCAGCGGCCTGCCCCCCGCCGCCAATTTTCAGCAGGCACTCGACACCGCACAGAACCCTGTCGCCATGTCCACGCCCACGACAGCCCCCACCCTGCCTGTGCTGACTGGCCCGACTGCGCTGCCGTCCGGCTCGGATGTCCCCGCGCCGCCTGCCTCGCTCGGCCCGCTGCCGACCGGGCCGCTGCCGACCGGGCCGCTGCCGACCGGGCCGCTGGCCCCGCTTCCGGTCATGCCCGCGTCCGTATCCTCGGCGGCAGGCATTGACGGCCTAGTTCAAAAATACGCCGCCGCGCACGGGCTGGAACCGGCGCTGGTGAAGGCTGTCATCAAGACCGAGTCTGACGGCAACCCGCGCTGCGTTTCACGGGCCGGGGCGATGGGCCTGATGCAACTCATGCCCGCCAACGTCAAAGAGGCGGGCATCTCCGACCCCTTCGACCCGGAGCAGAACATCTCGGCAGGGACCAAGCAGCTTTCAGAGTTACTGGGTCAATACCACGGCGATTTAGATTTGGCGTTGGCGGGCTACAATGCCGGGCCGGGCAATGTGCATAAGTACGGCGGCGTGCCGCCGTTTGCCGAGACGCGCCAGTATATTCAGCGCGTCCGCGCCGCGATGGGTCAGGAGAAGTAATCTTTGAAGGCAGTCTTTGGGTTTCTGGGCCTGTTAGTTGTTCTGGGCGGTGTCTACGGCGCGGCCTTTTTCGGCGTCATTCCCGTCAAGAAGATGGCCGACAAGACCCCGGCCCTGCGCGGCCCGCTGGCGGCCCTGCATCTGGTTCCGCTCAAAAAACCCATCTCTGCCGCCACCGCCAAAGCCGCCGCCACGCCCAGCCCGGCACAGGCGGCGCTGAACTCGCAGAAGAAGCAGCTTCAGGTCGACCGCGCCCAGCTCGACAAAGACCGCGCCGCGTTCGAGGCCCAGAAGTCCGCCCCACTCGCGCCCTCCCCCGCTGACGGAGCCGCTGCGCCGGCCACGCCGGATACCGCCGCCAAGCTGGCCTCCATCTACGCCGCCATGGCGCCTGATGACCTCGCCCGCCTCCTCGGCGGCCAGACCGACCCCGACGCCATCACCGCGCTGACGGGCCTCGACGACAAAAAAGCCGCCAAAGTCCTCGCCGCCCTGCCCCCCCTTCGCGCCGCCCGTCTGGCCCGCAGAATGGCACACGTCAGCCTGGCCCGCGCCTCTTCCCCCGCCACTTTTTGATTTTTCTGCGAAACACGCCGCGAGGCTTGACAAAAAAAGTGCCATGCCCTAAAATGGGTACTAAACGCCACTATCGGCATTTTAGGTATAACAGAGATGTTATAAGAAGGTACTTCGATGACTAAGCTTTCCCCTCTTAAGTTTTCCCCGCTCGCGGCGCTCTTTCTGGGAACATTGACTCTTTTAGGCGCCTCGCAGCCTGCTCATGCTGACGACGGCATCTTTGCGCCGACGGCGGCGGCCAAGTCGGCTATCAATTTCGATGGACGCGGCTTTCTC
>CAXUKS010000013.1:75415-88110 GCA_964251675.1 uncultured Armatimonadales bacterium
TCATTCATGGCAAGCGCACCCCGCTTCTTTCGGCAGGCATGGAGTATACCCGCGTTCCCCGCGCCCTCTGGCGCGACCGGCTGCTGCGGCTCAAACGCGCCGGGTTCAACTGCGTGGAGATGTACAATTTCTGGAACACGCACGAGCCGCAGGAAGGCAAGTTCGACTTCTCCGGCGACCATGATCTGGATGCGTACCTGAAGCTGGTCCATCAAATGGGGATGTACGCCATCTGCCGCGTTGGCCCCTATTACTGCGCCGAGTGGGATGGCGGAGGCTACCCGGTGTGGCTGCGCTTCAAGCCCGGTGTCCGTGTCCGCACCGACGACCCGAAGTTTCTGGCGGCGATGGACCCGTTCTTTGACAAGCTGCTTCCCATTGTGGCCGCGAACCAGATCAACCGGGGCGGGTGCGTCGTGCTGGTGCAGCTTGAAAACGAACACCTGGCGGGCGGTGGCCGCGACCTTCCCAATGGGTACTTCAAGCACTTGCAGGCGAAGACCCTGGCGCTTGGAATTGATGTGCCGTATTTCTTCAGCGGCCTGCACCACGGCGGCGACCCGGCGGGCGATCATTCCTGGGACAGCGTTGGGCGAACTAACCCGTGGATGACGACCGAGTTTTGGAGCGTCAATTTTGACCGCTACGGCGCAGGTCCCACCGATGGGGACACTTACGAGCGCCGCACCTGGAAAATCCTCGCCTATGGCGGCAACGGCTATAACGACTACATGGCCTACGGCGGCACGAACTTTGGCTACACCAACAATGACGAGGATGCCGCAAGCTACGATTACGGCTCGGCAGTCGGCCAGGCGGGCGACCTGCGGCCCACGTATTATCGCTACAAGCGGATCAACTGGTTCGCGCTTTCCTTCCCCGAGATCATGGAAAACAGCGTCAATGCCGACGCCGATTTCAAAGGCATCGCCACGGACCCGGCGATTCGTATCACGGCCCGGCGCAGTCCGGGCGGCAATGCGGTCTTCCTGGACAACCCCGGCAAAATCTCCGTCAAGACGCAGGTGCGGGGACCGGACGGACGAAATTACCCTGTCTCCGGCCCGATGACTTTGACGCCCGGCCAGATCGTGCCGGTTATCGAGGGAGCGCCGCTCACCCCACATATTACTCTGGCCCTGGGCGCAACCCGAATCTTCGGCACGGCGACTCAGGAGAAAACAACAACGCTGGTCGTCTATGGTCTGCCGGGTGATCCGGGCCAGCTACGCCTCACCGCTCCGGCAGGCGCCCGCACTCAGGGCGCAGCGGGTTCCTGGACACAGTCGCCCGGCGGCGTGTACGACCTGACGCTGTCCTATCCCACGGACCGACCGGCGGAGTACCGGCTCACGGCAGGCGGCGAGACCGTGCGCGTCCTATCCATGAGCGACACGCTGGCAGACCACACCTGGTTCGTCCCTGATGGTACACAAACCGCTGTCGTGTGCGGCCCCAGCTACGTGGGCGAGGCGGCGATGGCTGATGGGCGTCTGCGCCTGACGACGGAGCATGGCCTGAGTGCCGCCAGCGGCATTTCGCCCGATCCCTATGCCGAGGCGACGCCGGTGTCTATCTACGGGTCAAGCACCGGTGCGGTGGCCGCCGCCGCGACACTTCCAGCGACTGCGTTCACGGCTCCTGCCCTCTCCGGGTGGGCCACACAGCCGGTCACGGAAGCCGCGCCGAATTATGCAGACACGCGCTGGCTGGCAAGCCGCGACCCGCTGCCGATGGGGGCCGACGGCGATGCCAGCGCCTATGCCTGGTATCGCACGACGGTTCACGCCCCCGCCGCCGGCACTTATGCGCTGGCGTTCCGCAGCGCAAACGACCGCGTTATCACTTATCTGGATGGCGTTCATATCCCCAATGCGCCTCTCCATCGCAGCGTGACTGACCTTACGCTTTCCCCCGGCGACCACACGGTTTCAATTTTATCAGCCCATTACGGACGGGCAAAGCTGTTCGGCTACACCGGCCCGTTTGATACCATTGACGTGAAAGGGCTGGCGGGACCGGCCCGCCTGGGTCTCTCCGACGGCCCCGGCCTCGCCCTCACGGACTGGCGCATGGTCATGGCGGCCAATGAAGCCCAGACTGTGCCGCCCGCCGTGGATGCGCCCGGCTGGACCGCCGTTAAAGTCGGGGAAGACTCGTTCCACGGCAGCCGGGGTGTGGCCTGGTTTCAGACCACCATTCCGAGCAGCCTGATCAAAGGCGGGGCGGGGCGGCAGGCAGTGCAGTTTGAGAGCGTGGATGATAACGCGACCGTGTTTTTAAACGGCAAACAGGTGGCCCGTCACGAAGGCTGGAACGAGGGGTTTGAGGCGCCGCTGGACGCCGCTTTCGCCACCGGGCAGCCCGTGGTTCTGTCCATACTTGTCCAAAATCTAGATGGCGCGGGGGGCCTGGACAAGCCGGTGACGCTGCTGTCGTACCGCTCCGACACGTCTGTCACCGGCTGGAAGATGCGCGGCGGCATTGAGGCGGGCCTGTCTAAAACAGCCTGGAAGCCGCTTCGTGCCGGGACGGCGCTGAACGGCTCGCCCTGCTACTTCCGCACGGGGTTTACAGTCACGCCGCCGGACGATGCCGCTGGCGGCCCGCACCCGATCCTGCGCCTGGTCACCCGCCCGCTGTCTGCGGGCTTTGTCTGGCTGAACGGGCACAACCTGGGCCGCTACCCGGAGAAAATCCCCGTCAACGGCCTGTACCTGCCGGAGTGCTGGCTGAAAGCAGGGCAAAACGAGCTGGTGATTTTCGACGAGGAAGGAAAGCGCCCGGACGGCGTCGCGCTGACCGTCGAGACTGTCGCCAGCCGCACGGTAGGGCAGGTAACAGCCAGATAGAGAGACTATCCCCTCACCCTTCGCCCCCGGAACAACATCCGGGGGCGAAAGCGCAGCAACTGCCGCCTCGTCAGCCTCGCCCCCCGGCTGGCGACGGCATTTGAAGCTTGATGTCATCTGCGGGGTCATCAAAGGCGTGACAGGTAGACAGCAGACGACGGGTCATTTCCAAATCCGCGAAGTCTATTCGGCTGACAAAGAGCTGTGCATAGCGCATCACGCGCAAAAACGCAGTCGGGTCACTGTAGTTAGTCAAACGCTTCAAGCTGCCGACGTACTCGCTGCGATAGACTGAGGGAATGATTATGCATGTCTGATGGGCTGCGACAAGCTCGGCATTCATCATTACCCGCGCCACCCTCCCGTTGCCATCGGTAAACGGATGCACTTCCGCCACCAGAAACATAATAAACAGAGCGCGTGCGAACGGGTCAGTCAATGCCTGATACATCCCATAGCCCTGCCGCAACGTCCCGATGACTAGCTCCGGTTCCACAAACAGGGTTGCCCCCGCCTGATTGTTGACCTCTTTGAACTGGCCGGGGTGCTTGTCGGGTCTGCCTTCCATAATGACAGCGTGCCGCTGTTTGAGCAGCTTCAGCAGGCTGTCAAAGTCAGCAGGAAGACGGCCCATTTCATCGCGGCTGGATGTCAGGCGATATGTTCCCAGCACATCATGCGCGTCTGCCGGGCGGCTGGCCGGTATCTCCCCCTGAAAGACAATCCGCATGGCCTGTTCCACGGGAAAGTCAGTTCCCTCAATATAGTTAGAGAAGTAAGCATCGAAAAATGCCGTATTCTGAAAGGCGGTGGGCAACTCGGGTGAGGATTCCGGCAGTGTGGGCCATTCCGCAGCATGGAGTGCGGCAAAAAGCGCCGACAGCAGCGGCAGGCGAGCGGGGTCATACGGCTCCCCCTGTGCGTAAGCGCGGGCTGCCGGTGCGGTGAGCGCAGATGGGCGCGAACGCAGCAGAGCGGCAATCAAGCTGTCAAGAACATCAAACTGCGCGGTCAGACCAAGCAGCGGTGCAAGGCTTCGGGCGTTATCCCGGAGCCGGTTCAATGCTTCCTCACCCCCCACCCTCAGCCGTTCGGTCAACCGCTCTTCCAGGCCTTCACGCCCGACTGTTTTGGCAGCCATCTCACGCTGGCGCGACGGTAGCAGGTTCTCCAGAAAGGCTCGGGGCCGGGAGGCCAGATAAAGCGTGTGCATATAGGGCGTATCGCCCGCGACCGGACCACTGCCTTTGACTTGTCGGAGCGTGACGCCGGGCAGGACAATCTGGCGCGGATAGGAGCCGGATAGAAACACAGACCCATCGGGCGCCGCCCGATTTTCAAACGCGGTACGATGGCTGATCACGGTTTCCGGCGCAAGCAGGGCAACGATAGGCCACAGGTTACGCGAAACCACGGCCTCCGGTGTATCTGTCATATTCCGGGTAAACAGCCGAGGTCCAATTTTACGTGCCAGACCGGCTTTGACCAGGCGATGTATCATTGTGGCCTGCTCACGGTCAGACAAAAAGACTTCAGGGAGGGTTTCATATCCGGCGGGAATTCTATTCATGTCATACTTTTCAAGATAAGCAAGCCAAAATTATTAAAAATGAAAACATTATAATTATAAAAGCCTGTATTTGTCAACTTTTTATATATAAGCAAAAAAGGGGTACTTGACACAGATGCTAAACTGCTTTACAATCTATCGGGCACTGCTATTGAAAGATGACAGGGAAACAAAAACATTGATGCACCGGATTCGTATCACCGGCACGGTGCTAGTGACGCCGTTTTTGATCGGCGGGGCCGCGTTTGGCGTGTGGGATGTGGCAGACAAAATCAAGAACTGGCAGAGCATGACGCCGGGCGGGACTTTGGCAGAGGCATATGCAGTGCTTCAAATGGTCACAGAGGTGGCCGCGATTGCGCTGGCATTGATCTTCACGGGAAGCCTCTGGCGGCGGTGTCTTCCGCGCCACCGCACTTGGAGAAACGGCGCAGCAACGCTGCCGAACCTTTTTTCAACGAGCGGCAAATATGCGGTTTGGAGGTTTCAGCGGCCTCCCGGACGGCGGGACTTATTCGGAACTCTGACAGTCAGAAAGAAGATGCGGAAGCAGTCGCGCTCATATCTCCTCGGCAGACAGCCCCGTGATAGTCAGCAGTTTATCCCAGCGTCGAAGGCCGGGCGCGACAGTGACGACAGGCAGGTGCAGAACGCTGGCCTCAAAGAAGAACGCTGGCCTTAAAGACGGGCGGAAAGCGTGTCCGACGCACTCATCTCGCCAGCGCCAGCAGGACCATGAGGGTGGCGAAGGTGTTTTGCAGGCAGTGGGCCAGCATGGAGGGGGCCAGGGAGCGGCGCGTTTCGGCCATCCAGGCGAAGACGCCGCCCAGCACCATGAGCGGCAGCATCCCGGACAAGCCGACAGGATGGACGAAGCCGAACACGAAGCCGGTCAGCACGATGGCGGGCCAGACACCGAGGCGCAACTTGGAGGCCTGCAAAAAGACGCCCCGAAACAAAAGCTCTTCGGTCAGCGGTGCGGCGACTGTGGCGAGCAGCACCAGCATGGCCTGCGTCCAGGGGGATGTCGAGTTTGCCAGCATTGGAATGGCGGGGTTCGACGGGTCGGGCGTGTGCAGATGTGAGCCAATGGCGCTTGCCAGCAGCAACAGCGGCAGGGCGATGGCATAGCCCATCACACCGTACAGCAGGTTCTGGCCGAGACGGTGCGTGCTCCACCCCAGCTCGTCGCCGAAGGACGCCCGGCGGCGGCGGGCCATCGCCACGAGAAGCCCGATGGGAACGCCCGCGCTGACGAGGTAGCCGAATGTGGTCAGTCCAACACTGATGGCGATGCGGCTGGCGGCGGGCTGGTTTTCCAGAGACGCCCGGAGCGGGGCAGTCAGGCCCTGAAAGTACAAGACGTGCGGGATATGCAGGCCGCCCAGCAGCCAGCGCAGCAGGTCCGGCATTAGCAGATACAGGGCGAAGACGCCCAGCAGGTCCCCCGCCCGCAGGCGGCGCTCGTCGGGCGGCACGGGGTCGCGCAGGGTCGGCCAGATGGAATCGGGGATAGCGGGGTCCGTGCCGGAGCCGAGACGGCGCACGGCAAAGTAAATCAGCAGGCCAATTCCCGCAAGGCCCAGGGCCGCGTAGGCCAGAGTCAGGACGCTCACCGGAGCCAGCGTCAGAATGGCCCGGCTTTGCGCCTGTTTGGCATACGTTTTCGCCGCCGCCGTATTTCCCTGCGACTGATACAGCACAGAGAGTGCGGGGTACTGCCACCAGCGAATGCCGGGCGTTGTTTGAATCTGCCGCGCATAGGCGGCGGTCTGGGCAGGCGTCAGGTGCGGCCCCCGCGCCACGTCCTCCCAAAGCTTTCCTTCAGAGAGATAGCGGGCTTTGTCTTCGGGCCGCAGGCCCTTGAGGGCGGCGGGCTGGAACCCATCACGCGGGTCCATTTTGTTCCTGCCGGGGCCAAAGAGGGGCTGGTGCAGGAGCGCCCGCAGGACGATCACCCGCCGGGCGGTGCCGGGGGCATTGGCCGCGCCTGCTTGCAGGGTTTCGGCGGCTTTCAGGGCACGGCGGAGCGCCTTTGGGTCCGGCTCGCCGCCGGGGCGGCTCAGGGACGCGGCATAGGCCCCCTTTGCTTCCGAGCTGACGCTGAGGGTTGCCTGCATCGTCTTGTCGTCAATCTGACCGCCCAGGGCCTGTGAGAGCCGGGAGCTATGGGCGGCGACCCAGTCGTTTCGCAGGTCCACCAGACGCAAAGCCAGGGCAAGAACAAGCAGCGCGATGACCCAGAGCGGCAGACGATCAGCTTTCGCCACGCGGAACGGGGCCAAAGTCATAGCTTGTCTTTTCCAAGCGCCGCCGCCCGTTTTTCCTCGGCTTCGCGCAGCAGACGATCCACGCCCAGGCCGTTCGGCCATTTGGCCTTGATGGTATGCCACGTCGCCACGGCCTGGTCCCACTGTCCGGCCTTTTCCTGGGCGTGCCCGCGCATTTTCCAGTCGTTCAGGTCGGCGTCCGGCTGCCGCGTGTCCATCTCAAACACATGCGCGGCTTTGGCGTAGTCTTTGGTGGTATTGAAGTAGAAAAAGCCGAGGTTCCAGTAGGCATACGCGGAGTGGGGATTGTTGGTGATGCCGAGCTTGTAGAACGCTTCGGCATCGGTGGTGCGTCCGAGGCTGTCCATGAGCCAGCCGCCGTTGGAATAAGCCTCCAAGAACTGCGGGTCCGCCTGCGTGATCACCCGGTCCAAAGCGACAATGCGTGGATAATCGCCGTCGTGCCAGTATTCATCGGTCTGGGTCCAGAGCTTGTCTACCACGCGGGCGATGATGCCGTCCACCTGGATCTGGGACTGAGATTGCGCCGCGGAGGGCGGCGCCGCCGACGCGGGGAGCGCGACCGCAAGAATGACAAGCGAAAATAGCAGGCGCGATAACATGGGCAGGGGCCTCTCAAAAACGGTGCTCAGGAGATGACTTATTGTAGCACTTCGCCTACCGAGTGTCAATAAGCCTATGCTATACTAGCCTATGCTTTTAGTAATTGACGTGGGCAACAGCAATGTCACCTTCGGGGTTTATGACGCCGAGAAGCTCAAACACCGCTGGCGTATTCAGACGGTGGCCGGGCGGACGACCGATGAATACGCGGCCTTTCTCGGCTCGCTGCTGACCGCCTGCGGCCTGGGCTTTTCGGACGTCACGGGAATTGCGCTTGCCTCTGTCGTGCCGGAGGCCACGCCTGCCCTGCGGCGATTGTGCCAGGAGACGTTCGGCACGCCCGCTGTGGAAGCGACGCCGGAGCGTAGTCTCGGGCTGGAAATCGCGTATCAGCCGCCTGGCGCGGTCGGTGCGGACCGGCTGGTGGATGCTGCCGCTGCGGTGCATCAGTTCGGTGCTCCCTGCATTGTGATTGACTTCGGCTCCGCGACCACGTTCAATGCCGTCGCGGCGGGGCGGACGCCGGACGCGCCGCCCATCTATTTGGGCGGGGCGATCTGCCTCGGCATCGGCCTATCGCTGGATGCGCTGTTCGCCAAGACCGCCAAGATCCCCCGTGTGGAGCTGGCCCTCCCGCCCCGCGCTATCGCGGACAACACGGCGCACGCCCTGCAATCGGGTATCGTGCTGGGCACGCTGGCGCTGGTGGTCGGCATGGTCTCCCGCTTCCGGGCCGAGATGAACGCGCCGGACTGCCCGGTGATTGCCACCGGCGGCTATGCGTCGGAGCTGATGGCGGGGCAGAGCGCCAGCATCACGCATCTGGAGCCGAACCTGACGCTGGACGGCCTGCGTCTGCTGTTTGAGCGCAATCAGCCCCGGTGAACCGTCTCTTACTGCTGCTGGCTGTGGTTTTGGTATCCACGGCGGGTCTGCTGGCGCACCGGGCACTGGCGGAAGCGACGCCGCTGGCGGTCGCGGCCTGGCGGCTGGGGCTGGCCGCGCTGTTTTTCCTCGGTGTGTCGCTCTTTGGGCCGCGCTCTTCGCGCCCCCCTGCCCTGCCGCTCTCCCCGGCGGCCTGGGCACGTCTGGCCGTCGGCGGCGTCTGCCTGGCGCTGCATTTTGTGACCTGGTTTGCCGCGCTGGACCGCACTTCCATTGCGCGGGCGACTCTGCTGGCCTGCACCACCCCGCTGTGGACGACGCTAGGGGCATTCGGGCTGGGCCGCCGCCGTCCCGCGCTGCGCGACCTGGCGGCTCTGGTCCTGGCCGGGATGGGACTGTGGCTGGTGACGCAGGGCGGGACGCAGTCACCAACCCAGGCCACTCTTCTGGGAGATGCCCTGGGCCTCTCAGCGGGCCTGCTGTTTGGAGCGTATCTGCTGCTGATGGAGGGCCTGCACGTTCAGCTCCCCGCGCAGCGGCAGGTGACGGTGGCCTACACGGTGGCCGCCGCTATTTTGTGGGCTGCTTTGCTGGCGCAAGGCGGTGCGACGCTCTCCTACTCGCCCGGTGTCTGGGGGGCGCTGCTGGGCATGGCGCTGGGGCCGCAGATCATCGGCCACACGCTGCTGAATGTCTCCCTGCGCCATTTCTCGTCCTCGGTCGTCGGCTTTGCTATCCTGCTGGAACCTGTGATTGCCGCCGTGCTGGCGTGGGTTCTGGTGGGTCAGTACCTCACGCCCGCGCAGATGGGCGGCGGCCTGCTGATACTTGCTGGGCTTGCTTTTGTGATAAGTCGGCAAACGCCGAAAGAGCGCCAAGCCACTGAGCCAATAGGGTAAAATAGTCTATGTCCTCCTTTTCTCAGCATCCAGTCACCCTGTTCGAAGCAATTGCGGTTTTTATAGGTATTGGCGTGATGATCAGCTTTACAGTGCTGGAAGCTCCGCTTATGAACCGCATTCCAGACTGGCATTTCATTCCAGGATTTGCCGACGCCATGTTTCTCGGTATGCAGACATTTTTGGTGATGGGATGTTTGATGCCGGCCTGGGGCGTGGCAGGGCTGAAATATCTTCGGCTTCGCCGACACGCGGAGCAGTACGCTGGCTGGTCATCGGCACGTTACCCGTTCACGGAGCAGCGAATCAAGTGCGCGATTCAGGCCGCCAAGATGGCTTCAGACAGGCAGGATAGGGCTGCGGCAGCCGCTTATGCGGAGATAGGCCTGGAACTTTCCGGGCGCTCGCTGCACCATCCCGAAATGAGCTTGTCCTACGCGTCCTGCCTGTCCATTCGCGGCTCCTTTCTGGAAAATGAGGGCCGTCTTCAGGAAGCGCTGGAAGACTATGCGAACGCAACGCGCCTCAATTTACGCCCCGCTACGCTGACAGCACAGTACTATGCCGCCGCTTCCAGCCCACTCTATTGGATGGGCCGGTTCGACGAAAGCATCTTGTTTGCGCGGCAGGCAATCGCTGCCGCCCCGGAAATAGAACACTATCCACTTTCTCTTGCTTATCGAAATGCGGCACTCTCTTTAGCCGAATTAGAACACTACAGCGAGGCCGTGCAGATGTGCGAGTTGGGCATGCAGCTTGAACCGCATACCGCAATAAGCATACTTCTGATGGCGGACAGAGCATGGCTCCTCGGGATGTCGGGTGATGAGCAGAAAGCTGAAGAGTTGTTTTCTGCACTCAAGCCGCAGGCAGTGTCCGGTGTGCTGTCTCCTCTCCTGCATCAAGAGTACCACGAAGTACTGGGACGGCTGCACCTACATCAAGGCAGGCCGGAGGAGGCGGAATGTTTGTTTCAAGCCTCATTGACAGATACAACACGCAGGCATCTGTCCGGCTTATATCATCTTGCGAAACTTTCACAAAATCGTGGCGACAAGACAGCCGCCCAGGCATATCAAGAGCGCTTGCTGCGAGAGTCACCGGAGAGCTTCTACGCACAGCGTGTCCGTGAGCAGTCCCAAATATGAGTCATGGGGTACAATGCTATAGCAATGACATTATTAGCTGAACATATATTTGAGCCAAAAACACTGAAGCCGCTGCAAATTGGCCCGATCACACTGGATGCGCCGCTGGTGCTGGCCCCGATGGCGGGGGTAACTTCTCATGCGTTCCGGCTGCTGTGCCGTCAGCATGGGGCGGGGCTGGTGGTGACGGAGCTTTTGTCGTCGCACGCCATCCACTACAAGAATGCCAAGACGTTCGGGATGTTCGACTGGAACGATGCCGAGCGGCCCGTGTCGGTGCAGCTTTTTGGCGGCGATCCGGCACTGATGGCCGAGGCGGCGCAGGTAGTGGAAGCGGCGGGGGCGGACATCGTGGATTTAAATATGGGCTGCTGGGTCCCCAAAGTCGCCAAGACTGGCGCGGGGGCGACGCTCCTCAAAGATGTCTGCCTCGCGCAGTCGGTCGTGGCCGCAATGGTGAACGCCGTCAAAATCCCGGTGACGGTCAAAATCCGCGCAGGCTGGGAGCCGTCGCAGACGACGGGGATTGAGTTCGCCCAGCGGGCACAGGACGCCGGGGCACAGGCCATCGCTGTTCATGCCCGCTATGCGACTCAAGGGTTCACGGGGCATGCCGATTGGAGTATTATTCGGCGCGTCAAAGACGTGGTCACGATTCCCGTCATCGGCAACGGCGATGTGGAGACGCCGGAAGACGCGGCGCGGATGCTGGCGGAAACGAACTGTGACGGCGTCATGGTAGGCCGGGCCACTTACGGGAACCCGTGGCTGTTCGGGGACATACGGCACTATTTGGAGACTGGCGAGCGGCGGGCCGCCCCGACACTGGCGGACCGGGTGGAGGCCGCGCTGTTTCACCTGAAAACTATGGCCGCTGACCCCGCCGTGGGCGAGGCGCGAGCGGTCAAGGAGATGCGCGGGCAGATTACGCACTATTTCAAGGGCTTTTCCGGGGTTTCCGCCCTGCGAAGCTTAATCGTGCAGGCGGCGACGATTGCCGAGATTGAAGCCCTGCTCAGGCGCGAGCATCACCACAGGCAGGACCGCGATGACGAGTGAGCTAAAAAGCGAACCGCTGCCAGCCCGCCCGCCGCGCTCCCCGCGCCTCGTGTTTGGGCTGGCCCTGCTGGCCTACTTAGCGTTCGGCTTGCTGCTGCCCTGGGTCCCGCTGCCTGCCCACCGCCCGCCCGTGATTGTGGCGCTGAGGCTGATCGTGGTGACGACGGCGGCCTTTATGCTGTTGCAGCTCTGGCTGGCGCAGGCGGTGGTCGACACCAAACCCGGCGCAGGCGTCGCGGCGGGTCTGGCAGTGCTTTGCGTGGCTCTGCTGATCGGGGCCAACCTCTTTGCGCCTGCGTTTCTGCGCCTGCTGCTGGTCAACCTGATGATCACGCTGGGGTGTGCGTTTCTGGGCATTCTGCTGTCACGGATTATCCGGGAGCCGAATGTGCTGCTGCCGGTGGCGCTGGTTGCTATTCCGATTGACTTTATCGGCGCAATGACTTCTATCGGCTTCACCAACACGGTGGTCGCCAACAACCCGGCTCTGGTGAAAGCCGTCTCCGTCGCGGTTCCCACCGTCGGCGGGGGCGGGCAGCACGGGGGGGGACTGCATCCTATCGGGTTCATCGGGCCGGGAGATGCCCTGTTCACCGCGTTCTTTTTCGCGGTCGTTCTGCGGCTTGACATGAACCGGCGGGGCACGTTCTGGTGGATGTACGGACTGCTGACGCTGGCAATGCTGATTGTGCTGTCCCCGTTCGGCGTCAACATTGCGGCCCTGGTTCCGATGGGCCTGGCCGTGATTATTGCTAATTTACGATTCTTCAAGCTGAAGCGCGAGGAAGTGTTTGCCACGCTGTATGCCGGTGTGTTTATTGTCGCGCTCGTGACGGGCTTTTACTACTACAGCCACTCGCGCCTGTTTCGCTCTGTCCCCAAAGGAAACCCTGATGCCGCCCGTCCTGCCCCCATCTCTGCCGTCCCAACCCCTGCCCCGCCGAGTCGTCCTGCTGGAAACCGATGAACGGGCGGGCCTTGTCGCCGCCCTGTCCGCCGTCTGCGCGGCACGGGACGTCTCGCTCGACCTTGTGACGGGGCCGGGCCACGTCCTGGTGACATTTGACACCGACGACGCCACCCTGGCCGCCCTCTTGCCTGCGCTCGGTTCTGTCGGCGGCGTCATCTCGGCTACCCCCTACACCGTGCTGTGAAAATAATTTTTTCCTGACCGAACCCTTTTGGGCGGCAGGCGCGTTCTTGATAGAGACCTACCTTCCTTGCTCCTTCGTCGCAGGGTCCTTCCTAAAGGAAGGATCAAGAGCATGGCAAAAGCCCTTTGCCTTCGTTCCTAATCCTTCCTTTAGGAAGGACCCTGTGACCAGATACGAAGTAATGCCGCAGGCATAGGAACGAGAGAACAAGGTGGTAGGTCTCCGCCTTCATTC
>CAXUKS010000013.1:88120-102062 GCA_964251675.1 uncultured Armatimonadales bacterium
TGCGCCGCCGCTTCGCCCTGCCCCTGCTTTTGCTTGGGCTGCTCACCCTGCCCGTCGCCGCCGACCCGCGCCCGGATATTTTGTATACGACGCGCAAAGAGTTCGTGCGCGTCAGCCCGCCCCGCCCGCTGACGCTCAATGCCCACATTAATAAGTTTGCCTATGACCCTCTGGGAATGGAAGTGGCCTGCACTGGCTCAGAGACACAGGATGGACAGACGACCTCCTTTGTCAAAACGCTGGATATTCGTACCGGAAAAGAGCTGAATCGGTTGGCAATGACCGTGCCGCAGTATACGGATGCGCGGCTGGAAATGCTGGGCTGGACGCCGAGCGGCAAGTATCTATTGCTGGAACGCACGCAGCCCCGTGAAGAGGGGGAAGGCAGCATCACTCGTCTGGAACGCTGGGACCTGAGCGCCGATCCGCCCAGAGTGCGCCCTGTGGACGAAGGCTTTCCTGTGCCAGAAGGCACGCGCATTGACAGCATTTCGCATTTCGCCTCGCCCCAGGGCCGCCGGGTACTACTGATCGGCTACTATGCTCTCGGCAACAGCCTTCACTCTATCTGTCAAATATATGATGCCGAGCAGGATAGTCTGCGTCCTCTGCCCCGCCCGGAGGGCCAGAGCATCACTCTGGAATGGACGGACGACGCGCATCTTGTTGTCCAGGCAAAAGATGATGGGAAACAGCAGAGGATAGATGTTGTGACAGGGCAGCTTAGTCCGCTGAATACTCAGACGAATGACAACCCGGCGGCATCCAAACAATTTCCAGACCTGACGCTGGATGTGGACAGGAAAACGCAAATAGATGCCACCCGAAGTGGAGGCTTTGAAAGCACGCTACTGTGGGTGCGTTCGGCCCCGCGTCAGAAACAGCCCCTCAGCGTTGTCGGCGCGGGAATGGTGATGGGCGAGAAAGACACGCAGGCCATGTGGTCCCCAACCGGTAAGCAACTCGCCTTTCTTAATCACGGCGATTTATACGTCACAGACATTGCCCTTGTGCCTGCCTCAAAAAGCATGGCAGGTGAAAAGGCTGCTCTCGGCCTGCCTCTGACCTGCCCGGAAGAGCGAGAGCTTGCCGTAAGCAACTTGAAGCAGATTGGGCTGGGGCTAATCCAGTACACGCAGGACTATGACGAAAATTTCCCGCCTGCTGCTGGTATAGACGAGGCGATTTACCCGTACATCAAAAGCCGTTCGGTGTTCAGTGTCGGCACAGTCCACTGGGCCTATCACGCGCCGGACAACCTCAGCCTGGCGGCGATGGACAGCCCGGCGGTGACGGTGATTGGGACAATGACGCTGCCCTGCGGGCAGGTGACTCTGATGGGCGACGGGCACGTTAGGATACTGCCGGGGAAAGAGGAGGCCCCCTAGCCCCCAATAATGGGGGAACCGGATAAGTTAGGAAAGAAGCGGAAAGAAGGGCAGGGGCAAGCCCTGCCCTTACAGGATGACTTGCAGGAGGACGCAGTCGTCCCAAACGCCATCGCGGAAGCCGACTTCGCGCTGGATGCCGACGACTTCGTAGCCGCACTTGCGGCACATGGCGAGGCTGGCGGCGTTCGCGGCCCAGATGCGGGACAGGACGACGTGGAAATCTAAGCGGCGGGCCTCGTCGAGCAGGGCACGCATCAGGGCCGTACCGAGGCCGCGTCCCTGGGCGGCGCGGGCGAGGTAGAGGGACGATTCGGTGGTGCGATGGTAGATAGGGAAGCCTTCGGACCACGGGGTCAGGGAGGCGTAGCCCAGAACGGTCTGGTCGGCGGCGTCTTCGGCGACAAGGATGGGATAGCGCGGGTCCTGATGGGAAAGCCACCACAGGCGGCGGTCTTCCACAGTGAGCGGCGCGAAGTGGCCGGTGAAGTCCGAGCCGACGACGGCGGCGTTATAGATAGCCGTCAGCGCGGGCAGATCCGTCTCGCGGGCGGGCCGGAAGAAATAAGTCGGTTCAGAATTGGATGCCATTGCCGTGCGTGATGATTAAAAAGACTTCCCAGAAGACGACCAGGAGGTACAAAAGGCAGCCGACGGTGACAATAATGCGCGAAATGCGGATATTTTTAAACGAGTAGCCTTCGCAGGCCAGCACTACAATTGCCACGAGGCCGAATTTGTAGGCGGCAAAGCCTCGCTGGCCGTAATGCGAATAAATCCAGCCCGCCAGGCCATTGGCTTCCATGCCTCCAATGCTGAAGATGTAGCCGGTCAGGAACAGGTCAAACATATTCAGCAGCAAAAAGGCTAGATACTCCTGAGCCAGTAACACGTCGCGCTTGAAAAACACGGTTCCTACCCCTCAGACCATCATCTCAGACCATCATCCGACACACTACTTGCCCGCCAGCATTTCCCGGGCGTGCTGCACCACGGCCTCGGAGCGATTGGAGCCGCCCAGCATCCGGGTAATCTCGTCCACCCGCCCCTCCGGGTCAAGCGCGGACACGGACACCACCGTCCGGTCGGCATCTCCATTTTTTTCCACGCGCTTTTCAATAAAAAAGTGCGTGCCGGGCCGGGACGCGATCTGCGGCAGGTGCGTGATGCACATGATCTGCGCGTCGCGGGCCAGGGCTTCGAGCTTGTCGCCGATGGTCTGGGCGGTGCGGCCACCGACACCGACATCAATCTCGTCAAAGATCATGGTCGGGATCGCGCCGGTCTTTGCCAGGACGGACTTCATCGCCAGCATGATGCGCGACATTTCGCCGCCGGATGCGATTTTTGCCAGAGGCCGCAGCGGCTCGCCGGGGTTCGGCGACAGCAGGAACTCCACGCGGTCCGCGCCTTTGCTGGTGATCGTCTGCGGCTCCAGCGACACTTCAAACTTGGTAGCGGCCATGCCCAGGTCGGTCAGCTCGCGCTTGATGCCGCCTGCGAAGTCCGCCGCCGCTTTTTTTCTGGCTCTGGTCAGCTTCGCCGCCGCCGCCGTCAGCGCCGCTTCGCTTTTCGCAATCGCCGAGGTCAATTCCTCTTCGCGGGCTTCGGAGTTTTCGAGGGCGTCTAGTTTCTCATCCAGCTCTTTGCCGTAGGCAATCACTTCGTCCAGCGTTTCGCCGTACTTGCGCTTCAGGGTGCGGATCAAATCCAGGCGGGCTTCGATTTCTTCCAGGCGCTCCGGGTTAAACTCGACGCTTTCCTGATAGACGCGCAGGTCGCGGGCGGCATCCTCGGCAAACGACACGGCGCTGGTGAGGGTTTCGACGAGGCTGCTTAATGTCTCGTCCAGCGCAGCGGCGTGTTCGACGGCGACAAGCGCGGCGTTCAGGGCATCGGTCGCGCCACCTGTACCGCGCTCGCCGCCGCTCAGGGTATCGTAGGCTTCGGTCGCCGCCGCGCTCAGCTTTTCGCTGCTGGCGAGGCGCAGGCGGTCGGCGGCCAGCTCTTCTTCCTCGCCGGGGGTCAGGGCCGCGCCGGAGATTTCTTCCTGCTGGAACTTGTACAAATCCAGCATCCGGGCACGCTCGCGGGCATCGGTGCGAAGCTGCTCGCGCTCGCGCTTGCGGGAGTTCGTTTCAGCAAAAATGGCGGCGACAGACTGCCGCAGGGCCAGGGCGTCTTTGCCGCCCCAGTGGTCCAGAATGTCCACATGCCGGTCGGCGGCGAGCAGTGACTGATGCTCGTGCTGTCCATGCACATCGACCAGCCCTTCGGCGATCTCGCGCAGACTGGCAACCGGCATCAGCCGCCCGTTGATGCGGCACTGGGACTTGCCGCCGCTGCGGGCCAGCTCTCGGGTGACCAGCAGAGTATCCGTGTCGCCTTCCTCGCCCTCGTCCAGCCCGGCTTCGGTCAGCCGGGCACGCACTTCGGCAGGGGCATGAGACAGGTCAAAGACGGCTTCCACCGTGGCTTTGGCTGCGCCGGTGCGGACCAGATCGGCCCCGGCACGGCCGCCGAGGGCCAGGCCGAGGGCATCGATGATAATGGATTTGCCCGCGCCGGTTTCCCCGGTGAGCATATTCAGGCCCGGCCCGAACGTCAGATCGAGGTGGTCAATCAGGGCAAAATTGGTGACATGGAGTTCAACTAGCATGGATGACTCTAGGATACCCAATTCGCGCTGAATACGCGGCGCTCATACTTGCCACTAATACAGCGTCTCGCCCCAGTGGAGCTTGCTTTGCAGCTTGTCGTAAAAGTCTGCGCCGCCGACGGACAGGAACTTGGCCTGATGGGGGGCGCGGCGGATATGGATTTCGTCTTCGGCCTGCAGGGGGAAGCCAAGCTGACCGTCGATGGTGACGCGCACCATATCATGCGGGTCGCGCTCGATGACGACCATGACTTCCGATTCCGGCGGCACGAGCAGGGCGCGGGCGGTCAGCGTGTGCGGGCAGATAGGCACGACCAGGAGCGTCTGCAGATCGGGATGCACCAATGGCCCGCCCGCCGACAGCGAGTAGGCCGTGGAGCCGGTGGGCGTCGCCACAATGATGCCGTCAGCGGCGTAGGTCGTCACATACTTGCCGTCAATAAACGTCCGCAGATGCAGCACCCGCGACAGGGGGCCGTTGGCGGCGACGACTTCATTGAGCGCCAGCCCGGAGTCCTGCAAGGCCCCGCCCCGGCGCGTCTCGCAGACAAGCATCATGCGGGTTTCTTCGGCGTAGTCCCCCGACAGCAGGCAGTCCAGAGCGCCGCCGAGGGCTTCCGGGGCCACGGCGGTCAGGAAGCCGAAGTGGCCGACATGCACTGGCAGCATGGGGGTCCCGTGCGGCGCACAGGTGCGGGCAGTCGCCAGAATGGTTCCGTCGCCGCCGAGCACCAGCACGGCCTCAGAGCCAGCGACGCCGTCATCGGGCAGGCCCCGCTCAGGAATGCCCAGCTCCTCGGCCACCCGCCGCTGAAGCCGCACAGCAATGCCGCGCTTCCGCAGGTAGGCATCCGCCTGCGCCGCCACTTCCAGCGCCGCTGGCTTGCCAGCGTTTGCCATGATCCCCAGCGTCTTCATAGATGGATAGAGTGCTTTCGTTTTTTGCGGCCGTGCCTACTTTTGTGCGAACCGCTTTAAATTTTCGCGGGCCACGGACAGGGTCGGGTCCAGCACCAGCGCTCTCTTGTAAGCGGCGATGGCCTGCGGCCTCTGGTTGAGGTTTTCGTAGATGACGCCGATGTTGTTCTGCACCTGAGCGCTTTTCGGGTCCAGCGCGGCGGCTTTCTTGAAAGCCGCCAGTGCTTTCGGGTATTGCCGAAGTTTCTGGTAGGCTACGCCGCGCTGATTCTGGATGGCGGAGTCCGTGGGCCGCGCCTGCGCGGCAGCGGTGTACTGGGTCAGGGCACTGAAATACTGCTTTTGGGCCATCAGCGAGTCCGCCCAGACCAGCCGGGTCTGGGCATCGGCAGGATTGAGCACCAGTGCTTCGCGCCGGGCATTGTTTGCGGCATAGAAATTCTTGTTCGCGGCCTGCACATCGCCGAGGCGTGAATACACCGGGGCCGCTTGGGCGTCCTGCGGCAGCCGGGAAGACGCCTGTGTCAGCACCGTCGCCGCTTCTTCATTCTGGCCGAGGTCAGCCAGCAGCAGGCCAAGCGCGGTCTGTGCCGAAAGATTGCTGCTGTCACGGGCCAGTGCATCGCGGTAGGAGGCGACCGCCTCGGTTTTAAGGCCAGCCTGTTCCTGAATGACGCCTTTGTTGTAAGCTGGCGTGGCATTGTTCGGCTGCAAAGCCGCCGCCGTGTCAAACTGGGTGATGGCATTGTTGGTATCGTTTTTGGCCGCGTAGGCTTCGCCCAGAGTGAAGTGGGCATCATACTGGCTGGCGACATCCAGCGCCGGGCTGACGGCGGGGGCAAGCGCCCGGGTCAGCGAGTCAATCGCTTCCTCATGCTGACCGGCCCGCTCATACAACTCGCCCGCGCCGAGCCAGGCCGCGCCGTCTTTGGGGTTCAGCACGGCGGACCGATGCAGGGCGGCGGCGGCTTCCGAGCTGCGCCCGGCTTTTTGCAGGAAAAAGCCGTAGTTTTTGTAGGTGGCCGCATCCCCCGCGCCGTTGGCCGTCAATTCGGCGAACAAAGTCAGCGCCTGATCGGTCTGGCCTGCCTGCCCCAGCGCCGTGGCGCGGTTGAACTTGACGCGGGTCGGGTCAGGCGAAGGCGATCCGGGCGGGCGGTTGTTTAAAACGTACCCATACTGGGCGGCGGCTTCGTCGAAGCGTCCGGTCTGGCGCAGGGCGTTGCCGAGGTTGTTGTGGGCTTCCAGGTTGCCGGGGTTCAGGGCAATGGTCTGCTGAAGCTCTGGGACAGCCTGCTCTGGCTGCTGCTGCGACAGGTACAGGTAGCCGATCAGATTGTGCAGGGTGGCCTGTTTTTCGGTGTCGCCTTTGAGCACGGGCGAGGCGGCGATGGTTTTCATTTCCTGAATGCTGGCATTGATCTGCGCGTCAGCGGCCAGCCGGGAGTCAGTGTCGGCGGCGGCGCTTCGCGCCTGGGTCGCCTTGTTGAAATTGCTGAGCGCCGTGTTGTACGGGTCCAGACGCGGCGCGGCAGCGACTGAAGATTTGTCCGGGGATTTCGCCGGGTCGGCAGCCTGCGCCGGGGGCAGGGTCAGACCGAAACACGCTAAAGAAAGTAAAACAGAGAATAAGAGCGGGCCAGCCGCAGACGGGGCGGCGCTTTTTGCCCGCCCTTGCATCAGGAAAGTGTGGTCATGTAACATGAAAATCAGTTCTCCAAAATCTGGTCATCCGGGGAATAAATCAGGGAATAAAATCAGGGAATAAAAACAACCACAAACTTACCCGTTTCCCTTGACCAAGTTTTCTTACAATTCATTCATTATAGCATAGATTTTGGGCCAAACGCCGACTTGCGTTCGGACTTCTTTCAGACAGATTTGGGCTTGACAGGCCGGTATTTTTTCTGTATACTAGGCTCGGATGCTGACATTGGCAAACAGAACAGTGACGTTCCTGTGCGGCTTTCGCGTGAGACACTCCGGCAAAGGCGGGCGTGTCTGTCGCGGGCTGCCGAGGAGCGTTTTTTTGTGCCTGTTTTTGTACGCTCTTAATCTAAAGGAGACAGACGCTCTTCATGGCTAAAACACCCCAGGATGTCCTGACGATGATCAAGGACAATGATGTCAAATTCGTAGATGTCAAGTTTATTGACGTTCCCGGAACTTGGCAGCACTTCACCCTGCCCGCGCATCGGTTTGAGGAGGAAGTATTCACCGTCGGCCTGCCATTTGACGGCTCTTCGGTGCGCGGCTTCCAGACCATTGACGAATCGGATATGCTGCTAGTTCCCGATGCCGACACCGCCGTGCTGGACCCCTTCACCGAGGTCAAGACGCTGTCAATTATCGCCGATGTGGAAGACCCCATCACCCGCGAGAAGTACCCCCGCGACCCGCGCAACATTGCCAAGAAAGCCGAAGCCTACCTCCAGTCCACCGGCATCGCCGATGTTGCCTACTTTGGACCGGAAGCCGAGTTTTACGTCTTCAACGACATCCGCTACGGGCAGTCGGCCAATTCGGGCTTTTATGCCATTGACTCGGACGAAGCCGCCTGGAACACGGGCCGTGATGAGAAACCCAATCTGGGCTACAAGATGCGGACCAAAGAAGGCTACTTCCCCGTGCCTCCCTCGGACACCCTGGCCGACCTGCGCTCCGAAATGGTGCTGACACTGCTGGAAGCGGGCATTGAGGTGGACGTCCATCACCATGAAGTCGGCAACGCCGGGCAGTGCGAGATCGGTATCAAGTTCGACTCGCTGGTGTCGATGGCCGACAAGCTCCTGATGCACAAGTATATTGTCAAGAACACCGCCGCGCAGAACGGCTACACGGCCACGTTCATGCCCAAGCCCATCTTCCAGGACAACGGCTCAGGAATGCACTGCTCGGTCTCCATGTGGAAGGGCAATACCAATATCTTCTATGATGAGAAGGGCTACGGCGGTCTGTCCGAGACGGCCCTGTACTACATCGGCGGCATCCTGAAGCACGCCCGCGCCCTGCTGGCCTTCGGTGCGGCGTCCACCAACTCCTACCGCCGCCTTGTGCCCGGCTATGAGGCCCCCATTAATCTTGTGTACTCGGCCCGCAACCGCTCCGCCGCCGTGCGTATCCCTATCGCTGGCTCGCCCAAGTCCAAGCGTGTCGAGTTCCGCGCTCCGGACCCGACGGCGAATCCGTACCTGCTGTTCTCAGCCATGGCGATGGCCGGGATTGACGGCATCCAGAACAAGATTGTTCCGCCGGACCCTATTGACAAGGACATTTACGAACTGGCTCCCGAAGAGAAAGCGGGCATCGCGCAGACGCCGGGTTCGCTGTCTGAGTCGCTGGACGCCCTGGAAGCCGACCATGAGTTCCTGCTCAAAGGCGACGTCTTCAGCAAGTCTCTGATTGAGACTTATATCGACTACAAGCGCGTCCGCGAAGTCGAAGGCGTGGCTCTGCGGCCCCATCCCTACGAGTTCTTCCTGTACTACGATGCCTAAGCCTAGTTGTTAAACCTGTCCCCTCACCCGGCCCGCCTCTGCGCTGATCCCCCAGCGTCGTGAGGCGGGCTTTTTGCTTTTGACACAGGGTATACTGAAGAGACATGACGATTGGAGAGCAGGGATGCCATTAACCTCACAGAGCTATCGCAGCGTAGCCACAGAGCACTTGCAAAGAGCGCAAAACGAGTTTGATAACGAAGAATACTTTTTGGCCCATTACCTTTCGGGGCTGGCCGTGGAGTGTTACCTTCGCGCCTACCTGTTGCGGATCAAAAACGAGTTTGATGCACGGCATGACCTGCGTGAGCTGGCGAAAGAGGCCCGATTTTTCGACATTCTTCCCGCGCATCGAGAGGCAGACTTTTCCGAAAAGTTCAGCACACTGAACTTGCGCTGGCGCAGCAGCCATCGCTACTATTCGGAGCGACAGTTTTTGGATTACATGACGAGCATCACGGCGGAATTCAATGTCAAAGGCGAGCGGTGGAAAAATTTGGCACGGACCGTGCTCAATCTGGCCTACGACATCATCAATCAAGGAGAAGCAAGATGGGACAACAGGTAGCTCAGATACTCAAACAGGCGTTTCCGGGGATGACGGTTGACCTGGATGAAACTCTGGGGCCACGTGTGCATGGAAGGATTGTTTGGGACGGATTTGCGGGCAAGGATCAGGTGGATCGGCAAACCGCTGTTCGTCAGGCACTCAAGCAAAAACTAGGTCCAGACGTGCAGCAAATCGGCGTGCTATTGACTTATACGCCCACAGAGCTTGAAGCAATGCAGGCCGCCTGACATTCAGGCATTTCAGCCGGTCCCGCCCGCCTTCGCGCTTATCCCCGAGCGTCGCGTGAGGCGGGCTTTTTGCTTTTTTCTTTTGCGCTTCTCGGTGTTTGCGTGCTATAATACAGCATGATGACAATTACTCTTTCAACTGAGACGGAGAGCCGTTTGCGGCGCAAGGCCGAGCGTACTGGACAGGATTATAATAGCCTGGCCGATGCCCTGCTGCGGGACAGCCTCGTGGAAGACGCGGAGACAGCATCAGGCCCGGACTTCCTGACGGAAGAAGAAGCCCGGCAAGTCCGCGCAGGCATCCAGCGGGGACTGGAAGCGGCGAAAGCTGGGCGCGTCAAGTCGCTGGCGGTGGCAGTCAGCGAAGCGCGACAGCGGCACGGGTTTTCGCCCTCTTGGGCATCTGATGCCGATGGTACGCTTTAATGCCAGGTGAGATTGAGGACGAACTGCCGCGCTATCTTGTGGAATTCACTGAACCTGCCCTGATGGAAGCCGATGCCGCCTATCTGTCTTTATCCACGCAGTCGGGGCCAGATTATGCCATTCGCTGGTACGAAGGGCTGTTTTTGGCGGCTCAAACCTTATCTACGCTGCCGCGCTCTCATGCTATAGCACCCGAGAACGACAGCTACGGCGTTGAAGTTAGGCGGTTGCTTTATTCAGGTCCTTCCCGGCGAACTTCAGGACGTGCTTATCGAATCTTGTTCTACGTTATCGAACCAGCAGCAGACGAGGACGAAGGCATTGTCCGTATTCTACACGTCTGGCATGGAGCCAAAGGCCCGCCGGAGTAACGTGGCCCGCACAGTCGAGCATGTCATCTGAGCATTTCATCCCGCCTCCGCGCTTATCCCCGAGGGTCGCGTGAGGCGGGCTTTTTTGTCCTATTTGGATACTTTTGAGTGACAGTTCCTGCTTGGTATGCTTCCTGCTTGGAGAATGATAGGCATTTCGTAATTCCCTTGCCTCGTGCGCTTTTGCACGCTTCCGCACTTGATTGTGCCATTCTCTCGCTCAAAGGAGTTTCCTTATGCACTGTTTCTGGAAGCTTGCCCCGGCCCTCGCGCTGCTGGCACTGGCTGCATCTCCTACCCTGGCCCAGACAGGCCATGTCTACGATCTTAACGGCTCGTATGCCGATGCCAGCGGCGGCCCGAGCCTTACCGGTGACGGCGGCACGCTCGGCGCGACCGGCTACACGTTCGGCCCCAATCAAGGTCTGACCGTCCTCAATGCGGTCAGCAGCTCGGTGTATCACATTGATCTCACGTTCCAGTTTACCGATGTGGGCGGCTACCGCAAGCTGATTGACTTCAGCGACAAGAATAGCGACAACGGCCTGTATATCTATAACGGCAACCTCAATTTTTACCCGACTATCACAGGGGCAGCACCGGTCGCTGTGAACCAACTGACGAATGTGGTGCTGGACCGAGACGCCGCCGGGACTGTGACCGGGTTTGTCAATGGGGTCCAGCAGTTTTCTTTTGCGGATACTTCCAATCTCGGCGTGTTCAATGCGCCTGGCAATGTCATCCACTTCTTTGAAGACGATAATGCCACAGGGCAGCGCGAGGCGTCCGGCGGGTTCGTGGATCGTATCACGATTGATTCGCCGAACGTCGCCCCCGTGCCGGAGGCTTCTACGGCAGTTTCTACGGGCCTGCTGCTGATGCTTGGAGTGGCTGGATTTGGCGTAGCCCGACGGCGCAAGACCGTCGCGGCCCGCTGACGCGGCCTGCTTGCAGACACAGCCCGCCTCCGCGTCACTCTCTGAGCGGCGCGGGGGCGGGCCATTTATTTTTGCGCCATCAGTTCTCCCGGCCGCCTCCCTGTTTGGCATGATTTATGCAGGAATAATCAGCAGGCAATCCGCAATACCTTAGCCTCGTGCAAATTTGCATGACACCGCACCTCGTTGTGCTTTCCCCCACTGTTAAGGACAGACATTATGCACCAACTCATCAAGAGCGGCTACCGCACTCTTACCCCCCTCCTCGCCCTTGCCGCGCTGGCTGGCACAGGCTCCGTCCACGCCCAGAACCTGCTTCAAAACGGCAGCTTTGAATCGGGCGCTTTTGTCAACAACGGCGCAGGGGCCATGTCTCTGACCCCTGGCGCGACGACAATCACCGGATGGACTGTCACCAACGCAGAGCTGGCTTGGCTAGTCAACGGTAATGCCTACAACTTAAATGCCTCAGATGGCTCCTACTTCCTGGACCTGACCGGCTACCATGACTCCGCACCTTATGGCGGTGTTACCCAGAGCTTTGCCACCGTGGCAGGCAGCACCTACCACCTCGCATTTGACCTGGGAACCAATCAGTCTGATGGGCGTTACGCTGGCCCGATCTCGGTCTCCGCTCTGGTCGGCGGCGGCACAAGCCAGACGTTTCTTGCCGACTATGCCCCCACCGGCACGGGCAATCAGAGCCAGACATTTGGCTATGACTTTGTCGCCAGCAGCCCCTTCACCAGCCTCACGCTGACTGGTACACGCGGAAACCAGCATATCGGCCTGGACAATGTCTCTGTCACGACCAACGGGGTTCCCCCGGTTCCCGAAGCGTCTACCTCAGTGTCGCTGGGGCTGCTGATGGCACTCGGGGCAGGCGGTGTCTTTGCCGCACGGCAGCGCAAGTCCGTGTGCTAACCTGCACCGGGTACACTCCCGTCATGCCTGACCTGTCACATCTTTTCACATTATTTCTTGCCCGCGCTCCGGATAGTCTTCGCTCCTGCGGCGGTCTGGATCGCGGGCATTTTGCCGCCACCTGTTTTTTTAGGATGGGGGCAGAGTCGCGGGCCGGTCTACGACAGCCCATCAAATGGACGACAAAAACTGAACTATTGTCTGGACGGGGTCGGGGGCGTCAATCTGAACGGCTTCAATGTCGCCGTCGGCGGTCCGCATGACATGAACCTGCGTAACAGCGATGATGGTGTGCGAGACGGCATCGTCTTCGCTCTGCCCGGCGATAATCGTGACGCTGCCCGAGTCCCCGCCTTTGGTGTTAAGCTGAATGCCGAGCAGCGGCAGGCCAGTGATGACCGGGGCATCGGAAAGCGTGTTGGTTCGCACCGTCACATCCACCAGCCCTTCTTCAAACTCGCGGCTCAGATCGTCAAAAAACTCTTCCCAGTCTTCGTGCGCTAATTCCTGTGTGTCCATGTTGGTTCCTCCTGCGGGGTGTACTCTGTCCGCGATATACCCAATCGGGCAAGATTGACACCCTCCGGCGCTTTACGGTACACTCAGGCCATTATGCCAACTGCTGCATTTGCGAATCTGGGCTGCAAGGTCAACGGCTACGAGACCGAGCGGCTGGCTGAGAGCTTTGAAGCCCTAGGCTTCACAATTGGAAACTTCCGCGAGCCTGCGGATGTGTATGTCATCAATACGTGTTCGGTGACCGCTGATGCCGACCGGAAATCGCGGCAGATGGCCCGCCGGGCAGCGCGTCAAAAAGAGGGCGCGAAAGTGGTGCTGACCGGCTGCTTCGCACAGATGGCGCTGGACACCGGGGAGGCCGTCGACGGCGCGGCGCTGCTGGTCCCGAACGGCGACAAGATGCGGACGGCCCGGCATGTTCTGGATATGTTTCCTGAGCTGATTGCTTATTCGTCGTCGCCCGCGTCCTCTACCCCGACTCCAAACGCCGCCGCCGTCTTCCCCGAAGCCGCCGAAGGCGGGCTGATCTCGCCCGAATCCCTGGTCGCCAAGCCGCTGCACCGGACGCGGGCGACTTTGAAAGTGCAGGACGGCTGCCAATACTTCTGCGGCTTCTGCTCCATCCCCTATACGCGAAACGTGATGGCAAGCCGCCCGTTCGCCGATGTTCTGGCCGAAGCCCGGCAGATGGCCCGCACCGGCGCAAAAGAGATTGTCGTGACGGGCGTGTGCGTCGGCGCGTATGGCCCCGAGACCGGCAGCGGCGGCCAGCATCTGGTGGATGTGCTGTTCGGCGTCGCGGACATCGACGGCGTCGAGCGTGTCCGGCTGTCGTCGGTGCAGCCTGTCGAAATCCCGGATGCGATTATCGACGTCATGGCGACGCACCCGAATATCGCTCCGCACCTGCATCTGTCGCTGCAAAGCGGCGACGATACCATCCTGAAAGCCATGAACCGGCCTTACGACACGCGCTTTTTCGCGGACCATGTGGCAAAGCTCCGTGCCCGGATGCCGCGCATCGGCCTGACCACGGACTTGATTGTCGGCTACCCCGGCGAGACCTTAGAGCTGTTCGAAAACACGCTGGCCTTTGCCGAAAAAATGCAATTCGCTCGCACCCACGTCTTCCGCTACTCCCCGCGTCAGCGCACCGCCGCCGAGCGGCTGGCCGACGACGTGCCGCACGAGGAGAAAGAGCGCCGTCACCGCGCCCTGTCCGCCGTCTGCGTCGCCTCGCAGGAAGCCTTCGCGGCGGGCGACCTCGGCCAGACGGTCGACGTGCTGGTGGAAGCCAAAGGTGCCCAGGACGGCTGGCTGTCCGGCTACACCGGCAACTACATTCGCGTCCAGTTCGCGGCCCCGGCAAGCCTGCGCGGGCAGATTGTCCCCGTCACGCTCACGGAGGTTCTGCCGGGCGGCGATGCGTTTGGGGTGCTGGAAGGATGAAAGACACGGAAACACGGGGCTGAACCCCCGTGCTTTGAAGGGCAATTCCCCGCCT
>CAXUKS010000014.1:0-88413 GCA_964251675.1 uncultured Armatimonadales bacterium
CAGGCCACTTGGCAGGAGGTCGGGCAGGCCGATTGCCAGACCCACGCGCCCGATGTCGGCCAGCAGGGCATCGCGCTCGGTGTCCGTCAGCAGCCGCCGCCAGCCAAACTCTTCGGGGTCACTCATAAGAATCACTCATAAAAGCGCACGTAGCCGGTTTCCTCGCCCGTTGCCCGCATCCGGGCGAGCTTGCGGGCCGTCCGGGACAGGCCGTGCCGCTCGGCCCAGGTGTGCAGAGACGTCAGCAGGGGCGCGATGTCTTCGGCCTGCCCGTGCAGCTTCGGCAGGACTTTTTGCAGGATTTGCAGGTCCAGCACCAGCGTAAAGTTGGCGTCGGTATCGGGCAGAAACAGGCCGGTGGCGGTGTCTGCGTCAAAGCTGTTGGCAAGGTACATCAGCACATCATCACGCACCCGGTACGCAAAGTGCAGGCGGCGCGGATACAGCAGGGCATTGGCTTCTTCGAGCAGGGCCAGCGCACGGGCGGGCAGGTCTGCCGCAATCCGGGCCAGCCTCTCCCGCGCCCGCCCGACATCGGGGACACGGGCGGCCAGAAAGAGGGCCTGGCGGCGGGCCGGTCCCGACTCGGCAATGCCGCCGAGGTCATCCTCCAAGATGCCGAAGCCTTTGGCCGCGCCGACGCTGCTGAAGTCCGGCGGGTCGTCGAACTCCAATGTGTTCGCCCGGTCCAGCACCTTGCGCGAAAAGCCGTGCGTGGTCTCGTCGACGTTGACCGTACCGGTGACAAACAAATTGGGCGGCAGGATCAAATCCGGGACGCCCTCGCCGAGCGGGACGCGGCGGGCGCGGGATTCAAGCGCGGACAGGTAATCGGCCAGATACTGCTCGGCACGGGCCAGGTTCATCTCGTCCAGGCAGACAAAAAACGCCCGGCGGCGGTTCTCAGGCCGGGCGGCAACCCGCACCATCTCTAAAAACGGCGTGCCGACGTAACGGTTTGCTAAAATGTTCTGGTAGCCAAACAGCGCCGTCGAGTCGTTCCAATCCGGGCGGACCGGCAGCAGGCGAAACTGCGTCGGGTTGTGCCCGGTCAGGGCTTCGGCCAGCAGCTCGGCCAGCCGGGTTTTGCCCGTACCGGAGACGCCCGACAGCAGCACGAAAGGGCGCGTTTTCAGGGCCACATAGTAGGAGCGAAGGCGATGCACGGGGAATGTAAAGCCCTGCCCGAGTGCGTAGTCTTCCAGCGCGGCCAGCAAGCGCGTCTCGGTCAGTGCGGGCGGCGGGACCGCTGTGTACGCCGCGCCCCCTTCCCGCACTGTGGCGGCGGCAGGCACGGAGGACGCGAGACCGGGCGGCAGATCGGAGCGCAGGGCATCGTCGACCTCGGGGTAAGTCGGCAGCCGCAGAGCTTCGCGCACGGCTTCATAGACCACGAACAGCGCCAGCAGGGTGTGGGCCGCCGGGGCCGGGCCGCCGCCTTGCAGGGCAAAGCCGTACCGCTCGGCGGCGTCTTCCAGCGCGGCGCGTTTCTGCGTCGGCATCAGCGCCAGCCGCCGCAGGGCCGGGGCGGTAATCAGGGGATAGGTGTCCGGGGCGGACGCGCACAGCAGGGCGGAGGCCGTCTGTGCGCCGGTCCCGCGCACGGCCAGAAACAGCTCTAGCCGCTCGACCAGCGGCCCGTGCCCCGCCAGCAGCGCGGCCAGGCGCGTGTCGAAGCCGGAGGGGTCGGCAGCGAACAGCCGCCGGGACAGGTTGCCGTTCGGGGCCAGCTTGGCCGCCGCGCCGAGCAGCCGCGCCCGTATGTCCTCGGCCAGCCGCCGCCCCGCACTGAGGCCGCTGCCGGTCAGCAAATCAGCGAACTCCAACGCCGCCTGTGCCTGGTCGGCGCGGCGGGTCCAGAACTCAAAGCGCCGCTCGCCTTCGTCCAGCCCCGCTCGCAGGGCAGCCAGGCGGGCGTGCTGGATTTCGGTAAGGGCAAATCGGGGTGTCGGTTCGAGGGCGGGCATGGTGTCAGTGTCTTGTCAGTGATTGCGGAACGTTGAGAATAGTTGACAGTATTATACCCGAAGAAACCTAGCCAATCTCACGAACGACGGCATCATAGGAGAACAGCAGGCCGCCAGGCTGGGCGATCTGCACTGTGACAGGCGTGCCGTCCGTGAAGTATTCTTTGCGGATGAACGCCAGGGCCAGTGCCTGACCGCCCCGGCGGGGGGAGGCAGCGGTGCTGGTGAGGCGCCCGATTTCGCGCCCCGGCTCCGGGCCGTCTTCGGGCACATGAACCGTGGAACCAATGGGGGGGACGGGGGCATCGTCGGCGAGAAGCACAAAGCGCAGGCCACGATTGGCCTGGCCTCGGGCATGGAGGCGGGCAATAATTTCCTGCCCGACATAGCAGCCTTTGGTGTACGAAACCGCGTCGTCCATCCCGGCTTCGGGCAGCAGAACGGACGGAGACAGCTCGTGGCCCCATTTCGGCGTGCCTGCTTCGACGCGCCGCGTTTCGGCCTCATCGTCGGTCAGCGTGACTAAGCCGTGCAGGCCAGGCGCGTCGTCAGCAGCAAGCCACAGGTCAAACGCGGCGGGGAAGGGGGCCGAGGAAGGCCGCTTTTCGCCGCGCAGAGCGCCCGCGCCGCCCTCCAGCACCGTGACAATGGCCCAGTCAGCAGACACATCGGCCAGCGTGACGTCTTCCATGATCAAATACTTTGCCAGCGTCTGCGAAAGCACGTCAAAGCACGCTGGGTCGGTCTCCACAATCAGCGCGTCGGGGAAAGCATGAACGTGCAGGTCAGCCAGAATGTGCCCGGTCGTGTCCAGAAGCGCGGCATGACAAACTTGCCCTGGCGCGAGGGCCGACACGTCGTTAGAGACCATCCCCTGCAGGAACGAGGCGCGGTCGGAGCCGCGCAGCTCCAGCAGGCCACGCGGCGAACGCTCCCAGACTGTCAGCGGCGGGGTGTCCATTAAGACACGGCCCGGCCTGCGCGGCGATCCAGCTCATCCAGCACAACAATTTTCACGGCGGCGGCGGCGGCGGCGAGCAGTGCGCCGAGGACAAACCCGGACTTGGAAATAGGAGGCATCGTATATTCTCTCTTTTTATTTGTCTTCACGTCTAATTGTGGCATTTTTCACAAAGTCTGTCAAGGCACAAATACCAGGGTTTTTTATGGGTATAAATCCCAACCTCTACGACTACAACTATGAATATAACACCTGCCACGGCGCATGGTTCCGCGCCTGCCGAAGTGAAAGCCGCTGGCCTGCGCTACGTCACCGACGCCAAACCCGGTATTCGCCGCGAAGGCAATGCCGAACACGGCTTCCATTACACCGCCGCTGACGGCTCGCCCATCACCGACGAAGCCACGCTGGCCCGAATTAAATCCCTCGGCATCCCACCCGCCTACACGGATGTCTGGATTTCGCCCCACGCCAATGGCTACCTGCAGGCTACCGGCCACGATGCCAAAGGCCGCAAGCAGTACCGCTACCACCCGCGCTGGCGCAAGACCCGCGACGAAAACAAGTACGAGCGCATGATGGCCTTCGGCGAGGCGCTGCCCAAAATCCGCGCCCGCGTCGCCCAAGACCTCGCCAGGCACGGCCTCCCCCGCGAAAAAGTCCTTGCCACCGTCGTGCGCCTCCTGGAAACCACGCTCATCCGCGTCGGCAACGCCCAGTATGCCCACGAAAATAAGCATTATGGCCTGACCACCATGCGGAACAAACACGTTGATGTCTCCGGCCAGGCCATCCATTTCCACTTTGTCGGCAAGAGCGGCAAAGAACATCAAATCGACCTGAAAGACAAGCGCCTCGCCACTATTGTCTCCCGCCTGCGCGACCTGCCCGGCCACGAAGTCTTCCAGTATGTCGGCGACGACGGGGCGCGTCACCCCCTGGACTCAGCGGACGTCAATGCCTACCTGCACGAGATTGCCGGGGAAGAGTTTACCGCCAAAGACTTCCGCACCTGGGCCGGGACCGTCCTGGCGTCACTGGCCCTGCTGGAAATGGAAGCCTTCGGCACGGAGACGCAGGCCAAACGAAATATCACGGCGGCCATCAAAACCGTCGCGCAGCGCCTCGGCAACACCCCGGCCATCTGCCGCAAGTGCTACGTCCACCCCACCGTGCTGGACTCGTATCTGGACGGCACGCTCGCTGAAGTTCTGTCCCGCAGCACGGCTAAGAGAACAGCAGCGGACACGCTGCACGCCCTGCAGCCGGAAGAAGCCGCCGTCATGGCCCTGCTGGGGCAGCAAGCGTCAGGCTGACCTGCCTTCTTGCTTCGCAGGGTTATCTCTGCCCTTCGCTATCTGATCTTCGTTCTGGGGGGCGGGGGCGGGGGGGCGGTCCAGCGACAGCACAAAAAAACGACCCTCTGCCAGTGGCAGAAGGTCGTTTGCCCACGCTTAGTCCGTGCGGATGGTCGCTTCCAGCACGGTCTCAGCCATGTAAATCGGGGCGCGGGAACGCAGGGCCAGGGCGATGGCGTCGGAGGGGCGGGCATCAATTTCCATCGACTCACCGTTCTTCTGGGTCAGGCCGATTTTGGCGTAAAACACTTCGTTCCACAAATCGTCAATAATCACCTGCTCCACGCGGGCGTCCAGACGCTCCAAAATCAGCTTGAGCAGATCATGAGTGAACGGGCGGTCCGGCGAGTCGCCTTCCAGCGCCAGCGAGATGGCCCAGGCTTCGAATTGGCCCACGAAAATCGGCACGCGGCGGCCCCGGTTGTCCCGCAGAAGCACAAAATGGTTGGCGACCGTGCCCTGATCCTGATGCGCGAAGACGCCCATCACCTTGACTTCTTTTTCATGCAGCGAGCGCGGCTTGTTGTTCTCAGTTTCCGGGCCATCCCCCTCGCCGCTTTTGGGGCGGCGGGGCAGAGACTCGGAATCAAGATCGCTGGGCCGCCACTCATCGTCGAACAATTTATCAAAATCGCCTGGCACCGTGTCCTCGCTTCCTCTCTTCTCCCCGTGTTCTGCCGGGTCGCCGCGCCTGTGGGCGGCATTAGTCTTCGCGGCGGCCCGTTTTACTGATCACTTTCAGAAACTCTTTGTTGCTTTTGCTGTTGCTCAGCCGGTCCATCAACAGCTCGGCGGCTTCCACAGCGCCCAGCCCGGCCAGAACGCGGTGAAGCTGATACACAGATTTTAAACTCTCTTCGTCGTAAAGTAGTTCCTCTTTGCGCGTGCTGGATTCTTTGACGTTGATCGCCGGGAAGATGCGCCGGTTGGCGATTTCGCGGTCCAGCTTCAGCTCAGAGTTGCCGGTACCCTTGAACTCCTCAAAGATAATATCATCCATGCGCGAGCCGGTTTCCACCAGCGCCGTGGCGATAATGGTCAGGCTGCCCCCGTCTTCTATGTTACGGGCCGCGCCAAAAAATCGTTTCGGGCGGTAAATCGCCGCCGGGTCCAGGCCGCCCTGAAGCGTTCTGCCCGAGGGCGTCACCGTCAGGTTGGAAGCGCGGGACAGGCGGGTGAGGCTGTCGAGCAGCACCACCACATCTTTGCCCGCTTCCACCATGCGCTTGGCCTTTTCCAGCACCATGTCGGCGACCCGCATATGGTTTTCGGGAAGCTCATCAAACGTGGATGAGACCACTTCGCCGTTGACCGAGCGGCGGATATCGGTGACTTCTTCCGGGCGCTCATCAATCAGCAGCACGACCAGATGCACTTCGGGATGATTGGTCGTGATCGAGTTTGCGATAGATTTTAGAATCGTCGTTTTGCCCGCTTTGGGCGGGGCCACGACAATTGCCCGCTGCCCTTTACCGATAGGGGCAATCAAGTCGATCACGCGGGCAGTGAGGTTCTTGGGGTCAGTCTCTAAAATCAGCCGCTCTTCAGGGTAGATAGGAACGAGATCGTCAAAGTTTGCCCGGCTGCGGGCCTGATCAGGCGAGCCGCTGTTGACCGATTCGACCCGGAGCAGACCGTAATACTTTTCGGTGTCTTTGGGAGGCCGCACCTGGCCGGTCACCGTGTCGCCGGTTTTCAGGTTAAACCGCTTGATCTGCGCCTGCGCGACATAGATGTCCTGGTTGCCTGGGTCAAAGTTGTTCTGCCGCAGGAAGCCCCACCCTTCCGGCAGGATTTCCAGCACGCCGGATTTGACCAGTGCCCCGGCCAGGTCGTCCTCTGAATCCTGTCCTGAATCACGCGGCTCACCCCGATTTTCAGAGCGATTTTCAGCACGGCCTTCGGTGCGGCTGTCCATGCGTGCACGCCCGTTGTCGCGGTCCCGACCATTATCTCGGCTGCTTTCTCGGCCATTGTCCCGATTGCCGTCCCGGCTGTTATCGCGGTCTCGCGGGGCGCGGGGGGGACGCGAAGGCGGGGGGATAGGGTTTTCCGGGCGCTCGGCCCGAGGTTCCGGCTTTGTCTCGGCCTGCGTCGGGCGAGGCGCAATAGGTTCGGACTCGTCTTGTGCCATGTGCTGTGTAGTTACCTTTGGTCGTTAAAAATAGGGAGAATAAACCGGCAAAAAAGCAGACCGGGGAGGAAAACGCGAGCGCCGGGCCAAAAGATCAGGAAAACAAAAATTGGGGATGATGGCGGACCGGAACGTGTGGCGGGAGACAGCGCGCCGTCGGGCGGAGTAGAAGACAGCACTTCTATTCCGCCCTTAGTATACCACGCTTCTTATGCAAATGAACCGAAAAGTTTTCACAGGCTTTCCAAACTAGCCGCCGCCGTAAATTTCTGGCTTGAGAACGCCAACATACGGCAGGTTGCGGTACATACTCGCGTAATCCAGCCCGTAGCCAATCACAAACTTGTCTTCCACCTGAAAGCCGCAGTAGTCCACCGGCAGATCCACGCGCCGCCGCGAAGGCTTGTCCAACAGCGTGCAGATTTTCACCGACGCCGCCCGGCGCGACTTCAAGTTCTCCAGCAGGTAGGATAATCTCAGTGTCAGCCCGGTGTCTACAATGTCTTCCACCACCAGAACGTGCTTGCTTTCGACGCTTTCGTCTAAATCTTTCAGGATGCGAACGACGCCGGAGGATTTGGTATCCGCGCCGTAGGAGGACACCGCCACGAAATCATAGGACAGCGGAATGGTGATCTGCCGACATAAATCTGCCAGAAAGATGTTAGCCCCTTTCAGGATGCAGACCAGCATCAGGTCCTTGCCCGCATAGTCACGCGAAATCTCCGCGCCCAGCTCCGCCACCCGCGTGCGAATCTGTTCTTCAGTGAGCAACACCTCGGCCACATCGTCTTCCATTGCTGATTTTGCCATTGCTGATTCGGCAGTTGCCATAAACGTATTCTTTTCCCTTCGTATCACCCGCCCGCAAGACGCAGACGCACTAAAAATTCGCTGACAGCCGCCCGGTTTGGCACCTCTTCCGGCAACGACGATTTGTCCCGCGCCGCGTCGAGCCGCACAAACAGCTCTTCCAGCGTTTGCCGGTAAGCCGCGTCGTCCCCGGTCACGTCCGCCTGCTCCCGTGTCTTCATCGCCAGAAGTGGCGCTAAATCAAACCTGAACCGCTCGTTCAGCGCGTGCAGATTGGCCTCCACGACGCCTTCTTCCATCAAAACAATGCCGGTCATCAGGACCCGATGCAGGTACAGCAGCCGCTTGACCGTCTTGCCGACGTTCGGCCTTTGGTATTCCCGCCACTCTCCCCGTGCAAACCCGGCGTAGTGGTGGTACAATTTTTTGCTGAGGCCCGCCCGCGCTAGCCCGGTCAGCTCTTCATGCGCGGGCGACGTTCGTACCACCAGCGGCGACAGAATCTGCTCTAATACATACCCATTCGGCTTGACCAGAAGCTGCAGGTACTTGGCGATCTCATGCCCCACCAGCTCCACTTCCACGCCGCCGACCTTGCCCGACGGCTCCCGCGTCTCACGCGGCGTGTCCAGCCCCAGCACGTCCGGCAGCGGCGCGGCAAAGCTCCCGCGCAGGTCCACATCGCTGTCTGCCGACGGGAACCCATACAGATGCGCCCCGCTCACCGTCACAAACAGCAGCCCCGGCAGGTTCTCATCGGCATAGTGGCCTAAAGCCTCAAAATCTAAATCGAGTGCGCTCATTTATCGTCCATGTAGGCGTCGCCGTGCAGGAACAGCACGCCGTCCGCAGTGCGGGCATAAGACCAGCGTTCGGTAGTTCCATCAGCGAAGCGCATCGTGATGGCATTGCCGCTGACCTGGTACGTCCCGCTGCTTTTGCGGCGGGAACCGGCGGTCACGCTGCTGGAAGTCGCGCCGGTCTCACTGCCAGCTTTGAACTGACCATTGGGGCTGAACGTATACGAGTGCTGGACGAACACCATGACATCGCCGCCCGCCGCCACTGTGCCGCCGCCACTGGCACGGGTGTATGTCCCCGACAGACGCGCAGGCGGGGTCGGCAGTGGACCAATCCAGCCAGACTTCTCCCAGACGCCTTTAGAGTTCAGTGTCTGCGTGTTTTTGGAACTGCCTCGCCAGCGTCCCCATTGCCGGGGATGGGCGCGGCGGGACGCAGCCACATCGAGGTCCGACGGCGGCACTTCAAAGCCGCCGCAGTACGTGCCGTCTTTGAGCGCCAGCACCGGCTCATAGCTGACCGACATGAATCCACCTGCACCGACGCCGTAAGTCGGCTGGCAGTACACCCCGGCAATCTGCGACGGCTTCACCCCCCCACCGCGCCGGGCTGTCGGCACGGCCGCCACCTGTTTGGGAGCGTTTTTGGATGGCCCGGCGGACGCAGTACGGGTGATAAGCCCGGCAGCGGAAATGCTCACTTCCGACGGCGGCGTGCCGACAACCTTCTGGAACAGCGCTCCCGCCGTCTGCCGGATACTCGCCGCTTCCTGCGTTTTGCCTGCTTTGTCAAACGACTGCGCGAACACGCTGAGAAGCGCCGTGCCTGCCAGCAGGGACTCGTAAGTTTTTTCTTTGGCCGCCGGGGACAGCGTGCTGAAACGCGCCTTCCACTTGCCCGTGGCGGTGGCGGACACGGCCCGGACCACAGCGTTTTCGGCAGGATCGGACAGCCTGTGATTGGTCGCCGTTTCCCAGTTTCCCACAAAGAACAGGCCCGTGGCGACTCCGAGGTCGCGCTTGGCGAAGCCCTGCTTCTGCATCTGCGCTTCCAGCCCGGTGATCAAACCGGGCATGGCCGCTTCCAGCTTCTGCATCGCCAGGTTCGGCCCGGTCTTCGCTTCAATACTGACGCGCATCTGCCGCGCAATGTCCGTGGCCGTCGCGCCCGGATGCACTGACGGCACGGTCAGCCCGGAGCGAAACAGCGTGCCTTTGGGCGGCGCAGGCGGCAGCGTCTTGACGGACTGCTCAATCGCGCCCGCCAGCCCGGACAGGTCCGGCAGGTCGGACGCCCCAAGCTGGGCACGGACCGGCGATACCGCCAGTGCCATCAGCGCAAAACAAGTAACAAGGGCGGTCTTTGAGACCATAGCATCCTCCATACTTCAGAGAAATTCATACTTCAGAGAAAGCATCAGCGAAGCATCTGACACTGGCTCGGAGGCCAGTAGCAGGCGACGGCGCGGCCGATAATATCATGGCGGGGCAGGTCGCCCCAGTAGCGGCTGTCATCGGAGACGTCCCGGTTGTCGCCCATCACAAAGTATTCGTCGGGGCCAATGGTCCGCGCCGCCATGTCGCCGTGCGCGGTAAAGGTCTTGTATGGCTCCGAAAGAGGGGTGCCATCAATAATGATCTGGCCGCCCTGCATGGCTATCGTTTCGCCGGGCAGGCCGATGACGCGCTTGACATAGATTTCGCGGGGGTCCTTCGGGTAGTCAAAAATCACGATGTCGCCACGCGCAGGCCCACTAAGCCGGTACGAAAGCTTGTTTGCCAGCACCCGCTCGCCCGTGTACAGATGCGGCTCCATGCACTCGCCGGAGACGCAGAAGCCCTGCATCACAAACAGCGTGGTCGCCACGGCCAGCAGCAGGCCCAGCAGCGCCTGCTCCCACTGCGACACGGTCACCGACCGGCGCACGCGCCCCGCCGAACGAAACGCCGAACGAAACAGGGAAAAAGAGGCCATGCAGACCTACCTTGCATAAGTTTTGCCAAACGCGAAAAAGGCAGGCTCAAAACGCAAAAATTGCGGCGGCGGGAACACGGAGTTCAGGAAAGGCTTCGGACTGCACGTTTCCTTCCGGCCCGTAAACCGCCACAATCTGTTCAGCTTCGGGGCGCAGTCGCAGCACTTCCACCGTGGACACATTGAGGCTGACCACCCAGCATTCACGCACTCCGGCGGTGCGGTAATCACGCAGCTTATCGGCAAGGACGCGCCGTGTATCGCTCGGAGACAGAACTTCAATCACCAGCTCTGGGGCAGGGCTGAGGGCACTGGGGTCCTGCAAATCGCGGCTCCCGAAGCGGCCATGACTGATAAACAGAATATCCGGCTGGCGCGTTTTCAGCGGCGCGGTGCTGATCAGCACATCACAGGCCGCTACCACCATGCGGCCCTGATTTGTATCGCGGCTGAAGGCTTTCAGCGCGGCGGCGAGATTGAACAGCACATCCTGATGACGCACGGTGGGGTTGGACATCCAGACACGCACTCCGTTGACAATGTCGTAGCGGCCCTCGACCGCCCCTTCCGCCAGATACTGCGCGTAAGTAAGCGTTGGAGCGGCTGGCTTTTGGGGGAGGGTCAGGCTCATGGTGTATTTACAGCAGCTCGCTCAGGTCGGCGTCGCCGAGGGGGACGCCGCTGACTTTGCGCTTGATACGGGCCAGCGCATTGTCCACGCTTTTGGTATTGCAGCGCAGCTCGATGGCAATTTCGCGGTAGGATTTGCCGAACTGATACCCCGACAGCACCTGCCACTCAAACTCGGACAGCACCTGCTGAAGCGTCTCATGCAGGATTTTGGTGTCTTCGTTGCGAAGCACCATGTCCTCGGGGTCGGCCCCATCAGTATTTGGCAGGATGTCGGACAGGTTCCAGTCGGTGGTCGGGTCTTCCGAGGGGCTTTCCAGCGACAGTGACTGGTTCAGCGGCATCTGCTTCTGCCGGGTGGCGGTTTTGATGGCAGTAATGATATGGCGGGTGATGCAGACTTTGGCGAACGCCGGGAAAGAGATGGCCTTGTCGGCCCGAAAATCAATAATGGCCTGCCACAGCCCGATCTGTCCGACTTGCAGCAGGTCTTCTTTTTCAGCTCCCACCAGAAAGTACGATTTAACTTTGGTGCGGACCAGATTGCGGTATTTGTACAGCAGGTACTCGGCGGCGGCGTTTTCGCCGCGCTGGGCGCGAGAGACGATCTCACGGTCGGACATATCCGCATATTTAAGCTGGGACTGGCGCAGGCGATCCGAAAGGTCGGTGATGCCGCTCCAGTCGCCGGTTTGAGTTCTGATCAAGGGGGGGGCCTCACTGGCAAAGCCGGCAGACAACAAGCAGAGGTTCAGGGAGCCGTGCTTCAGCGGGACGGCTCATGCTCGACTTCCACGGTGAGCGTGCTGACCAGTACGGCCACCAGCACCAGCGCGACAGTGATCAATTTGGACAGGGAGCCGACGGGGATTTCTTTGACCACGCGCCCGCCGAGCTTGATCCGCAGGGCACGGACATGATCAGAATTGGTGATGCGCTGCACCTGCCCCAGCAGGTCCAGCCCCAGCGGCAGCAGGGCGGCGGTAGAAAACGAGTTCACGGAGTTGTTTGAAGAGCTATTCGGAGAACTGCTCGGAGAATTATTGGGCATGATGACTTCCTTGAAGGCGGCGGCATGTGGAGGAGGCTAAAAAGGGGGAAACGCCAGCCTCATGGAAGTATTATACACGGTGCAAAAATGGGCGTCAAGCCTTTTACACAGTGAAAGGGGGTAAAACGGCCCATTTCGGCCCGAAAGTCGGCCCGAAGGGAAAAAAAAGCCGTAAACGCGGCAAAACTCAGGGATTACAGCTAATGATCAAGGTCACCGGTCATCGAGCGCCGATAGGACCCGGCCCCGCTGATGGTGTCCATGACGGAATGGTATGTGGGGAATGAATACAGCTCAGTTCCAATGCTGCCCGAACGCACCAGTGCCGCCGACGCCACCCGGTGCGGGTCCGCCATCACTATTACGGAGAGCAGGCCGTGCGCCACAATCGCGCCCGCCGCCAGCCCCGCCGCCAGCCCCAGCAGCTTGTCAAACATTCCGGCGTTCAGCGGCATCGTCCCATGCAGGAACCACGCCACGACCATCCCCACCCCGGCCAGGACGACAAAGAGCAGCCCGAACGCCCAGCTTTTGTTGACACTCGCGCCTCCCGCTGAAAGCGTCAAATGCGCCGCCAGCAGCGGGGCCAGCGCCGCCGCCGCCGCCAGCGCCGCGTACAATCCCAGGGCGTCAAACGCGCTGCGTCCGAAGCCGCGAGCCACCCCGAGGCCGCCAATCCCCGCGACCATCAGCACCAGTACGATATCAAGCCAGTTCATAGCGCGATTGTCGGCAGAAGCACGGGGAAACAAGAGGCAATAAGAGCAGGAACGAGGGGTTAAAACCCCTCGCTGTAGGCGCTTCGCGCCGGGTGGCCCAACAGGTAACGGCGAAAGGCCACCGTGTCTAATTTATTTGGCTTCCCGGCGTCCTCGCCTCACAGCGAGGGGTTTTAACCCCTAGTTCTGACGGCCCTCTATTTCTGTGTGGTGGCCCGATGTGCTATAATCACCCCTGAAGTCATCCGGGTGACCGCCGCCTCGCGCCGCCAGGGGCGGGGCGGAGGAAAGTCCGGTCTCCACAGGGCAGCGATGCCGGCTAACAGCCGGGCGGGGTGACCCGCCGGAAAGTGCCACAGAAACATACCGCCATCGCCTGGGAAACCGAGCGGTGGTAAGGGCGAAATGGTGCGGCCCTTCGGGGCTTAAAGTAAGAGCGCACCGGGTTCGCGGAGACGCGGACGCCGGGTAAACCCCATCGGGAGCAAGGCAGGAGGGCGCGGCCTGAACGCTTCCGTCTTCGCCTGGATACGGCGGAGCGTGACGCGCCTGCGAACGCCGCTAGAGGCGGTCCGCAAGGACCGTTCCAGACAGATGGTCACACAAACACAGAACCCGGCTTACAGGATGACTTCACACAAACACAAAAGCCCGTGCGTCGCATGACGCACGGGCTTTACTTCAGTGTGGCATAAGGCCATTCCGTGTCGTCTTCTGCTGGCTTGACCGTAAACCCAACTGCCGCCGAGGCCAAAGCCAAGAACGCCACTTGCCAGCGTGCCCAATCACTTGGCGAGAGATAGCCCTCGATAAGCAAACCGCTCGGCTCCGCCGTGGCCCAGAGATATTTTGCTGGAACGTCCGACTTTTCTTCGGTGTCGTCTTCTAGGCCGAACCAGCAAGGGCAGCCATCGGAATAGCCGATGAACTCAGGAAGCTGCTCGTAGACACGTCCCAGCGCCTCCCAATGGCTGTCGTCCATGCGGAAATAATGGATATTGTAAGTCTCGCTTATCTCTTCAATCATCGGTCTCCGCCGAGTCAGGGGGCAGCTCTACCAGCGTGTAGACGTCAGACAGGGACAGGGTCACGTTCACCGAGGGCAGGTGAACCGTGCTGCCGAGGCCGGGGACGGCGCGGGAGTGCCACAGGTCGCCGCGCCGCGTATAGAGCAGCACGCGGGCCTCGTCCTGGGCGACCAGCAGGTAGTCGGTCAGGCTCGGCAGGGTTTGATAGGAGCGGAACTTGTCCCCTTGATCGTAGGCCTCGGTGCTGCGGGACAGCACTTCGATGATTAACAGGGGGTTGGTATAGATGTCTTTGCGCCCCTGATAAAACGTCGGTGGCCCGCAGACCACCGAAATATCCGGGAACGTGTTGACGCTGGCATTGGTGTGGACTTTCATGTCCGAGCCGAACACCCGGCAGCCTTTGGGCGTGAGGGCGTTGCCGAGGGCGCGAATAAGATTGGCGGCAATGGTGCTGTGGTCGGCAGTCCCGCCGCTCATGGCGCGGATTTCGCCGTGGACATATTCCAGACGGTTGAACGAGGCATCATCGATCTCAAAGTACTCGGCTTCCGAGTAAAAGTCTTTCTGGATCGTCTGATATTGGCGAGCGGCGGCCATAAGCGTTTCCTATTTTGTGTCCCCTACTGGTTAGCCGAGATCAAAAAGCCCACTTTCCAGGTGCGGGTGAAGTGCAGGCGCTTGTCCAGAGCCTGGAAGCGGGCGGCATCTTCAGGGGAAAGCTGCACGGCGTCGTCGGCGGGTCCCAGCACGGACAGGGCGGTCAGGATGAGCGGGCGCGGTCCGGCAAGGCTGGTTTCGGCGTCGCTTTGCCCATGGTAGTAGCGCACGATAGACTGTTCCTGCACCTCGTCCGGGGTCGGCACATGGGAGCGGTCCGGGTACAGCAGGGTCTGGTCGGGCAGTGCGCCGTAAATCGCCGGGGCCGGGGAGCGGCTGAGGCGCGGCAGATGGCGGCCATCAATCAAGATGCCGGTGTAGACCGACATATCTTCGACCACGGGCACAACCGGCGTGGGCAGGACAGGCAGGGCGTCCGGCGGGGGCAGAACACGGATGCGGTCGGCTTCCACCTTTCCTGAAGGCAGGGTGACGCCCACGAGGCGCACGCGCATTCCGCGTGACAGGTCGGCAGGCGTCCCCATCCGCTCGCTCCCCAGCAGGATAATATCCGTCCCCTGAAGGTCCAGCGTGTAGCGTTTGTCGTTGTCGCCCAGCACCGTGGCCTGAGCGCGGGCGGTGTCCACATCGCGCACTGACACGTCCACATTCAGCTGCGGCTGCGCCGGGGCAGGCGGCAGCTCGGTCGGCAGCGGCGCGGCAGGCAGCGAGAGGACGGGCAGCGGGGCCGGGATTGGCCGGGGAGCCGGAGCGGTGTCGGGCAGGACGCGCAGGTAGCGCGACTCGACCAGGCTGCGCCCCAGCAGCGTGCCGATGACCTCAACGTGCATCCCGCGTGTCAGGTCCGCCGTCTCGCCGGGGCGGCGGCTGCCCCCGAGCACAATATCGGCCCCGTAGACATCAATCAGATACCGGCGATTGTCCGTGCCCAGCAGCGTCACCCGGTCATCGGCCCGGCTGACCGACTCCACGGCCCCGTCCACAATGTAGTCACCCGAATGGTTGGAATATAAGTAGTCGTCCGCGTGTGCGGGGGCGACGCAAAGACCAGCGGAAACCAGCAAAAACCCGAAGAAAGCCGAGGCGGCAGAACGTACTTGCGGCATAGTCATTCCTCCTGTGTCAACGTGATTCCATTATACGGCAGATTCGCCGAATACCACGAATTATTTTGGCAGGTTTACCGCCAGGTCAGCAGTCAGCTCAACCAGGCGTGGACTGCCCGCTCTCGCTGTAGGGGTCGGGTTTGCCCCTACTCTTCTGCCCTGCTTCTGTTTTGCCATGTGGGTAGCCCCCGGATCGCCCCCTAGCCCCCAATTCTGGGGGAACCGAGAGTGAGGACGCCGCCCCCTTTTATGCCGTCACCGACCGTGCGGCCCGCAGGAGCCACGCGGCGAGGGCGGCGCGGCGGCTTGCCATCTGCTCCTCGACTTCGGTGTGGGACAAAGGCGCATCAGTGAGAAGCCCCGTGCCGTAGTTGGTGGCAAGGGAAACGCTGGCGTAGCGCAGGCCCGCCTCGCGGCACAGGATGGCTTCGGGCGCTCCGGTCATGCCGACCACGTCTGCGCCCCAGGACGCGAACAGCCGCACTTCGGCGGGCGTCTCGTAGCGCGGGCCGGAGACGCACAGGTAGGTCCCACGCGGGTGGAGGGTCAGCTCTTCGGGGGGCGGAGCGGTCTCTTGCAGCAGGGCGCGGAGAGTGGGGTCGTAGGGATGGACAAAGTCCGTGTGGCGCACCGCGCCGGGGGTCTCAAAGAACGTCACCGGCCCGGTTTTGGTGAAGTCCAGAAAATCGCTGAGGATCAGCGCATCGCCGGGCGCGACGGCCTGTTGCAACGAGCCGACGGCGGTGGTGGCGAAGACGGCATCCACCCCGAGGTCACGCAGGGCGGCGATGTTGGCGCGGTGGTTGATCAGATGCGGCGGCAGAGTGTGGCCCGCGCCGTGCCGGGCGGCAAAGATCAGCGTGCGCCCGTCGCCGAGGTCGGCACGGGTGAGGGCCGCGTCGCCGTATTCAGTGGCCTGCGTGAACGGCGTTCCCGGCACGAGGGCATTGCCGAAGCCCGTGCCGCCGATGATGGCTATTTTGATGCTGCTGCCTGCTGTTGTTGACAATTTCTCTCTCCTGGTGTACACTTTGCGCCGTGAGAGTTTCCCCCACGCCGTCGCAGTTACTCTATTCTACACTCCTGCGCCGCCTTTGCGTGCCGCTGGGCCTGCTGGGGCTGACGCTGATTTATTTCTGGCCGCAGGTAGTCGGCGGGCGGGCGCTGTACTGGGGCGACATCGGCCTGTACTTTCTGCCGATGCAGACGTTCCTGAAAACCAATCTCGCCGCCGGGCGCATTCCCCTCTGGAACCCGCTGATTATGTGCGGGACGCCCTATGTCGGCAATCCGCAGACATGGCCGCTGTACCCGTTCACCGCGCTTTTGGCCTTTATGTCGCCCACCCAGTTTATCAACCTGACCGTCGCCGCACACGTCTGGCTGGCCGGGATGGGCACGTGTCTGTTTGCCCGCCGGGCGCTCGGATTGCCACGCGGCGCGGCGGCGCTGTCGGCGGTGACGTTCATGTTCGGCGGGCAGCTCGTGTCCAAAGAGCAGTTCCCGAACATGGTGCAGGCCGCCGCCTGGCTGCCCTGGGTGCTGTATGCCTTAGATGGCCTGCTCAGAAAGTGGCGCGTCCGCGACGCGCTTGTTTTGGGCCTGGTGCTGGGCTTGCAGCTTCTGGCCGCGCACGCGCAGATGGCGTTTTTAACGCTCTATCTGGCGGCGGCTTACGGGGTGTTTGTGGTGTGGGGAAGGAAGACAGAAGGGCAGGGGCAAGCCCTGCCCCTACTCCTCTCTGGCTCCCCATTATTGGGGCGGGGGGGCCTCCTCGCCCTTGCCTTCCTCGTCGCCGGGGGCCTGGCGATGGGGCAGATCCTGCCAACTCTGGCCCTGTTTCGAGACGCCGCCCGGCAGCACCTGGCGTTCAGCACGGTGAACCGCTTCTATCTGCCGCCCGATCAACTGACAAACTTTGTGCTGCCGAGCCTGCATGGCAGTCCGTTCGCAGGCAACTGGACGGCGCAGGGCAACTTCTGGGAAACGTGCTGCTATGTCGGCGTGATTCCATTCGTACTGGCGATATGGGGAGATTGGAAGAATAACGCGGCCCGGTTCTGGGCGGGCGTCTTCGGGGTCAGCCTGCTGCTGGCGCTCGGCGAGAATGGCCTGCTGTACTGGCTGGCCTACTGGGTGCTGCCAGGCTTTCGGGCCTTCCATGACCCCGCCCGCTGCCTGCTCCCGGCATGCTTTGCGCTGTCGCTGCTGGCAGGCTGCGGCGCGGCGCGGCTTCGCGTGAAGCGTATCTGGGCAATCGGTCTCCTGTGCCTGCTGGCATTCGCTGATCTCGCGCACTTCGGGCGGACGCTGTACCCGCTGGTCAATCCAAGCCTGCTGTCGCCGGTGTCGCCTAATGTGGCGCAGGTGCAGACGGACCCCGATGTGCGGGCGGGGCAGGCGCGGGTGCTGGCTCCCACGGAAGGGGTCTGGCTGCGGTTCACCAACTACAAAAGCTTTGGGCAGGACGCACCGAACTACCAAATGCTCTGGGCGGACACGCTGACGCCCAACTTGACCATGCTGGACGGCCTCCCAAACGCCTTCGGCTATGAGCCGGTCGCGCTGAAAAACGCGCAGGGCACGGCGGGCGGCGCGGCGCACGCCTTGGAAACCAAAGCCACTTTTGCAGAGCAGCAATCGGCGGCGGCGAACGCGGGGGCGCTGGGGGTCAAATATATCGCTCTGTGCCGCACCGACCCGCCCGACTCGGACCTGCTGGGGCTGCTTACTGTGCGCGAGGCAAAGACGCTGAAACCGCCAGCGCGGGTGTTTTTATGCCGCAACCTCCGCTGGCAGCCTCGGGCGCGTCTGGCAGGAGACAAGACGCCGGTGACGCTGACCCAAAACGGCCCGGACCGGGTGACACTGACCTGGGACTCACCCCGCGCCGGGCGGCTGATATTGGCGGACACGAATGCCGCAGGCTGGGAAGCGACACTGGACGGTCGGCCTGTTCCCATCCACGCTTACGGCGGCAGCCTGCGGGCATTAGACATCCAGACAGCAGGGCCGCATCGGGCCGAGTTTGTGTATGCGCCCGAAGCCTGGCGGCTGGGGCTGTATGTGTCTCTGCTGACGCTTTCGGCGCTGTGCGCGGCGGGTGCATTTGCCGCCGCAAGAAAGTTTACGCGCCGGGGAGGAATTCGCCTGCCTGCCGGTGAATAGCCCTGCCAGTACCGCCCTTCCGCGCTTCGGGCAACGCCGCCCCCCATTTTTCACACACGCGACTATCTTTTTGGAGGAACCTGTTTCCATGCCTTTTTCTTTCACCGGCACGTCCCGATGCCTGCTTGCCGCCGCCGTTCTGGGCCTCACTCTGGCCGGGTGTGCCAACAAAACTGACGGTGGCCCTGCCGGGGGCGGCACGCCCGGCAGCACCGCGACCGGCACGCCGATTATTGTCGGCGAATACGGCTCCATGACCGGCGCACAGGCGACCTTCGGAGCCTCCACCGATAAAGGAGTCCGCCTGGCTGTCGCACAGCTCAACGCGGCAGGCGGCATCGACACGCACCCTGTCCAGCTTGGCGCGACCGGCAAAGTGGAAGACTCGGAAAGCCGCCCGGACGGCGCAGCCACAGCGGTCAAAAAGCTGATCACGCAGGACAAAGCCATCGCTATCTTAGGCGAAGTGGCCTCCAAAAACTCCATCGCCGCCGCGCCGATCTGCCAGTCCAACAAAGTGCCGATGATCTCACCGTCGTCCACCAATCCCAAAGTGACCGAGACCGGCGCATACATCTTCCGCATCTGCTTCATTGACCCGTTCCAAGGCACAGTCGGGGCCAAGTTCGCCCTGCAAAACTTGAAGGCCAAAACCGCCGCCGTGCTGTACGATTCCACCAGCGACTACAGCAAGGGCCTGCAGGACTTCTTTATCAAGAGCTTCATACAGCAGGGCGGCAAAGTTGTTCTTGTTCGCACCTATGCCGCCGGGGACCCCGATTTCCGGTCGTCGCTGACGTCCATCAAGGCCGCCAGCCCCGACATATTGTATATCCCTGGCTACTACAACGAAGTCGGCACGATTGCCCGGCAGGCCCGCGAAATCGGCCTCAAAGTCCCCCTGCTCGGCGGCGACGGCTGGGAGTCTCCCTCGCTGATCAAAGGCGCGGGCGGGGCGGGCGGCGCTCTGGAAGGCTGCTACTTCACCGACCATAGCGGCCTCGACGAGACCGACCCAGTGGTCAAAAAGTTCGTGGAGTCCTACAAAGCCGCCAACAACGGCGAGACGCCCGACGCTTTGACCGCACAGGGCTACGATGCCGCGAATGTCCTGTTTGCGGCCATGAAGACCGCTGGCAAACCCGAGGGCGGCGACTACAACTCCGATGCCTACCGCGCCAAGCTGCGCGATGCCATTGCGGTCACCAAAGACTTCCACGGCGCGACCGGCACGATCACGCTGGACGCGGACCGCAACGCCAAAAAGGCTGCCGTAGTGCTTCAAGTCAAGGGTGACAGCTACAAAAACGTCATCGCCACATTCCAGCCGTAGGAGGCCCCCCCTCCCCAATTCTGGGGAGCCGGAGACCTACCACCTTGTTCCCTCGTGCCTCGGTCACAGGGTCCTCTCTAAAGGGGAGATTCGGACATGGATAAGAGGCAACGGCCTTACGCTTACCAGGTCCTGATCCTTCCTTTAGGAAGGACCCTGTGACCGAGGCACGAGGGAACAAGGTGGTAGGTCTCCGAAAGGCTTGTCGGATATTTTCTCACTCATCATGCACGACCTTCCGCAACAACTGCTCATCGCCTTGCAGCTTGGCAGCATCTATGCGCTGATTGCCCTGGGTTACACAATGGTCTACGGCGTCCTGAAGCTGATTAACTTCGCGCACGGCGACGTCTACATGGTCGGCGCTTACGGCGGCATCGGCGCGGCGTGGCTCCTCGGAACCTGGCTGCCGCGTGTGGTGCATCTGCCCGCTGTAATCCCCTCCCCGCTCGGCGCGGTGCTGGTGCTGCTCGGCACAATGACCCTCTGCGGCCTGCTGGGGCTGGTGATTGAACAGGCGGCCTACCGCCCCCTGCGAAGCCGGGCTTGGATCGCCCCGGCCATTTTCCTCGGCGCGGCCTGCGGCTATATCGGCTACAGCATCGCTGCGAACTCGAACCGGACGCCCGTGTCCTCGGCCTTCATCGGGATTGCCGCCTGGGGGGCGCTGGCGGCCCTGCTTTACACCACCCAGCGGCGGCGGGTGTCCACCAGCTCGTCGCGCCTGACCGCGCTGATTACCGCCATTGGCATTTCGCTGTTTCTGGAAAACTTCGGCGGTCTGCCGCAGGTCTTCTCGCAGGATGCCCGGTTTTATCCAAACGACCCGCCCATTGCGTACCTGTCGCACACCGTAGAAACGGGATTGATCTTCGGCGTCTCGCTGGCCTTGATGCTCCTGCTGACCTATATCGTGACCCGGACGCGCATTGGCAAGGCCATCCGGGCGGTTTCCTATGACGCCGACGCCGCCGCGCTCATGGGCATCAACACCGATCAGGTGATTGCCTTCACCTTCGCCCTCGGCGCGGCCCTCGCTGGCGCGGCGGGCGTCCTGGTCTTCGGGCTGCAGCACACCAAGTTTGACCCCTATGTCGGCATTACCTACGGCCTCAAAGCCTTCGTCGCCGCCGTCCTGGGCGGCATCGGCAATATCCCCGGCGCGGTGCTGGGCGGCCTGATTATGGGCCTCGCCGAAACCCTGGTGGTCGCCTATGGCCCCCTCGTCGGCGTGGACAGCACCTACCGCGACGCCGTGGCGTTTCTCTTGCTCATCATTATCCTGCTCTTCAAGCCCGCCGGACTCTTGGGTACGTTTGCGCCGGAGAAGGTGTAACCTGACGGCAAAGGAGTAATAATGGACGAATGGCAAATGATGTTCGCGCTAGTGCAAAGTATTACACGGACTAACCAAACGTTGCAGGAAAGCCTGAACCAAGTAGTTGCATTCACCCGTAGTAACCCGGCTGTATTTGATGAGCCGGAGTTTTGGGACCGTGTGCAGACCCATGATTTTCAGGCGGCGTTCGCTACCCTGACAGCATGGGCGAGACAAGGACTGGAAGCTCTTGCCCCAAGTCCAGGCTGGCAGTTTCTTTTGCTGGATTTGGGCGACTGCCCGGAAACGTTCTCCCTGTATCAACCTGGCAGCCAAGAACTCATGTCTGAGCAGAACTTTCGGGCTGTTCTATCAAGCAATTCAATAGTTGGCCCGTCAGATTTGGAAGAGGGTTTCGGACCAGAAGTAATCGACCCATTCAGTCATCTGTTCGGAGATGGCAGAGTCAATTTGAGTGATCACCACGTCAGCGAAATCGACGACCGAATTTTGGATTGGACGGACCATCCAAAGAAAGATTTTCACGGCAATAACGACTACCTGCTCTGGCTACTGCTGGGTTCGCTGGCCCTGGTCAAACCATTGCAGGACAAGAATTATTGCAGGACAATTCTCCGGGGGCGTGAGAGGATATATTTGCTGCCAGGGTATGAGGAGATTTTCTTTTTCGCTGCCACTATCACCCGAGACGGTATTCTGTACGAGGCAGTTTGACGATTTCTATATCACCCGACATGAGTAAGACCATCACACAATCAAATATTAAGCCCCCAACGGCGAACGACAAGCCGCGCCCGCTGTGGATGAGGCTCGGCAGCGTGGTACTGCTGGTTCTCGCCCTGCTTTTGGTAGACCACCTGCTGTACAAGCCGGACCGGGTGGCATATGACCAGTACAAGGAAGATGTGGAGATCAAGTGCGGGCTGGCGATTATTCTGGCGGTCGCGCTGAACATCGTCAACGGCTTTACCGGGCAGTTTTCGCTGGGGCATATCGGGTTCTATATGATCGGAGCCTATGTTGGGGCGGCGGTGTCCACCTATGGGCACGCGGTGCTCTTTCCGGGGCTGCCCACCGACGGCTCGCCGGTGCCGCTGGCGCAGACGGTGTGGCCCATCCTGGTGACCTGTCTGGCCGGGGGGCTGTCGGCGGCGGCGGTGGGCTGGCTGGTCGGGCTGCCGTCGCTTAGGCTGCGAGGGGACTATCTGGCGATTATCACGCTGGGCTTCGCGCAGATTATTCTGGTGGTCATCCGAAACATCAAGGCCGTAGACGGCGCGACGGCGTTCACGGGGCTGCCGGTGGCGAGCCAGAGCCAAAATCTGGCGCATATCGGGACGCCGCATTTGACCAGCCTGTTCTGGGTCTTTTTAGTCGCCGCGCTGGTCATCTGGGTGGCGTGGAGTTTGCGGTTTTCGTCGCATGGGCTGGCGTTCCTGGCGGTGCGCGAGGACGAGATCGCCGCCGAGGCGATGGGGATCAACACAACGCGCTACAAAGTGCTGGCGTTTGTCCTGAGCGCGTTCTTTACCGGGGTGGCCGGGGCGCTGTACGCGCATTATCAATCGTCGCTGTCCAATGAGTCGTTTCGCTTTGAGCGGTCAATTGACACGGTGGTCATGGTAGTGCTAGGCGGCCTCGGAAGCATCAGCGGCGTGACCATCGCGGCGGTTTTGCTGACGGTCTTGCCCGAAGCCCTGCGCCCGATTTCCGAGTACCGGCTGGTGGTCTACCCGCTGCTGCTGGTGATTTTGATGCTGACCCGTCCGCAGGGCATCTTTGGGCGTAAGGAGGTGGGCCGGGCCTGGCTGGTAGGCCAGGTGAGTGCCGTGCGTGGCTGGTTCCATCGCCGCCCGCCGCCCGGCGGTGTGCCGGAGATGGAAACCGGGCGGGATGTGATGACGACGGCGCGGGACCGGGATGAAGAGGTGTAAGAACCCCTCCCCGTCGCTTCGCGCCGATTGGAACAAATGCGAAGCATACCCTCCCCTGTTAGGGGAGGGTGAGGATTAGGAGGGTGTTCGCAGGCTGGCCTCATGCCTGTTGGTCTTAATCTTAACCCTCCCCTAACAGGGGAGGGGTCACGGCCCAAACCGGGGGTCAATGGTCTCCATATACAGGTCCGACGTCCCATTGCGGGTGCTGTTCCAGAACAGCCAGACCTTGTGGGCCTGCAATGCGCCCGTGCTGTCCATCTGGCCCGCGAAGGGGTCCAAGAACGCGGCAACGTTGTTTTCGTTGACGGGCTGACTAATCGGCACGGCATAGCCTTCCACCGATTGCAGGCCCTCGGTGGAGTTGGCTGGCGGCACGGAGGTGTCGCTCGTGCGCCGCTCGTCCTGCCACTGCACCGTGTCCGTGGTTCCCGCAGGCGGGCCGGAGTAGGTCTTGCCGTCCGTACCTGTGTATGTGTACGTGATAGCCCTGCCTTCGGCTCCCGAGGCAATCGGGAAGTAGAGCCGGGCGCTGGCGACCGGCCCGCCGGTGACATTCAGAATGTCTACCGTATTGGTGTAGCCTGTCCCATCCAGACTAATGGTCAGCGGCTTGGTCACGTCCACGGGGTACGGCAGGTAGGCGGTCAGACGCTGGGTTTTGTAGAACAGCGTGGCCGCGCCGCCCTGCCCTGCCGACGACTTGCGCCAGATGTACCAGCGCCGGTCAGCCGTGACATTGGCAAGGCCCGCACTGTCGTTAGGCTTGAGCGCCCGGTCCAGGAAGGTTACCGGGCCGGTGTCAGCCCGCTTGTCGCCGACGGCGCCAGTAATGCGCTTGGCCTGCGGCACGAACAGTCCTTCAATGCGGAATGTGGCGCTGACCTGTGGCAGAAGCGCCGGGACGAACCGGATGCGGCCCGAAGCGCCGTCAATGTAAACGGTCGTGCCGCGTGGGGTTCCCCCCGGTACGGTAATACGCGTCAAAACAAGCTGTCCGCTGGCTTTGTCCACAATCGCCTGGCTGAACAATGGCTTGCTGTTGATGTCATACAGCAGCGGTGTCTCGTAGCCCGGCTGACCCGGTGCGATGTTCGGATTCACCGCGAACAGGTTGAGCTGTCCGGTGCGATCCCAGGCCACGTCGCGGGACTGGTAGCCGCCGCCGACCGGGGCCATGATCTCGCGCACAGGCACGAACGAGGCCAGGTTGAGCTTGACCACGTTGGTGCTGGTGTCAATGAGGTAGCGGCAGTTATAAATATCCACACTGCCGTCGGGGGCCGTGCCGCTGAAGGTGACTTCAATCTGCGACAGACCGCTCGCAGTCGGCATCAACACCGGGTTCGGGTCGGCCACGGCGGTCAGACCGGCGGGAACCGGCAGCACGAGCGTCGTTGCCGGGGTCGGCTGGCCGCTAAAGTTTGCGGTGTAGTAAATTGCCGTCCGTCCGCGTGTGGAAGCGGTCCAGAAGGCAAACTGGTTGTTGCCTGCGATCAGACCCTTGACGCCGTACTTGACCTGGTTGGGATCGTTTGTAATGGCAAGCGGGTTTGTAATCTTGCCGATGCTGCCGGGTGCCGCCGTGTACAGGATTGTTGCAACATAGAGCGTGTAGCGATTTGGGTTCGGCTGAACATTCACGAAGAACGCAAATGCGTTCCGGGTGTTGGAAGGATCCTGAGCGATAGTCAGGCCGCTATTAACCCCAGCAATTCCCGTCACCGCCGAAACGTCCACATTCCCCCACCAGTTTGCTGTGTTGTTGGAGGGCAGGAAGTAGCCGGAAGGATTCGCATTTGTCGCCTGCTGGAACGGCACGGCCCGACCATTGATTCCAAAGCCACCATTGCGATTGGATGTCCAGTACAGAGCCATGTTGCCGTTGGTTGGGTCGCGGAAGGCGGCGGGGCCGAGGTCCGGTACGCTCTGAGAAGGTGTATTCTGCGTCGCAACGACCGCCGGGCCGAGGTCAATCTGCGGCAGAGCGCCGAAGGTGAAGCCGTCGGTCATCCGGTCTTCGATCACGCTGCCCTTGACTACCGTGCCCGTCGTGCTGACGGGCTGCTTCCCATACTGATACACGTCGGCGGGAATGGGGGCGTTCGTGTAATCTGGCGCTCTGATACCACCAGGCTGAGTGCCGTACTGGGGCGGGTACAGCGGGTTGTAGTTGGTGTTGGCCGTGTTATAGGTTTGATAGCCGATGGTGTCCAGGCCCTCAAAGACGCGCACGGTCTGCGAATACGTCCCAACGGGTGTGCCGAATGGCACGGCGAGGCTGACATACGGCGAGGCGCTCACCTGCGGTACGCCATTGGCATTCACCACAGGGCGGTTGTCGGCGGCCAGAGGCAGCGAGTATCCGGTGGACGTGTCATCGGGCGAGTCCGGCACGGTCAGCGTGGTGGAGTTGTCACTGCCAGGCAGCGCCTTGTGGAACGTTGCGCCGGGATACAGGCCGCCGAAGTTCGCGGCCAGCGCCGGGTTGCGTCCGTAGGCAGCCACGAGGTCCGTGTCCAGCGACGACCGCACCAGATACGGCTGCTGCGGGATGCCGCCGGTCAGGTTGGCGCGGGGACCGGTCAGGCCAGTGTCATCGAAGCCCAGAATGTAGGATAATGGGTCCAGCGAGTCCGAAGTCAGCCGGAGCGTGTGCGGTCCTTCCACGTTCTGGTTGGCAGCCTGATAAGACTGCTTCTGGTCCAGATGGACGTTCAGCAGGTTGACGTTGCCATCGTTATGCACCGTCACGGGCTGGAAGAACTGGTCGAAATTGCGGTTGATCGGCGCGAACAGGCCGAGCGGGTTAAACGCGTCGGTCTGCACCCCGAGGGCGCCTGGAATGCGGCCAATATCGGTGGTGGCGTTGTCGATGCTGGTCCGCATATCCACGGGGACGCCGGTATAGATACGGATGGTGCGGAAGGCCGCGCCCTGGCGGTAGCGCCCAGCGGCGCTCGGGACATAAACGCGGCGCGTGGACGAGTATCCCATCGGGTATGCCAGCTGAATGGCGTTCAGGCCATAGGGCGTCGTCTCACCAGCCGCGTTATAGCCGCTGCCGTTGGTGGTGTCCACATAGACCTGCTGGTTGGCGGGCTGATGATTCGGCACGGTGACATGAATCTGAACCGGGTTGCCGTACACAGTGCGGTTTTGCAAATTGGCTGCGGTTCCGGTTGCGGGCCGAGGGGTGGCACTGGCCGCGCCGAGATCGGAAGCACCTCCAAGACTGTACAGGGTCGCGGTGACATTGCCCGCCGAGATGTTCGGGTAGTCGGCACTGGTGTTGGGACCGGCGCGAACGCCCAGCGGGGCAGTTTCCCACGGCAGGTAGTTGACCACCGAGTCATGGCCGGTCGTGTTGCCATAAGGCGTCAGCACCGTGTTATCCACCCAGGCCAGCCCGCCGCCCGCGCCGCCGTTGGGCGTGGCGCTCATGCGAATCTGGAGTGTCTGCCCGGCGATCCCAAGAGCACTGCGGTCAAAGAAGTCCAGCGCATACGGCTGGTCCACCGTGCCGAAGTTCTTCAAAGCGAGACCATCGCCTCCGGTGCCACTGCCGTAGGGGGGCACGGTTGCTGGAGTAGGGTCGGTGTTGTCGCCGCTGCCGTTGTGCGGAATCAGCGGCGTGGATGTGACGACCACATGAGTGCGCGTATTAGGCGTCGTCGTGCTGAGGTCTCCGGCGGGCCGGACGGTCGGGTTTGTCCCGGAACCGCTGGTGGAGGCAGGCGCCGTCAATGGAACCGTGTTGCCGTTCGCCAGGGCTTCCAGATCAAAGGCGCTGGCGTTGGCAGGCAGCAGCGGGGCGACACCCCGGAAGGGTCCCAGCGCGTCGCCGATTTGCGAGGCTTGATTGTAGGTTGCCGCCAGCGGCAAAGGGGTACCGCCGCCGCGCACACCGAGCGGGTTCAGAACACCAAACGTCGGCTGGTCTACCGGGGGGATTTTATTAAGGCCATAAGTGGGCTGGCCGTTGACATCCGTGGTTGGGACAGATACCAGGCCACCATTGGTGACTTCTCCTTGCAGTTTATGATTTGCATCGGTGACACTAAACGCACTGCCGTCGTAGGTGCCGTATTCCACAGTCTGTGTGACGCTTTGGATTTTCCGCTGGGAACCGGGTGTATTCAGCCGGACAGAGCCGTCGCCGATGGGGTAAGTGAAGGCCCCGATGTAGCCGGTTTGCGGCGCAGCCGGGTCTTTCAAATTGGTCACGGTATCGGTGTCGGTGCGACGGTAAATGCCGTTGGCAAGCGGGGTTGTCGCGCTGGCGGGAGGCGTGAGCAGGACATTAGGAATGGTCCCGGTGTCGGACGTGCCTCCGGGGCTGGAGTCGGACAACTGGAACGTAATCGCGCCGCCATTCCGGTAGGCCGCAACGGGGTTACCGGCGCTCGGGGTGGTTGTGGTGTCATACACGACGACGCCGCCAGGAGGCACGATGTTTTTAATGCGAACGTAGACGTTCTGGCCCCACTCGTACACCGGCAACGGCTGACTGGACCCAATTTTGAGGCCGTCAGCGGCGCTGACGCTGCCCGCATGGGCGTTGTCTACCAGATAGGTCTGCGGAATGGCACTGAGGTCTACCTGACCCGCACCATTAACACTCGGAGGCACGATGTAGCCCAGCTCACCCGGAATACCGCCGTCGGTGGAGTCCTGCGGTGTGATGCCTCGGCACAGACCCGAGGCGCTGTCGCCGACATACACCCAGTCGGTCACATTCGCGCCGCCATACAGGGCATTGAACGCGGCGGTGGCGGTCAGGTCGCTGACATCGGCGGCGGCAATGGTCGGCGAGGAAATTGGGCCGAAGCCGGTGAACGCGGCGTTTTGCCGGATCAGCGGATAATTTTCAGGGTTGCCGTTGGCATCTGTCGCAAACGGGTTAGAGATAGGCGTCGCGCTGAAATCATACAGCGTGTTGCCCGCGACGGCATAGACCGCACCGCCGTTGCCGCCCGTTGTAGTGGCGTTGGCGACAAGCGCGGGCGAGGACTGGAAAATGGAGCCGTCAGGCGAGGGCTGCCGGTACACCAGCTTGCCGGTCGCGTTCGTGACTGCGCCTTGCGTGCCGTCGCCGTCAATGTCCAGTGCATACAGGGCTGTGTCATTGGCCCCGCGAGTGGCGACATACAGCATTGGCACAGAGGCTCCCCGGAGCGTTCCGCGTAAAACGTCCTGAGCAGAGTAGTTGTTTCCATCTCCATTGATGATCGTGGCCGGGAACTGCACGAAGCCGATGGCCGGGGTGGCGTTCAGGAACGAGCCGATGGGGAGCTGTGGCTCTTCCGCGCTGTCTTTGGCGGCATTGTTCGGGTCATTCGCCAGTGGATAGGCCCAGACATTGTTGCTGTTGCCTGCCACCACAGTAGTATTAGTCGTTGTGCCAACCGAGCCGTCCAAATTGACCGCCCAGATGCGGCCTGTCGTGGTGTCATCGGGCCGGGCGGCGGCCACGGTGTCCCCGGAGCCAGGCGCGATTTCCAGACCGGTGTTCGCGGCAAAGTAGATGCGGGTGCGCCGCGCTGCCGTACCTTCTCCCACCCCTCTATTGAAGTTTGTAAACACAACAGGCGAGCCGGTGATGTCGCCGAGTGCGGGCCGGGGCAGCTTGTTGGTACTTTTGCCAACACCGTTCTGCAACCCGGCGAACTCGGTGCCGTAGGCGTCCGGGAAGCTCCAATGGTTTGGGTCAGTGGCCGTTGTTTGTGGCCGCTGGCCCAAATTGTAGTTGGGCGTGCCGGGAGCGGGCAGAGACGCGGGCGTTCTGCCGCCGTTGCCGGACGGACCGGCGAGGCCGTCGAGGGCGTACAGCCGCCCCACATTAGACAAGTCGCCTTCTTCGGAAGACGAGCCGACATACACAGACGGCAGGTAGGTGGTGACGGCAGGCGGGCCAGGCACGGTGACTGCACCCACATAGAGCGCCGGGGCGGAGGTGAACGCCGCCGCCGAGTCTCCGGTGCCAGCCGCGCCGGCGACGCCGCGCAGGGTGAACCACCACCGGGTAGTCGGGGTCGGGACCGCGCCCTCGCTGGTCGTCAGGTCAATGCTGTTGTTGAACCGGTCGCCGCTGGTTTCGTTGCCAGCGGCATTAGTGGTGACCGGCACGCCGAGGGCGTCAATAGCGTACAGGACGCCGTTGGAGTTGGGCAGGTAAACCACGGCGTTGTTCAGCTTCGGATCCGTAATCGTCGGGTCCACAAAGACGTTGGGCGAGGCAGTGTTGAACGCGCCGGGAATAGGCAGGTCGCGGTCATAGAGGTGAAGGGCGGCTCCGGCAATGCCGCCGGTCGGGGCGGGTGTCCGGCGCACCGCGCCCACGGCGACACCAATTGGGGCCTCTTCAGCGACGTTCGCGGCCTGCGCCAGCTTTTTAGGCAGGTTGGCATCAGGCCGGTATATCCAGTAAGCCTGCGTCGTGCCAACATGGGGCGTGTAGCCTGCCGCGTCTACCTGCAGCGGCAGCGCGGAGCCGTACAGCGGCTGGGGCAGATAAATGGGCTGGCCGGTGTTGGGGTCAATCACATTGGCGTTGCTGGTTCCGTCGCCGTTGCCGACCGCGTCCAGGCAGTAGACCAGGCCGCTGTTGTCCCCGACAATGACAACCAGCTTGTCGGCATACGTCGGGCCAGTGTTTCCCACCGGGGTCGGCACCAGCACATGGATTTTTTTGACGGTGGGCGCGGAAAAGACCGCCGCCGAGGGGCCGCGTGTGGAGGCGGGCGTCGCAAAGCGCCAGATGACTTCGCCGTTGAAGCCGTCCACGCAATAGATCGCACCGGCCTGGCTGCCTGTGGTCAGCGTCACCGAGTCGGCGATGACTTGATGCGTGGCCGGGGACGTCTGGGCCGTTCTGCTGCTGAGTGTCAGCGTCACCGTGTCGCCTGCCAGAAGCGGGATTTCGCCGGTTGCCAGCGCATAGTCCCCGCCGGACACCTGGCTCAGTGTCACCGCCGGGCGGGGCGTGGTGACGCCGCCGGACGTGATGGAGACCGTATAAGCCGCATCAAAGATGCGGTTGTCTACAGCGGCAGTGCGGCCTGCGTTCACCACGTTGGTAGGGATATGGACGGAAAGGAAATATCCCCCATTCGCGGGGGCTGTCAGTGTCCAGAGGGCCACAGTATTGCCTGGACCGGCGGAGGCGGGATACCGGTAGTAGCCGGGAGTAGCCGCACTGCCCTGGGTTGCGCTGGCGTCCTGAATGGTCGTCCCGCCGCCAACTGAGTTAAACCGGGGCTGCGAGTCATCCAGGCTTGTGGAGGAAACCGGCGTCGGCTCCGAGCGGCCAAAGTAAACCACCTGACGAATCCGCCGCGCCGGGGAGGCCCCGCCTGTTTCATTGACGTTCTTGGCAGGGTCACCATAATGGTACAGGGGGTTCCCGGTCGTGCCGCCCAGCCCCGTGCCGGTTGGACCATTGGTATTATCAGGGACGGCATTCAGGGCGATCCCCGCCGTTCCGGTGAGCGGGCTTGAGGGCGGCGGCGGTGTGGTGATGATGCCTGGCGGCACATAAATACCCCAGTACTTGAAGCCGATAAAGTCTGTGGGGAACGCCGTATAGTTTACTGCTGTGGGCGTGCTTTGCACATCGCCGACAGTCGGCTGCAGGAGCATCTGGTCGGCAACTAAATACGCGCCGGTCTGCGTGTTCGTCTGAAGTGTGGCCCGGTTGTACAAGTTGTTGCGGGCGAGGGTGACAGTCACAGTGTTGCCAGCGGCAAGCTGAAAAGGCCCGGCGAGGAGCTGGGTGGAGTTTGCCTCGGTCTGGCTGACGGTCGCTGTGGTGAAAGTCGCATTTGCCCCGGTTGTTGTAATGGTGTAGGTCACTGACGAGGAGCGCGGCTCGGTGTTGCCCTGATCATCGGCAATGTTGTCCGGGATATGGTAATACACCGACAGGCTGCCGCCGGAAGCCACCGAGAGTACCCAGGTCGCGGACGCATTATTGACATTGGGCGGCAGGCGGTAGTATTCCTGATTGATCGCCGTCCCTGCCGCCAGGCCAGTGGTTTGCTGCTCCCAGGACCCTGTCGCGGGAGTCAGCGTGAATGCGGGCGTTCCTGCATTGTCATCCACAGGCGGCTGCAAAGCCGTGATAGCCCCCTGCGAGACATAGTCAAACGGCGCGGCCCACTGGAAGATGCTGCCATCGGCAAAGTGGTTCCGGTAGTAAACGCCGGGGCCGGTGGGTGGAAGAGTCGGATCGTAGTCTCCCAGCAGGTAGCTGGGGACCTGAACCGGCGTGGGGATGCCGCCGACGTTCACGATGGTCGTAGCCGTGCCTTGCAGGCGGCCCTCAAAAAGCGGCAGGGTAGCCGGGCCTGTGCCCTGGGGCGGGTTTTCGGCCCCGCCGCCGTGGAACACTGGCGACTGGTACGCGGTGGGCACGGCAGGCGAGTTCGGCTGCGGCCCGGTCTGCGCGGACGCGCCGGGCAGGGAGCCGAAGGCGACGCCGAGGGCCGCGCCCAGCAGCAGTGCGGGGCGAAGCAGGCGGCGGAGGAGTTGTGCGTTTAATTTCATGGCGTGGTGCTGCATTGAAGCGAGTGAAAGCTAATAACTGTGCGTCTGCAAATACCGTAGGGGCAGAGTTTAGCCCTGCCCTCTTCTCTTTGCTAATCTCTGCCCTACTGCCGAATAGCCGCTGTCGGCTGGGTCAGCGGGCCGGTCAGCTTGGGACGACTGAGCGGGCCTAAGCCGTAGCCGCTGACCTGCCGGGTATACGGCAACTGCCCGCTTGGGACCTGGCTGTAATCAATCTCGAAAATCTCGCCGCCGAACGAGCTGGTTCCAAGAGCCGTGGGCGTGCCCAGCTCGCTCTGGCCCGCCGTCTGTGTGATCAAATAGCGTGGGTTCAGGCCGCCGCTGTCAAGCCGCTGAATGCTGGTCGGCACAAACGGCGTTCGAAGGCGGTTGACGGTCTGGCCCAGGTTGTTGGGCAGTGGCGTCACGACGTTGTTGACCAGCGTGGACATGGTCTGGTAGTCCGGCGTCGTGAACTGCAAGTATCCCACGGGCGCATTAAGTGCCGGGGTCAGCTCGAAGGCTCCGTTGGCGTCAGCGTACAGCAGGCTCGGGTTGGTGTTGCCTGCGGGCGGGTTGAAAACGCTCAGGAAGCGCGGCGAGCGGACCTGGAATGTGGCGCGTCCTATCGCGGTTCCGTTGACGACGCCCGTGTTTGGGTCGCGGTTAAGCTGCGTGGCGGCTTCGGCGGTGAACGACGTGTAGATTGCCCGGAAGCCGGTGATCTCGTTCTGGTTCGCCGGAGCCGTCGCCGTCAGGGCCGCGCTGTCGTAGGCCAGGGACACCATGCTGCCGCCGGGGGCATCGCCGCTGACGGGGCCAAGAACGTTGGCGGCGGTCAGCGGCGCAATCCGCGTGTTGGTGACAAGCGCTAGAATGCTGGTCGGGTCGGCGGTCGGGAAGTACGACGCGCTGGTATAGCGGTAGCGCCGCCCCATCTTGTCAAAGGTATTTGTCGCCGCCGTCAGAATATGATAGCCATTCGGCGCGAAGGCCCCGGTGAGGGGGTTGTAAATATCGGTCACTTCCAGAATGCGGCTGTTGCCGGTGTCGGAGACAAGGTAGGAGACGGCAACATTGTTTCCTAGATTGCGCCGCAAAATCTGGGCGCTGGTCGGGGCCGACAGAGACAGCGGCGAACCCGCCGTCAGCAGATGGTTCGGGTCGGAGAACGTCGTCAGCTCCCACAGCACCCGCCCGCCCCGGTCAAAGCGCACGCAGCGGTTGTTGCCAGTGTCTGCCACAAGGTAGTCGTTGGAAGCCACGGCAGACAGTCCGGCGGGGTGGCTGAAGTCCACCTTCGCGCCGCCCGCACCGATGGTGGCGTCCGCCGCCCAGACGGCCTGACCGTCGGAGTCGGCTTCCAGAATGCGGTTGTTGTCGGCAATCAGCGTGAGCTGCCGGGTGAATGCACTGGTGCCCGCCGTGCCGTTCAGGACCAGAACGCTGCTGCTGGCGCTGGGCGCAGCCCGCACCGTGCCAATCGGGGTATCCAGCGGCGTGCTGGAAAAGGCGGAGGGCGGAAGCACTTTGGCCGTGCCGACGGGGGCTGCCGCGTTGATCTTGTAAAGCTGATTGGTCTTGAAGTTGGGGAGCGGCGTACCGCTGTCGGCCAGCAGGACGGTATCCCCGACTTTGGAAACGCCGGTAATGACTGAGGTGCGGGCGTCGCCGTTGACAATGAACGGCGTCATGTACCATTTCAGGTTCGTGTGCAGCGGTAGGGTCGTCGCGGAAGCCGGGATCGCCCCGGCCGCGCCGTTGACGTTCGGCTGAACCTGAATCGGCTGTGGCTCAGACAGGTTGCCTGCCACCTGGCCCGGCTGAGACGTGGAGCGTCCGAAGTTGAAAAACGTGATGCGCCCGTTTCCGGCCAGATACTGCCCGAACTCGGTTTCTCCCGTGCCGGGAATGTTGGTGACGGTTCCTCCGGCCAGAATGGTATTAGCGGCCGAGGCGACGCCCCCCTCATCGGCCTGCGTGACCGTGACATTGCTGAAGTCATAGCCCGGCGCGGCGGCGTAGACATCCTGCGTGGAGTCGAAGCACAGCACCGTGGCCGTGAGAGTGTTGGGATCGGTCGTATTGACCGCCGCCGCATAGACGCGGCCTTTGGAGTCCACCACGGGCGCCCCGACAAAGCGGTAGCCGTTCAGGTCGTTCCAGTTGACGCCGTCCGGGTCGCCCGCCTGCCCGTCGCCACGCGGCATACGGAACCGGAAGGTCAGATGCACGCCGCGTGTCTGCACGTTCGGTTCCAGGCCAATCAGGTAGCTCTGGTTGTCGGGCGTGTTGACCGTGTAGTAAAAATTGCCGCTGCGGTCCCCGGCGGGCGAGGACATGGTGATGGCGCTGAGGTCATTCCCGCCGCCGCCCAGGGCCGTGCCGTAGCTGAAGGCGCTGACCGCGTTTACCGTCAGCGTCTTGTTCTGCGGATCGCCAAACGCGGCGTCATAGCTGGCATACAGCGAAACGCCGGTGGTGGGGCCAGGGAAGTCAGTGCCGCTAAAGTTTGCGGAGGTCTGCCCATCCAATGTGTAGCCCTGTGGCTTCGGCATGGAAACAGGGTCAGGCACAAAATTCGGCAAGCCAAGATGGTTCTTGTTAATAATGAAAGAGCCGGGGGTGCTTCCCGGCAGGAGCAGGTCGGCACGGGCACCCAGAAACACCGTGTACAAGTTCTGCGTCGTCGGCACGAGGGCCACCAGATCATTGGTGACATCGCCGTCCGCAATCGTCCCAATCGCCGCTGCGCCAGTCGCGTACTCCACTCTCGGACCGCCGCCTCCGACGGTCACCGGGTTCAGCAGAAAAGTGACGCCGCCGCTGGCACTCGCCCCGCCGTGCCGGTCAAACACATACAGCTTGCCGTCCGCCTGTGGCTGGTAAATGCGCCCTTCAAAGTAGGTCGGCGAAGGAGTAGGCGAGCCGCCAGGGAATGGCCCTCCGGTTCCCGACCCCGTCAGCATCGTCGCGCCGAGGCCGCTGGTAACATCGAAGTAAGTCACTTTGCCCATGCCGTCGGCGGCCATAACGTAGGTGATGCCGCCAAAGCTGAACACGGTCGGCGCAGAGGCGTTCGCGCCGATAGTGGTGTGCCAGATTTCGTCGTAAGACGTGTTGGTGGGGACAGGCCGGCTCAGGTCTTGCCCGCCGTCGTCAGCCTTGCCGCTGCCGGTCAGGTCCTCGCCGGGGATAGCATCATAGGCATGGAGCACGCCGCTGGCGTCCGTTACAAACACATACTTGCCCCAGATCGCCGCTCCGCCGGGCACGCTCGTGGCCGTTTGCAGCGGCGCGGTCCAGGCGGGTGCAAACGAGGCAAGATCGGCGGCACTGCCGTTCTGGCGCGGGTTCTTGTTCTCGTTCGGGTGCGAGTCCACGTAACTAATCAGGTTGGCTAAGAACTTCAAGTCTGGCGTCGGAACCTTGTTTGCGGTCACAGACTGTTCGAGCGAATAGTAGGCACTGGCAATAAAAGGGTTGGAACTATCGGGATTACTGAGCTGCGCTGCAATCCCAAGGCCGCTGGCGATCAGGACGCCCGCGCCATACTGCCCGGCATAAATAGCCGTGCCGCCGGAGCCGACCAGCGCCTGCCCCCAGTAATCCGGCAGGCTAAAACTTCCGGTATTAAGACTGACCATCGGGAAAGGCGTCGCGGCAAGGCCCAGCGTGCCAAAGTCCGTTCGGTCAAACGCATACGGCTCCTGAAGCAGCGGCGTGCGAAGGTACAGGGAGCCGACAAGGGGCAGGTCCAGAATGCCCGGCGTAGCCCCGGTGTTCAGACCGGCAAAAAAGTTTAATGGAGGCTGCGGTGAGTTGGCAGCCCCGTTATAATACTCAATAAACAGTGCCCCGCCATTGTCCACAAAGCGGCGCAGCTTTTCGTTTTCCAGCGGCGTCATCGCTTTTCCGGCTTCCAGCGGCAGGAACAGCACATCATAGCGCCGGAGCTGGTTGGCGGACGTGTCATCCAGCGGCACTTCCCAATACGCCGCCGTGTCCGGCAGAATGGCCTGCCCGCTGCTGTAGCCGGGCGGGTTGCTGGTCCGGCTGCCAGGCCAGCGCGTGGCAATGGCCTGAGTCGCAGTGCGCGGGGCCAGCGGGTTGATGATATTCCACCCGAAGGGCTTGATGTCAGGCCGCAGGTTCAGCGTATAAAACAGGTACGGGGCCGGATCAAACGCATAGGGATTGCCATTCAGTGGCACCAGCGGCGTGCTGGCGCGGCCCAGGAACACGACTCCCGCGTTGACAGTCCGCGACGACGACCCGTAGCTGTAGGTCGCCGCCCGGCTGGCGGCAGGCAGGCAGACAGCGGCGGCCAGCGCCAGAGCCGCAGGAAGCAATGCCCGCAGGGTCAGTCCGAGTTTTCCAGTTTTTTGGAAGCGCATCATAGCGAATAAATCCTATTGCCTGTTTCTGATTGCCATTTTTATTGCAGCAGCGGCGGCTCGCCGCTTTCGCCTGAATACAGCAGGCCGGTCGACACAGGCAGGTTTGGCGTAAACGGCAGGGGCCGTCCAAACTGGTCGCTCCGCAGGTAGTGCGACGTGTCCCCATTCACGGCAGGCTGCGCCAGATGGTAAGGATAGCCTGCCTGCGGGTCGTAGATAATCTGCAGGCCAATCGCCTGCACCGTATGAGCACTCGCCCCGTTTCCGGTGGTCAGCGCCGGATGCCCGGCTGTTTCTACCAAATTTCCTGAAATCAGGCTGCCGTGGAACTGCGGTATCCAGCCCCATTTCCGCATCCATTCGGACTGCGCGGCGATGTCGGCGGGCCGCGCTTCGGACACCGAGCCGTAAACCGTGATTTTCAGATCCACCGGCTGGCCGTAGAGCGGGAACCGCTTTTCATTGTCATACGCCGCGCCGGGGCTGAGAAGAGCGCGGGCACTGCGCTTGGTTGGATCTGGATCAGTAAACTTTGCCAAATTGTCGTCAGTATCCGTGTTGAACCATTGGCCGGGGATCACAAAGAATGAGCGCGTCTGGGCGAACAGCACGGCTTCAATCCGACCGCGATACGCTCCACCTGCGGGTCACCGACACTCTGGTCATGGCGCTTGATGGTGAGCCGGGCAATATCGCCGGATGTCAGCCCGGCGATGTCGTTGTTCGCCTGCGGCAGCGGAATGGTGCGCCGGGCCGGCAGGTTGTCCGCCGGGTTCGGGTCAAAGGTCACCAGAAATGGGTTCGCGCCGTTCAAGTTGAAGCTCACCTCGGCAGTGGCCGTGTTTCCCAGCGGATCGATGGGCTGGTCAGGGTCCCCCGTAACATCAGCAGTACTGGATGTGCCGCTGATATACAGGGCCAGCGGAGACGCATAGCTCGTGCCGACCGTGCCACCGGTTAGCCCGAAGCTGACTTCCTGCGTCAGCATATTCGCGCCGTCAAAGTTGTAATAGCCCGCATTTTTGTCCGGCGTCGGCAGAAGCGTGGCGGCATCATCCGGCTGTGGCCCGGCCAGAAACTGCGTGGTGTTGAGGCACACATAGTCATGCGCCAGAACGCTGATGCTGGACGAAGGAATCTTATTGGGCGGAGTATTTTTAATTGGGCTGCCTTTCAGCAGGTTGCCTTCAATATAAGCAGTTGCACCAGACACTACTGTCAAATGACGCGAGACGTAATCTGGCGATTGAACTGTACCTTCATTGGGCGATAGAACGCCATGAATACGAATGTTGCCATCCGCGTAGATGACGATATTGTTGTCGGCAGCATTGCCCGTCCGATCTACATCTAAATCTCTGTAGGCTACAAACAGCGTCGGATTGTTTCCCACTGTGCCATCCGGGTTCTTCCAAGCAGGAGTTCCCGCGCCGCGTGTCAGCAAGATGCCAAAGCCCGTCGCGTTCCTGCTATCTACGCCAACTGCCCCAAGCGTGACGCTGACGCCGGGAGGGCTGTACAACTGTCCGATCCAGCCGCCTTTGCCGATGCCGCTGGTGTCGGCGGTCGCCGCACCGTGCAGCCACTCGTCGGGCAGGTTGGAGCCGCCGCCTACGGATTCGCTGTCGTTCTGCACATCGGCGGTGTTGTCTACATAGATGTCGCGCCCATAGCCAAACTGGCTAGGATTAGGCGCATTGGCGGCGGGCGTGTACGCAGTCCCGTCGGCATTTTTCAGATTGAGCCGGGCTGGAGAGTTCATTGCCAGCGCCTTATAGCGCGGCAATTGCGTGGCCGGGTCCTGTCCATCCGTCACCGGCGGGTCAAGGCGCGAAATCGAGCGCGGCAGGCCAGCGGCGTCGTTGCCCGAGGAACCGTCGCGGACAATGCCGCCAAACGTCGAGAATTGGGCGCTGTCCACGCTGGGGAACACAAACCCGGTCGCGGCTCCGGTCAGGTCAGTCAGAGCAGCCGGGTTCAGCATCACTGCCGCCTGCTGACCGCCGCCGCCGTTGGGGTCCAGTCTTTTGTTGTCCAGCGAAGCGTTTCGGTTATAGGTGTCCAGCAGAATGTCTCCGGCGACGCCAACCGTATCCTGGAACAGCGGGGCGGTGGCCCCGGCATTGTTCAGGTAAAACACGTTTTTGCCGAAGAAGCGGGTGGACATATTGGCTTGCAGGGAGCCGCCGCCCGGCACGAGCGTGTAGCCAGTCGGCGCGGCCTGCCCCGTTCCCGCCAGCGGGTTGGGCAATAGACCGTTCGCACCGTTCAGATACGCATCTGCCGCGCCGTAGGTGGTCAGCACCGGGTAAAGTTGAAGCGTGGTCGGCGACTTGAAATCGTAGACGCCGGGCGTGGCGATGCCGCCATCGGGGTCGTCGGTATACAGGCGGCTGATCACGCCGAGATTGGCGATGTCGGACCGCTTGTTCGGGTTGGTCTCAAACCGGGCAAAGTCGGTGATGCCGATAGGCTTATAGGCGACCTGATACGACTGCACCCGGTCAGTGGTGCGGTTGTTGGCGTAAGTCGTCGGGTCCATTGAGTCAACAATGCCTTCGCGCCCGATAGACTCGATCTTCAAATACTTGCCCGGCGGCAATGCACCCAACTGGTTGTTCTGACCGATGGTATCCACCGGGTCATAGGTCACGCGGAGTAAGAAGCGGCCCGCGCCCGTTGTGTACTTAGCATAGCCCGCCGTCAGATACTTATAGTCCGGATCATCCGGGCTGGCCGCCGTAAGGCCCGCCGCCTGATAACGGGCTAGTTCGCGGGTTCCCGCCGCAGGCTGGTAGGCCGGGTCAAGCAAAAACTGCAGCGGCGGACGCCAGTCGGCGCCTTCGGGGCTGTTTGTCAGACGCGAGTCGGCAAAATTAAGACCGGCGCGGGCATAGGCATCCGCCGAGCCGACCCGGGCCGACCGGCGGGCGTTGATCAGGTTCCGCGCAATAATCGTGACAAACAGGCCGCCCGCAATGCCGAGCAGGAGCAAGACGAGCAGGGCGATGATAATCGACTGCCCACGCCGCGCCGCCTGGCGCCGCGCTGTTCTATTTAGAGCCTGTGTTTGAGTGGACATCATTGTTTTATGTACAATCGCTAAGCAGTAGTCCGAGAGTTCGAGGAGTTGAAAACTCCTCGCTAGGTAAGGCGTCCTTCGGACGAAAGAAGTACGGATATAACCCTGCGCTCTCCCTCCTCCACCCGGAGGGTGCCTCTCCTAGCGAGGAGTTTTCAACTCCTCGAATCAACCGCCTCTAGCGGTTGCTGTTGCCGATTTTAATGCGCGTGTCGGACGGCAGAATCTGCGCCCGGCCCGTGGTGACATCGTAGATGCGGACGCCGAGGCTGACATCAATCAGGTCGCGGGTCTGGTAATCCACTTTGACCTGCATGGGCTGGTACGGATTGTCTTCGCCAAAGCTTTTCGTCGAGTCTGTCCGCGTCATGTTGGCCTGATATTCGTAGGTAACGCCGACCGGGCCAGGCGCGTCCGGCTTCAGGGTCAGTACGCTGGAGGAATAGTCAATCGAGAACTGGTTGTCTCCGGCTGGCGTGTTAGCGTCATTGTTCGTCTGGACTTCCTGGTAGGCGACTTTCATCCCCGCGCCCGGCCCCGGCGTCTGATCTGGCCCGAAGACGCGCACACTGCCCGGTACGAGATGAGCATTCGCCACGCCCGTCGGCGAGGTCAGCGTCCCTCCGGCCAGCGGCGACACGGCAGCGGGGAGCGGCATAACCGTCGGTGCAATCGTCAAATCTACTGTACTATCGTCGGTCGGCGTGTTACCAGGGGTTGGCATATACACCCATTCGCGGGTGTAGCGGTCGGCGGGGCCGTTTGGCAGAGACGCAGCGGCAAAGTTGATTGTTCCCGTGTCCGGGTTGATGGACATCGGAATAAAGTTCGTGGTTCCCACCGCGTAACCGTTACCAGTATCCCGCACGGCGAAGCCCTGCGTGACATCGTACACAAGCATCGGGTTGGGGTCCGCACTGCTGATGTGCCGGTATTCCATGACATCGCCGACAGCTACCATCGGCAGGGGGTTGTTGCCTACCTGAGCAAGGCCATTAACAGGTCCGCTGCGGGGTGCGAGCTGCGTGTCATAGTAGACGCCCCGATCATCGGTGGTGTTGTTGCCGTCAAAGTTCGCCGGATAGATGCTGACATGATACGGCAGGGACCACGATTTGCTGGTGGTGGTGTAGACTGTCGGCGTGTAGCCGAAGCCGTTTTCACCGACCGCGACCGCGCCCTGATTGGTATAACTCGCCGTCGTGCCGGGCGTCGCGTCGCCGCTGACCGTGCCGGGGCGGAAAGTCACGGTCGTGTTGACAATAGGGTAGGACTTGCCTGTCACCGGGTCCGTGGCCGCGCCGCTGTGAGCGACACCGGGGAATGCCCCTGTTGACTTGTCATAGGCCAGCGTGTTGTCCGTGTTGTGCGGCAGGGCAATCAAATCCACATTCGGGCCAGGGATGACCGGCTTAGCGATTTGTTTCCAGTTTTCTACGCGGGCATTATGATCGGCCACCTCGGCAGCCGAATAAACGATATGGGTTGGAGACAGCCAGTTGACATCACTGCCTGTAACGGTGCGGAAGAAGTCCGGGTCATCCAGTTCCGGCAGGCTGCCGTTTGGCGTTGTCGGAGCAAAATACCTGGCATCAAGAGTAATGCCGGTCTGCTTGCCATTGGCATCCCGCGTAATCGTGTACGGCGAGAACTGGGCGCGGTACAGGATATAGGTGTTGTTCGTATTGCCGGTTCCGAGACGCTCCCGCACATTGTAGTAAGCCGCGTCCGGGTTTTTCAGGCCCACCCAATAGCGCACCATCGTCGTGCCGGGGGCGGGCGGAAACACCAGCGCGGGGCTGCTGATAATGGCCGAGCCGGTGTCGGACTGCCGGTAGTTGATCTGGTCGCCCGTGGTCGGGTCCGTCGCGCTGCCGGAGTTGGGCTTGGGCAGAACAAAGTCTAATTTGGCGTTGTAGGCATGGGCTACAATTACCTTTTGCCCGGTGCTGTCGATGGGCGGTATCTGCAAGTTCAAAAAGTTGGTGTAGCGGTCGTCGCCGGGGTTGACCACTGTGCCAGCCGGAATGGCGAACGGGTGGCTCGTGCCGTCAAACACAAACACCGCACTGCCCAGCTCGCGGGTCAGCCCTTCGCGGGTCACCCGCGAGGCATCCTGCGAGGCCGTGACGGACTGGACCTGCTCATTAAAGCGCAGGGCGCTGATCAGCGGGATAATCAGCAGCGAAAACAGCACCGCCGTGACAGCGATGACGACGAGCAGCTCAATCAGCGTGAAAGCCCGCTGACCGAGGTTGGCGCAATCTTTAGGGCCGCAGATTTTAGGACGCAGTGTGTTCATAAAGAGTTGTTGCCCGGCAGCACTACGGCGTGCGGTTTAAGATCGTATCAACGCTGTGCGACTTCCATTGTCCGCGCTCCTGCCATGCAACGATAGCCCGCGCCGACAGCCCGCGCACCGCAGTAATTTGGGCCGCCTGAGCGGCAGTAATGGAAGCAGGCTGAGTGGCCGAAAACGAAAACCCTACGTACTTTATGGGATTGCCGTTGCTATCAGTGACAACGTTGCCATCCACTATGTTACTGGCTACCCCTGTTTGGTTAGGCAAATTCGCTGGACCATCAATAGCGACAGTCTTGCCAGAATCCATCTGTGGGAACAATAAGTTTTGGCTAAGAATACTGTAAGCACAGTGTCCAGGCAAGATATCAGCCGAGCTTCCTGTGATAGGAGCATCCACAATATAATACGCCGGGGCCTTCTGCACGGCAATCGTCCAGTTCAAGTCGCCCGTGTAAAAGACGCGAACCCGGTGCGCGTGTGGCGTCGTTCCATTCGGATTGTCGCCAAACGAGTTAGAGGCGAACGTCAAGCGCCCAATGGCAAAGCTAATGTTGATCGCCGCCGGGTCTGTGCTGGTTCCCTGCACGTCTTCATCCACAATCGGCAGGTCCGGGTTGGTCGGGTCCGGCGCTGCTATGCCGGGGGCAACCTGCTGGCCCGTGTCCAGGTCCATAATATACAGACTATGGCCGCTGCTCAGGAGGCCGGGGTCAATCGAATTGTCTGGCCCTTCGTCCCCGGCCCGTTTCAGGTTTTTGAGAGACAGGCGCAGAACGCTTGTGTTGCCAGAAGGCAGCGCGGGAACAGCGCGGTCTTCGTGAATGACCTGCCAGTTGGCGACTTGGTAAGAAACCCGCACACTAAATGCACCACGTCCTACCCCCCCCCCGGCCATAGGATTAAATCCAAGACCGCCTAAATTATAGGGGGTACTACCGAGGTTGGGCGAAGTCAGTTTGAATTCATAAGGGTTAATCTTTGAAAACACATCTGTTGATGCAATTCCCTTGTAGGGACGATACAAGGACACTTTCAGCCAAGTAACACCAGCGGGCAAAGTTGATTGAACACCTGCACCGCTGTCTCCATAAATTACCGTGGGATCAAACCAGCCACCGTTGTAATTCGCTCCACTCGGCGGATCAGGTAGATAGGTGATATTAGAAGCATCTCGGGGTGCGTTAGGATTTATGCTGTCCCGGGGTGTGCCAGCCGGCACAATCAAGTATTCAGTGTAAACCCTGTAATTCGAGCCAATGATAGAAACAATCATTTCCTGCGAATACGAATTACCGTTTGCATCATAGGCCGCATAAGGAACGGCAATTCGCTGATGGACGTAATCCACAGAAAATTGCGGCTGCCCCTCTTCCAAAACATTCTGAGTAGGAGGGGAAGAGGCCGTATCGGCTGTAACAGGCTGCCAGTTGGCGCTGTTGATAGACAGATAGTTTTGCAGTTTCGGCACGGGTGTGTAGGGCTGGGCCGAACCCGATGGCGGAACCTCCGTCATAATTGGCCCAAATTTGGTAACGTAGATAGATTCAAGCTCATTACCCGATGGCTTTACAATTGTTGAAGATGTGGGTACCGTGAACGTTTCGTTGACAATCAACTGCGCTTTGTTCAGAGTTTGCGAATAGTCCGGTTGGACAGACAAATTAAACTCCGGGTCATAAGAAGCATCAGCGGCATTCGCTATTGGACGCCCGTAAGCATCCATACCGGCAACATTCGTGCCGCCGGGCTGAATGGCTTCGGGCAGGCTGCCTAGGTTTTCCTGCGCGGCCTGCAAGGCAGCCGTGCCGAGGCTATCAGCGACAGCGGCGTTGCCCACGGACTGCACGGAGAAGAAGCCGCTCGGGTACAGGCGGATGATGACCAGAATGCCCACCACCAGAATGACCAGAACGACCAGCACTTCAATCAGCGAGACGCCGCACCGCGCTTTTGGCTGCCCTGCCCTAATTTTGCTGTCTGCCATTGACTGCACGAGGAATAGTCCTTTGCCGATTACGGCGAAACAAAGCTAAGGCCGAAGCGTGGCCGGCCAGGTGCCGACGCGCCAGAAGTTCGAGTTTCCGGCCTGGTCGCCGAGCGTGGCGAAGTCCGTGCCGCTGATTTTCTTCACCGTGCCGCTCTCAAACAGCACCAGCACTTTATCCGCGTTCTTGACATGGTAGGTGGTCGCCGTAATCAGCGTGTCAGCGGGCGGGTTCTGCCACCGCATCTGCCGCTTGTAGTCGACGTCGAAATTGCCTGATGCCTGGGTAGCTTCCCGCGCAAGCTGGTAGCGCACTAAAAAGTTGCCGCTGACCGCGTTGGTTCCGGTGACGACCGGGCTGGCATCGTAGGCATCGGCCATGTAATAGCTGCGCTTTGTCGGCACAACGCTTCCAGGTGTCGCCCCGGTGCAGCCATTGCCACCGCCCAAAACGCCATCAGTAGTGGCGTTACAAGGGGCAATAATATTGGCGTCTAGCGGCACTGTAGTTTTGCCTATCTCGCCAGTATTGACTGAATTGTTGGGGTCGGTAAACACTTCGGGGTCTTTTATGTAGGCTGGATATAAGCCGGGGAAGTATACTGCTGGGTTATGGCGGGCAAGCGTGGCTGGGTCTGTCACGTTGTTTTTCAGATCAGCCTCGTGATCCGATGTCGCCTGCCCTAAAGCAGTCTTCATACTGTAGCCAGGGTAAACGTAACCGAACAGGACATCAGGGCTGCGGTGGTTGTCCAGCTTGAACTGCGCCAAGCTCTGCTGAATCTGCTTCAAGTTCGAGATCGACACGCTTTGCCGGGAGTTCTCGCGCACCGCAGCAAACACAGGCAGCAGAATGGCGGTGAGAATGGCGATGATTGCTATCACGACGAGCAGTTCAATTAAAGTGAAGGCGCGATTGGTCAAGATGTGGTGAGCGCGGCGGCGCGGGGTTGGCATGAGAGTCTCCTTCATTCGAGCCAGTTCAGGTGACCAGCTTTTTCAGCCTGCGAGGGGGAGCAAAGACGGGACAAACGGGCACACACGCAGGGGTCTCTGCTGTGGGACGACCGGGTTCCCGGTATTGTTCCCGGATTTAGAATTATTTTTTAAGTTTATTTTCGGATAAGTGTTTCAGCCGGTCCCGGTGGCCGAAGTCCAGAGCGTTTTGACGTACCAGGCGGCCAGCGGATGCCCGTACCAGAGGGCTAAGAGTGCCCCCACCGCCATCGCCGGGCCAAAGGGGATGGCGGTGCGCTCCCCGAGCCGACGCCGCTGACGGACCATCACGACAATCCCGGCCAGCGCCCCCACAAAGATCGCAAAGCCCAGCGAGCCAAGCGCAAGGCTCAGGCCGAGGTTGGCCCCAATCGCCGCCGCCAGCTTGCCGTCGCCCATGCCCATCCCCCCGGCGTCTTCGTCGTTCTGTATCTCATCGGCGGTGTAGGTCTCCACGGGGGCAGGCTCGCCCCACCGGGAGACGGCCCAGCGGCGCAGGGGCGGCAGGGCCGCGCCGAGGCTGTGTGTCCACACATAGATCGTGTCCGAGACCGTATCGTGCAGGTACTCCCCGGTCGCCCGCCCCACCGGGACGCGCTTGTCCACCAGCGAGACCAGCACCACATAAGAGACAAGGCCAATCAGCACCAGCGCGGCGGCATAGCCCAGCATTCCATACACAGAGTCCAGAAACCGGCCCGCGACCAGACCGTGCATCAGCCCCAGCAGGCAGCCCAGGACGCACAGGCCATCGGGGATAATAAAGTGCTCTAAATCAATAAAAAAGACGCAGACCAGAAGGGCCGCGAAGAGGCACTCAAACACGGCATCGTACCAGAGGCCGCCGCGCCCATACGCAAAAAACGTCACCAGCAGGAACAGCGCCCCGGTCAGCGTCTCCACGCCCGGATAGCGCCATGAAATCGGAGTGCGGCAGTAGCGGCACTTCGCCCCGAGCGCCAAAAAAGACAGCACGGGAAACAGGTCCAGTGCCGTCAGTTGGTGCGTGCAGTTCGGGCAGTACGACCAGGTGGGAGTGGCAACCGAGCCACCGCGTGGCAGACGCCAGATGACGACATTCAGGAACGACCCGATAAATAGGCCGTAAACGCCCGCGACAACCAGCCAGAGTGTGAGCATACGTTGAAACTGTGGAGAGACCTCCCCCGGCCCCTCCTTCAGAGGGGAGTCAAATTAGGGGGCGCCGGGGGGAGGCTCTTTATTCCTTCTCGCCTTTTTCCGTGCCGTCGCCGCCGGACAGCGACTGGATCAGAACAATCATCGGCATAAACATACCGAGGATGATCAGGAGGACGGCCACGCCGAGGAAGCAGATCAGCAGCGGCTCAATCGCCACGGCCAGCGCCGCCAGCGCCGCATCCACTTCGTCCTCGTAAAAGTCCGCGATCTTGGAAAGCATCGCGTCCAGCGAACCCGACTCTTCGCCAATCGAGATCATCTGTACCACCATCGGGGGGAACAGCTTGGATTTGACCAGCGGGTCACCGATGCGGTCTCCTTCACGGATGCGGGCGCGGGCTTCCAGGATAGCATCCGAGATGACCGAGTTTGCCACCGTGCCCGCAACCGTTTCCAGCGCCTGCAGGATAGGAACACCTGAAGTCAGCAGCGTGCCCAGCGTCCGCGAGAAGCGGGCCAGGGCAACTTTGTGGTTCAGCTTTCCGAAGACCGGCACTTTCAGCTTGAAGCGATCCCAGGCATGCATCCCGAAGTTCGTTTTGATGAACGCGCCAAAGGCAAACCGGAAGGCGATCACGATCATAATCGCCAGGTAGCCCTTGTGGATCAGGAAGTCCGACACGGCGACCAGCCCCAGCGTCAGCGCGGGAAAGTCAGCGCGACCATGCGGCAGCATCGTCTCAAACAGTCCCAGAAAGGTCGGCACGATGAACGTACACAGGCCGCAGACAATCAGCACAGCGGCGCAGATAACAATAGTCGGGTAGGTCATGGCCGACTTGATCTTGCGCTTCATTTCCACGTCTTTTTCCAGGAACGTGGACAATCGCTGCAGAGTCTCTTCCAGGACGCCGCCGACTTCTCCGGCGCGAACCAGCCCAATGAAGAGGTTGGAAAAGACGCTCGGGTACTTTGCCAGGGCTTTAGAAAGCGTGTTTCCGGCCTCGACCTCTCTCTGAACGTCGATAATGATCCGTTTGAAGCGCGGGCTGGTCTGCTGCTGGCTGAGAACATCCAGACAGCGCACCAGCGAGACTCCCGCGTCAATCATCGTCGAGAACTGGCGGCAGAAGATGGACAGCTCGGTGAGCTTGATCTTCTGAATGTTTTCAAACCAGTTGCCGCCCGCCTTTTTGGCTTTGGCGGCTTTGATTTCCGAGATCATAAACCCCTGCTCGCGCAGGCGTTTGGCGAGAACATCCGGGTTTTCGGCCTCGGATGTCCCGCTCCGCATGGTTCCAGCGGCGTCTCGGACGGTGTATGCGTAAGTTGCCATAGTGTTCTGCTCCTAGCGAGCGTGAGTGCCGCTGCACTCTTTAACGCACCAACGCTTCAGAAGGGTTCGGTGCGGGCGAAATTATTTTTGCTCTTTTTTCCGGGTTCAACGGCCAGCCGGACGCGGTGCGCCGGGACGCGGTCCGGCATCGCCATCCCCAGCCAGCATCCGCTTCAGCTCTTCCGCGTTCTGGGCGCGGGACATGGCGTTCTCATACGAGATTTGACCCTGCATATACAGGTTACGCAGCGAGGCATCCGTCGTAATCATACCCATGTTGGCCGACGTCTGGATCATAGAGGTAATCTGCTGCGGCTTGGCTTCGCGGATCAGGTTGCGAATGGCGGGCGAGGCCAGCATGATCTCCTGCGCGGCCACGCGGCCCCGGCCGGAAGATGCCAGATAGCCGGGTGTGGTTGGCACAAGCTGCTGGGCGATAATTGCCTGAATGTTGCCGGAGAGCTGCAGGCGCACCTGCTCTTTGGCCCCGTCCGGAAAGCTGTCCACGATGCGGTCCACAGAGGAGGCCGCTGAGTTCGTGTGCAGGGTTCCAAACACAAGGTGACCGGTCTCGGCGGCAGACACCGCCAGCTGCATGGTTTCCTGGTCGCGCATTTCGCCGACCAGAATAACGTCCGGGTCTTCGCGCAGGGAGGCCCGCAGGGCATTAGCAAAACTCTTGGTGTCCATGCCCAGCTCGCGCTGGTTGATGATGGACATCTTGTGGTTATGCACAAACTCAATCGGGTCTTCGATCGTGATAATATGCTCCGAGCGGGTCATATTAATGTGGTTGATCATCGCGGCCAGCGTCGTGGACTTGCCCGACCCCGTCGGTCCCGTCACCAGGATGAGACCGCGCCGCGTGTGCGTCAGCTTTTCCAGGATAGGCGGCATATTCATATCTTCCAGCGTTGGAATCTTGGTGGGAATCAGACGCAGCGACGCCGCCACGCTGCCTTTATCCTTGAAGATATTGACACGGAAGCGGGCTTTCTTCTGAAGCGCATAGGAGAAGTCCAGCTCCCAGGTGCTTTCAAACTTCTGGATTTGCTCGTCGGTCAAGATCGCATACATCATCTGCTGAATGTCCAGCGGCGACATATTCTCGTAGTTGGTCGGCTCCAGCTCGCCGTCGGTGCGGATGCACGGCGGAATGCCATGTGCGATATGCAGGTCCGAGCCTTTTTTGGCGATAATCAGTTCCAGCAGCTCGTCGATGTGCAGCTCCTGAACGCTTTTCTTCTGCACTTTGGCAACAGGCCGCGCCTGGAACTGCGGCACGGGCTGCGTGCCCGTGGAGGGCGCGGCTCCCGGTGCAGGGGCGGTAGTCGGCATGGGCGCTCCGCCCATCGTGGTTCTTGGCGGTGTTGATTCAGCCATTTGTTGCCTCTTTCAGAGATTAGAAACCGGCGGTGAAGACGACGCGGCGGACTTCCTCGGGGGTCGTCAAGCCTTCCAGAATCTTCATCAGGCCGTCTTCGCGTAGCTCCAGCATTCCGTTCAGCTTGGCGGCATCGCGGATGTCGGCGACGGGGGCGCGGCGGACGACAAGCTCGGCGATTTCTTCGTTAATCGTCATCAGCTCATACAGGCCAACACGGCCTTTATAGCCCTTGCCCCGGCACTCTTCGCAGCCCTTGCCTTCATACAGCGTAATCTGCGCGTTGGGGTCTTCGGGCTTGTAGCCGAACGAAGTCAGGAGACTGGCCGGAACGCGGTACGGCTCCTTGCAGTTGGAGCAGATTTTACGGCACAGGCGCTGGGCCATGATGCCCTGCACGGTGGCGGCGATCAGGTACGTTTCAATGCCCATGTCGGCCAGGCGCATCACCGCTGACGGCGCATCGTTGGTATGCAGCGTGGACAGCACAAGGTGGCCGGTCAGCGACGCTTCAATAGCAATCTGCGCGGTTTCCAGGTCGCGCATCTCTCCAACCATGATAATATCCGGGTCCTGCCGCAGGAACGACCGCATGGCGGCGGCGAATGTCAGCCCCGCTTTTTTGTTGATCTGCACCTGCGAGACGCCCGACAACTGGTACTCTACCGGGTCTTCGACCGTGATAATGTTCTTTTCCACCGAGTTGATCTTGTGCAGAACCGAATACAGCGTTGTCGTCTTGCCGGACCCCGTCGGGCCGGTCGTCAGGAACATTCCCTGCGGCTGCGCGACGATCTCTTCGAGCTTGGCCTGCACTTCGGGGGTAAAGCCCAGCTTGTTGAGGCCCAGCAGAACGCTGGTCTTGTCGAGGATACGCATGACGATCTTTTCGCCGAACATGGTGGGCAGGCACGACACGCGCATATCGTAGTCTTTGCCTTCATGCCGGACAGGAATACGTCCGTCCTGCGGCACGCGCCGCTCAGCGATGTTCAGCTCAGCCATAATCTTGAAGCGCGAGATAAGCGCGGCCTGAATGTGCTTGGGCACGGTCATGGTCTCGTTCAGAACGCCGTCAATGCGGTAGCGAATGCGAACGCCTTTGATGCCCGGCTCCACATGAATATCCGAGGCTTTTTCCCGAATGGCCTGCATCATAATTGCGTGGGCAATGCGAATGATTGGCGCTTCCTCGGAGATTTTTTCCAGGCCGCTTTCATCATCCTCATCAACCCCGGTGCCGCCCAGCTCGCTCAGGTCGCCCTTAATCGCTTCCGACAGATTGGAGCCGCCCATGTCGATGGAGCCGTTGCGGCCAGACAGGCCGGTCGGCCCCCCCACGGTCATCTCGGTCCCGTCATCTTTGATGATCGCCGGGTACTGGCTGCCGTCGCCGCCTTTGATGATCGCCGGGACGCCCGCGCCGCCGTCTCGTCCGTTGAGCGGCCCCGTGCGCGGCTTGCCGTTCGAGCCGCTGTAAGCGCGAATAATCGCCTCTTCAATATCACTTTTGGTTCCGAGAACCGTCTGTACCTTGCAGCGGGACACCAGCTTGATGTCGTCCAAACCCACCGAGCCGGATTTGATGTCACCAATCGCCACCATCAGTCGATTCGGCGTGGTAGAGTTGTCCCGCTTGAAGGGCAGGATGTTGTAGCGTTTGGCAAGATGCTCCGGCACGGCTTTCACTGCCGACGGATCAATTGCCACTTTCGCCACATCCACAAAATGCACCCCGAGAGTTGTCGCACGGGCCGCCGCAACATCTTTCTCGGAGGCAAATCCAAGATCCTGAATGATATTGCCGAGGTCACCCGGCGCACTTTTCTGGACTTCATGTGCCTGCTGAAGCTGCTCCGGGGTAAGCACCCCTTTATCTACAAGAACTTCACCGATATTTTTCTTTGCCTGCATTACCATGTTGGAAGTCTGCCTCCTTACGCAGTCCTGCCTCGTTTACAGCCGAAATAAATAACACAAAATAGCATGGGCCGGGTAGACCGGGAAAAGTTGGGGCAGCAGCGCGGAGCGTGAGAATAGGAATAAAAATTGAGTATAAAATCAGTGCCAGAAAAGCCGTCCGGGCACTGTTCCCCATTATATCATAAACGCCAAATCCACGCAAGGGGTTCCTTTTGCCTTCTTTGCTAAGTCTATAAAATCCATCCTACAAGCTGCCACGCACGGCGGCTTCCATGACTGCTGTGGGAATATCTTCTACTGACAGCCCCGTCCAGAGCACCAGCGACAGCGCCCCCTGCTGCACCAGCATTCCCACGCCGTTCGCCGTCGCGCACCCGGCCTCTTCAGCGGCTTGCAGCAGTCGGGTCTTCGCCGGGGCGTAAATCAAATCGTAGACGAACGGCCTGCCGCCAAACACGCCGGGCGGCAGGGTCGGCATTTCGCTCTCACGCGGCTGCATTCCGAGACTTGTTGTGTTGACGATCAAATCAAACGCGCCTGACTCGCTCCCCCACTCCACCGCCTCGGCCATGCCCGGAAACCAGCGGTTGATGTCTGCGGCCAGTGCCTCCGCCCGCTCTGCTGTGCGGTTGGCAAGTTTACAGCAGGTACCCCGTGAGGCCAGCGCGAACGCCACCGCCCGTGCCGAGCCGCCCGCGCCTAAGATCAGCGCACTGCGATTGTCGGCGCTCTGCCCCGCCTCTTCCAGCGCCCGCAGAAAGCCAGCCCCGTCGGTGCTGTCGCCGTACAACCTGCCGTCCCGGTGAATAATCGTGTTGGCCGAGCCGATCTGCCGCACTGTGTCCGAGACTTGGTCTAAAAACGGCAGCACCAGTTCTTTGAGGGGCACGGTTACATTGACGCCGACCAGGCCCAATGCCCGAATGCCCGCCAGCGCGGCTCCGACGTTCTCCGGGGCTACCTCAAACGGCACATAGGCCCAGTCCAGCCCCAGCGCGACCAGCGCCGCGTTATGCATCAGCGGCGACCGCGAATGCCCCACCGGATGCCCCCAGACGCCGACAACTTTTGTTTTTCCGGTGATTGTCACGAGTGCTTGCCATCCAACAGGCGGCCCCCGCCCCAATTCTGGGGAGCCGGATTTCGGAACGGATAAGAAGGGCGCGGCCAGCAAGAAGGGCGCGGCAAGCAGCGACCCTACTCGGGTTCCCCCCATTATTGGGGGCCAAGGGGTCCTACTTCGCCTGCCGCGCACGCAGCACCAGCCAGACGGCCAGGCCCGCCAAAAGGGAGATGACCAGCGTGGAGCGGCGGCGGGCCAGCGGCGTGCGCGGGTCCGGCAGGGCCTCTAATGCCGCTTCCACGGCGGCGGCGGCGGGCCACTGGCCGCGCTCCCGGAGCTTGCGGATGACGCCATTTTCCACATAGCGCACAAGCTGCGTGGAGATGAACTCCTCTTTGGACAGCGGCGGGCGCAGCAAAATCGTGTGCAGACCCAGGCGGTTGCCCGCTAGCACATCCGTGAAAATCTGATCGCCAAAAACCGCCGTGTTGTTTCGGTGGGAGCGCATCAGCTTCATCGCCCGCAGAAAGCCGCCCGTGCGCGGCTTTTGCACCCGGTCCACAAACGGGATGTTCATGGTCTCAGCAAGCTGCTTCAGCCGCTCTGTGTGAATAGTGTTGGAGGCAATGCAGATTTTGATGCCTGCGACTTCTAAAGCGGCCAGCCACTCGACGACGCCGGGCATGATCTCATAATGCCGCCACGGGACCAGCGTGTTGTCCAAGTCGGTAATGACGGCTTCGATGCCCTTTGCTTTCAGCGACTCGGGCGACAGCTCGCGCACGGACTCAACAACCTGCGAGGGGTTTAATGTGTTCCAGATAGACATAATTGGTAATTTAAGGCCGTGCGGCCCGGCTTCGGGCGACAGCCTGCTGATGCTCGGCGAAGGTTCGGCTGAAGACGTGCCGCCCACCCGGCCCGGCGACATAAAATAGAGAATCCACAGCGGCAGGGTGCAGGGCAGCTTCGATGGAAGGCAGGCCAGGGCAGGCAATGGGTGTTGGTGGCAGTCCCTTGTGCAGATACGTATTGTATGGCGAGTTTACCCGATAATCTACGTAATACAACCGGGTTCGATGGTCCGGCAGGGCATACTGCACCGTGGCATCGCATTGCAGCCGCATCCCAATTTTGAGTCGGTTCCAATAAACGGCAGCAATCAGGGGCCGATCCGGGTCCACTTCGGCTTCCCGCTCCACGAGCGAGGCCAGAGTGAGCACGGCAGGCAGCCCCCCTGGCAGCTTCGCCGCCACCGTGCCTTTGGGCACGACCACCCGCGCATGGAAGTTCTCCAGCATTTGCTGGGCAATCTCCCGCGCCGTCGCGCCTTTGGGAACCGTGTAGGTATCGGGGAACAGATAGCCTTCCAGATTGGCATCCGGCGGCGTCCAGCCTTTGACCTGGAACGTCCGCCCCCCTGTCTGTGCCAGCGTCAGAAACGGCGCTTCATCCACCAGTTTCTGCTCGGACAGACGCCTGGCAATCTGACGCACCGTGTACCCTTCGGGGATTGTCACCACATTCTCGGCAGTTTCCCCCAGCGCCATCAGCGCGGCAATCTGACGCGGCGGCATCGCCGGGGACAGCAGGTAGCGCCCCGCCCGCATCTTCCCCGAAAGCCCCCCCAGGCGACTGGCAAACACGAACGACAGCGGGCGGCGCACCAGCCCTTTTTTGTAGAGAATGTCCCCAATCTGCCGCGCCGAGCGCCCCGCCGGGATCGTGACCAGCACCTGCCGTGCATTCTTGCTGCCGGACACCGGCGCCAGAAGCTGAAGTGTATACAATACGCCCGCCACAATGGTCAGCGCCAGCAGCAGCAGCACGACCAGCAGCGTCGCGCTTCGCCGCACACGCCGGGGTGTTTCCGTGAGATTAGAAGACGGTTGTGAAGGCATAGATTGATATTACGCAGTTTTGCCCCCGAAGAAATCCACGGATTGAAATACCACGGATTGAAATACCACGGGTTGAAACCCGTGGCTGATACGTAGTGATGCCGCAGGCATAGGGGCGCAGACGCCGAACGTCCCTCCGGGACACAAGAAATGCTAGTCCCACGAAGTGGGTGTCCCGCAGGGACATTCAGCCGAGGGCTACTCAGCCACGGATTTCAATCCGTGGCTCCTATTCCAGCCGGTCACGAGGCGCGTTGGTATCGCGGCGATGGTTTAAGTAGCTCTGCAAAATCAAGGCCGCCGCCGTCTGGTCGATGCGCTCACGACGCTTGGCACGCGAGACGCCCTGGGCAATCAAAATTTCTTCGGCCTCTACGCTGGACAGGCTTTCGTCCCACAGCACCACCGGCAGGGGCAGGGCGTTTGCCAGGGCACGGGCGAAGCCGCGTGTCAGCAGTGCCTGCGGCCCTTCTGCGCCGTCCAAAGAGAGCGGCAGGCCGACCACCACCGCCTCGGCTTCCTGCTCCACCGCCAGCGCGGCAATCGCGGCGACGTCCCGCTTCAAGCTGCCTAGCCGCCGGAACAGGCCCACCGGGAACGCCGCGATTTCCAGAGAGTCGCACACGGCGATGCCAATTTTCACGTTGCCGACATCAAGCCCCAGCAGACGCATTTCGCTCCTCCGGGGCATCCCCGCACAGTCCGTGCAACAGCGTCAGCGCGAGGCACTGCAAAATCAAAATCGCCGCCACAATGCCCGAATCGTTGAATAATAGCGCCACCAGACAGCCCCACAAGCCCGCCAGATAGACAATCCGCTCACGCGGGCGCTGCGCCAAATACCCCTGCACTCGTCCCCAGAGAAGACGGCGCAGAATGACGCCCATGCCCGCAAGCCCCAGCAGGCCCAGCAATGTGCCGGGGTGCAGGGCGACCCGCGCCGCCAGTCCAATCTTTCGCAGGCTCACCCCCACAATATACCCGAAACGCCCCTGCCCCAGCGCATCGGTCGCCGTTTCCAGATGCGTCCGCCGCAGATGCAGCACAGGACTGAGAATGGCCCACACAAAGACCAGCGCAAACCCCGCCGCCAGCCCGCCCAGCGCCCATTTCCAGTTGACCTTCCGGCCCAACAAGAGCCGCCACGCAATCACAAATGTCGCCGTCGCCGTCACCGCCCCGCCCGCCTTCGCCCCGAATGCCGGAAACGACAGCACAAAGGTCACAAGGGCGAACCAGAGGGCAAGAAGGAGAGGCCCCCCCGCCCCAATTCTGGGGAGCCGGAAGTTAGGACGGACCTGTCTTCTTCTTTCTGGCTTCTGCTTTTGCTCTAGCTCCCCAGAATTGGGGCGGGGGGGCCATGCCGATAGACACAGCAGCAGCGCCCCGCCAATGAGAACGCCCATGTACTCATTGCCGATGCCGTAAAACCGGATGCCCGACAGCGCGTACTCGCTCAGAGCGGAGCTAGACACCAGGGTCGTTCCTGTCAGGCCGTCAGCCACCAATACCAGCGCGGTCAAGCTGAAAATCACCGAGGGCGAAGGCAGCAGGGCCAGCAGGGCCGTTGCCGCTAAAATCACTGCTAGATAAGCGTGCAGTGTCAGCGGGTTCCACAGCGGAGCCAGCAGCAGAGCAAGCGGCCACGAGGCAATCACACGCATCCCATACCGGGACAGCCGCCCACCCCACCCCGCCATGCGCCCGGCCAGCAGCAGGCCCAGTGTGCTGAACACAATCGCGGACGCGCCGAGGCCGACGGTCCAGAACACAGGAAGCTGCGCCTCTTGGTTCAGCCACACCATCCGGTCCATGCGCCGCAAGCGTGGCAGGACATCTTCAATACTATGGACACCAGACGGCTCGATGTCAGCCCCACTCATCTGGATCGGCGGTGGAATCGACAAACTAGCGAGCACAGTAGGGGCGAAATCTCGCGCCGCAATCAGCCCCCAGGTTTGTGTTGTCGGCGACTGCGCCACAGGAGGCAAGTCACTATCCCAGCCGTAGGACACAGTCCGGGGATGCAATCCGACAAACGGCGTCGGTCGGTTCCACGTCCCATCAGGCAGCAGGGGTGGCGTGGGCACAACCAGAAACACGCTGCTTGGTGAGGTTTTGAGGACCCACCCAAAGAACGCATCCAGTCGATGCAACAGCGCGTCGCGGCCCCCGCCCGCGTCTGTGAAACGGACTATGACCAAATCGCACGTCTGGAACGCTGACTGTGTCACCGCCCACGCACGGGCCGGGTCGGTAGTCTCGGCGGCGATAGCGGGGGAAGGCAAAATTAAACGTGCGGGCGAATTCGGCCCAATGCCCTGCCCGATGAGCGCCGTGTGGACACCAGCTTCAGCAAGCGTCTTTCCCAGAAGCCCCTGCGACATATCGCCAACACGCACGGAGTCGCCCGCACCGAGGGTCGCGTACACATTTGCCACAGGATCAGGCTTATGTGCAAGCCCCGGCGACATCAGTGCCAATGCGCCTGACTCGCGCAGGCGTGCCAGCCCCGGCAGGTCCGGGCGCGTGATGTCAGTGAGTGTCAGCCCATCGGCCAGCACGACCAGGGTGTGCGGGCGGGCGTGGAGGGGGAGAGCGAACAAAAGCAGCAGGAACCCGGCACTAAAGTGCCGAGCTATGGAGTGCGATTGTCCACCTGCGTGGACATAAGACAGCCTCACGCGAACGCTCCTCTGTCCGCGAAGGCGGACATTTGCTCTTTCCAGCCCCGGAATTCATTCCGGGGGCATAATGGACGCCTCACGCGCCAGTCTCGCCTGCCAAACGCGCGGCTTCCGCCAGCGCCTCGGCCAGCTTCGACGGGTCCTTGCCGCCCGCCTGTGCGGCATCGGGACGCCCGCCGCCGCCGCCGCCGACAATCCCTGCCGCCGCTTTCACCAGTGCGCCCGCGTTCAAGCCGCGCCCGACCAGGTCTTTTGTCACGCGCACCGCCAGCGCGACTTTGCCGTCTTTCGTACCGCCTAAGATCACCACGGCAGACTTCAGCCGCTGTGCCAGCTCTTCGGCCAGTACGCGCAGAGTTTCACCATCCACGCCGTCGCCAAGCGACTGACTCACTAATGCAAAGCCGCTGACCGTCTGTGCTTCGGAGGCCAGCCGCTCCACCTGCCCGCCGGTGGCGGCTTTTTGCAGAGCCGCCAGCTCTTTGTCTTTGGCTTTCAAATCTGCTTGCAGCTTTTCCACCGACGCCGGGGCGGAAGTCAGCGACGTTTTCAGCGACGCCGCGATGTCCGAGAGCAGCCGTTCTTGATCCAGCGTCCGAAGGAGCGCGGCTTTGCCCGTCACGGCTTCAATGCGCCGGACGCCCGCCTGTGTGGAGCCTTCGGAGACAATCTTGAACAGACCCGCCTGCGACGTGTGCGCCAGATGCGTGCCGCCGCAGAATTCCAGGCTGTAATCCCCAGCCTGCACGACACGCACGATGTCGCCGTACTTTTCGCCGAACAGCATCGTCGCACCCATGTCTTTGGCTTCGGCGATGGGCTTTTCAAACGTGTGGATCGGCAGGTCGTCCAAAATCTTTTCGTTGACCAGCCCTTCCACCTGCCGCGTCTCTTCCCCGGTCATGGCCTTGTCATGGGAAAAGTCAAAGCGCAATCGGTCGGGAGCGACTAAAGAGCCGCGCTGCTGAACGTGTGCCCCCAAGACCTGCTGCAAGGCTTTGTGCAGCAGATGGGTCGTCGTATGATTGCGCTGAATGCTGGCCCGCCGTCCACTGTCAATCTCAGCGTCCAAAGCATCGCCGACACGCAGCTCGCCCGCCGTGACTGTCGCCGTGTGGAACCAGTAGCCGCTGTCTTTCTGCGTGTCCGTGACCGTCGCCGCACCGTCTGCGCCGTGCAGTGTGCCGGTGTCGCCGATTTGCCCGCCCGCCTCGGCATAAAACGGCGTCTGGTCTAAGACAATCTGCACCGTCTCACCTTCGGCGGCGCTTTCGACAAGCTGCCCGGCCTTCACAATCGCCGTGACTGTGCCGTGCGTCTTCGCTTCCGAGTAGCCGACAAACAGCGTCTTCTCGACGCCGCCTTCCCGCAGGGCGGGCACAACGCTGTCGGTGAAGACTTCGCGGGTCTTGCCGCCTTCGGAGACTTTCAGATGCTCTTCCCACAGAGCGTTGTAACGGGCCATATCCACGGTCAGCCCCGCCTCGCGGGCAAGCTCCGTGGTCATTTCGACGGGGAAGCCGTAGGTGGCAAACAGAGTGAACGCATCGTCACCGCTGATACTGCCGCTGTCCAGAATGGTTTGCAGCCGCGCCGTGCCTGCTTCGAGTGTGCGCCGGAACTGCTTTTCTTCGATAGCCGCATAGCGCAAAATGGTTTCGCGCCGCTCGCCCAGTTCGGGATAATCGCCAATACGCTGGTCGATCACCGTGTTCATCATGTCCGCCAAAAACGGCTTCTCTAATCCCAGCGTCCGCCGCCCGGCCAAAATAGCCCGACGCATCAGGCGGCGCAGGACGTACCCCCGACCCACATTCGACGGCAGAACGCCATCGGCAATGCAGAACGCCGTCGCCCGCACATGGTCGGCCACACGCCGGAACGCCACGTCTTTCACGTCCGTGTCCTGGCTTGTGTAGGTCAGCCCGGACAGACTCTCCAACTGCCGCAGAATGGGCGCGAACAAATCCGTCTCAAACGGCCCGCGCAGACCCGCCAGCACCGCCGCCGTGCGCTCCAGCCCCATGCCCGTGTCAATGTTGCGGCGCGGCAGCGGTGTCAGCGTCCCGCCGTCGCCCCGGTCGAACTGCATAAAGACGAGGTTCCAGATTTCCAGCCAGCGCCCATCGTCCCAGACGCCATCGGGCGTTGGCGGCAAGAAGGTCTGCGTGTCATAGAAAATCTCTGAACATGGCCCGCACGGCCCGTTTGGCCCGTTGGAAATCGCCCCGCCCGGCCAGTAATTTTGGTGCTCATCAAACCGGAAAATCTTCTCTTCCGGCATCCCCGCCTTGCGCCACAGCTCATAGGCTTCGTCGTCATCTTCGAAGACCGTCACCCGGATGTTTTTAATATCCAACTTCAGCACATCAAACAAAAACTCCCAGGCATACGCAATCGCGTCGGCTTTGAAGTAATCGCCGAACGAAAAATTGCCCATCATCTCAAAGAACGTGCAGTGCGACGTGTCCCCGACATCTTCAATATCCGTCGTCCGCAGGCACTTCTGCGCCGTCGTGGCACGGGGCGCGGGCGGCGTCAGGAGGCCCAAGAAGTAGGGCTTAAACTGCACCATCCCCGCCGATGTAAACAGCAGGGTCGGGTCATTAGGCACAAGCGAATCCGAAGGCAGACGCTTGGACGCCTTCGCCTCAAAAAACTCCAAATACAACCGTCGTAGTTCACTGCCGAGCATAAAAATACAATCTCCGTAAAGTTTCGTAAAGTTAAATAGCTGCCTGATGAGTCTGAGCAGACGGACGCGGCGAGGGTTCGCCGGGCATCATCCAGACTGCCCGCGCAAAGAACTCTTCCGTCAGCGGCGGTGAGTCGGACGTGTCAATATCCTCATCGGTCATCGCGTCAAGACGCTCCCAATTGGTTATGGAGGAACTGTTCAAATTGCTTACGCTCATGCTGTACTGCCTTTCATAGCGAAATACCCACAAAACTTACTCATTTTGGGGGCTTCACATACAAAGCCAGCTCCCGATGTACGTCTGCCCTTTCCGGCGGAACGGCTTCTGCAATGCGGCGCAAAAGTCCCTGTGCCATTTCTCCAATTCCTTCCGCCAGAGTATCTATGAGGTTTATAATATAAGCATCCGGCTTAGCGTCGATACGCTCGACAACCGGCAAAAAGGCACTAACAATCTTGTTGAGCAGACCGAGTTTCCCACCGCTCACGTTTGCCAAGTTATCCGGCAGCCCGCAGATGACTTCTCCCACCGGATGAAAGGCAGTGACAATTGCGGAAGGTTCACCGTCCGGCGTGAGTTCAGCAAGCAAAGTATCTACCACTAGAAAGGGTTGAGACTTTACAATAACGCCAAAAATTAGCCCAATATCCATGGCCCAGGTGTCATGATCAAATTCATCCTCCGGGGAAGCGGGCGGGCGGCGCGTGAGATCAATCAGAGCAGGCATCCAGGTGGCGTCCGCAGTCGCTATCCACTCAAACCACTGCGTTTGATGGGCCTGATAGTTTGCCCGAACCGTAGACGGATCGCTGCTATCCCAGTTGTCACGCAAGATGCTTTTGGCTTCAATCAGCCTGATTACCTCTTCGCGTGTCGGCGGCATTGTTCGGCTCACAATTTCTACTGACCCACTTCAACAGGCCCCGTTTGCGGCATGGTTTGTATCAGCGCCCGCAGCACTGCATTAACCGCTTCCGGGGTAGCGAACACCGCTGCCACATCCGGGGCCAGTTTGACCGGATTTGTAGCCTGGGCATAGCGTTCGGCATAAACGCCGCGCCGTCCGCCTCGAAAGTCATATTCGTCAAGCATCTCCGGGTCGGCAAAGGAAAACGTTGGTACAGAGAGAGTGTCAGAGTTCTTCATAAGAGTTCTGTTCGTTTTTCGTCGCCAGAGGCGCACTGATTGCGTGGATTGTGTCGTGACGCTCGGTGTGAACCACAACTCTGCTCCCATTCCCACCCCGTTTTGTCCCAGTCAGAAGAAGACAAGGTTTCGCCGTCCAAAAGCCGGTCATCGCCAAGCCGCGCCATGCGCTGAAACTGCTCGCCCCATCCCTGCCGGGGCCGATTTTTCGGGGGCGGCGCAATACCGCCCGGCCCCACCCCCTGCTGAGTTTCACTGCTGTTGTCTGTCTGCCCCCCCAAAACTTCTACCCCTTGCCTCGCGGCTGCAACAGAGCGCGGCGCAAAACCCGATCCGTAACCGCCAGTGCCAGCCCCATCAGCCCCAGAAAGCCCGCCAAAGTCTCGCCGGGCTGCGCCGGGAACGCTGCCAGACGGTACGCCAGAAACCAGACCGCCCCCACCGAAAGCGGCCCGCCTATCCCCGAAATCACCCCGAGCACGACAGCAATCTGGCGCTGCGTGGCTTGGTACTCCCGAAGCGGCTTGCCCCAAAGCGTCCCACTCAAAAACTTGTGCGCCATTACGTTTTTCCTTGCGTCCATTCAGCCGCGTGCGGCTGTGTGCTTAGGAACGGGAAAAGAAACGAAAAGGGTTCGCGGCAGATTTTTTGGACCTGTATGACTGATTGCCATATTCATTATTGACATCGCACTGCGCCTGTTGAAAGGCTTTCTATACAGTCTCTTAAGTGCGTCTCTGCGTTGGCAACTGGCTGGGAGGTACCTGATAGTGTAAAATGTTCCACAGCTCTAGAAACATTTCTCGCTCTACAGACACATTCCGCTTTACCCGTGACCGTCCTTTGCTGATTTCAAGAGTCAGCATGAATGGGTGTCCAATTCCTTCGCTGACTTCTTTAACCATGCGCTGATAGACGCCCGGCTTGTTTGGGCTGAATGGCTCTTCCTGCAAAATGACTTGCAAAGTCAAGGCCGTTTGTTGAGTGACTGGCAAAGCAAACTGTTCAACGTCCAGACCATTAGATACAGTCATATTCAGCCAAGATGCGCTTCCGTCAGTTTGTACTTCGTTGAGGTAAATATCCACCATGAACTCCGAAGGCTCAACCTTTATCCCCGGATTGAAATCCGGGGCTGGAAAGTGCGATTGTCCGCCTTCGCGGACATAAGAGCAGCAGCATGGGCTTATCCTATGTCCACGTAGGTGGACAATCGCTTTTCGCAGCCCCAGAATTTATTCTGGGGACAGCGGGTGCGTAACATCAGATATTAATTGCGGTTCCCCCACTATTGAGGGTGAGGGGGCCATCTGGCAAGCCATCAGGTCTTCGGGGGCCAATCCCTTGTATTCCGACAGGATTTCGGCCTGCGTCACGCCATGCGCCAGCAGGTTCAGGATAAACTCCACGCTCAGGCGCGTCCCGCGTACCGTCGGCTTGCCAGAAAGAACGCCGGGCCGCGAGGTAATCCGGGCGATTAGATTTTGATCGGTCATTTCGTTTTTGCTCTTTCCCGTAGCAGTTTAGAACCAAAGGAAGGCTTTGTATCAGCTTGCCTTTTTGGAATGAGGGCTTTGATAAAAAGGGGCCGGGTCTCTTTCCCAAACTGTGCCTACACGCCAGTGCAAGGTGCTTCCCCAGAACTTGCCCTGCTGAGTGATACGCTGAGACGAACGCCGCCAGCGGCTCATAAAGCACTGATAACGCTGGAAGCCCATTCCCAGTCTCTCATTGCGTGAACGGGGACGGCGGTACTGGCTATGAATATGATGAAGACGCCTCATACAACTTCCAGCCGTTTACATCCGCTCGGGGGCGGAGACGCCTAAGAGGCCCAGGGCGTTTTTGAGGACGATGCGGGTGGCGTTGACCAGCACCAGACGCGCTTTGAGTGTTTCGGGGTCATCGCAGACGACGCGCAGGGCGGGGGCGCGGTTCCCGGCGTCGTAGAAGCCGTGGAACAGGGCGGCGAGGTCACGGACGTACTGCGTCAGGCGGTGCGGGGCGTATTCGGCGGCGGCCAGCGCGATTTCGCCAGGCAGGTCGCCCAGTTTTTTGATCAGGTCGGTTTCGGTCTCCTCGGTCAAGAGGGTCAGGTTGGCATCAGCGGGCGCGGGGACCGACACGCCTTTTTCGGACTGGGCTTTGTCGATGGCCTGCACGATGCGGGCGTGGGCGTACTGCACGTAAAAGACCGGGTTGTCCCGCTCGGTCTTGCGGGCGAGGTCAATGTCGATGTCCAGCGCGGAGTGCGGTGAGCGCATCAGGAAAAAGAACCGGGCGGAGTCTTTGCCGATTTCGTCAATCAGGTCCGCTTTTAATTCTAAGATATTGCCCTTGCGCTTGGACGACAGCACAGCCTCGCCGTTTTTGATGATGCTGACAAGCTGGTACAGCAGGATTTCGAGACGCGCCGGGTCGTAGCCGAGGGCTTCCACGCTCGCTTTGGTGCGAGCGACATAACCTGCGTGATCGGCCCCCCAGACGTTGAGAGCCTTGTCGAAGCCCCGATCCAGCTTGTCTTTGGAATAGGCCAGGTCGCCGGTCATATAGGTGGGCGTGCCGTCGGAGCGCAGCAGCACCCGGTCTTTGTCGTCGCCGAATTTGGTGGACTGGAACCAGAGCGCCCCGTCTTTGTCATAGGTGTCGCCGCGCCGGGTCAGCTCGTCAATGGCGCGGGAGACACGCCCGTCGGCGTGCAGGGTCGCCTCGCTGAACCACGTATCAAAATGGACGCCAAAGGCTTCCAGATCGGCTTTCTGCTGGGCGATCATGCCCTGTTCGGACAAATCGCGGAACTGGCGCGTCGTGGCCGGGTCGTCAATATCGGCGTTCTCGAAGGCGTTCCCGTGGGTCTCTAAAACGGCGCGGGCGACATCGGCGACATATTCGCCCCGGTACATATCTTCCCACTCTTCGCCGGGATAGCCCAGAAGCTCCCGGTAGCGGAAAAAGACAGACTTGCCGAAGTGGTTCATCTGCACCGAGTTCAGCGCGTCGTTGATGTAGTACTCGCGGGACACCCGCCAGCCGGTCGCGGCCAGCAGCGACGAGAGCGTGTCGCCAATGGCGGCGTTGCGCCCGCCTGCAACGGTCACGGGGCCGTTCGGGTTGACCGAAACAAACTCGACCACGATGCTTTTGCCGGCGTTCGCGTCCGTCTGCCCGAATGCCTCCCCTTCCGTGGTCACCTGTGCCAGGATGTCGCCCAGCCAGCCGGGCCGCAGGCGCAGGTTCAGGAAGCCCGGCCCGGCAATTTCGACACCCTGAATGAGCGTGTCATCGCCGATAGGCAGGTGGCTGACGATTTTCGCGGCCACGTCACGCGGGGGCATCCCGGCGCTTTTGGCGAGGGCCAGCGCGACGCCGGTGGCCCAGTCGCCGTGGGCACGGTTTTTAGGCATTTCCAGCGTGATGGTCGGCGCGGCGACGCCATCCGGCAGGTCCCCGGCGGCTTTGGCATCGGTGAGAGCTTGTTCGATGAGTTGTGAGAGCTGCTGTTTAATCATAAGTGTTATGTAAGTCAGGCTGGAGGCCCCCTAGCCCCAATTCTAGGGAGCCAGAGAATAAGGAAGGGCCATTCTTGTCTTTATCCGGTTCCCCCAGAATTGGGGGCTAGGGGGCCTCTCATCCCATCCAGGTCAAAAGAGTCGGCCAGCGTTGGGCCAGCAGGGTCAGCAGGCCAATGACCGCCCCGTAGCCCAGCAGAACCGGAAGGAAGCCCAGCGCCCAGGCGCGGCGGAATGCAAAAAAGCGGCCATTGCCCGAAAGCAGGCGGGCCTCCCGGCGGGAAAGCACCTGCTCGGCGGCGAAAATCGCGCCGCGTATCTGCGCGTCCGTCGCCGGGCGTGTGGCGAAATGCTCCTGTACCCAGCCGCCCAGACGACGCCAGTACATGAGTGTGGGCGGCGCGGCCACAAGCAGCGACAGCGTGACGGTCTCGCTCAGGCCAAAGCCACCCGACTGACACGCACAGAACACAGCCAGAAAGACAAAGTGAAACAGCGTCCAGCCCGCAAAGATGTTCGTGCCGCAGCGCGGATGCACACGCGGCATCGCCTGGATATTCGGCACGGTCAGCGGCAGGCTGCGCTCGATACACTGCACGGTCTGATGCTCGGCGGCGTGCGTGCCGGACAGCGGCAGCAGGCGCAGAAAGACAAACACCAGCGGCAGGGGCAGCCAGGCCGTCGCCGAAGACAGCCATTGCCGCAGGCCCGGCGGGGCGGACGCCGCCCAGTGCGTCAGCCCCGGCAGGCGCGGCGCAGCGAATTGGAGCAGGGCAAATAAAATCGCCTGCGCCAGCAGGGCTAGACTGCACAGCAGAGCGCCCGCCAGCATCAGCCCCCACGCGCTTGCCCCGCCGCCCGACACCCCATCATGCAGGTACACCCCGAGAGGCGTCGCCATGCCCCCGAGCCGAGGCGGTGGCAGAGGCTCGGGCCGCGTCAGCACCGCCAGCGTTTCGCCAGTGTAGGGGTCCCGAATCGGCAGACCGGAGCCGGGGGCCGAGCGCAAGGCGTCCAGCGCCGCCCGCAGCGTGTCTTCGCCAGGCAGACTTTCAGCGGGCAGGGGTTCAAAAATAGGAGGCGGCGCGTCGCTCACTGTCTGTCCTCTTCTATGGCCTGTCTTTAAGAGTGTACCAAAGTGCCGGAAAAAAGTCAATTCGGCAGGTTTGAGAACAAGAGATGTGAGTCTGTATCCATCATCCGATTGGCCGCCCGAAGCGCCTTCCAGCGAGGAGTTTTAACCGGTCGCACCCCGCGCCGGTATTTACCGGCAAAATTACTCTAAAGAACCAGCGCGGACTGCCTATAATAGAAGTGTCCTCGGAAAGCCGGTCGGACACCGCGGCAGGATGCCGATTACAGTGCGCTTTTCCCGGATACAACCGGAAGGCGTCAAGGAAGAAAATTCATGTCCACTCGTATCAACACTAACACGACCGCCTTCGAAGCGGCCCGCAACCTGAGCATCAACAGCGATGCCGTTTCCAAGAACATTGAGCGGCTGTCTTCGGGCCTCCGCATCAACTCGGCGTCGGACGATGCTTCTGGCTTGGTCATCTCGGAGAGCCTGCGTGCCCAGTCTGCTGGTCTCACCCAGGCCAGCCGCAACACCAACGATGCTATTAACGTCGTGAAAACGGCGGAAGGCGCTCTGAACGAAGTCCATACTCTGCTCATCAATATCCGCCAGCTCGTCGTCCACGCCGCCAACGTCGGCGCGAACGACGCCACAGCGGCGCAGGCTGACAAAGACGCGGTCGCTCAGGCGGTTTCCAGTATCGACCGGATTGCCAGCACGACCCAGTTCAACCACAAAAACCTGCTGGATGGCTCGGCCACCTCAGGCACCGTAACGGGCACGGACACCGTGAATTCGGCCACAGGCTTCAACGTCTCGGTCGGTACGGCGTCCACCACCCATGCGACCTCGGTTCCGAGCGGCGACATCACGTTTGATGCCGCAACTCAGAAGATCACCATCGCCGGTGTCACCAGCGGCGCGGCGGTTGCCGGTGCAGGCGGTTCCTACAACTTCACGTTCGCAGCCAACACCGGCGGCGCACTGGACGGAACCGTCATCAACGTCAAGAGCCTGCCCAGCGCCAATGCCACTCTGGGCACTTACGCGGAGAAACAGGACACGACCGGCCAGGGCCTTCAGTTCCAGATCGGCGCGAATGCCGGCCAGACGTTCAACGTTGCCATCGGCAACTCCAGCTCCTCGGCTATCGGCGTAGTCGGCGGCAACGCCCTGTCTGCCCTTGCTACCAGCGGTGCGCTGAACCTCGGCGACACGACTGGTGCAGATCAGCAGCTGGCCCTGGCCGTTGTGGACAAAGCCATCGCGGACATCTCGGCCACCCGCGAGAAACTAGGAAGCGCTCAGAGCAACGTTCTGGAAACGAACGTTCGCAGCCTGGCCGTCGCCCAGCAGAACACGGATGCCTCGGAATCGACGATCCGCGACACGGACCTGTCCTCGGAGATTGTCAACTTCACCAAGAACCAGATTTTGGTGCAGGCGGGAACCAGCGCATTGGCTCAGGCCAATCAGGCTCCCCAGGCTATCCTCAAGCTGCTCCAGTAATTTCGGTTCATGCTCAGATGTACGCCTCCAAGCCAGCGGAGGCCGCTTCGGCGGCCTCCGCATTTTTGTGTCTCGGCTCGCTGTGCTATCCCCGCCCGTAAGCCCGTCCTTTCCAGACATTGCCGCGCCTGGAAAGCCCGTGCCACGCCGAAGTCAGCGCAATGGCGGCGACCAGAGACCACGCCAACGGATTAAGCAGGGCGTAGCCGCCCCCGTCGCGCCCGAACCGGGCCGTCAGCCCCAGCCGCACCCCCGCCAGCAAAATAAACGACAGCAGCGGCAGCCACGCCCACCCCGCTCCGCTCCCCCACCCCCACGCCAGAAAGAATGGCGGCAGCACGAAGACATTCACCAGCAGAAACACAATCCACAGCAGCAGCAGCAGGTTTTTGGAGAACGCCGGAAATAAGTTCTTGGCAAACCCTGCCCAAATCTCCGGCAGGCCGTGATACATCCGCACCGCATAGGTGCGCGAGCCGTCGCCATACCAGAGCGAGCGCCCGCACCGCTTGACGTGCTGGGCAAACTTCACATCTTCGGCAAGCTGCTGACGGACCGCCCGGTGCCCATCCACGGCAAAATAGGTTTCACGGGACAAAAACAAAAACGCCCCGTTCGCCGCCGCAAACCAGGCAAACGGCGTCGGACGGATCAGCCATGTCGGCAGAAATGCAAAGATGACATAGTATTGCAGCGGGATAATCAGTTTCTCCCAAAAGCCTTCGGCCCGCAGGTCCGGCACGAGAGAGACGACATCCGCCTGCGCCTCCTGCTTTGCGCCGAGGGCCAGCAGCAGAGCATCGGGGGCGAACGTGCAGTCGGCATCGGTCAGCAGCAGCAGCTCGCCTTTGGCGGCCTGCGCCATCTGCCAGCAGGCCCAGGGCTTGCCGTACCAATCCGCAGGCAGCTCCGCGCCAATCAGCACCCGCAGGCGCGGGTCCCGGTCGCGCAGGCGGCACAAAATGGCGTAAGTGTCATCGTCGGAGCGGTCGTCCAGGACAATCACCTCAAACCGGGGATAATTCAGGGCCAGCAGCGACCGGACGCAGGCTTCAATGCCAGCCTCCTCATTGCGGGCGGGAACCAGAACAGACACCAGCGGCAGGTCATCCGGGCCGTCGGTGGCTGGCAGCAGGGCACGGGGCTTGCGAAACAGCAGAAAGTTCAGCACGGCGGTTCCCGTCCACGCCAGGGCAAACAGGGCAACGGCGAGCTGATACAAAGTCATTGGAGATGGGAGAAGAAACGGCATTGCACCGTGAGTATACCCAGCAGAACCCAGTATGATAGATGGCAGGGGCTTTGCTGCATAACTGTTGTTGGGGGCTGTCCCAAGTGCCATTGCGTGTACCGGGCAATTATGAGCAGGCGATGGCTGGTTGGGATTTATGCAACAACGCCGATGGCAGGTATAATAAGTGTATGCGTTTAATTCTGGACCCTGCCGAGGAAGCCGCGCACGCGGCGTGGCTGCAGCAGACGCCGGGGGCCTACGAATGGTGGTACTTTGATGCCCGCTCCGCCGACGGGCAGTGGGCGCTGGCCTGCATCTGGTTCCTCGGCAATCCCTTTTCTCCCTATTACGCCCAGGCGGCACGCGGAGAGGGCGGCGACCCGTTCGCGGCCCCTGCCCTCTTTTTTGCCCTCTACAAAGAAGGCCGTTTGCACGCTTACCATTTCAGCCAGTTCGAAAGCGGCGTTTCTGTCGGCGGCCCCCTGCCGACGTGCCTGCACTTTGGGCCAAACACGCTCTCGCTCGCCAATGGGCAGTGGCAGATGGCGCTGTCCGACGAGAACGCCAACGGGCGGCATCTGAAGGCCGCGCTGTCATTCACCGCGCCGCCGCTCCAAGCCGCCCCGGTTCAGAGCGACCAATTCGACGACACCCATTCCTGGCTGCCCGCCGCGCCCTCCTGCACAGTCACCGGGCAAATTACGCTGCGCGAGGCGCACAACCCCGGCGCGGAAACCATCGCGTTCACAGGAACAGGCTACCATGACCACAACTGGGGACGGCTGCCGTTCGACGCCGCCATTCAGGACTGGTACTGGGCGCGGGCGGCTCTGGGCGGAACCCGCGCCGCCGTGCTGTACCATGTCCGCCCCAAAGGCGGCAAGGCCGCGCTCACGCATCTGCTGCTCTTTGAGAACGGCGAATTGCGCCGCCATGAAACCGACTGCCGGGTGACACTGTCGCGCCGGGTCCTCAGCGGCCTCGGGGCGGTCTATGCCACGCGGCTGACGGCCTCGGCGGGCGATCTGCACGCAGAGTTCGTGCTGGAAGGGCGGCTGGACAGCGCCCCGTTTTATGTCCGTGCCCTGTGCCGGGCAACGGTGCGGGAGGAAAAGCGAGAGGAGCGGGGCCAGGGCATCGGCGAGTACCTCAGTCCCGGCATGATGGGCTGGCCTCTGGTGGCGTCAGCCATGAAGGCACGGATCGTGCGCCGATGACGAAAATTCGCAGAAACCCGGTCTACGGAATTATTCTCTGGCGCACGCTGGAAGCCAGCGCCGCTGCGCAAACGTGTCACTGGCTTCTGGGCTGGCCGCTAACCGGGCCGCATGCGCTGGGGCTGTTTCTGACGCCGCTGCTGTGCGCTTATTTCGTGTTCGTTTTTGTCGCCCCGTGGTCCTGGGGCCTGCCGATTGTGACGCGCCTGCGGACACGCTCTCAAAAAGTCGTGCTGACCTTTGATGACGGGCCGTCGCCCGAAGTCACACCGCTGGTTCTGGACGCCCTGCGCCGGGCCAATATCCGCGCCGTCTTTTTCGTGCTGGGCGAGGCCGTGGAGCGTCACCCCGCGCTGCTGCGTCAGATTATGGCCGACGGCCACCAGATCGGCATTCACGGCTACCACCATCAGCCTTTTGTGCGGCTCTGGCCCCGCGCCATACAAACAGAAGTAGAGAAGACGCGGGCCGCCATTTGCCGCGCCTGCCCGGAGGCGGGCCTAACCAACTGGGTGCGCCCGCCGCATGGCTTCAAGTCCCTGCGGCTGGTTTGGGTGGCTTTCAGGCAACACTGGCGGCTGGCGGCGTGGAGCCTCGATTCCCGCGACTACCGCGAGACCAACGCCGGGCGTGTCGCAGAAACCGTTTTAAGCGGCCTGCGCCCCGGCGCGGTGGTGCTGCTCCATGACGGCCCCCATCAAGCGGTCACGGCGGAGGCGCTGCCGCTGATTTTGGAGGGACTGTCGGCGCGAGGGTATGGGACGGCCCTCCTGCCCCCAACACTGGGAACAGAGGGGCAGCCCGGATAAGCCAGGCGATTTTGAGGCGTTTGGGGTATGATTTGAAGATATGTCAGATGTACTTCCCGACACTCCCCCGCTGGCAGCAGTGACTTCGGTTCCCCTGCCCCCTCCCGGCAAATCGGGGCCATTTCGTGCCCTGCACAACCGCAATTTCCGCCTGTTCTGGTCCGGCCAGCTCGTGTCGCTGATTGGAACCTGGGCGCAAAACCTGGCACAGGGCTGGCTGATCGTGCTGCTGGTGGACCCCGCCGCTGCCGCGCTGCTGCGGCACGGCGGCAGCGCGGTCGGGTCGGCGGCCGGGGCGCACAACCCCGCCGTGGAAGCGGCGGCAAACTTTTATTCCGGCTGGGTCAACTTTGCGAGCGGCCTGCCGATTTTTCTGTTTACGCTCCTTGCCGGAGTTGTCGCGGACCGTGTGGACAAGCGACGGCTGCTGCTGGTGACGCAAAGCGGCCTGATTGGCTGCGCCCTGGGACTGGGCCTTTTAGTGTCCACGGGCCAGGTGCAAATCTGGCACGTTTTGTTTTTTGCGTGTTTGTCAGGGCTGTTCGCGGCATTCGATATGCCGACCCGGCAGTCGTTCGTGGCGGAGATGGTCGGCAAAAGCGACCTGCCCTCGGCAGTTGCCCTCAATTCCAGCATTTTCAATGCGGCACGGGCGCTCGGTCCTGCCGTGGCCGGGCTGCTGCTGGCGGCCAAAGTGTCGCTGGGAGCGGCATTTCTGGGCAACGCCGCGCTGTCTCTGGCGGTGATCGTCAGCCTGCTGCTCATTCGTACTGACCACTTGATCCCCGTGCTGTCCAAAGCCGACAACACTGTGCGCGGGGTCTGGAACAGCACCCGGGAAGGGTTTTCCTATGTGGCGACAACGCCGACGGTGCGAAATCTGGTCATTCTGGTTGGCTCCTTTGGCCTGTTCGCGTTTTCGTTCAACGTGCTGATCCCCGTGTTTGTGCGCTACACGCTGCTGCCGAATGCGTCGGACAAAGTGCAGGTCGCGGCGTTTGGCTTCATGGAAACGGTGCGCGGGGTCGGGGCGCTCGGCGGGGCGATGACGGTGGCGCTGCTGGGGAACCCGAATCGTCAGCGCAGTATGCTGATGGCGGGCAGCCTGCTGGCAACCGTGGTGCTGGTGATCTTTGGCCTGACCCGGACGCTCTGGCTGGCGTATGCGACAATGGCGGTGGTATCTTACGGCTTTGTGCTGTGCTTTGCGACGTCGAATACCCTGATGCAGCTTCATGTGCCGGACCGCCTGCGCGGGCGGGTGATGAGCATTTACACGCTGATGTTTATCGGGACGGTCCCCTTCGGCTCGCTGTTTGCGGGCTGGCTGGCCTCCCTGCGCTCGGTTGGCGCTCCGACGACCATTGTGATCTGCGCCGTGATTTCCCTGCTGACCACGCTGTTTGTGGCGTTCCGGCCCGGCGGCCTGAAGGACATGGATGTGACGCCCCGGCGTGAGGCGGCATGATTGATCTCACGGCGCGTCGGGGTATAAGCGCCTTGATATTGACTATTTCACAGGAGATTGACATTCATGGCCGAAGAAACCAAAGACCAAGTTATTCGCTACCTCAATGATGCCTACGCCGCCGAAACCGGCGGGCTGGCGTCCCTCAAAGACCTTGCTGCCGAGACGACAGATGCCGATGTGCGGCAGGTGGTTCAGGATCATTTGACGGTTACTCAGTCTCAAGCCGACCGTGTCTCCGCACGGATTCTGGCTCTCGGCGGTGACAAGTCCGAGCCAAAGGGCATTCTGAACGAAGTGCTGGCAAAAGCCAGCGGCCTGCTGAACATTTTTCATTCCAAAGAAGACAAGCAGACCCAGGATTTGATTAAAGCTTATGCATTTGAGCATTTCGAGATCGGAGCCTACACTTCTCTGGAAGCCTACGCCACCGCCGTCGGTGACAGCGAAACCGCGCAGCTTGCCAGCACCATTATTGCAGAAGAGCAGGCCGCCGCAGAGCGTTTCCAGCGTTTGATTCCACAGCTCGCTGTGTCGTCGGTGACAAACTCGACCGGAACCTTGTAATTCCGTATGCTCTTTTGGGGAGCGGGTATACTGGTCAGCAGGGGGGCGGGAATAAAGTCCCGCCCCTTTTTCGTTTGAAAACCACACTTGAAAAATACAGTCAACTCCCACCTGGTCTGGAAGGACCCAAGAAACGTGACATCTCTACTTCGCCCCTTCATCCGTGTCCGGCCTGCTGTTTTGCTTGCCCTGATGCTGACAACCGCCTCTGCTGCCCCGCACGCGGCGTCTGCTGCGCCAGCGTCTTCGGCCCTGAGCGCCGCGCAGAAGGCGAAGGTGTCCTCGCGGCAGGCTCAATTTCAGAAAGACACGGCCGCCCTTCAGGCGGACAAGAAAATGACGGATGCCCAGAAACAGGCCCGTTACAAAACCATGATGGCGACGATGGACAAAGATATGCTGGCGATTCTAACTCCCGCCCAGCGAGCCATCGTGCTGAAGCAGCGGGACATCGGGGCAAAGTTCCGGCAGCAGGCGACAGCAATTCAGGCCAGCAAGACTCTCACCGAAGCCCAGAAGAAAGACCGCCTCGCCACGCTGGCCGCGCAGGCGGACAAAGACACGCTGGCGACCCTGCCCCCGCAGCAGCGGGCGGAAGTCGTGCAGCGGCGTCAAAAACAGGAGCAGGCACAGGCCCTGAAAGAGCAGCTGGAAAAATCGGAGACCCCTGAGCAGAAAAAGCAGTTTGAAGCCACAATGACCGATGTGCGGACCAAAGCAGCAGCGATCAGCGCGGACAAGTCACTGTCTGAGGAAGTCAAAGGCCAGAAGCTAACCGATCTGGCAAAGCAGGCGCAGGCCAAAGATTTGGCCCTGCTGACACCCGCACAGAAAACGATGTATGAAAAGATTCAGGCACTGATCAGGCCGTAGACACTCCCCCTGCCCCCAAAAATGGAGGCAGGGGAGGGGCTAAAACTCAAACGCTTCGTCGAGGCGCCGCAGGAAGTCCAGCAGCTCCCCGATTTCATCCGGCAGGGGCGCATGGAACTGCATCCGCTGACCGGTGCGCGGGTGGTCGAACGCCAGCGAGTGCGCGTGCAGTGCCTGCCCGTGCAGGCGGCCCAGGAGCGCGTTCAGCGTTTGCAGGGGAGCGCCCCGAAATAAATCCGCACTGACTTTGTGCGCCCCGCCATAGGTCGCATCGCCGACGACCGGGTACCCTGCGAACGCCGTATGCACCCGGATTTGGTGCGTCCGCCCCGTCTGCAAAATCGCTTCCGTCCAGCTAAACTCGGCCAGCGGCTCCAGCAGGCGCAGCTCGGTCACCGCCTGCCGCACCCCCGGCGGCAGCTCATCGCTCATCCCGCCCTGCTCCACCACCGTCATTCGCTTGCGGTCGCCCTGATGCCGCCCGATGGGGGCGTCAATCACGGCGTGCTTGAATGGAACACGCCCCCAGAGCAGCGCATGGTATTTGCGTACCGCCGAACGCTCCCGTATCTGGTCCGACAGGCTGTGATGGGCCAGGTCGTTCTTGGCGACCACTAGAAGCCCGGACGTGTCTTTGTCCAGCCGATGCACAATGCCGGGCCGCAGCGTCCCGCCGATGCCGGACAGGCTCCCACCGCAGTGCGCCAGCAGGGCATTGACCAGCGTGCCCGACTCGGAGCCGGGCGCGGGGTGAACCACCATGCCTTTGGCCTTGTTGACGACAATCAAATCGTCGTCTTCATAGATCACCGACACCGGCAGGTCTTCCGCCTCCGCCTTGTCCAGCGGCTTGGCCGTCGGCACGTTGACGCTGACTATGTCCCCGTGCCGCGTCTTGTAGCTCGGCTTGCCGGGCGTGCCGTTGACCAGAACGGCGTGCGTACCAATCAGCCTTTGGACATGGGCACGGGACAGGTGCGCCATCTTTTCAGAGATGTACACATCCAGCCGCATATCCACGTCTTCATCGTCTATGTTTAGTGTTTCATTCAAAGTAGTTGTGTTGACGTAAGAGAGGCCACGGGTTAAAACCCGAGGCTAAGAGATGCCCACCGTGCAGAGCACGTCAGACCAGAAGCTCAGCGTTGTTTTCGGTTCCCCACCCATCAACAGTGATGGAGGCCAGAGGGCCATATGTCCTTTTTATTCTTGTGTCCTCTGGGACACTGGGCTTTTTCGAGCCTCGGGTTTCAACCCGTGGCATCTGTGCCATTTTTACCTGTGCGAAGCAAAAATAAGCCCAGGCCGCTCACATAGAACGCAGTTGGTAAGAGAAAAAACATCACCCTCGCCACATGAACTCGGTGGGCCAAATCTTCCATTATTGCCTGGCTCCCCGGCCCACGAAGGTGGATGGCTTCGGGAGAACGCATCAAGAATGCGACAGTCATAACCTAAGATGCAAGACACGCCGCCATGAGTAGCCATAAGAATACTTTGACCAGTGTTCGTGTCACCGCACCGCCGCTTCTAGCGGGCGCGGGGTGGTCAGGTCGTGCTTGGGGCGGCGGCGCAGGATAACCATACCGACGACGGACACGGTTGCCATGCCGAGGCAGAGTAATTGTACGTCTGTCAGGCCAAAGCCCGCTACATGGGCGACGACATCCGAAGTTGTCCCGGCCCGCCAGATTTCCATGACGAACCGCTCCACCGACGCGAACAAGATGTACCAGCAGGCAATCTGGCCGTAATAGGCGCGGCGCTTTTCCATCCAGACCAGAGCGCCGAAGAAGACGAGGCTCAGGGCCGTGGCGTAGAGCTGAGTCGGGTGGCTCGGCGGGGTCAGGATGTTTTCATCGTGGAAGCGGATGCCCCAGGGCATTGCCGTCGGTGCTCCGTAGCAGCAGCCGTTCAGGAAGCAGCCGACACGGCCAATGGCGTAAGCGATCATCACCGAGGGCGCAAAGGTGTCCGCGACTTTCAGGATGGAAAGGCGCTTCAGGAGGCAGTACCCGATGAGAGCCACAAAGCCGCCAATCAGGCCGCCGTGGAACGACAGGCCGCCTTCCCAGACTTTCAGCATACTGGCCGGGTCGGCCCGGTAGGTCGGCCATTCCAGCAGCACGAACAGCAGCCGCGCCCCGACCACGCCGAGGCCGATCATCCAGATGCCGACATCTAAAACACTGTCCGGGTTGATTTTCGGGTCGTCCTGCCGTTTGGCGACAGCGTAGGCCCGGCCCAGCGCGACCAGAAAGGCCACCATCAGCACAAGGCCATAGGTGTGAATGACAAAGGAGCCGTGGTGGTACAGTTCAGGAAACATTAGTCGTTCACTTCTGCTTTCGATTTTTCTGTCTGCGGCGTTGGCTGCCGTCCGTAAAAGAGCGCGAGCAGGCCGACACCCGTACAGATTGCCGTGTCTGCGAGGTTAAAAATCGGAAACGTCCAATCCCGGTGCGGCCCGGCATAGAGCGCGAGAAAGTCAATCACATGGCCGAGCCGCACCCGGTCCAGCAAATTGCCCAGCGCCCCGCCGAGCGGCAGGGCCAGCGCAAACCCCAGCAGGCGCGGCAGCGGCATCGGAGCACGGGCGCTGTAAACGACAATTGCCACGGCAGCAATGCCAGCCGCCAGCGCCAAAATCTGCGTCCCATGCGGCAGGATGCCGAACGCGCCGCCGGTGTTGACATTGAACCAGAGCGCGAAAAAGCCGGGAATCAATTCCAGCCCCTCTTCGGGCCAGTAGACGTGCGCGTGCAGCACCCAGAGCTTGCTGGCTTGATCGGCGAGGAGCACCCCCAGGGCCAGACTGTACAGGCCGAGGCGTGTCATGGGTGCTGGCTCCGCAGGACGGACACGGGGCTGAACCCCCGTGCTTTGAAGGGCAGTTCCCCGCCTGCGCGGGCATAGGATAAGGCCATTGCCCAAACTCTTCGCCCGCGCAGGCGGGGGCTTGCACTTTTAAAGCACGGGGGTTCAGCCCCGTGAAGATTGTCTGCGCTACCCTGCAAGCGTGTTCTCTTCCTGCTCAACAGTCAGTGCGGCATACGGGACCACTTCCAGGCGCTCTTCGGGGATCGGCGTGCCGTCAAAGTCCGACAGGCCATAGGTCCCCTCGTCCATTTTGACCAGCGCCCGGTTGACTTTCGCCAGCATCCGGTCGAAGTTCTCAATCGCGGCCTGATCACGCTCGCGGTCGAACAGCTCGGTCGCCTCATCGGCGGGGCTGTTCATGTCGCCGTGCGACATCTCGCCCGAGGCATCAGTCCGCATATTTTCGCGGTCCTCGTCGGCATACTGCTTGCGCTCTTTTTCCAGCCGCGCCTTTTCGTCGTCAAGCAGTTGTTTAAAGTGCGCCAGTTTTTCTTCGGTCATCAGTGAGCCTTTCAGGGCAAAAAGTAGGGGCAGGGCTTGCCCCTGCCCTCTTCGGGTATTTCTCTGCTATGCCAATCGCCGCGAGGCGACTTCGCCGTCGGAAGACGCCAGCCAGCGGCGGGCGCAGCCGTTCACGCAGAACGCTGCGGGGTCATCTGCCGTACCGTCAATCGAAGCACCGTCCATGACCGCGATCCAGCAGCGGGCGCAGCGGACGCCCGGCGCGGGGCCGTCGCTTTCAATCGTGAGGCCCGGCACTTTGGACTCGCGCAAGGTTACGCGGGACACGAGAAGCAGCGCGGGCAGCTCAGTCAGGTACGGGTTTAGCTTCGCATAGGTTTCCGAGTCAGCGGTCAGCGTCACGCCGGTCAGCAGCCGCTTTTTGACCCCTTCCAGCGCCTTGTTCACCTGGTCACGGACATCTAACAGCGGCTCCCAGCGGCCTGCCAGCTCCCGGTCGCGCAGGTCAGCGCGGAATGACGGCAGGGCGGCGAGGCCGACCGACACGGGCTTTTGCGGCACGGGCAGCTTCTGCCAGACTTCCTCGGCGGTGAACGGCAGGATGGGGGCCAGCAGCCGGGTCAGGCAGCTTGTGATCTCGTACAGCGCCGTCTGCGCGGAGCGCCGCTCGGGCGAGGCCGCGCCGAACGAATAGAGCCGGTCTTTGAGAACGTCCAGATAAAACGCACTCAGATCGGACGCACAGTATTCCAGCAAAGTCTGCGCCACACGCGGGAACTCATAGATGTCATACGACTGACGGCACTTGCGGACCACATCATTGAGCGTGTGCAGGGCCAGGCGGTCGATCTCCTCGAGCTTGTCCAGCGAAACGGCGTGCAGGACCGGGTCAAAGTCGTACAGGTTGGACAGCGTAAAGCGCAGCGTGTTCCGCAGGGTGCGGTAGCTGGTCGCCGTCTGCTCCAAAATCTTGTCACCCACCCGCACATCGCCGAAGTAGTCCGTGGAGCAGACCCAGAGGCGCAGCACGTCCGCGCCGTACTTCTCCACCACCGTCTTGGGCGCGACCCCGTTCATCTTGGACTTGGACATTTTCATGCCCTGGTCGTCCAAAGTCCAGCCGTTCGTGACCACCTGCCGATACGGGGCCGCGCCCCTAGTCGCCACGCCGATCATCAGCGATGAGTTGAACCAGCCCCGGTGCTGATCGCCGCCCTCCAGGTAGACGTCGGCGGGATAGCTCAGGCCCGGCCACTGCTCCAGCACCGTGCGGCAGGTGGAACCCGAATCAAACCAGACATCAAAGATGTCGGTTTCTTTCACGAACTCGGTCTCGCCCGTGTCCGGGTGGACGTAGTCTGCGGGCAGGATGTCTTCGACAGGGGTATCAAACCACGCATCCGTGCCCCGCGTGGCGACCAAATCGCGCACAAAGCCGATGCTTTCTTTGGTCAGCAGCGGCGTGTTCGACGGCTGGGCGTAGAAGACAGGGATGCCGACGCCCCACGCCCGCTGCCGGGAGATGCACCAGTCGGGCCGACCGCTGACCATCGCCGTGATCCGCGCTTTGGACTCTTCCGGGAACCAGCGGACGCCGTCGATAGCTTTAAGGCACTCCTTCCGGTGTCCGGCGTTGTCGATGGACACAAACCACTGCGGGGTGGCCCGCTGCACCAGCGGGTCGTGCGAGCGCCAGCCCATCGGGTACGAGTGCGTGTACTGCTCGTGCGCCAGCAGAGCGCCGACTTCGGACAGACGCGCTAGGATTTTCTCCTGCCCCTCTTTCAGCGTCTCGCCCACGAACTCCGGCCCGGCCTCGTCGTTGAAATGGCCGTCGTCGGTCAGCACCTGCAAGAGCGGCAGCGCCTGCCCACCGTCCTTGTGCCCCCCGGCGGCCCAGCGCGTGTTACGTTTCAGCACCGTCTGGTAGTCGTCCTTGCCGTGCCCGCCCGCCGTGTGCACCACGCCGGTTCCATCGGTCGTCGTCACATAGTCCGCAGGCAGCACCGGCGAATCGCGTCCATTGAGCGGGTGCTGAAACACCAGTGTTTCTAAAGCATTGCCCGGAGCCAGCAGCGAAGCGCCCTTAAGTGTCCGTACCACCGACCAGCCGGTGAAGTTTGCCGCCGCCATCGTCGCGCCCAGACGTGCTTCGGCCACCAAATAAAAGCTGCCCTGATGCTCGGCGACGACATACTCTAATTCGGGGCCAACGGCCAGCGCGACATTGGCCGGGATAGTCCAGGGAGTCGTCGTCCAGATGATCGTGTAGCACCGGGCAGGGTCTGCCCCGCCAAATACCCGCGCATCATCGCGGAGCAGCGGGAAGCGGACATAGATGGAAGGGTCGGTCCGGTCGGCGTACTCGATCTCGGCCTCTGCCAGCGCGGTGCGGTCGGCAAACGACCAGAAGACCGGCTTGCGGTCCCGGTAGACATAGCCCCGGTCCACCATCTCGGCGAAGACGTCTAATTCTTTCGCGGCCATCTCTTTGGACATGGTCAGATAGGGATGGTCCCAGTCCCCTCTAATCCCTAACCGCTGAAACTGCTCGGACTGCTGGGCCACCCATTCGGTCGCCACTTCGCGGCAGCGGGCGCGGATTTCGGCGCGGGTCGGGGTCAGCTTCTTTTCGCGGAACTCTTTGGCGACCAGCACTTCGATGGGCAGCCCGTTGTTGTCCCAGCCGGGGACGTAAGGGCAGGTATACCCTTCCATCGTGCGGAAGCGAGTGACGACATCTTTCAGGATTTTGTTGAACGCATGACCGATATGGATGTCACCATTGGAAAACGGCGGGCCATCGTGCAGGATAAACGTCCCCAGCGCGGTCTTGCCTTTCAGCGACTCGGCATAGACGCGGTGGTTCTTCCAGAACGCCAGCGTTTCCGGCTCCCGCTTCGGCAGATTGGCCCGCTGGGGAATGGAGTCGGGGTTTGTATCCAGCCCATCGGCGTTCTTGACATCGGGTTTGGGGACATTGAGCGTCTGGCTGTAATCAGGTAGCGGCGCAATAGTAGTATCGGTGTAGACTTCGGACATGGGGGTTCCTCTCGGACGCAGACAAACGAAAATCGGCGTAATAGCAGGCAAAGCGCCTACCGGGGTATCGAGAGGCTTCCAATCAGGTGGCGCAGGCGGCAAGCCGCCTGCGCCGGGTCCGTCACTGTGTCGGTCAATTTGAAGGCTGTAGTTAATGTTCGCATAGTAGTTTCCGCTGAGTAAGCGCAGCGGTTATTATACGCGAAAAGCGAGGGAGGCGTCAAGGCGGAGAAATGAGGAGAAATAGAGGGTCGACCTGCTCCCTAGAGAAATCTGTGTCCCACGCACACATCCATACTAGGCCCCTGATGGGGAGGCGACAATTCGGGCAGCAGGCCGCTTCTGACGTTTATTGTACCACAGCAAGGCAAGTTTCGTTGCCGCTTACCAGTTGCCAGAAGCACTCGTCAGGCTGTTAGAACTCTATTCTTGCTGCCGTCTTCTTCATCCGGTGCAGCAAAATAAAGCCACCGACTCCAATTAAGACCAAGATGCAATGAATGATTATTTCAACCGCAAGACTGCCCTGCAAGAAAGCAAACAATGGCAAATTGGCAAATAAAATCCAGGCACAAGCGTGTGTGGCAATATGCTTCCAAGCACTATCGTCAACACACAGAACTGGTTTGGGCCGCTCGACTTGCCAGAAATAAAGTGCCAAACTGATGAGCAACAACTGCAAACCCCAGATCACAAAGTCAAACATTGTATTGGGGTTCAAGCTGAAAGTACGATGTATGTCCAACCAGTCCATTACTGCAAAGCCAGAAAAAAGCATCCAAACCGCTGATAGCAATATGAATGCGTGCGTTTTGGCTTTTAGCGTTTCTTTGTACATGACATCCACACTGGAACAATGCGGTCTGCAAAACACTCCCCGGCACGCAGTTCATACCGGGGAATAATGGCGTCCGAGAGATCATCAGAGAGCTAATCAATCGCCACTTCTTTGCCGGCAGCGGCGGAGGCGTAGATGCCATCGAGCATCTTCTGGACCATGATGCCATGCTCGGCGGGGGCCTCGTTGGTGCGGCCATCGCGGGCGACTTCGACGAAGTGCTTGAGCTTATAGTCCCACATATCGCGCTTGCCGATGAACGGCACTTCCGTGTTGACCATGTAGCCGTGGAAGTCGGTGAAAATCTGGGAGCCGTTCCAGATCGCGCCACCTTTGGTGCCCATGATCTGAATGTTGAAGACATTATCGGGGATGTGCGCGACAAACGACGATTCCAGCGTGAGCATGGTGCCGTTGTCAAAGCGGATCATGCCGACGGCCAAATCTTCGACGGTATAGGTTTTGTAGTCCCAGCCAGCCCACTCGCTGACCACATCGCTTTGGGTGTTGCCCAGATACGTGAACGTGTTTCCCGTGGCGCTGACGGGCGTGGGCGTGCCGATGATGGAGTGCGAGGCTTCCAGAATATGGACACCGATGTCAATGAGCGGCCCGCCGCCCTGCAATTCTTTCTGGCCGAAGACGCCCCAGTTGGGGATGCCCCGGCGGCGCAGGGCCTGAGCGCGGACATACAGAATGTCGCCGAGTGCCCCCGACTGCACCATGTCCCGCAGGACCTGCGAGCGCGGCTCAAAGCGGTGCTGGAAGCCAATCACGAACTCGACGCCGCTCTTTTTGGCGGCATCGGCCATCTGCTGTGCCAGCCTGGCGTTCAGGGCCATCGGCTTCTCACACAGGACGTGTTTCCCGGCCTCGGCGGCGGCAATCGCGGCTTCGGCATGAACACCGTTCGGGGCACACACGCTGATGGCATCCACATCGTCGCCGACCTCGCGCAGCATTTCCTTGTAGTCCGCATAGACGCGGGTGACACCGTGCGTGCTGGTCATGCGGTCCAGCGCGGCGGGGTTGATGTCTGCACCGCAGACGATGGAGACGCCGGGATATTTGGTCAGGTAGCGAATGTGGTTCTGCGAGATGCCACCGCAGCCGATGATGCCGACGCGCAGGGGCTTGGCGTCTTCGGTCGTGCCGTCCGCAAGGGTTTCTACTGCTGTGTCCATAGGGGCCTGTTCCTGTTTTCGTCTATGTGCTGTGAGCAGCACGGGCTATGGGTGCATTATGACACAGAGGGCGGGGGTATGGCAAGATGGGGTTCAGTCCAGGGTCTGCCTACTCCCCCACCTCATACCACAGCGTCTTGTATTGCGGCCCCACGGTGAACGTCAGGTCCTCGCCCGCATACGCCGCCGGGACTGGCTGAACGCGCTTCCCCGTACCATCGAGCGCCCACACGCGCCGGGCGGCGCTTGTCTTCAGCGTCACGGTCGCCGGGATACCCTCGGCCACGGTCGGCCCGTGCCCCCACTGGTCGCTGACGCTGGTGCGGTCTGCGTTCCAGACCATGCCCTGATTTTCCACTTTTCCGGCCAGCGTCAGCAGCAAGCGTCTGGACGCGGCGAGGGTCTTTCCATCCGTAGGCGTCAGTGTCACAGCAGCAAAGTTATTGCCGAACTTCGGGAACGTCAGGGTGCTGCTGCCCAGCGTCACGGTCTCCCCGCCGACGTAGCCGACGACAGTAGAGACATTCGGGCTGACGGCCTGATACTTGCCTCCGGCGTTTGTTTTGCTGACATTGAGCGTGTATGTGTGCAGTTGTGGTGGCACTTTCGCCGCTATCCGACTCCCAATCCACGGCACAAGTACAGTTCCTTTTGGTAACTGCATTGCCACGACTGTATTCTTCTCCCCATTGGAAAGCGGCTTTGTCGTCAGCGCAAGACGGCGCAGCAAGAACGGTGTCCTAAATGGTTTCCAAGCAATTCCGGCGGCGAGATTACCCCCGGCGGTAGGGTTGTACAATGTGCCGTCCGAGGCAGCCGCTGGAATGCCCTCTGCGCGGAAAATCAGCGCGGCGGCAGGCAGAAACGCGGCTTTGGCCGGGTCGTTGCCGATGCCGAAGTAGCCGTTGATTTTGTCGTTTTCCGTCCCCGCACCGTAGCCGCCATAGTCAAACAGATAGATCATGTCCCAGTCCTGGAACGCCGCGAACGTCGCCAGCAGAGGCAGGGTTTCGGCACGGTAGTCATTCGGCGCGGCATGGTTGTATTCAGACACCGAGTAGGGCTTGCCCGCGACACGGTACTCGGCTAAATCGCGGAATGTGCCCCCTCCGCCGCTGGCAAGCTCTGTCACCATCGCTGTGTTGGGGATGGTCCAGTCTTTGGAGTCCCAGGCTTTGTGCGGGAACGACGGATGCTGCCAGTAGGCGTGGTTGTCGGCAAAGTCGCTGCCTGCCTCGCGGCGAAGACCCGTCAAGCCGCCCCACGAAATCTGCGAGCAGATCACATTCGCTTTGACGTGCAGGGTGTCCCGCAGGTAGCCGCGCATCTCGTCGGCATAATGACGCTCGGTGTCGGCTAGAAACGCCATCCAGTCGGCGTGCTGCGCTTTAGTGCTGGAAGTAGGGATGTCCACCGTGCGGGCGGTCAGCGATTGGCCGCCCGCCAGCCCCGCGCCGTCGGCTCCAGGGTGGATTTGCAGGTTATCAATCCAGACAGTCCCGGTCTGCCCGCCCAGCGTAAACGCGAGGCGGGTGTGGCCGGGCACGGCGTCATGGGCGGCAAAGACGTATTTAAATGTTTGCCACTCGGTCGTCAGCGCCGCCGTGGCGTCGAGGCCGACATTATGCCAGTCGCTTTGGTCTACGCTCGCCCCCACGGGCAGCGGGCGCGGCGCGTCGGCTTTGGCCCGGAACGTAACGGTGTACGTGTCGCCGCTCTTCAAATCCAGCCCTGTCTGATGCACCTGAACGTGCCAGCCTGTGCCGTCGGTTTTGGTGATGCTGACGCGCTGTGCCCCGTCCCCTTCGCGGGTCATCTCGGCTTCAGAGGTCCCCTGATGCTCAATGCTCCACGCGGACGCCTCCGATAGCAGCCCCGGTCCGGTGGGCGTGACGCCCACAAGCCATGCGGCTTTGAGCTTGGCATCCGTGCCGTACTTCTTCGCCAGCCAGGTGTTCCACAGGCCGACCAACTCGCCCCGGAACGGCGCGGGCAGGCTGTCCAGATCGGCCCCCAGCGTCGCCCACGGGTCGCCCACCAGCGAGTTTTCGTTGTTGATTTCCACCACCGCCACCGCCGGGTCCGACGTATAGGGCAGGTGCGTGTACGGGTTGACATGAGTGAGCAAATCCCGCGCAAAGTCTTTTTGCAGGAGGATCATGCGCGGATCGAACTCATCCACCCGCTTGTCAAAATTGGGGAGTTGGCTGACGCTTTCCGGGAAGCCGTCGGCGGGCGTGAACTGCCGCGAGACGTGCAGGTTGAGGTTGACATAAATGCCGTTTTGTTTAAGCTGCGCGATCAAATAGTCCAGCCGGTCCAATTGCTGCGCGTCAATGTGCTGCCGGTCGGGAAACTTCGCATCCCAGAGGTTCGAATGATCCCCCCACCCCGGATTGTCCATGTGATGCAGGCGCACCAGATTGATGCCTAGCTTCGCCATCCGCGCCGCCACTTTGGCTGCGTCCGCGTGCGCCGGAAACGCCCCCTGCGCCACGAGGTTCGTTCCCAGAAACCGCACCCGCTTCCCGGTATTCGTTTCGACAAAATGCCCGTTTTTGACCCGAATCGCCCCGTGAACCCCGGCAGGCTTCGCGTTCAAAAACGAGACATCCGTAACCGTCCCCGGCGACGCATCATCCCAGGGGATTACAAACGGAAACAGCGGCGGCGCGGCAGCAGGCGCGGGAGCCTGCGCCCCGGCGGGAACGGTCAGGGCCAGCGCGGCGGCAAGGATCGGCAGCGAGGTGTATTTCATAGAGTGCAATCATATCACAAAGAAACACCCGACACGAAAAAGCCCGGCTTTTTGAGGCCGGGCGAAAAGAGTAGGAAGAACTATAGCAGTGATTATGGGTTGCCTTTTGCCTTTCGAATAATCTGCTCACGCCACTGAGCCACGCCGGGGGCTTTGAGAAACCAGGGATTAATTTTGATATAAGTTTCAAGTGCTTGTTGCGATTTGATTGGCTGTTCTAATGTGTTGTATGCAAAAGCATAACCTAGCAAACAATCATTATGGAGATTTGGATTTAGCTCCTCAGCCTTGTTGTAATGAAACAGTTCTTCGTTTGCAAGAGCATATAGACTAGTTTTTGGATTTATACCTTTTTTTGCAGCGTCATCGTAGACTTTGCCTTCCAGCAGGTTTAAACTATTCGCTAACCAATAATGAGCATCTGCCCATTTCGGTGCTAGTTTCACTGCTTGCTGGATATGTTTGCTTCCACTTAATCTGGTGTTATAGTTAGCCGAAACTTGATAGCATTCTGCAATACCCGTTTCGAGCAAAACTTCAGGAGAATTTGGAAGTTTCTTGACAGCATCTTCTCGGCATTGATCTGCTTTCAAGTGTAGCGCGATAACAGCAGTTAATGTAGAGGTTTTCTTGCTGTAGTCACTATAATTCTCTGACAGAGGGTGGACTGCACGAAACCAAAGAAAAGCAAAGGCAGCCTTCAACACTGCATTATTCGGTTGTTTCTGAAGAACATCGAAGCAAACCAGCGCAGCTTGCGGGTCGATATGTTGGTCACGATACTCCGTAAGGTGTTTGTAGAGAGCCGTAGGATTGTTCGCACTGCGCTTGATTTGGCTGCTTATTTCACCCGCTGATAAAGCCTGATCAGGTTTTCCAGCACAATCAACACCCGCCATCAAAAAGCATACTAAAAATGAAACGAGCGATAATACAAATTTCATATGCGTGAGTTCCTTTGATCATAGACATGAAACTACAGCCTGTTATGCACTTTTTCGCATCAGCAAGAGATGTTTTCTGCTGTCATATATCATCTCCCTTGCCAGACGCAAGGGGGGGAGGCATTATGACCTGCGGGTCACAATGCCTCGTTTCCTGCCCTGCCAGCGGCTTGAAGGCACGATTCAATATCAATAGTGCATAACAGGCTCTAGCCAGGGCCAGGATCAGGAGTCGTAGGAGTAGGCGTTGATTCGTAAGTCGGTATTGGAGTACCTATCGGAAGAGGAGTTGCATACGTAATGTAGCCACCTGCTATCTCATCTTCAACATCTCTGTGCAGTTTTTCGTTGTTGTTAGAGTCGAACAGTTTATGTTCGCCCGCCTCTGTGTAGTGCCTCCATGTAAATGTGTGCCGATTGTATACATGAACAAAGAGCGGATAAGTGAACTGGTTTGGACCAACATAGACATTCACAGGAAAAGATGTCTGCACACCGGAGGTGTGGCTAATTTCTCCCCCGAACGAGAAATTGACATTAAACAGTTTAGTCCACTTAGCCAAATCTATATCAGCCCCTCCTTGGCCCGAAAAGCCTTTAGAGGTTTCAGCAACAACTGATAGTGATGGAACTTGGTTGTCTTGGGGCTTGATCTCGCCAGGGAGATATAGAACACCATTTGGGTTACCCGCGACAGGAAAACTGCCCCAGTAAGGAGTTGGGGTGGCTTCCACTGAAACTGTGGCATCAGCCAATCCTTCGACCGCATCATGAATTGTCATTGAATATGTAGCTGCCGCAGTCGCGCCATCCGCCGTGCCAACGCCAGCACCGGACAGCTTAAGTGCTGTTGCGGTATAAATAAGAGGCTGGGTTGTTGGCCCCGTAATGCTACCAACCCAGCCAGATGAAAGATCGAATTCCAAGTTCCCATAGGGCATGGTCCAGTAGCCCGTCATTTCGTCATCATCGGAGTGATTTGGTGTCCAGGACCAAGCGTCGAGCCAAGGTATTTGATCCGGTAAACTGAACGGGTCATTGTCCTTCATAAACCAGTCTCCTGTAAAAGTTGGATGGAAAGTATGCTTGATAATATGCGGATCAACCTGCCGTTGACCAAAAATCGATGTGCTGATATTATCATAAGAATACACAGTGTCCCCGTGGGTAACGCCTGCGGCGTCTACTGTTTCATAAACAGCCCCATCCCGGTGAATCGTCACCTCCCGGTCATCCGGCTGGACCCCGGCAGAGACGCCGCTGGCGGCGTGGGCGGAAGTCGGCCCGTTCGTCACCTGCCCCCCTTGCGGCGTACCATCGGGCAGCGTGCCGTAGGGCACATCGTTGTTTGCCGTGTAGTGCAGCGCCGCGTCCAGAGACACCGTCGCAATCTGTGTCACCGGGTTCACCGCCGCACGCACCAGATGATAGCCGGTCACCACAGGAACCCCCGAAGACCCCACCAGAGTGCCGTCCCCAGTCCGACCCGCACTCGCCGAAGCCGTCTCCCCAAACGGCAGACCGTCGCTGACCGTCGCATACGCCCACAGGCCGTTGTTGTGGACGGATGTACCAGCATTAATCGATGCCTCCGCCGTCAAGTTCGTTCGCAGCAGCAGGTTCAGGTGATCCGGCATCGGCGCGGGAGCGGTCGACGACGACGGATACCAGGTTACCTTGAAGTAAGAGGCCAAATGCCCCGCCGTCACAGCCACCGTGACCGAGCCGTTGACCGGACCGATGTGGGGCACGCCGTTGTTGTACAAGGTATACCACCAGCTCCCGTAGGAGCCGAAGCTGTTGCCCGCATCCACTTCATGGGCCGAATCGATGCCCGCATAGATGCCCAAACCAGTGTAAAGATGCGTTGGGTCGGGCTTGGGCGAGGCGTTGGGGGCGGTCATCTGGATGGGGTAAAGCGGATCCAGCCACTCGGCCTGGTAGCCATTGGGCCAGGCCGCCAGCCCGGCGCTTACCATCTCACCGGAGTAGGTGTGGGTGATGGTCAAGTTCTGCGTGCCGGTCATGGGGTAGAAGCCGTCGTAATCAGGGTACGGGTGGGGGTTGAGGGGAACCCCGCTGGCGTCGCAGGGAATGGCAGACAGATAGCCGCCGGGGAACTGTTCGCCGAGATACTGCGCCTGGGCGGGGCGGACCGTGAGCAGGCTAAGGGAGAGAACAAAAAGAAGGGATAGAACCAAAACTTGCAAGACAGATGGCCTCAAGGACGCAGAGCGGGCTTGGGGACGCAGAGCGGGCTTGGGGACGCAGAGCGGGCTTGGGCAGGGACAGAACTGAGGAACAAAATGAGAACATCGTAGGTCTCCTTTACAATCCGTGAACCGTCATGTATGCTGGCGTTTATCGCTATGAGAACAGTATAAACCCGGCCAAAGATTTTGTCAAGGGATTTTGTAAGAATTGTGCGAAAATTTATTTCACACCCCGGTACTGCTCAAACGCCACGGCGAGGTACTCTAAAAAGTCGGCGTAGTTGACGGAAATAACACCTTGCGGGGGGACGATGCCGAGGCGCTTCATCAGGGGGACGGCGAGGCGCATGGCGACGGGCTGCTGCACCGCCGGGGGAAGCTGCCAGCGGCGGTCGATGCAGTGGCGGACGGCGCGGTATTCGGGCACGGTCATCTCGAAAACGTGCCGCCCGATGTCGGCCAGGGCGTAGGCGGCCAGATGCTCCGGCAGCACCCGCGCCGGGGGGGCGAGGGCTTCCAGAGTCGGCACGCGGGGGGCACGCTGCTTGACGACAAGTGTTCCGGCCACGAAGTCGCCGAGGCGCTGATACCGCTCGGAAAGCAGCAGGCAGGCCACGGGAATGAGCAGCACCAGGCCGCCGAAGGTGCTGTAGACCGGGTCTTTCCCGGCGGTTCCCACGCTAATCAGCACCAGCGCCGCGACGGGCATCCCGTCCATCAGGCGGATCAGGTTACGCAGAATGGCCGCGTAGGCGTTGATCGGGTAGCCGCCGTCGCGGATAACCCGCAGGCCCACCTGCCGCTTGCCGGGCGTCTGCCCGTTCCAGGCCGTCTCAAACCAGATAAAATACCCCCACCAGATGACAAAGCCTGCGATCAGCGCGAACGCCAATTCCGCCTGCGCGAAAAAGATCCCGAGTGTCTGCGACACAGCGCCGGTGCCGAGCGCAATCGCCCAGGCCGTAATCAGAACCACAATCCAGAGGGCCAGATAAATGGCAAGCTGAAAAAACGTATCCAGCAGGTTTGCCAGAAAGCGCGTGCCGACCCCGGCCAGCTCATACTCAATCTCGATGTTTTCCGGCGTGACGACTAAAATCTCGCGTGACATGAAGCCTCCGGGCGCGGTATACTGCAACGGGCGTACAAGAACACAAGGGGTCAAAAGTATGGCGATTGATGAGCGGGCGTTTATCAACAAAAAGCGGGCGGGCTGGGAGCGGCTGTCGGTGATTATCGAGCGGACCAAAAATGGCGGTCTGAAGAAGCTGCCGCGTGAGGACCTGCCCGCCCTCGGCTCCCTGTACCGCCGCGCCGCCGCCGACCTCGCCTATGCCCGCGCTCAGAAAGCCAATCCTAACCTTGTATTATACCTGAATGAGCTGGTCGGCAATGCCCACGGCGTCATTTATGCCGAGGAATCTGGCGGATGGGGCCGCATCTGGGGCTTTCTGGCCTACGGCCTGCCGGAAACCCTGCGCCGCCGAATGCCCTTTGTGCTGGCCGCCGTGGCGCTGAACCTGATTGGGGCGCTGCTGGCGTATGCGCTGGTGCATCGGGACCCGGCGCTGGCGAGCGTGTACTTCCCCGGCGAGCTGCGCGATGTGATTGACTTCTGGAAAAACGGCGGGGCCGACAACGGCAATGTGCCGCTGGGCGACGGCGTGCTGTTTTCATCCAGCCTGATGACCCATAATACCACGGTCGGCATCACGGCCTTTGCCACGGGCCTGACGCTGTTTGTACCGGTGGTGCTGATGTTCCAGAACGGGGCCATGATCGGGGCGCTGACGGCGCTGGTGCAGCCGGGCGGGCATCTGGCTTCCATGTGGGCTGGCCTGCTGCCGCACGGCATCTGCGAGCTGTCTGCGACCTTCATCTGCGGCGGCGCGGGCCTGTGCCTCGGCTGGGCCATCCTGTCGCCGGGCCGTCACTCGCGCAAAGAGGCCCTGCTCGCCAATGGCCGTGATGCCTGCAAGCTGATGATCGGCACGATCCCCCTGTGGATTATCGCCGGCATCTTAGAGGGCAACGTCTCGCACACCTCCCTGCCCCACTGGGCCAAGTTTGGCCTTGCGGGCATTCAGGCCGCTGCCCTGATAACGTACATCTACGGCAGCCGTCGCTCACTCCCAAGACAATAGCACTTTGGCTAACAGACGCTCTTGCGCTGTCATATAAATACGAGGTAAAGTAGAAAAGGCAGCCGGGAAGCGGCTGCCTTTCTAATCTGGACAGGAAGGATGACCTGTGCCCCAAAAACTGTACCACTGGCATGGTGAGTATTGACCCGAAAGG
>CAXUKS010000015.1:0-50361 GCA_964251675.1 uncultured Armatimonadales bacterium
GGGGGCTTGCTCTTTTAAAGCATGGGGGTTCAGCCCCGTGGCTTTTTGTGTCGGTCAAACGCTAATCTTCGGGCGAACCGCGAACCGTTCCGCAAGGTAAGCCACATCCACATCAAAGTCTGTAATGGGGTTTTGGTACACGAAGTAGTCTCTGGAAACCCATGAGACCTCATACCCGATGCGCTGAGGCCGGTAGCCGACAATCCAGTAGTACTGCCCCTCGGTCTTGTAGCCGACAAAGCCAGAGGGGTCTGCCAACGCCCTGGCGAGGAAGAAGGGGCGGTCCCTTTGGTGGTTAAGCTCACCGCGCAGGGTAGTGGTGAACTCTTCAACCGCTTCCTCTGCCGACCGGTCGTCGAAATCCTTTCGAAAGCGCACGTCGCGGGCAATCGCTAGGGCAGGGGGGTAAGCCTCTGCCGACTTTAACAGCTTCACCAAGGAGTCCGAAACTGCCCTGATGCCGGGCGGCTCAGGCGTTTCCTCATCCCACCGCACCAAATAAATCGCATCGTGTAGATGACTGCGGGTGAAATCTGCCAGCAGTTCCCACTTTACTTCTTCTGGCAGGTCAGGTTCATAGTATTCCTCCTCCAAATTGTAGCGCCACGGCACGAAGCGGTATCCCGAGCGGTAAGAAATCATCTTCTTATATCTCCTCCGCCCCCGCGTCCACCTGTGCCGAAGTCAGCACCAGGACATCGCCGGGCGGCAGGGTGCAGGGGGTGTCGCGCACGACAATGGCCTTGACGCCGAGGCCGCGTGCCTGCAAGTCTTCCACGAAATCGGCGCGGCCCGTGTCCCAGTCGCCGAAGACGCAGAACGCCGTGGTCAAACGCGGCAGATGCTCGGCCAATTCTTCGTCCAATGCGCCGAACTCGTCGCGGTCGTCGGCGCTCACCGAGGCCAGCAGGTCCAGGACTTCGTCCAGTCCGTTCTCGCGGCCTTCGGCCAGCGGACGCACGGCGGCCCCGGCGGCGACCAAATCCACTTCATAGCCCGACCGCGTGGTCCAGTCGGCCAGCGCGGCGGCCAGAGATACCAGACGCTCAAAGGCGGGTGGGGGCGGCAAACCGGGGGCCGGGGCGGGGGCGTAGGTATCCAAAATTAAGGCCGCCCGCAAGGTGTATTCTTCGCGGTACTCGCGCACCACTGTCCGGGACAGACGCGCCGTGGCCCGCCAGTCGATGCTCCGCACCGGGTCGCCCTCGCGGTACTCCCGGTTGCCAATGAACTCCCGCGAGTCCCCCAGATGCGCCGCTCGTGCGATTTCGCCGGGCTGATAGCGCCGCCCGGTCGGCACGTCCACGCGGGCCAGCGGCGTGAACTTCGGTTGCACCAGCAGCAGGCGCTCCTCGCGGTGGAACTGCTGCGCCACGAGAAGCCCCAGCGGAAACGCCGTCTCGGCCCGGAAGCCGCGCAGGCGAAACGCCCCGCGTGTCCGGCAATGCAGCCCCAGAGACACCCGCGCCGTGGCCCCCCGTGCCAGCGGCGGCAGGCCGACGCCTTCCTCGGGCACGGCATCAATCGGCGGCGGCAGCAGGTCCGGCAGAAGGGTCAGCCCGATTTCGCGCCGCTTTAGCGACTCGACTTCAATCTCCACGGCCAGCGTGTCCCCGGCCCGAACGCGGGACGCATGGCGCACCGTCAGCCGCACACGCGGGCGGCGCAGGACCTCGCCAAACCCTGCCGCCACCCACAGGCCGACGGCATAGGTGAACGGCACATACCACTGCTGATCCAGCGAAATGGAGCCGAAGGCCATAAATAGTACCGTGGCAAAGAGAAAATAGTGGCCGACATGGGTAAACCGCTGCATCCAGACCCGCCAGACCCAGGGAAACAGCAGGCCCTGAAACATCGGGTGGTAGCGGACATCTTTGGAAGCCGTGAACGCCGACAGCGGCGGCAGGTGTGTGTTCAGGGACAGCGCAATCAGCTTGCGATGTCCCGCGCCGGGAAAGGAGTTAGGTTCGAGGGGCTTGGGTTCAAACGCATCGGACTTGAACACATCGGCGGCCCGCGTGGCGGGGAACGGGTTTTCGGACACCGGCATTGACATAATATCTCTTAACGGCAATAATACCCGAAAAGGTTCGTGCGTCGTGAGAGCATTTATATAGTGACCGAGGCTGCCTGGCAGAATGAGGCGAAATTTGGATGAGAGACTGCACAGCTACCTTCTCAAAGAGCTGCGCTGGGAGATGGAACAGCATAAAGCCATCTCAATGGAACTTGCAGAAACCTCTCTGGAACAGGCTGTGGTTTTGTCCTGCTCTGGCTACACAGCACTGCGTATCCAGGTTCAGTTGGCTGTCTTTGATGTGTGCCTGTCATGGCGCAAAGACGTACCACCAATCATAAAAAAGTTATAAAAGGACTGGCTGAACTAAAATTGGATACCCGGTTGAACAAACTGATCGTGCTTTTCGCGCTTGTGATGCTTGTGGGTGGCCCCTGGCTGTTTCAATATTTGCGCCCTGTGCCTCCCCCAAAAGTAGATGTTTCACCTCCTCTCACGGTTGACATCGGGGCCTACCCCAACCTTTTGGCCGAGCAACGCGCTTCGCTTCAGCGGCTTTCGCGTGAGCTTTCTCAGCACCCGGAAGCCAGCGGGGTTCGCATTTTAGCCGGTCCGTCCACATGGCGGCATGGGGTCATGGGTTATATGCGTGCTGCCCGGCTCCCACAGTATAAACAGGCGTTCTGGTTCGATGACCGCTTTTCAAGTCCTGATTTCGGCATAGTAAAGGGTAAGTTTCAAGGAATATCGGTACTAATTCTCTCCACTGAAGAAGAAATTCATGCAGTGGCCCGCAAGAACGGCGTTGCAGAGGACGTTCAGGACTACAATTATCAGTTAGGTGTGAAGAACGGCGTGTACCCGCCACCTGGCCCCCATGAGAGGAAGCGAGGCAGGCAATGGGTTTTTGTTCTCCCTCCGACGGTTTAGATTAGAAAGCTACTGCAACTATGATTCGTGTATTATTCGTGTGTTTAGGAAATATCTGCCGCTCGCCGATGGCAGAAGCGGTGTTCGCGCAGAAGGTCCGGGCGGCGGGGCTGGAAGACAAAATCGACGTCGACTCGGCAGCGACCGGGGACTGGAACCTCGGCAATGCGCCGCACCGGGGCACACGGGCAGTTTTGGAGCGGGAGGGGATTGAGTATACGCACGCCGCCCGGCTGATTACGCCGCGTGACCTGGAAGCATTTGATTACATCCTGACGATGGACGACCAGAACCTGGCCGATGTGCGGGCGATAGGACCGGCCCGCGCCGTGGTGCGTCCGTTTCTGGAATATGCCCCGGACTGCGGCGAGACCGAAGTGCCGGACCCGTACTACAAAGGCGGCTTTGACGGGGTGTACGAATTGATTGAAGCGGCGGCGGACGGCCTGCTGCAAGCCATCCGGCAGGAACATAAGCTCTAGCAGACTGTCACTGCCACAGGCCGTAGCCGATGCCCCAGCGTGTCTCTAACAGGTCGGCGGACTGGGGCGGGCATCTTGGCGTGGAGGCGGCGGATGTGAATGCCTACAGTGCGCTCGCCGCCCTCAAAGTCCACGCCCCAGACCCGGCGGCGTCGCGGGCACAGCCGCCCGCCAGGTCCAGCCGGACATCGCCGACAGTCAGCGTGTTGCCGCCCGCGCTGTGCCGCCGCCGGTTCGGCGGCCCTGCCCTTCGGTACGGTGTAAGTCAGCGAATTGTGGGGCGGGCCGAGGTCAAAAAAGCCGCGTCCCGTAAACGGGAACACGCCCTGCAAAAAGCGCGGGGCGGCCTGACCCAGCCGCACGCGCCGCTGCTGGCGCGTTTCCATGGTGATCGTTTCAGGTTCTTGAGACGTGTCAAAATGCGTCATCAGGGGTTTCCTTTCCAGACAGGCAGCGTTGCCAAAAGGAGCCACGTAAAGGAGCCACGAAGCGGTCTAGTGAATGACTGCGTCCATACCGAACCGACCCGATGCTTGCGAGGATACCAGAACTATGTTTCCGCGCTGTTTCGGCGCAAAAAGCAGGGCGCTTTTTCTTGACACGCATCTGGAAAACTGGGCGGGGGTGCAGCGAAGCGAGGCGCGGACTGCATTCTTCTGAGCAGCATATCAGGTACACTCTGTCTATGAAAACCGTCACTTTGACCATCAGCTTGACCGTTGCCGCCCCCCTGCTCGGACCCCAATTTGCCCATCTGCTGCACGCTGCCCCCACGCCGCCGCTGATCTATCAGCGGCTTTCATCAGTGCCCCTGCCGGGCGACGGCGGCTGGGACTATCTGACCCTGGACCCGGCGGCGCGGCGGCTGTATGTCACTCATAGCACACACGTTCTGGTGCTGGACTGCGACACGCTCAAGACAATCGGCAATATTTCCGGCACGAATGGGGTGCATGGGGTCGCGCTGGCCGTGAAGCTGGGGCGGGGCTATGCCAGCGCCGGCAAAAGCAACTCTGTGACGGTCTTTGACTTGAAGACGCTCAAGCCACTGGCACAAATCGGGGTGGGGGAGCGGCCCGACTCGATTGTCTATGAGCCGGTCACACAGCGCGTGTTCACGCTGAACGGCGGCGGGGACAGCGCCACGGCGATTGATGCCGTGACTGGCAAAGTCGTCGGCACGATTGCCCTCGGAGGCCGCCCGGAGTCTGCCGTTGCCGACGGGCAGGGCCTGATTTACGACAACATTGAAGACAAAAGCGAGATTGCCGCCATTGATGCCCGGACGCTGACGATTAAAGCGCGGTACCCGCTCGCGCCGCTGGAGTCGCCGTCCGGGCTGGCAATGGACACGAAAAATCGGCGTTTATTTGCGGTCTGCGATGGCGGCAAAATGGCGGTGGTGAACGCCGATACCGGCAAAATGATTGCCACGCCTGCCATCGGGGATGGTCCCGATGCCGCCGCGTATGACCCTGGCACAGGACTGGTGTTCAGCTCTAACGGCGAAGACGGCACACTGACTGTGGTGACGGCTGAAAACAATCTGCCCGTGCAAATTATCGCCACCCAAACAGGGGCGCGGACGCTGGCGCTGGACCCGAAAACGCACCGGGTCTTTCTGGTGACAGCGACCCCCGCCCCCGCTGCGCCCGGCACGCCGCCCTGGCGGCGCTCCTACCTCCCTGGTACGTTTACCCTGCTGGTTTACGGTCCGCCGGAAGCCAAATAAATCTTTGTTTCCCCTTGACAAATGGCCGGGCCTATGTTACGGTGTAGCAGAGCGGGCATGACCGCTCGTCCTGCCTTTGTTTCCCGGTGTCATTGCTGTACACATCGCAGGAGGAATGGGGAGAGCGAGCAGAACGAAAAAGTCGTGCCTTGGGCCTGATGCCTCTGCTATTGATACCGGAATCTGGGCATTTCGCGCCGATTGGCATTGTTTATGCTCGTGATCACTTTATTCAGCACCGAAAAATGTCAGCAAGGAACACTTTTACGACTATGAATTTCGCAACAGGCCACGCCCCTCGCCCCCTGATACGTCTGGGCGCCGCGTTTTTATTTTTGCTGGTCTGTGCCTGCAGCCTGACCCTGATGCCGTCCGCCCGCGCCCAGACGACCGCCGCGCAGGCAGGACTCATTGACACCGGCGCGAAGCTGCATATCACGGTCGCCAATGAAGCACAGCTCACCGGTGATTACGTGGTGGACGCTCAGGGCGACATCACCATGCTCTACATCAATCAGGTCCATGTGCAGGGCCTGACCCCGGTGCAGGCTGCCGCCGTCATTCGCGGCGCCACGGCGGCAGGCGGCAGGCCCGCCACCGGCCTGTCGCAGTTTTATGTGCGCCCACAGGTCATTGTCACCATCGCCGATGCGGGCGGCATCAGCGTCACCGTCACTGGCCTGGTCAGCGCCCCCCGTGCTTACACTGTCCGCACCAATGCCCGCCTCGACGACGTTCTTCAGCAGGCGGTCCCGGCGCTGAACGCCGACCTGTCCAAAATTGAAATCACACGCGGCGACACCAAAGACAAAGAAGCCGTCGACTACCGCGCTTATCTGGACAGCAAGGCCGAAACTGGCAACCCGGTCCTGCGGGACGGCGATGTGGTCAGCGTGATCAGCCGCGAGGCACAGCCAATTTATGTCACCGTGCTGGGGCAGGTCGAAAAGCCGGGCCGCTTCCAGGTTCCCGCCGGGACCACCGCCTACAGCGCCCTGCAGGCCGCCGGTGGCCCGACCGCCGCCGCCAATGTCGCGGGCATCGTGATGAAGCACTTTGGAACCACCACCACCGCGCCCTTTGGCTATGCCCAGGCCGGACAAAGCCCGACCGATGCCTCGCTCAACCCGGTGCTGCTCGACGGCGACACGCTGATTGTGCCCGCCGCGCCGGTCGCCGCCACCTACACGCTGACCGGGCCGGGCGTCCGCAACCCTGCCGAATACACCCTGCCCAATGGAGCGCCGATCACCCTGGCCGCCGCCATCGGCAAGGCGGGCGGGCTGGCCGACCGGGCCAAGATCAAAGAAGTGGTCATTATCCGCACACAGTCCGGCAAAGGCGCTCAGACGATCAAGCTGAATGCCAGCGACCCGAACGTGCAGGGAACCTATCTGGTGCAGCCCGGCGACAACATCAGCATCGAACAGGGCAGCCCGCCGTCCCGAGTGGACCCCTTCCAGCTCATCGGCATTGCGATTGCCGTGCTCAGCATTCTGAGATAAAGTATTTTGCGCTAGGCAAAGACGCAAAAGCGCCCCCGCTCCAGAATGGAGCAGGGGCGTTTATTTTTGTCAGACCCGCCGCCGGCTCAGGCGGGCGATGTCACGCAGGCGGGTGATTTCGCGGGCCAGATTGAGAGACTCGATGCGGGCCAGGTCCCGGCTGTCTAAGGCGTTGATCATGTCTTCAGCCAGACGGATGGCCCCGAGGGCCACGCATTCATTCTCATAATCCACCGTCACATAAAACCGCCCCCGTGGGTCCAGAGTCCAGTTCCAGCGCGTTTCGCCGCAAAAGGGATCGCCGACACCCCGGCGGACCTGATTCTGGATTTCAATAATCAGATGCTCAAACAAATGGGGGATTTCCGTCGCCCGCGCTTCCCGGTAAAACGGAACGCCCTCATCATTGATGCACCTCTGCGTGGCCATACGCGGCAGCAGCTTGAAGAGAATGCGTGGAATATGGGGCCGGTTCTCGGTCGTGAAGCTGCTGCTTTCGGGCATTTCCACGACGAGGCTCACCCGGTCGTCCTGCTGAAAAATAATCTCGGTGACTTTCAAGGCCGCTTTTCCGCCGCGTTTCGCCAAATTTATTACCGAACTTTTGGCTGAACTTTTGGCTCTATACTCTTGACATCTGCGTCGGCAGGGGATATAATAGCGTCTGTAACTTGCTCCCGCCCATATTCCCTGATAGCTCAATTGGCAGAGCGTTCGGCTGTTAACCGAAATGTTGTAGGTTCGAGTCCTACTCGGGGAGCTTTTCTGCTGTTATCTGTCCGCTCACTCTTCACAACACGCGCCGTCCCCCGGCGCGTTTTTTCTTTTACCCGCTTTGCAGCACTTTTCATTGTAACACAAGGCGAATATCTTGTCCAGCCCCTGTTCCACTGTTGTTTTGACAGGGCCTGGCCGATAATCAATGCCAGATATGCTGCCCCGAATGCTTTCACAACTGAATAAAGTCAATGCAGGACTGCTGCTCGTTCTGGCTGTGGCGGCAGCAGTGGTCCCGGCAAGCCTGCTGAACGCGGCTCTGCGCGAAAGCCGCCAGGCGGTTGCACAGTTCGGCGATGTCCGCCGCAGCGCCTCCCTGCATACCCGCAGCCTCCAGCTTTACGCCCTGGGAAGCCGGGGCGAGGATAGCCGGGCGGCCTTCGCTGACATGGCTGCCGTTCGCCAGAGCCTGCGCCTGCGCTACCCCGAAGAAGTTGCCCGCACCGACACGGCCTGGGCCGTGCTGGCCGCCCAGCAAGCCCGCACCGGGCGCGTGGACTGGAATGCCGCTGAGGCTATGCGTCAGGCTGCCGACACGCAGACATATGCTATTGAAGCGCGGGTGCGGCAGGGAAGCACCGCCGCTTCGCGTCTGCTGCAGGCGGGTCTCTTTGGCCTGGCCGGCTTGCTGGCTGCAATGCTGCTGCTGGGCGGCCTGGCCCATGCCGAGGCCCGCCGCCGGGGGCTTCAGACGACGCTGGAAGACAGTCAGGCGCTGCTGGTGGCTGCGCTGAACGCCATACGCGACGGGTTCGCTGTGCAGGACCGGGACGGGATGGTGCTGATGTGCAACAAAGGGGCGGACCGTTTGCTGCATCTTCCCTCCGGCACGTTCGCTGGACAGCCATTAAGCAGCCACGGCTGGCGGTTCTGCCGCGAAGACGGCAGTGAGTTTCCGCGTGACGCACATCCCTCGCGGATGGCGCTGGCGACGGGAGAAATTCAGCCGGAACAGGTCATGGGTATTCTCCGCGACAACGAACCCGTGCAGTGGCTGGCAGTCTTCTCCGCGCCGCTGTGCCATCCCGGCGAAGAGCGCCCTTATGCCGCCGTGCAGACCTTTGCCGATCTTACGGCCCGCAAGCAGGCAGAGGCCGCCGAGCGTCTGGCCGGGGAGCGCCTAAGCCGCCTGCACGCGCTGTCGATGGCCCGTGACCTGACGACGGACGCCCGTATGGATGCACTGCTGCGTCTGGGCTGCGACTGCTTCGGGGTTCCCGCCGGGCTGCTGTCACGGGTCGAAGCGGAGCGGTTTGAGGCTCTGTATGCCATTTCCGGGGAAAACCTGCCTGCTGCCGGAATGATTTGTGGAAAGAAAGATATGTACTGCGACCGTGTTTTAGACGCCGAGCGTCCACAGGCGCGGGAGCATATTGGGGTGACGGACTGGCGCGATATTCCGGCCTATGCTGGATTCGGCCTGGAATCTTATATCGGTGCTCCGGTCTGGGTAGATGGCTGGCTGTATGGAACGCTGTGCTTTTACGGCACGGAGCCACACAAAACGCCGTTTCTGGAAGCCGACCTTGAGTTTGTGCGGCTGATGGCGCAGTGGGCCGGGTACGAGCTGTCCCGCGAGGAAGCCCGCAAACAGATTGAAAACTACAACATCGTGCTGGAATTCCAGATGCGGGAGCTGGAAAAAGCCAACGCGGAATTGGAGTCCCTGGCGGCTCTGGACGGGCTGACAGGGATCAAAAATCGCCGGGCGTTTGGAACGCGGCTGGAAGAAGAAGTTGCACGGGCCACGCGCTACAATCTGCCGCTGGCCCTGCTGCTGCTGGATGTCGATTACTTTAAGTCTTACAATGACACGTTCGGCCACCCCGCCGGGGACGAAGTTCTTAAAACCGTGGCACACATTCTGGGTCAGAACGCCCGCGAAACGGATATGGCCGCCCGCTACGGCGGGGAAGAGTTTGTCATGCTTCTGCCGCAGACCGACACGGCGGGGGCCTGGATCATTGCCGAGCGTATCCGGCAGGCGATTGCCGGGCAGCCCTGGCCGCACCGGCTTGTGACAGTCTCGGTCGGTATGTCCAGCCTGCTGCCGGTGGTGGACACCGGCAGTCAGATCATTGCACGAGCCGATCAGGCGCTGTACCAGTCTAAAGCGGGAGGCCGCAATCAGGTCAGCGCAGCGGAGGACAGAGATTACCGGCGCACTGCTGGTTCGGGAATGCGGTCGGGGGCCATCTGATCGTCGCCGCTCAGTGCCCGCACGGCCAGGTAGGCGGTGACGCCGAAGCCAACTTTGTTGATCACATCCGCCACCGACGAAGCCACATTGAACCAGTCCAGGTTGATGCCCCAGCTCAGGTGCGAGGCGGACAGACCCTCGAAGATATAGACAACCGGATACACGCCCCACAGGCTCCATAAGTATACGTTCATGCACTTGATGCCATTGCGGATTGGCACTGGCTGGCTTTGTGCCATCTTCCTGCCTTCGGTCAGCAGGATGGCGAGGATTGCCAGGTAGCCAATCGTCGAAATCGCCCCCCAGACATAATGCGCTCCGATGCCGCCCGCCACGCCGGGATACCAGTGCCCGCCAATTGTTGTCCCTGACAGCTCGCCGATAAAGCCGGTCACGATCATAAACAGATCGGCAATAATCAGCTTCCAGGCAAACGCTGTGCCGCGCACCCGCAGCATTTCCACATACTTGATCAACAGCAGCGGCGTCGTCACCGTCCAGTCCACATACCGCACCGTGGTCGGGAATGCTTTGCCGGGCACAGCCTCCGAGGTAATAAAATAATAGGCGACGGCGGCCACGCCGCAGATCATCGCCGAAGTAACCATTGTGCCCCGGTATTGGGGCAAAATCTGGTCCCGCTGTGCGAGAAAGAAAACGAAGGCTGCGCCGAGGGCCATCATCGCAGTGAAAAGACTGTAATGCAGCATGGCCTGTGAGAGTGTGAGCTTTGTGGTCAGATTGTCCAGGCCCAGTGTGAGTGCGTCCATCAGTGGATGCCTTTCTCAGTGTGGTTTGCGTAACGGAAAACTTGTCTCCACTATTAATCGGCGTCAAACGAAACAGGCACAAAAAAAGCGGCAGGATTTCTCCTGCCGCTTTTTGCCGTTCCCGAGCGTTGGCTCCGGCACTTTGCTCTGGTGTTTTTCGCGTCTCTTCACCGGGCATCAGCGGCGAAGAGGTAAGCCAGAACTGCGCCCAGGGAGACGGCCCCGGCCAGGGTGATGCTCCACAGCGGCCAGGCGTGCTGCGCGGCATAGTTTGCCAGCAGGAAGCTGGCAGCGATAACAGTCCAATAGACAGCGATGGTCTTTTTTTTTGTCATGCGTTCCTCTTTCATCTCCCCTCTTCGCAGAGAAAGCCGCGCCCCTGAAGGGACGCGGCTTCGGGTTCAGGTCATGAGTGTCAGCAGTGGATGTTAGGCCATCGCTGTCGCGCCGGTTGTCGGCTCGAAAGGATTGGTCCCGGTTTTGGCGTCGTTTTGAGTCTTTGCCATGGCAATAAAGTAGATGAATACGCCCAGGCCAACTTTAGCGACGATGTCAGCGAGCGTATAGCCCACCTGAAGGCCGACCTGCTTGCCCTCGTAAGGGAGGCTGTTGCCTAGAAGCGGGATCATGTAGGCCAGCGGGTAAAATCCCCAGCTTGCCAGGGTCAGCAGACGGGCACCGCGCACCAGCGGCTTGACATCCTCGGGCTGACGATCCAGCGATGTGCCGAGCTGCTTCCACAGGACAAAGAGGATATACACAAAAGGAATCGTGCTGAGTGTGCCCCAGAGCGTCCGCAGGCCGAGGTTGCTCTGCGTCTCGCCGGGGTAGCCGAGCGCGATCATCAGAAACGCCGCGACGGCCAGCTTGGTGAGCAGAGGCCGGCTCTCTTCTTTCGCCAGTCCAAGCACAGCGACCAGCTCGACCAGCAGCAGTGGCACGGTCAGAATCCAGTCCATGTAGCGATAAGCATCGTTAAACGTGATCTTGGTGAGGGCAAACTGCCCGGCGTCGGTGACTACGTGCGCCTCGACCCAGCTGTTGAAGATGCGGAAGTAGTGGTAGCAGGCGATAGCTGTGACCAAAGCGGAGACCAGCAGGGCGGGGCGGTATTTGAAGCCGACCTGGGTGCGTGAGAAAAAGAAAAAGAGTGTCCCCGCAAGCATTGCGGCGACTGCAAGTGAGAGTGCATTGAACACGGCGCTGTAAGCGCCGGCGCTGAGGATTTCGTTCGCATGTGCATCAGGCATAGTGATGTTCTTTCTAGGTCAGTTTTCGAATACTGAGAACGGCGAACCGTGAAGCAGTGGCTGCCTCCTGACTAAGTTCCGACGCCTCCGCCACCCTGCGGACAGAGTTCAGTCGTCATAATTGCGATATTACCCCATACTCCGCCAAAATGCACCTGCCCCCGCCGCCGCTGGGTATACTTTCTTCATGTCATCCCCCAACAAACCTATATCCGGCTCCGCCTCCGACTCTGCTTCTAACTCCGCGTCCGACTTTGCATCCGGCTTTGACACCGCTGCGCTCGCGCCTTTGTCCCGCGCCATCGGGCGCAGCCGCTATGTGGTACTGCTGGCGGTGTTGGCTGTGCTGATGGTTTCATTCTCGCTGTTTCTGGTCGGGGCGCTGCTGGCGGCCCGAAGCGTGTGGAGTGCGTGGGAGGGAATACTGGCCGGGCAGGCAAATACAGTGCTGGTGACGGTGGCGTTTCTGGAAGTCGTGCGGGTAATGCTGGAAGCGGTGGTGTTTCTGCTGGTAGGCGTGGGGCTGTACAGCCTGTTTGTCGCCCCGCTCAACCTGAGTCTGGCGCTGGATGTGGAGTCGCTTAACGACCTGGAAGACCGAATCATCAGCCTGATCGTCGCTATTCTGGCGACGACGTTTCTGGAACACTTTACGCAGTGGAAGAACCCCCGCGAGACGCTGGAGTTCGGCGGGGCGCTGTCTCTGGTAGTCGGAGCACTGGTGCTGTTTCAGATGCAGGCCCGGCGAGCCAAAGAAGACCAGAAAGAGCGCAGTCTGGAAGCGCAGGCTCGCGCCAAGCTTGACCTGTTTACGCGCGATAATGAAGAACATGAGCTGATCACGCAGGCCCCGGACTCACAGGCCCCGGACTCAGAGGCCCCGGAATCGCAGGCTGACGAAGCCGCTGCGTAGGGGTGGGTCTTAGAAACTGTATAGAAACCGTGTCACGGGGCTGAACCCCCGTGCGTCGAAAGAGCAATTTCCCGCCTGCGCGGGCACAAGACAGCCAACCGACAATTTTGCTAATTTATCTTCGCCCGCGCAGGCGGGAGCCTGCACTTCTAAAGCCCTGCCGTTTAGGGCAGGGGTGCTTTCTATACAGTCTCTAACAAGATAGGGGTACACTATAGCAACAATGACTGCCACCCAACCACCCCTGCCTCCTCAACCTCTTCCCTCTGCCAAGTGGCGTGCGACTCAGTGGGCCATCATTGCGGCGGCCGCCGCGCTTCCCGCGCCGGCGCTGATCCTGCGTCTGGCGGGCCTCCATGCCTCGCCGCTTACGGGCGCCCTACTGTTTGGGATGGCGATCCTGGGGGCCGCCTTTCTGCTGGCCTGGGCGGCGGAGGTCGCCCAGCGCGACATCCCGAGGGCGCTGGCGCTGACCCTGCTGGCGCTGATCGCCGTGCTGCCGGAGTACGCCGTGGATGCGTACCTGGCCTGGCGGGCGGCGGGGGACCCGGCGGGCTACGGGCCGCTGGCTCTGGTCAACATGACCGGCGCGAACCGGCTCCTGGTGGGAGTTGCCTGGCCCCTGGTGGCCCTGCTGTACTGGCTGCGCTCCCGGCAGCTTGGCCGCCCCGCACAGGGCGGTCACGCCGTCACCATTGACCGCGAGCAGGGGGTCGAAGTCGCCTTTCTGGGGCTGGCGACTCTGTATTCCTTCGTGCTGCCCCTCAAGGGGACGCTGTCGCTGATCGACATGGTCGTTCTGGTGACTCTGTTCGGCTTTTATGCCGCCCGCGTGATGCGGGGCAGCCACCTCGAGCCGGACCTGGTCGGGCCAGCCCGCCTTCTCGGCGACCTGCGCGACGGGCCGCGCCGCGCAGTCATGGCCGCGCTCTTCTGCCTGTCCGCCGCCGTGATCTTCCTGGTCGCCGAGCCGTTTGCCGAGCATCTGATTGACGCAGGCGAGTCGCTGGGCCTGGACCGCCGAACTTTGGTACAGTGGCTCGCGCCGCTGGCGTCGGAGGCGCCCGAGTTTCTAATCACGGCCATCTTTGCTTCGCGCCTGCTGGGAGCGGCCAGCCTGGGGGCGCTGGTCTCCTCTAAAGTCAACCAGTGGACCCTGCTGGTCTCGACCATTCCCCTTGTCTTCAACATCGCCTCCTGGAAGCTGGGCAAGGCCGTTCCCGTCGCGCTGGCGCTAGACACGGAACAGCGCCTGGACCTGCTGCTGACTTCGGCGCAGTCGCTGTTTGCCGTGTCTATCCTGCTGGGCCTGCGACTGACTTTGCGGGATGCGGGCCTGCTGTTCTGCCTGTTCGCGGCCCAGTTCCTGCTGCCCGAGTCGCGGCTCTGGATCATCGGCGCTTACCTGGCCCTGAGCCTGTTCTTCTTCTGGCGCAACCGTCCCCAGATCGCCCTGCTGGTGGGCGACCTGCGCGGCGGTGATAAGGCTGAAGTGGCCCCCGCGCTGGACGGCCCCTAAGCAGCCTTCACCTGGGCGATTTCCGCCAGATGCTGCGCTTCGGCGTCGGCGTAGTCATTCAGCGTTTTACGTCCCGCATCGTCGCCGACCGGATGGGCGGACGGAGCTGCCGGGGCAGTCTCGGCGGGCGCTCCCGTGACCGTCAAATCCTCTGCGCCGACGAGCAGGCTGTAGCGCAGGCTGAACTTCTTTTCGGCAGCGGACAGCTTGTTGCGGGCCTCGTCGGAGAGGCCGTCGAGCCATTTGGTCCGCATGGCTTCGGTTCCGGTCTGATGACGCTTGCGAATCTCTTCGGGCAGGCTGTCGGCATCCACGGTGAGGCTGACCGTGCCATCGGCGTAGTCTTTGGTGACGGTCCCGGTCAGGCCCCGGTAGTAGGGGTAGAACAGGCCGGATTTGGTATCGGCGGTTCCAGCCTCCCGGTCGGCGATGCGGACGGGCGTGCCGGAGGTCATCGGTTCGGCAGCGGTCTTCGTAGGTGTCTTTTCGGTAGTCTTGGCGGCCATTATTTCTCCTTGTGCGATTGCCTGTGAGTTTGGCGGGCGGGCGGGCCGGGTAAACGCCTGGATATGGAATACTTGTATTTGTTCGGTGAAATTCTGCTGATTTTAGCTCTTCTGGGCATGATCGGCGTGCTGATCTGGCTGGTCGTCACGGCGCTCCATGTCAAAAACCAGACGGTCAGCCACGTCAAGCGGCTCACGCAGCGTCCCACGGTGGCTGTCAAGAACCTGGTGGCGACGGGCAAGGGCATTGCCCAGCAGGAGACGGTGCGTGTGAAGCGCATTGTCGGCAAGGGCAAAGTGACTGCGGCTTCGGTCAAAGGCTCGGCGATGGAAATCAAAGCCGCCGTCGAAACTATCCACCCGGAAGACCTGAACACCGCCCGTGAAACCGTCAGCAGTGCGGCCAGCATCGCCAAAATTGCCGTGGGCCTCGTCGCCGGGGCCGCCAAGCAGGAAGCCCGTTAGGGCTTGATGGCTCTGCAGTGCCGCTGTAAGCGTGCCTGGCGCGGCCTCGGACGGGTTCTGGTCGTAGACGCTTTGCCCGTCCACTTCCACCCCCAAACTTGTTACGGCCTGCCCTGCCGGGGAGCGGTCCTCGGTCGGCACATCCAAATCTACGATGACCACCGAGGAAGCCCCGCCGCCTTGCAGGACAAAGGCACGAACCTCGCCGAAGGCCGCTTTTAGCTTGCCCGTGTCCACCACGTCGGTATTTTCATAAACCCAGCCGACTGTGATATGATGCTTGGCGGTCGCCGGGTCCGCGATTGTTTGCTCGGCGGGCAGAGCGTCCGGGCTGGGTGCAGCGCTCGCTGCTGGTACGGCGGCCTTCTTGGCTGGCGCTTTGTCTGCCTGTGCCTTCTGCGCCTCCTGTGCCGCCTGCTGCTGCTCCTCTTCCGTCATTGACGACTTATGCACGCCCTGCTTCAAAAAACCGAAGGCCAGCACCAGAACAACCAGAACCGCCGCTAAAAACCAACGTTTCATCTCATGTCCTCTGCTTCAAGGGCGAGCATCGCGCCATCAGTCGTCAAGTTGAAGTTTGAAAGGTGCATCAGTGACAACTCCCCAGCGATAAATCGTGGGGCTTCCAAAGTCTTGCACCTATTCATTGTTGCCCCGATGAAATTAACTTTGCAGCCTTTTTCTACAGTTTTGTCGCTTTGGTTTTGCTAGACCTGTTCTTGGCCGAAGCAAAAACAGGCATACAGCCGACCATGCAACTCTCGGATTCCATCTATTTAACACATGGCAAACGACTAGTCATATTATACCCGATTGGAACAAGTCGGAACGATAAAGGCATCAATGTCATGCCTTCGCAAAGGCATGGGGCTATACATCCCCGTGGCTAAAGCCAGGGGCTTTTCGCCCATTTCGGCGGGTGGCCTCCTTCGGTGTGCTGCTACTATTATACACCGACTCTCCCCTATCTATGCCGGAAATCGGCTATAATAGCGGCATGAGAACTTCCCGGTCCCCGTTTGCCTTTCCCCTGCTCCTCGCCCTTGCCCTGCTGCTGGCACTTCCGGCGCTGGCTCCTTCGCCCGTTTATGCGGACACGCGGCCTGAGCTGCGGGCCTTCTGGGTGGACGGCTTCAATGACGGCTTCAAGACGCCCGCGCAGTGCGACACGCTGCTGGCGCGGCTTCGCACGATGCACTGCAACGCCGTCTTTGTGCAGATGCGGAAGCGGGCGGATGCGTACTATGACACGCATTATGAGCAGTGGGCTAAAGATAACCCGGACCAGTTTGATTCGCTGGCGTATCTGTGCGAGCACGCGCACGAGGCGGGGAAGCCGCGTATTCAGGTCCATGCCTGGATCAATGCCTGCGCCGTCGGCGGCAACCCGTCGGCGGGGGCGCTGGCGAAAGTTCACCCGGAATGGCTGTCGATCTCGGACAGCGGCGCGGACTTTGACAGGGAAGCCACCAAAATTGACCCCGGCAATCCCGAAGCCGCCGAATGGACCGTGCGCGTCTACATGGATGTGGTGCGGCACTACGCCGTGGACGGTATCCACATGGACTTTATCCGCTATGGCGGCGACGGCAAAACCGCCGGGCACTGGGGCTACAACCCTGTGTCCGTGGCCCGCTACAATGCCCGGTACGGCGCGGCGGGGATGCCGAAATGGGATGACCCGCGCTGGCAAGCCTGGCGGCGGGAGCAGGTGACAAACCTGGTGCGCCGGGTCTATGTCACAGCCACGGCCCTGAAGCCGAAGATGATCGTGAGCGCGGCGACCATCTGCTGGGGCAATGCGCCGACCAGCGATGCCGACTATGAAGCAAAAAGCGCGGCCTATACTGCTGTCTTCGCGTCGTGGCGGGACTGGATGCGCGAGGGCATTCTGGACCTCAACTGCCCAATGACCTATGTGGCGCTGGGGAGGCCGAACGGCCCGGCCCGCTTTGCCAGCTGGGACCAATTCGCCAAAAACCATGCCTACGGACGGCTCTGCGCCCCCGGCATCGGGCTGTATCTGAACTCGGTGGAAGGGTCGCTGGGGATGATCCGGGACACCCGCACTCCCACCCCCGAAGGTCGCCGGGCGGCGGGGGCGGTGCTGTACTCCTACCACACGCCGCTGGGCATCAATGGACAGGAAATGGAGGGAGACACGACGCTGTTTGCGGCCCTGCCGAATGTTTTCGGAGTTGATGTCCTCCCACCGCCCATGCCCTGGAAGACTGCTCCCACGACGGGGCAGGTGCTGGGCACGCTGCTGGCGGGAACGGGCCTGACGCCGTCCGACGGCACGCCGATTACCTTGACCCGCAGTGATGGCTGGGTGCGGCGCACGGCGCGGGCCGACGGCAACGGCGTGTTTGCGTTCACCAAACTGCCAGCGGGGTCGTACACCGTCGCGGCGGCGGGGCAGCGGCTGCTGGCCCGCGTCACACCCGGACGCACCGCCCGGCTGACGGTGGTGCAGAATATCGGCGGGCGGAAGGCAGTTTCGCGGGTGACCGGGATCGGAGCAAACGCCGACGGAACGCCGGTGGTGCTGGGGCCGGTGCGCGTTTCCAGCGGCTCGGATGCTTTGGGGGACCATTTCTATGTGTCTGACGGGCCAGGCGAGACGCCGATTGCCGTCAGCGCCCCGCAGTTGGTTCCGCCGACGATTTCCGGCGACCGGGTCGTGGTGTCAGGGACTCTGCGCCACACGCCGTCGGGCGTGACCCTGGATGCCGACGCCGTGCGGGTGACGGGAATGGAAGTCGGGAATTAACCGTCGGGAATTAACCCCTGGCTTCCCCCGGCCCGCGCCGCCGCGCCCACAAACCCGCCCAGGCACCGCCCACGCAGACGCCGATCCATAGCACTGTCAAAATCGCCTGCCGCACCATCAGCTCCGGCGGAATGCTGACCTGCACGATGCGCCCGCCTGCTTCGTTGAGGCGGTTCTGCTGGATAATCGCCGCCGGCCAGACAAAGGCCAGCGAAACGGCGACCACGGCAAAGGCCAGCACGGCGGCCACCCGCAGGACGCGCCTGCGCCCGGCATAGGCCGGCGCCAGCCAGCCCAGGGTCAGTCCTCCGCACAGAAGGCTCAGGGGCGTCGCAAACAGTGCCTCCTCGCGGTTGATGTCCGCCATCCACTGCTCAAACAGCGGGTCATCGCGCAAGGTCGGGCTGGAATTATAATGGGACAGCAGGTACATATTGTGGATCGCCGACGACGGCACCAAAAGCTGGATGCCCAGAATGATCAGCCCCACCGCAAGCGTCGCCGCCACCGCCCAGCCGACCGCCGCGCCCAGGGGCCGCTCCCGCCGCTTCGCCCGTCCCCGCCGACGCCCCGTTTTCTCATACTCTTCTCGCGTTGCTGTTCTTGCCATGCCCTTAGTATAACGCCATTCCTTTACTGCGTCAAGCGGGCTTCCTGCCGGGGCCGTGCCTGAAGGGAGGCGGTGACGATCTCCTGCCCCAGACCGGAATAGGAGTTTGTGACCCCGTCCCAGCGCAAAGCGGTTTCCACGGCACGCGCCGGCGTCAAGTGCGCGGCTTTCTGGTCGGCTTCCCAGTCGGCGTACTGACCGAGCTGATAATGACACGCGGACAGCATCGGCGCGGACGCGGCGCGGCGGCGCAGCAGGGCGGCATAGGCGCGGCGGCCTTCGGTGGCCCACCACGCGGAATGGGTCTGACGGACCTCCTGCAAAGCGGCGAATAGCTGCCGGGCGGCTTCGGCCTCGGAGGCGGCGGGGGCAACGCGAGGCTGTCTGGCCCAGCCTGCCGTCCGCATTCGCCGCTCTTTTTCCCGCCCTGCTTCGGCTTGCTGCCACGCGCTGACGCTCTGAAAATAGGGGGCGGGCGTCTCGTCTACCAAATCCAGCATGACAGCGGGGAGAATAGCGTTGAGGGAGCCGTTCCGGTTGACTTCCACGCTGACCGTGAGCGGGCCGCGCACCAGAAAGCGTTTGTAGACGCCGCCCCAGAAGTCCCGAATGCGCCCGTACGCCAGTTCCGGCTGCTGCCCGAAGCCGGTCAGGTCTTCGAGAGGCCCGGAGGGGTGAGCGCGAACAGAGAGGCGGTAATCCCGGTTGCGGTTGTCGTCGTTGTGGCCGTCTTTGTTGAAGTCGTAGAGCGACAGGTAGTACAGGCCGGGGGGCACGGTCAGTGTCGCATAGACGTTTGGCCCGTTCATGGCAAGCGGGTACGCCTCGCCGTGGTCGTCTACCTCCGTTTCGCGGCGATTGACGCCCCAGGACGTATAGCCGCGTCCAACGCGGCTGTGCAGATAGGCAGCGGGCATTTCCAGCGCACGGGGGTTGTCGGTGTAGCGCAGTTGCAGCCAGTAGCGCAGGCTGTCGCCGCGTGCGTGGGTCGGCCCCATGGTCAGCCGGTAATCCACCGGCTCCCAGCCTGCGCCCCAGAGATAGTCCTGTGGAATGGGATGAAAGAACGCCGCCAGGCAGGCCCAGTACCGCCCGTAGCGGCCCAGCCAGTCCCCCTGCGTTCGCCAGTCATCGGCCAGTGCCGTCACATGGGGGCGCATCTCGGCGGGGTCAGGGGCGACGCGGCGCACCTGTGCCAGCAGGGCGTTGAGCTGCGCCAGCGTCGGCGGTGCGGCGGGGGCGGGCAGGGCGGCGACTTTCTGCGGGGCGGACGCAGGGGCGGCGGGGCGGCGCCCGTCCCGGACAGAGAGCGACAGAGGGCCGTCGCCGTAGTTTCCCGCCAGCGCCGTGCCGGAGCCGAGCGGCAGAAGGGCGTTGACATACGCCGTCGCCCCCAGCGATTGATGCGCCCCGGTGCGGAGACTGATCGCTTCGGGCGGCTGCTGCCGGTGGCCGACCAGCAGGTTTGCGCCGTTGTCGCCGAGGCAGGTCACATAGTCTTCGCCCAGCCCCGCCGTGTCCGCGCCCGGCGCGGCTCCCTGGAAGGCGATCTGCACCCGGCCCTGCGCGTCGGTGCGGGCCGGGAAGCCGCGCACGACGGCGCGGTACTCCCCGCCCGCCTCTTTCTCGATGTCAAAGTGGTTCAAAACAAGCCTGCCGTTGATCCGCACGTCAAAAACCCGGCGGCCCGGCTCATGGAAGAAGACCTCGGTGAAGTGCAGCCGCACCCGGCAGCGGGCATTCGGCTTCAGGTGATTGGCCGTGAAGACGAAGCTGCCGTACCGCTCGGCCCGGTAAACATCTTGCGGCGCGGGACCGGGCACATGGCTGGTGTCAATCGGATGGTCCGTACTCCCGGTATAGCCGCCCTCAAAGCCGCGCTCGGCCAGAAACCTGCCCGACGTACCCCCGGCGGCGCGGACGGCAAAGGCGGCTTTGTTGGGGAAGACCACTTCAATGCCGTTGACTTTGGGCACATCGGCGTAGCCGCTCGTGAACCGCCCGAAGGCTTTGTCCTTCCAGTCGCCGCCGCGCCGGAACTGCCATGTCCGCCCGGTGTCGCTGCTGCGGGCCAGCCCTGCCGTCGTGCCCGCCCAGACCGTGCCCTCCGGCGTGACATGGAGGCAGTTGATCATGGCCGACGGCAGGCCGCGCCCGCGCAGGGTGCGGGGCGGGGACGCCGGGCCGGAGACGACCCGCCAGCGGCGGAAGCCGTCACGCGGGGAGCCGATGGCGATGCCGTCGCACTGCGTCCCCACATACAGCGTGCCGCTGGCCGCAAAGGCCAGGGAGGTCGCCGAGTCGGACGGCAGGCCGTCGCCGCGTGTGTAGTCCGTCCACTGCCCCTGCTCGTAGCGGGCCAGCCCCGCCTCGGTCGCCATCCAGACGCCGCCGGTGGTCGGGGACACGGCCAGCGCGAACACCCGGCAGCCGAGCGGCCCATAGGGGGGCGCGTAGCTGGCCCAGTGTGCCCCGTTGAAGACCGCCACGCCGTGGTTGAGCGTCCCCGCCCAGAGCCGCCCGGCCTTGTCGCAGACCAGCGCATAGATGGTGTCGTCCCCCGGCCCGTCGGCGGCGGCGAAATGCAGGTAGTCGGCGTTCAGGGGCGCGGCGGGGTCGTAGCGCCACAGCCCGGCGTCCTCGGTTCCGATCCACACTCGCCCCTGGGCGTCCCGGCACAGGCAGGTCACAAACTTGATCTGCTTGCGGGCGACGTCGGTGGACAGGGGCGCAGGCAGGCCGGGGACAGCGGCGGGGGAAGGCTTGGAAGGCAGGGACGCGGCGGCGCTTTCGGGGGGATCGGGGACAAAGCGGCTTGCCAGCAGAAGACCGAGAAGAGCGAACGCGCCCAGCCCGCCCAGCACTAAGGCGCGGCGCGGCAGGCGTGTCAGCAGCAAGCGCAGGGAGAGCAGACGCGAGGAAAACGCAGACATAGCAGTTCCCCTAAAGGGCACAAAAGCATAGGCTTTTTGGCTGTTTTACTTGGCGCGGCGGTGCTGAAACATCCACACGCCGCCGACTAAGCATAGGAAGCCACCCGCGAATGGTAAGGCGGAATTGGCGAGACTGGCACGGCTAGCAGAAGTGGTCAGACCTGGTGAAGCAGACGTAGATTGAGCGGAATCAGGAGTTGACTCACCTGGATGTTGGACACGTTTTATATTCTTCAGTTCCTTTAAACTAGGAAACTGTCCCTTCCAAGCGTAATAGATAACCTGACTTGCTTGCTCTTTTGTTGTAAATAGAGCATCTGTCACAGTCAAATCATTTCCTAGAAGTCGATAGTCCGCAATAGGACGAGCGGGCGATATAGTAAAGGCAATCGGGCGAGATTGTTCGACGTTTTGTAAATCCCAGGTTTCCTTACGGTTTTTAATTCCAGGTATTTGTGAAAAGACCTTGACCCTGTTACTTATCCAGTCAGTTCCATAACGCTTGAAACTTATCACCTCCAATTTTGTTGACGCTTTTCCGTCAATTATTTCAACTATTGAAGGAGCGTCGCCGTGGTTGCGATCTAGCGTCAGCCTTACAGAATAAGGAGAAAAAGCTCCTTTTTTTATCTGACTATTTAATATCCAAACGTTCGGTGTTGATGATAAAAGGTTCCAAGTCGTACCATACATTGCTAAAGGATCGGTTCCTGTAAGCGTTGAGAAGTGTTCTGGTAACAACTCAAATCCATACCGGAAGGGTTCTCGGTATCTGATAGCATCGCCAGAGCTACTCCACGCCACAGGAAAATGCGTCGGAAGTTTCTGCCCCGACACAGAGTGATTGAACCGATTGACTATCATTCCAGCATTAGCATTGTAAAATTCTAAAACTCGACGTGTTGTTTTGCCCTGAATATCTCCAGTAACTAGTGTCGAGGTTCCATCGCGTGTTATGTGACATGAACTAGTAGACACCAACGAAAATCCTTTCATAAGATGGGTGATATTGCTCACCTCATTCTCAATCATTTTCCGTCTTGTGTTTTCGTCCTTTATTCCATTTTTGTCCAACGCACGAGGCAACTGCTTTCGTACAGCTCTCTGCATTCCCAGTATTGATTTTTCTGATTGAGCGGGAGTCGTTTGGCCGACATTGAGATTCCAAACAAAAGTCACATGACTCAATCTATCTTCGCGCTTTTGTAGGGATGCAGCCACAGATTGAGGAAGATTATTCGTTTGAGCATAAGTGCGCCCGGTAAGAATGCACACTAATCCCAACATAAGGAAGGGCAAAAAATATTTTGTGTTCATCTCATCTCGCTTCCAGAGCATATTCACGCTAGTGGAACCACCCACTATGCTTCTGTATTGGGCGGAACGCAGGTGTTGTAATTGGTATCGGTGGTAGGTTCACCAAGATCAATAAATTCACCCTTATCAGTGTTGCAATGGCACGCTTGATTTAGGTTGTCCCCAATTGCACGGCAATTGCTGAGTACATAATTCTTGAACACAGCATTTCTCCCATTGGTGCAAGGATCGCTTTTTGATCCCTGTTGTTTGTAGTCGCACGTTGAGGTATCAAATGTGTAGTAATAGCAGTACCCCTTGCAGCCGCTGCCAGCGGTTCCTGAGCAATTGGAATATGAAATCGTGTAAGGGCTAGGCTCGTCTTTGACACATACCCCATAATTTTGCGCGACTTCGGTTTGCCCTTTCGCTGGCGTGGAGATTACTACCAGGTTTCCAACCGACCAAAGACAGAAAGCTAAGAGCAGAGGTGAAAGACGATTAAACAGGATTTTCATTTTAGTTTCCTTTTATTGCAGTCGGAACCGAATTGTTCCTACCTGTTGCCAGGTTTTTTGGTTGGAATGTAGTCGTATGATTACGGCTTTCGCTTGTTGGCCCTTGCTAATACCATATGTATCTACTTCCAACTTAACGAGTTCGCTTTGAAGCGGAGCCAATGGCTTTTCAGGCACAGAGGCCACAGTACAACCGCAACCAGGTTGGGCATCCACCTCCACAGGCACAGACGACAGGTTAATCAGCCGCACCGTGTCTGTGACCATGCTTCCGGCCTTGACCGTACCTGCGTCATAGCTCAGGTTGCGGATAATGACGCCGTGGCCGGGGGTATGGGCAAGGGCACTTTGCAGCACCCACAAGACGCCCAGAATAATCAGCGTCGGCGGGCCGAGGCGGTGAAGGGCTTTGAGAGCATTGGCACGAGCAGCAGGCATAGTCGGCGGTTCCTCAGTGAGTACGAAACTGAAACCAGACAAAGACCAAAGCAAGCGTTTCAGCCCACCGAAGGGGGCGGAAAGAATGTCAGAAGGGGGCGGAAAGAATGTCAGAAGGGGGCGGAAAGAATGTCAGTAAAGATATTAGAACAGCATTCCGGGGCTTGCGAATGCCGGTGCGCGGTCGAGCAGTGATTGGGTGCGCTGGAATGAGTATACAGCAGCCGTTGGGGTTTGTCAAGGGGTTGGCAGATTATTTTTACGACTATTTTTGCGGCGGCATTTGGCCCGCGTTTCGGCCTGTGACGGGGAGAAGAACCTCACCCCCGCCCTCTCCTTCTGAAAGGCGAGGGAGCCGGAAGTTAGGAAAGAGCTGGACAGGCGAGGAGGGCGCAGCAAGCAGCGCCCCCACGCGGAAATCCTAATCCTCCCTTTAGGGAGGACCCTGTGACGCAGGAACAAGGTGGTAGGTCTTCGGGCGTGGTATAATAGGCGCAGGAACCCTGAGAACTATTATGCCCCGAGACATCCCCATTGCCAATGGCAATTTACTTTTAACCTTTGATTCGCGCTATACCCTTCGCGATGTCTACTATCCCTATGTCGGACAGGCCAACCACACACGCGGGCAGGCGTGCCGCTTTGGCGTCTGGGTGGACGGCCAGATGTCCTGGATTTCCGAGCCGTCGTGGGAGAAAACCCTGCGCTATGAGGACGAGACGCTGATTACGCTGGTCACGCTCACGCACTGGGGGCTGGGCCTGCGCCTGACCTGCCGGGACTGCGTGGACTTTGACCGCGATGTCTATGTCCGCAAAGTGGAGATCGAGAACCTGCACGACGAGCCGCGTGATGTGCGCCTGTTCTGGCATCACGACTTTAATCTCAACGAGTCGCAGGAAGGCAACACGGCCTATTACGCCCCCAATTTGCACGCGATGATCCACTACAAAGGCAAAACGTGGATGCTGGCGAATGTGTGCGTCGAAGGCGACGGCCCCACCCATGACGGCCATGAGTTCGGCGTCCGGCACTACGCCATCGGCGTTTCCCGCGCCCACGGCGCGGAAGGGACCTGGCGCGATGCCGAAGACGGGGAGCTGGGCATGAACGCCGTCGCGCAGGGGTCCGTGGACAGCACCATCGGGGCGCACGTCGACCTGCACCGCACGGCCACGGTCTACTACTGGCTGGCGGCAGGCGAGGACTACGCCGCCGTCAAACTGATCAACAACCTCGTCGTGCAGCGTGGCCCGGAATTCTTCCAGCACCGGGCACGGATTTACTGGAACCAGTGGGTCAACAAGGACGACATCCCCTACGGCGACCTGCCGGGGCCGCTGGTCACGCTTTACAAGCAGTCGCTGCTGATTTTGCGGACGCAGATCGACAACCGAGGCGCGATCATCGCCGCTAACGACTCGGACTACCTGACCTTCAATAACGACACCTATTCGTATATGTGGCCGCGTGACGGGGCGCTCGTCGCCTATGCGTTAGACCTGGCCGGGCAGCCGGATGTGACGCGCTCGTTTTACGAGTTCTGCAAAGACGTTCTTCTGCCCGAAGGCTACCTGCTGCACAAGTACAACCCGGACAAGTCGCTGGGGTCGTCGTGGCACCCCTGGACTGACGGCGTGGGGGGGCAGCAGCTTCCCATTCAGGAAGACGAGACCGCGCTGGTGATCTGGGCCTTGTGGGAGCATTACACCCGCTACCGGGACGTAGAGTTTATTCGCGGCCTGTACGCCCCGCTTATCCGCCGGGCGGGCGAGTTTCTGGCCTCTTATGTGGAGCCGCATACCGGCCTGCCCGGCCCGTCGTATGACCTGTGGGAAGAGCGCCACGGCATTCACACATTCACTGTTGCCGCCGTGTGGGCGGGCCTGAACGCCGCCGCGAACTTCGCCGAGACCTTTGGCGACGAGGAGCACGCGCAGAGCTTCCGCAAGGCGCAGGCAGGCTTCAAGCAGGCCGCGCTGACATACCTGTGGGATGCCGAGCGCAGCCGCTTCGTCCGCCGCGTCACCGTGGACCCGGTGACGGGCCTGGTGGATGCCGACATCAACATCGACGCCAGCCTGTACGGCATTTTCCAGTTTGGAATGCTGGCCGCCGACGACCCCAAAGTGGTCGCCACGATGGAGCAGATTGAAGAGCGTCTGTGGTGCAAGACCGACATCGGCGGCGTCGCCCGCTATGAGAATGACTACTACCACCAGATCAGCCAGGACATCGACAGCGTCCCTGGCAACCCGTGGATTATCTGTACCCTGTGGCTGGCCGAGTGGTATATCGCCAAAGCCAAGACGCCGAATGACCTGACCCATGCTCTGGACATCTTAGAGTGGGTCCGCAAGCACACACTAGAATCGGGTGTGCTGGCCGAGCAAATCCACCCGTACAACGGCGACCCCATCTCCGTGTCTCCGCTCACCTGGTCCCATGCGACCGTCGTGATGACCGTCCGCGAGTATCTGGCGAAGCTCGACACGCTCTTTGAGGACGCCTCCAAAGAGTCGCTCCTGACCGGAGACGTAGACCTGTACGAAATGGCGGATTAGGAAACGATCAGGAGAAGAGCAATGACAGTGACTTTGGAGTTCTCCCCGGATGTCGAAGAGCGACTGCGGACCAACGCCGCCGTTCACGGCCTGCCCGTCACCGAATATTTGGTAACACTGGCGCAGAATGACCCTCTTATTGATCTGTCCGAGTTCCGGGACATGGCAGACTTTGAGGAGTCCGTGGCCGAACTGCGCGAGGGCTTTGCCGATTTAGAAGCCGGGCGCACGATTTCTCTGGAAGAAATGGCCTTAGAACTCGCGGCACGACGCAAAGCACGAAAGGTTGAGGCCACGGGTTGAAACCCGAGGCTCAGAAAAGTCCACCGTGCAGGGCACGTAAGGATGCCAAGACGAAAGCCGGTGCTTCCTGTTTTGGTTCCCCCATTATTGGGGGTGAGGGGTCTTGTGTCCTCTGGACACTGGGCACTTTCCAGCCTCGGGTTTCAACCCGTGGCCTTTCAGAGCATGGCGTGTCTTGAAGTATTATGTCTACAATGACGGGCTGCGGCTGTCTATTATTGATGCTTTTGTCTGTGCCGGGCAGCATCCTGATTGCCGTCCTGCGCCGCCCCAGCCCTAATTATGATACGCTGATAGGGCTGCTAAACAATTTTGTAATGGGTGGCGCTCGCGGACAGGCGGAAGTAAACGCCATCCATGCACTGAATAGCGCGGTTGGGTCCTTTACACCGGGCGGGTCTCCTCCTTATCTGGATGAGGCCGCATTGGCGGAAGTGTTTCGGGCGTTTCTGAGAAACCGTAACATCAGCGTGCCAGAGACCCCAGCAGAAAGCAGCGGAGTTTGGCCCCCGCCGCCGAACTTCAGCATCACGCCGCCAGACAGCAGGAACGAGAAGTAAGGAACGAGAAGTAAGAACCAATGACCGGATGGCGCAAACAACCTGTGGGCGACCTGCCGCTGTATCAGGCACGGACGATGGCCTGGCTGCCGCGTGTGGTGCAGGGCTTCACCACCCGGCACGGAGGGGTGAGTGTGGCCCCGTATGAGTCGCTCAATCTGGGCGGGCACGTCGGCGATGTACCCGCGTCGGTGCAGGCAAACCGGCAGCGGCTGTGGTCGGATTTGGGGGTTGCCGAGGGGCAGGTGGCGCTGGCCGAGCAGGTGCATGGGGCGGAAGTCGCACGGGTGACAGCGGGGAGCGCTCCGGTGCCGGGCGCGGACGGGCTGGTGACGGACACGCCGGGGCTGCTGCTGCTGCTGTTTTTTGCGGACTGCGTGCCAATTTATATTTACGATCCGAGCAAAAAAGCCGTGGGGCTGGCCCACGCGGGCTGGCGGGGCACGGCGGCCAACATCGGGGCGCGGACGCTGGAAACGATGACGCGGGAGTTTGGCAGCAAACCCGGCGACTGCCTTGCCGCTGTGGGGCCGAGCATCGGGGCGGAAAGCTACGAAGTCGGGCCGGAAGTGGCAGATCAATTCCGCACGATGCCTGCCGCACGGGCGGCGAACGTTGTCCTGCCGCGCAGCGAGTTCGGCGGGACGTATACGCTGAACCTGCGGGCGGTGATTTTTCAGCAGCTTCTGCATGCGGGCCTGCCGGCAGGGGCAATTGCCGTCTGCGACGAAGACACGTATCGCAATCGGCAGGACTTTTTTTCGTATCGACGCGACGGTATCACAGGACGCATGGGAGCGTTTCTGGGTATCGAGGAGAAAAAGATAGGATTATGACGAGATATAGTCATTGACCGCGAACGGGTGCAGCCGTCAGAATAAACGAAATGGAACCGTAGGTAATAGAAAGAGGGTAGGGGCAAGCCCTGCCCTTACAAGCGAGTGGCGAGACAAGCGAGTGGCGAGGATTGGGGAGGGGCGGGGCTTGCCCCCGCCCTTTGTAAAAACGCCTTCGCCCGTCGCTCCATAGCAGGTAAAGTGATATGATATTTGTAGATGAAGTCGTGATTGATGTAAAGGCCGGGGACGGGGGCAATGGCTCGGTGTCGTTCCGGCGCGAGAAGTATGTGCCCAATGGCGGGCCGAACGGCGGGGATGGGGGCAAGGGCGGGGACATTTACTTGGAATCCGACTCCAACCTGTCTACGCTTTTGGACTTTCGGTACCAGCGTCATTATGAGGCCTTGCGGGGCATTCATGGCACAAGCCGGGATATGCACGGCAGCAATGCCGGGGATGTGACGCTGAAAGTGCCGCTCGGCACGACGGCCACCGAAGAGGGGACGGGGCGCATTCTCGCCGACCTGACCAAGCACGGCGACCGGGCGATGATTGCCCGAGGCGGCATGGGCGGGCGCGGCAACGCCCACTTTACGACCTCTACCAAGCAGGCCCCCAAGTTTGCCGAGAACGGGGAGCCGGGCGAAGAGCGGCAGGTGAAGCTAGAGCTGAAGCTGCTGGCGGATGTTGGTCTGATTGGCTACCCGAATGTCGGCAAAAGTACGCTGATTGCCGCGCTGTCCGCCGCCCGGCCCAAGATCGCCAACTACCCGTTCACTACCCTCGTGCCGAACCTCGGCGTCGTGCGCGTGGACGAGGAGCGCACTTTTGTGATTGCCGATATTCCCGGCCTGATTGAAGGGGCCAGCGAGGGCATCGGGCTGGGCCACCAATTCCTGCGCCATGTGGAGCGGACCCGGCTGCTGTGTCACCTGATTGACCTGTCCGACACCACCGGGCGCGAGCCGATGGACGACTACGCGATTATCAACCGTGAGCTGGCAAACTACAGCGACACACTGGCGAAGCTGCCGCAGATTGTGGTGCTAAACAAAACCGATATCGCCGATCCCGAAATGGTGGAACTGCTCCGGGCCGAGCTGGCCGAGGAAGACATTCCCGTCTTTGCCATCTCCGCCGCCACCCGTCAGGGACTGGAGCCACTGGTGTACTTCCTGGCCGAGCGTCTGGCCGAGATGCCTCTGCCGCCGCCGTTTGACGATGGCATCCTGCGGATTACGGCGAACACCGTCAATGGCCGCCGCGTCACCGACCGCCGCTGGGAGGCCCGCTACGACGCCGCGACTGAGACGTACATCGTTGAAGGCCGTGGCATCGAGCGCCTGGTTGCCATGACGCAGCTTGAAAATGAAGACGCCGTCCATCGCCTGCACCGGACAATGGAAAAGAGCGGCATTATCAACAAGCTGCGTACCCTGGGCGCCGAGATGGGCGACAGCGTCCGCATCGGCAAGGCCGAATTTGACTTCTTCGACGAGTACGCCGCCGACACGCCCGAAGACGGCGACGCCGCCGAGGTGGAAGCTGTGGGGACGGAGGGGTAGGTTCCTCTCTTATGCACATTCCTATCAAAAAGCTGGTTATCAAAGTTGGGACCAGCACGCTGACACGCGGAGGCGGGCCGCCGGACACGGACTACATTGCCGACCTCGCCGCGCAGATTGCCGCCCAGCAGGCGGCGGGGTGCAGCGTGGTTCTGGTGTCCTCCGGGGCCATTCGGGCGGGCATGGACCGGCTCAAGCTGCCGGGCCGCCCGCGCTCCATCCCGCAGAAGCAGGCCGCCGCCGCTGTGGGGCAGGGGCTGCTGATGCACACCTACGCCCAGGCGTTCGCCGCGCATGACATTGCCGCCGCGCAAATCCTGCTGACCCGCGAAGACCTGCGCGACCGCATCCGCTACCTCAATGCCCGCAACACGTTCCATGCCCTGCTCGGCCACCATGTCGTCCCGATAGTCAACGAAAACGACACCGTCGCCGTGGACGAAATCAAGTTTGGCGACAACGACACGCTGGCGGCGCTCGTGGCTTCGCTGATTGGGGCCGATGCCCTGTTATTGCTCTCTGATGTAGACGGATTATTCGACCGGGACCCGACACAGTTTGCCGATGCCCAGCTTATCCCCGTGGTGGAAACGATTGACCGGGCGACGGAGCAGCGGGCGGGCGGGGTGCAGACGGGAATGGGGACGGGGGGCATGACAACTAAAATCCAGGCCGCCAAAATCTGCGCCAATACGAATGTCCAGATGTATATCGCCAATGGCCGCCGCCCGGATGTCGTCCGGGACGCTTTGGCTGGCCTCTGCGGCACGCGGTTTGTGCCCAAGACCAATGGCCTGCGGTCGCGTCAGCGGTGGATTGCCTACGGCGTCCTCCCACGCGGCACGGTGACGGTCAACGCAGGCGCTCATCAGCGCCTTCTAGGCGAGGGAAGCAGCCTGCTTCCGGCAGGCGTCACCCATGTTTCCGGCCATTTCGAGGCGGGGGATCTGGTGCGTCTGGCCGACCCCGGCGGCAACGCTTTTGCCCAGGGCTTTGTCAACTACAGCCATGCAGCCCTGACAAAAATCATGGGCTGCCGCACCGACGACATCCTGACGCTTTTGGGGGCTAAAGTGGCTGATGAAGTCATTCACCGGGACAATCTGGTGCTAGGGCTGTAAAATCTTTCCCGGCCCCGGAGACCTACCACCTTGCTTCGCAGGGTCCTTCCTAAAGGAAGGATTAGGACAGTACGGGACAAGAGGCACGGGCGCGTTTTTTGATATGGCCCTCTTAATCCTTCCTTTAGGAAGGACCCTGCGAAGCAAGGTGGTAGGTTCCTCACAAGTTCATATGCACCTGTGGGCGCTCGATGATCTCCACGCTCTGGGCTTCGCGCCCGACTTCCTGCCCGTTCAAATACGTCACCAGATACGTGACCCGCTCCCGGCCAGCGACGGCGGCGGGGGCGTGGGGCTGCACTTTTTCCTCAGACACGACAACTTTGCGGAGCCGCACCGTTAAAACCTGCGGCATCTTCTGGATATGAAGCACATCGCCGGGGCGCAGGCGGTTCAGGTTGACATCGGGGTTCGCCGTAATCAGCTCGCCCAGCGAGATGTGGTTTCGGGCGGCGATCCGTGATCCGAGGTCACCGGGGCGGACAGTGTAGTTTTTGGCGGGCGGGGGCGTCCAGTAGTACGCGGCGGCGGCCTCAGGCGTGGGCCGGAGCTTATCGGTGCTGATCGCCCGCTTCTCAATCGAAACGCGCTGCACAAACGTCGGCGAACCCTGCGGCGGGGCGGCAGGCGGCTGATTGACCCAGTGGTCTTTAACGATCTGCAAAGTGCGTGTCGCGCCGTCCGGCGTGGGCAGACCCAGCGACGGCACGCCGCCGACCAGAATGACGGAGGCACGAACTTTCAGCGTGAGCGCCTGAGCCAGCCGCACTTGCACCGCTGAATCCGGGTCCTGTGCCGCGCCTGCCGAGGCCCGCTCCAGCCGCACTTTTTGCAGGCGTATCGGCTCGGTGTTGGCAAACGCTGGCCCCAGCTTCGCCTGTTCCACAGCGGCAATCAAGCGGTTCGCCGTCGCGGCATTGCGGAGCGTGCCCATCGGCCTGCCGTCTACAAAGACGGTCACCGGCTGGCCCTGATGGCGCAGGTAGAAAAACGCGCCGCCGCCAGCAATCAGCAGCCCGGCGAGGCAGAGGGCCAGTGTCCGGTACAGGCGCACCTGACGAGCCAGCGAGTCCGCGCCGGGCGGCGAGGGGGCCAGGGGCGGAGGAGTGGGCGAGTTGGACATAGCGTGTTCCCGATAAAAGCCAAATAAAAGCCAAAAAGGGCGCGGCAATGCCGCGCCCTTGTGCCGAGAGGAGGTCGTTACCAGGGCCGGGCGCTGGCAACCTGCATCTTCTGCCGGGCCTGAGCCAGCGCGGTCTGAAGCTGCGTGTCATACTTGAGGTCGTAAATGGCATTCGGGTTGTCCCGGAAAAACGCGGCTTCTTTACGCAGGTTGGCGTCGGGAATTGTCACCGGCACGTTGGGCAGAATGCCCTTGTGGTTGATGTCGTTCTTGTGTGCCGTGAAGTAATGCTGCGTGGTGATCGCCACGCCGGAGCCGTCGGGCAGGCCCATAATGGTCTGCACCAGGCCCTTGCCGAATGTTTTCTGACCGACCAGCGTGCCGACGCCGGTATCTTTGATAGCCCCGGAAACGATCTCGGCGGCACTGGCGCTGTCGCCATTGACCAGAACGACCAGTGGCAGACGCAGATGGCCCGTGTGCTGGCTGGGGTCTACGTCCAGATGCTCCATCGTGTTGGCCGTTTCGCTTTTGTCCTTGATCCAGACAATCGGGCCATCGGGAACAAACCGGCTGGCGATCATCTGTGCCTCGGTCAGCAGGCCGCCGGGGTTCTCGCGCAGGTCAAAGACCAGTGAGCGCATCCCCTGCGCTTCCAGCCGGGTCAGCGCCCTGCCAAGCTGCTCATCGCTTTCCTCGTTGAACACGGACAGCTTGACGTAGCCGATCTTACGCACCGGATCAATCATGGACGACTGCACGACTTCCTGATGCACCAGAGCGCGGGTCATGGAAATCACCACCGGTCGCGGCATTCCTTTGCGAAGCAGGGTCAGCGTCACCCGCGTGTCCGGCTCGCCCCGGATCAGCTTCACCACTTTGTCGGCATCCAGGTTCAGCGTCGATTTGCTGTCCACTTTGAGAATGATGTCGCCGCCAAGGACTTTCGCTTTGATCGCCGGACCGCCGGGCAGAGGCTTGACCACATAAACCTGCTTGGCTTTGTTGGTTCCCAGCAGTGCGCCAATGCCGACAAACTGACCCTGATTATCCTGTTCCAGCGCTTTGTAGGCGGCCGGGTCCATGAAGCGGGTGTAGCGGTCTTTCACCGCGCCCATCAGGCCCCGGATGCCGTTGTAGGTCATCTGGCGGCTGTCAATGTCCTTGCCGTAGTAGCCCGCTTTGAGTGTGGTCAGAACATCGGCATAGGTTTGAAACGGCGTGTAATCGCCGTCCTGCCCGTGCGCGGCCGTCATCACCACCTCAGACAGCCGCTGCGGGATCAGCCCGACCACGGTAGTCAGAGAGTCGGCATCATGCACCTGGCGCAGGTCGTGGAATGTGATGCCGCCGATAAACGCGACGCCGAGCAGCCCCACCGTTCCTGCCGTCCGGCCCAGTATTCGTCCAATTCGCATTGAGTGTTTCCTTACGCCTTAAACCTAAATCGAGCCAATCGGCAGCCGGGCAACGCGGCCAGACAGGACGCCCACGGCGCGGTCCAGCACATCGCTTCCGGGCGTGTCCGGGGCGGCCACGTCGGGCTTAATGCCCGTGCCGCCAAACTCGGTGTGCCCGGTCGTCAGCAGCTTGCCGACGGTCATCGTGAAGCCTGCGCCGTCGCGCAGCATAATCAGCTTGACGTCCGACGCATCGCCAAAGGTCTTCGTACCGACCAATTTTGCGCCGCCGCTTTGCAGGGCCGCCGCCAGCATCTCGGCGGTGTTCGCCGTGCCGCCGTTGACCAGCACGACAATCGGGCAGGTCACTTTCGTGCCGGGCGTGATAGCGACGGTCTGAAGTTTCTTACCTTTGGTCTCCACATACCCGAATGCCGGGGCTGAAGTCAGCCGGGCGGCAATGGCCGCGCCGGACTCCAAAAGGCCGCCGGGGGAGTTCCGCAGATCAATAATCAGCCCTTTCGGGTCCGTGCCGAAGCCAGTCAGTGCCGCAGCAAACTGCTTGTCGGCATCGGTCGTGAACTGGTTGATTTTGATATAGCCGATGCCGCCGGGCAGGCTCCGCGAGGTCACTGCCGGAACGGTTGTCGCCGCCGCTGTGTCCAATGTAACAGCAACCGGCTGGGGCGTCCCCGCACGGGTGACGGCCAGTGCGATGCTTTTCACGGCGGGGTCTTCCATCTTTGTCTGCGCGTCGGCCAGGGATACCGAGCCGTCAATTTTCTTTTGCAGGGTGGTCACGAGCTTGTTGAAGGAAACCGGGTCGTCCTGAAGGGCCTTCAGGGCTTTCGTCTGCGTATACACCCAGGCGTCGTTGTAAACCCACTTGCCGTCGAGGGTCGTAATCACATCGCCCGACTGCAGCCCGGCCTTTTCGGCAGGGCTGCCAGGCAGGGGGGCTACCACGGTCAGCCGGTTCTCGGTGTAGGCAGGCAGGTCGGCGGTTTTGGCGTGGGCGATACGCCGGACAGCGAGTGCCGCGCCGAGGCCGTGGTAGGTTCCCTGCGACTGCCCGTTCAGCTCGGCAACTTCCGGGGCTTCCAGAAAGCGCGAGTCGGGGTCCTGCAAAGAAGCCACCATAGCGGCGGCGGCTCCGTGCCCGAACTTAGCATCCGTGGGCAGTGGGTCTACATAGTGACGCTTGACCAGCAGATAGACCTGCTGGAACGTGGCCGCCGGACCGTCCCCGCTAAAATCTCCGGTGGTGTCGGCGTCATCATCAGGTTTGGCATCCGCCCCGTTCTGTGCCACAGTGGCGGGAGATTTGGCAGCCGTCAGGGTCAGCGGGCTTTGCGGGGAGGCGGACGCTCTCGGCTGATACAGATTATGTCCCTGAGGCCGAGGCCCGAGGTGGGTTCCGGCGGCAAAAGCTCCAATGGTCAGTGCCCCGACGGCGAGCACTCCGGCGGTTCCGGTCGCGTTGATTTTCAACGACATCTTTCCTATTCTGGCCCGCAGTGGGCAGGAGACTACTTGGCTTGGAATGTATTATTATACCACCTGCCCCGCCTGCCGTCAACGCGGCCTATTTGCCGTAAAATGAACAGTTTTGGGGTACTATATCAGTGGAATGCGTCTCTAGTTACGCAGAACATCCGTGCCGTGTTCCCGACTTGCAGGAAGGACCGCAAAACTTAATTTATGGCCGAGCAAACTTTAGCAGACCAGGCCGATGCTCCCAGCACCTACACACCTATGAGTTTTACAGACCACCGCGAGGAGGCTTTTGCCGACCTGCGCGACCGATTAGCCGCCGATGACGACGATGTTTCCCTGCCTACGCCTGAAACCGTCCCCCTGTCTGCCAACCAGATGCGTGTCACCGACAATCTGGAACAGCTTCTGGACATCCTGCCCCCGGACCTCCGTGCCGCCGTGGAAGCGGGCGACGTGTCCACGGGGCTGATTGAGATTATCATGGACCTCGGGCGCGATGCCGAGGCCCGCTTTGCGGATGGCAGCGTGGAATGGCTGCGCGAGGGCATTCCCGTCACGTCCGACGATATTGACTACGTCACCGCCCGCGTCGGCGCGTTCGGCAAAGACAACCGGGCGGGCATTGAGCGCACCCTGCACCGCATTTCCGGCATCCGCAACCGGCAGGGCCGCGTCGTCGGTCTCACCTGCCGCATCGGACGGGCTGTCTATGGCACTATCGACATCATGCGCGATGTCGTCGAGTCCGGCAAGTCCATTCTAATGCTTGGGCGACCCGGACGCGGCAAAACCACCAAGCTGCGCGAAGTGGCCCGCGTACTGTCTGATGAGTTCAAGAAGCGCGTCATCATTGTAGACACATCCAACGAAATCGCCGGGGACGGGGACATCCCGCATCCCGCGATTGGCCGTGCCCGCCGGATGCAGGTCATTGAACCTGACTTGCAGCACGCGGTCATGATCGAAGCCGTCGAAAACCATATGCCGGAAGTCGTCGTTATCGACGAAATCGGCGTGGAGCAGGAAGCCTTCGCCGCCCGCACTATCGCCGAGCGCGGCGTGCAGCTTGTCGGCACGGCCCACGGCAACTCATTAGAGAACCTGCTGATGAACCCGACCCTGTCGGATTTGATCGGCGGCATTCAGGCCGTGACGCTCTCCGATGAAGAAGCCAAAAAGCGCGGCACGCAGAAGACCGTTTTGGAGCGCAAGGCCCCGCCGACGTTCGAAGTCATTATTGAGATCATGGAAGTGGACAAGCTTGCCATCCACCATGATGTGACTCGCACCGTGGACCGGATGCTGCGCGGCGGCCAGCCCCGCCCGGAAATCCGCGTTCGCAATGCGTCGGGCCAGGTCGAAGTCATCCAGAAGTCTGACCTGGAGGCCCCGCGCCCGCCGGACCGCGACCGGACGCCGAACTTGTTTGACGAAGGCACACGCGGACGTGGCAACTTCGGCAGCAGCACGTCGTACCCGGCCCCCACCCGCGACTCATCGCGGGAGGACCTGTCCGCCCCGGCCCCGTCGCGCATTGCCCCGCCGACGGCCTCGGGAGAAACGCTGACGCCCGACTCGGCCCCGCCCAAGCTCTCCAATGGCAAGCCGTTGCCGCAGACCCTGCGCGTCTTCCCCTACGGCGTCAGCCGCAGCCGCCTGGAGCGGGCCATCCGCACCCTGCGCGTCTCGGCGTACATCTCGAAAGACGTCAAAGACAGCGATGTCATTATCGCCCTGAAGGCCAACTACCGCAAAGAGCCTGCGAAATTGCAGGAGGGCATCACGCGCAATCTGCCGACGTATGTGATCAAAAGCAATACCTACGTGCAGATCGAAAGCGTCCTGCGCGAAATCTTCCGCATGCCGCAGGAAGTCTCCGAAGAAGATATCGCCGTCTCGCAGATGGAGGAAGCCATTGAAGAGATTACGAACGACACCTCGGGCGGTCTGAACTCGCTGGAGCTGGCCCCGCAGAACTCGTTCCTGCGCCGCTTGCAGCACCAGATCGCGGAAAACTACAAGATGGTTTCCGAGAGCATCGGCCAGGAGCCAAACCGCCGCGTCCGGGTGAGCCGTCCGTAACAGCCCCCCCGCCCCCAATAATGGGGGAGCTAGAGTAGGGGCGCGATTTATTGCGCCCTCTTGTCTATATCGCGCCCTTCCGTCTTGTTCCTATTCCGGCTCCCCCATTATTGGGGGCGGGGGGGCTTGCTGACTACCTATGTTTATCACCTTTGAAGGCGTCGAAGGCGCGGGCAAGACCACCCAAATTCGGCTGCTCACTGATCGCCTGCGCCAGTCAGGCCGGACCGACATTCTGACCACTCGCGAGCCGGGCGACGGGCCGCTGGGAACCGAGCTGCGCCGTCTGGCCCTGCATCCGCCCGAAGGCGTTCAAGTGGCCCCCCGCGCCGAGCTGCTGATCATGCTGGCCGACCGTGCCCAGCACGTCGCGCAGGTCATCCGGCCTCATTTGGAGAGTGGCGGCATCGTGGTCTGTGACCGCTACGCTGACTCGTCGGTGGCTTATCAGGGCTATGGGCGGGGTCTGGACGTGGCCGAAATTAGGCGTCTGAACACCTGGGCCACGGATGGGCTGTTGCCCGATTTGACGGTGCTTTTAGACCTGGACCCGGCGGTGGGGCTGGCGCGGCAGAACGAGCGCAATGTGATGGAAGCGCAATCGCTGGCTTTCCACACCCGTATTCGGGAGGGCTTTCTCGCGCTGGCCGAGGCTGCCCCCGCGCAGTGGCGCGTGTTAGACGCCGCCCGCCCGCCGGAAGCCATCCACGCTGACATCTGGGCCGCCGTCGAGCCTCACCTATGAAACTCATCATTGCGATTGCTCACGAACGCGACAAGCACAAGCTCGGCGATGCCCTGACGCAAAACGGACTGACCTTTACCAAACTCGGCAGTACGGGCGGCTTTCTGCGCCAGGGCAATGTCACCGTGCTGATTGGTGTGGAGGACGACGATGCCCTGCGTGTGATGGCGATTGTCCGCGAAGCCTGCCAGTCGTCAGAAGGCTTCGTCAATGTCCCCCCGGAGATGTCCGGCCCCGCCGCTCTTCTGGGCGCTCTGTCCCCACACCCGGTCCGGGTGGAATCAGGCGGCGCGGTGGCGTTCGTGGTCAATGTAGACAGCTTTGAGCGGTTTTAACAGCCGCAAATTTATCCAGCCTTTCGGAGACCTACCACCTTGTTCCCTCGTCCCTCAGTCACAGGGTCCTTCCTAAAGGAAGGATCAAGAGCGCGGCAAAAGCTCGGTGTATTTTGTCCTAATCCTTCCTTTAGGAAGGACCCTGCGAAGCAAGGAAGGTAGGTTTCTTATGCTTCAAGACATTCTCGGACAACCCTATGCCGTGCGCGTGCTGGAAAACGCGCTGACCCATCAGCGGTTGGCCGGGTCCTACCTCTTTGTCGGCCCCGACGGGGTGGGGAAGGCGACGGCGGCGCGGCAGTTTGCCAAAGCTCTCTGCGGGGCAACCGCCGACACGGACCCCATTGCCCGCGCCATTGAGGCCGGGCGCTCCCCCGATGTCCGCAGCGTAGATCCGCCGCCGTCGCGCATCACCAGCATTGCCCAAATCTGGCCCCGGCAGGGGCACAAAGAACACTCTCCCGACAATGCCCTCCTGCGCGATCTGCAATTTGAGCCGATCTCTGCTCCCAAGCGCGTCTTTATCCTGCATGATGCCGAGGCGCTGGGGCGGGGCGGGGCGGATGCTGGGAACAGCCTGCTGAAGTCGCTGGAAGAGCCGCCGCCGTATGCCCATTTCCTGCTGACGGCCAGCTCCATTGGCGGCGTCATGCCGACTATCGTGTCCCGCTGTCAGGTGGTGCATTTCGGCCTGCTGCCCGCGTCTGACATTGAGCAGGCACTGGTGTCCCGGTTTGAAGTTGCTCCCGCCCAGGCCCGGTTCCTGTCGGCATACTGCGAGGGGCGGCTGGGCCGGGCCGTCGTGCTGTCCCGCTCGCCCGCACTGCTGTCGGGCCGGGAGGCCCTGCTGGATTTGGCCCGTGACCTGCTGACGGCACCGGCGATCAAAAGCTTCAAACTAGGCGAAGACTTCCGCAAGCTGGCTCCCAAAATGGAAGCCGGGGAGGACGCCGACGAGGCCGAGGGGGAAAAAGAGAAAACGGGCCGGGAGCCGCTGACCCGCGCTTTGGACCTGCTAGCAGCGTATGTCCGCGATGTGCTGGCTGTGGCTGTCGCCGGGCCGTCACGGGCGTCTCTAGTGAATGTAGACCGGCGCGAGGAGATTGTGTCGCTGGCGTCGTCCTGGACGCTGGAGCGGCTGGAACGGGCGCTGGGGCTGATTTTGGACATCCGGCAGGCGGTGGAGCGCAATGCGAACAGCCAGCTTGCCGTAGAAGTGCTATTTACGCAGATGATGAGCGTGCAAAACTATGAGCCTGGGACACGGGGCTGAACCCCCGTGTTATTCTACCGCCGAATCACCGCCCCGCCCAATGCGACTTTCCCTAACTCCTCCGACGCCGCCGCCCGGACTGCCGGGTTCGAGTCCCGCGCCGCCAGACTGGACAGCGTGGCTTTGGCCGACAGGCATTCGATGGGGCGCTTGAGGCTGATATATGGCTCCCGCAGGACGGTTCCAATGCGTGTGACCGCCTGCAGGCGGGCAGCAGGCGCGGCGTCTCGTGCGTGCCGCTCCAGACGGGGCAGATAGTCCGCGTGGGGCAGGGCAGGGTCGGTCAGCGTGCCCGCCCGCAGGGCAGCCTCGCGGGGCTGGTCCACGGCGTAGTATTTAATTGCATAAAACGTCGGGGTCAGGAACAGCAGCAGGGTGACGGCGAATGTCACGCGCATTAGCCCCTTCCAGAACGGCGGCAGGGCTGGCTTTGGCGGGGCAGACGATGACTCTTCCGGGGGCATAGCCCAGTATACCCCCTAAAACCGCAGCAGCACCTGGAATGTCAGCCGGTGGCGGACCTCGCCGCCCTCGTCGCGGGGAACATCGCGCAGGTACTGGTACAGAACGCGGTAGGTCAGGCTTTTGCTGGAGGCATAGGTGAAGCCCGCCGACGAGCGGGAGGCGCTGCTGTTGCCGACCGGATACACAAACAGCGACTGCGAGAGCGCCGCGCTCAGGCGGCCCCCGAAGCGGTAGTCTCCCTCGGCGTAATAGCCCAGAACCCGCTGGTCGCCGTCTGCCCCGGCCACAATCTCCCCCCGCGCCGTAGTGCGCTTGAAGCCGTAAGAGGCATCCCCCCCGATGCGGCTTTTGCTGACAAACCCGCCCCGGTCGGCACGCACCCGGCCCGACGGCGGCAGCTCAGAGGCATACGGGTCATTTTTGGTGATGTCTGTAATTGGCAGGCGGCCCTGCAGGAGCGAGCCGCCGACATTGACCACGCCGTTGCGGGTCGTGAAGGTCCGGCCCAGGCGAAACGTCACCAGACGGCTGGGAACGCCGTACAGATGGTTTGGGCCGGTTCCGGTGGTCACAGCCAGGTCATAGTTCAGGAAGCCGTAGGCGCGGCCTGAAATCGCCGCACCGAAGTCCGTTCGCAGGCCGAGCGACTGCGAATAGAGCGGCTGCAAAATCAGCAGGTGCGGGTCATACACGGCCAGCAGGCCGAAGGGAACCTGAAACTGGCCGATTTTGAGATAGGCGGTCGAGTTGAAGTCCGACTCGATAGGCAGGCGATATATCACATACGCCTCGCCAAGCTGCACATCCTGTTTGCTTCCGTGCAGGGTATCCGGCGGGTTCTCTGCAAGGATCTGCACGTAGACGTTGCCGTGGGCCGTGCCGCTTTTGGAAATGGCGTGCTGCACGTCCACCTCCACAGTGTTTGCCCAGATGCCCCCGGTGCGCCCGGTGTCCGCCGTGCGCGTGCGAAGGTCCAGCGCCCCGCTGACCAGAAAGCCGCGCCCCAGCGGAATGGGGTCCGGCAGCGGCACTTCCGGCGGCGGCTGGTCCGTCGGCGGTGGAAGCTGCGCGGAGGCGGGCAGGGCCGGAGGCGTAATTTGCGGCGTGACCGGCGGGGCAGCAGGCGGAGCTGGCGGCGTCTGGCCGTGGGCGGCAGGCAGCACCAGGGCAAGCCCCGCCAGCATCACAGGGCGAATTAAAAAGTGGGATAGAAACAGGCAGTGGAAGCGAGGCATATTCTCTCTTGACAGCGGGGCGTGATTGTGGCACAATGCAGACGATGTAAACTTGCTGACCGGTCTTCAACAAGTCAACAGACAGCAAATGACCGGCTGATGTTTCATCATTTTTTGCCCGAAACCTAACTGACCGGAAGCAGGCCCCGCTTTTGATGGACCCCGTCTTTCCTAACGACCCCGCTGCCATGATACCGACGGATGCGAGTCTGGACCCGCATCTGGTGGCCCTGCATCAGATTGTCGGCGCGACGGCCCGGCAGAACGACCCCCGTGCCACGCTCAAACTGATCGCCGAAAAGGCGCTGCTGCTGACCGGTGCGTCGCGGGCCGCCGTGTGCCTGCTGGACGACACGCGGACACTGCTGGACTTTGCCGCCGTGGCCGGATCTGATGCTGCCGAGATTATCGGCCAGACCGTGCGCGTCGAAGACGCCCTAGCCGGGCGCACTGCCCTGTCCGGCGAGCTGCTGCTGACCCATGATCCCCTGCCGCCCGGCACAGACCCCGAGGAAACTCCCTCTGCCGACCCCACTGTAGAGCGTGGTGTTGGCGTTCGCTCCGCCCTCGTCGTCCCTCTCTTTTTGCAGGATCGACCCGCCGGGGCGCTGACCGTGCTGAATAAGGCTGGCGACGCGGCGTTCGGCGGCGGCGACCTGCTGCGCCTGCAAACGCTGGCAGATTTGGCGGCGGCGGCCCTGCGGACCGAGGCACTGCGCCGGGAAGCGGCGCAAAAGCAGCGTGAGCGGGACATTTTGTTCCGGGCGGCCCGAAGCACGTCGTCCTCGCTGAACGTGCAGGAAGTCCTCGGCAGCGTGCTGGCAACGGTGGCGGGCAGCATGGAAATGACGGCGGGTGCGGTGTTTCTGCTGTCCGACGAGCGAACACGGCTGTATATCGGCGCGGCGCACGGGCTGGCCGAGGAAGATCAGGACCGGCAGCTGGCGGCGGAAGGGCCGGGGCTGGCCGCCCGCGTGCTGGCTTCAGGGCAGCCGCTGCGCCTGAGTGTGTCCCCGGAAGAGGGTGATGATGACGACCCGCCCTTGCCGGGAATGCGTTCGCTGCTGCTGGCTCCTATGATTGCCCGCGCAAACCCCGAAGGGTTGCTGGTCGTCGGCTCGCGGCAGGCGGGAGCGTACAGCGAAGCCGAAGCGTCGCTGCTGTCCGCCGTCGCTTCGCAGGCCGCCGTCGCGCTGGAAAATGCCTGGCTATATGAAGACGCCACCCGCCGGGCACAGGAAGCCGCCGCGCTGTACGAGCTTTCGCAGTCGGTGGGAGCGACCCTGAGCCTGAACCGTGTCATCCACTTTGTCGCGGACAGTGTGCTGAACCTGCTTCATGTGGATAAGTTCGCGCTGTTTCTGCTGGACGCCGCCGGGGAGCGTCTGGAAATCAAAGTCTCGCGCAACATTCGCGGCGAAACCGCGCAGACGATGCGGCCCCGCATGGGCGAGGGAATTGCCGGGTGGGTGCTGGAATTTGAGACGCCGACAGCAGTGCAGGACGTGGCTGCTGACCACCGGAACCGCTCCTGCCCGATTGATGGCGAGGGAGTGACTTCACTGGTCAGCGTCCCTCTGCAATCCGGCGACAAAGTGATCGGCGTGCTTCATGCCATGAGCAGCCGCCGCCGCTTGTTCACCGTTGGCGAGATGGAACTGCTCTACACTATCGCCAATCAGGTCGGCGCGGCTATCGCAAACTCGCAGATGTATGAGGAAGCGCGGCAAAAGTCCGAAGAAATCCGCAAAGGTGTCCGGCGCATCGCCCGCGCCCTCGGGTCGTCGCTGGACGGTCAGCAGACCGGGCAGACCATTGCCGACCTGGCGCTGGAAATGACCGGAGCCGACCGCGCCCTGCTGTATGCACTCGACGGGAGCGGAATGCTGACGCCTCGTGCCGCCGCGAATTTCAAGACGCCGCTTTCCGGCCTGCCGATCCTATCGGTGTCCGAGACCAATGGCCGCCCGCCGGAGACTCCCACGGCATTTGTCGCCCGCCGGGGACGCTCGCTGACACTCGAAGACTTTTCCAAAGACCTGCGCTTTGTGTTGCCCACGTTTGCCGCACGGGAGCGTATCTCGGGCTATCTGGGCGTGCCCCTCAAACTCGGCAAAGACGTTCTGGGCGTGCTGGAAGTCTATACACGCGGGCCGCGCCGGTTTTCGTCGGACGAAATTCGCCTGCTGCTGACCTTTGCCTCGCAGGCGAGTGTCGGGCTCCAAAACGTTCTGCTGGTGGAGCAGGCCCGGCACCGGCTTCAGGACTTGGAGATGCTGGAAGCCCTTGGGGGCCTGCTGGCCGCACGCACGGAGGCGGCGGAACTTTTCCCCGCCGCGCTGCGTCTGGTGGCGGGTGCGGTCCGCGCCGACGGTGGCATTCTGCGTGAGTTCGGTCACGGCGCGGCCTATGAGTTCCGGGCCTCCCTGGCAGACCCGGCACTAGAATCGCGGCTGGCCGATCTGGCCGCGCAGGCGGAGGCGGGAGAAGTGACTATTGGCGAGCCGCCCGCACTGGTCCTGCCGCTGCCGGGCCGGGGCGTTCTGGTGCTGGGGCGCGAGCCGGGGCAGGCGGCGTTCAACCGCCACGAGCGGCGGCTGGCCGCGACGGCGGCAAACCTGCTGTCGCCGCGCTTCGTGCCGAATGTCCTGCCAGATATATAATGTTTTTTCAGGCATCTTCCGATAATCTGCTGTCAGCAAACGCGGCAGTATTTACAATAAAATTGTATTCTTTCTTGCTATTATTCATAAAAATACCCGTGCACGCTGGAAATGGATCGCCCATTATGCTTCTGCCAATTATGCCGCCACCAAGTCTCCATCTGGAAATGCCTGCCCGCCCGGAGCAGGTCGGCCCGGCCCGCCGCGCCGTCGCCGATTTCCTGCGTGCCCAAACCTGGGAGGGGGAAGATGCCGACGCCCTGCTGCTGGCGGTGGGGGAAGCGTGCAGCAATGCTGTCAGCTACGGCGGCGCGGGCAAACTCGATCCGTACTTTTCTGTCTCGTGCCTGTGTCTGGAAAGCGGCGGCCTGCAGATTGATGTGCGTAATCAGGGGAACGGATTTCATCCCGACTTGAACGTCGTCGGTACGATGCCGGACATGGACGAATTTCTCACGCACGGACGCGGTTTTGGCCTGATGCTGGCTTTGGTAGATGACGTGCAGGTGCTTTCGGAAGAGGGAAACACCGTGGTTCGTTTGCGAAAGACAAAAAGTTCCTGATAATTCCCCCCTGACCGGGTATAATCAGCCGCACAAGTTCACCCGCGTGAGGTGTTATGGCTGACCCGATTTCTCCTAACTCTAATCCTGATTCGAACAACCCTTCCCCCGGCCTCAATATCCCCCGGCCTACCGGGCGGCCTGTTTACGAATCGACTCTGCTGCCAGAGCGCCGCCGCCGCCGATTTTCGCCCTGGCTGATTGTGCCGGGTCTGCTCATCCTGCTAGTGGCGGCCCTGTACTACCTGCTGTTCGGGCCGCGCCCCCGCCGCGCCGTTGCCACCGCAGGACGGCTGATTTACACGGTCGCTGCCACGGGCGGAAGCCGTCTGTGGAGCGCCTCCGGCACACCGGGCACGGCATCCGTTCCGCTGGCCGAAAGCCGGGACGGCGACTCGCAGCCCGTGTTCAGCGCCGACGGCAATCAGATTTTGTTTCTGAACCATCCGCCGGGCGGCATCAATCAGGTGTTTCTGGCCGATGCCGACGGTAAAAACCGCGTTCAAATCACCCGCACCTCCGGCGCGAAAGCCGCGCCCGCCTTCGCGCCGCGCTCCAATACGCTGATTGCCTATTTGTCCGGCCCCACCCTGGCTGTGCAGAATGCCAGCAAAAGTGACGCTTCCATTCTTCTGCCCAACCGGCCACAGCAGAGCGCCCAGACCGATGCCACTGACCCGAACCATCCGCAGGACACCGACGCTTCTGTGGCTTCCTATTCTTGGCGGCGCGGCACGGACGACGACACGCCGGGCCTGGCCGCGACGCTGGACACGGGCGGCGCGGAAATTCTCGCCATTTTGCCGACACTGGCCGCCGAGCCGCTGCTGACACGCGGCGGTGACCCGAAGGGGCCGCCGCTGATCGCCGCCGATGCGCTTTCCTGCGCCTGGTCGCCAGACGGCTCGCACTTGGCGGCGGCGCTGCTGCGGGCGGCGGGCGGGCCGGGCGGCTCGCGCATTTCGGGATTGTTCCTGCTGGACCCGCAGGGCAGCCCGCAGCCACCGCTGTTTTTGACCCCGCCCAATGCGCCGATTGGGCCGGAAAATCCGCTCTTTTCGCCAGACGGCCAGTGGATCACGTTTGAGCTGTGGCGGCAGCCGGACCTTGCCAGCCGGGTGCGCCTCGGTTTGTGGATTATCCCGGCGGGGGGCGGCTCACCGCGTGAGCTGGCGAAGGGCGATGCGGGCGGCGCGGCCTTTTCGCCTGACAGCAGCACCGTCTATTTTCTAGCCCCGCGCCCTGGCGGCGGGCATGACCTGAAGCGGATCGGGACCGACGGCAGCGGTCTGGCCCTCCTTTCCAACGGGCAGGTGGACGTGACTGGCTTTGCCGTTTCGCCGCAGACGACAGACCATTAAGATTTCTTGCAAAGGACTGGTGCGTGTGGTATACTGGGAAACATTTATCGAGAAAGACTTGTTAATGATCCCTCCTGCCGAACACCTGTGAACCGTTTTGCCGAACGCCTGCCGTGGCGGATCGCCGCCCTCGCGGGCCTTCTGGTTGGGGGCATCAGTCTCGCTTCCGGGGCCGATCCGTGGATCTGTCTGCTGCGCGTGGGGGCTGCCTTTGCCCTGTTCGGCGCACTTGGGCTGGGCCTGCGTGCTGTCCTGCGCTCCGGCCCGCCGCCCCCAAAGCCGCCAGAAGCCGATGGCCGGGGGAGACACTTCGATGCGACCACGCCGGACACGCATCCACCCGACGATTCTTCGTAGCTAGATTCTTCGTAGCAAAACTTATTGACCCTATTTAATACCCTATGACGACCACTGCTGCCAACCTCCCCGACCTCTGGAACCGCTTCAAGAAACGCAAAGACCAGAAGGCGCGGGATGCCATCATCAACCACTATGCCTATCTGGTGAAAATCACAGCAGGGCGCGTTGTCACCAGCCTGCCGCCCAATCTGGAGCGCGATGATCTTGTCAGTGCCGGGCTGATGGGTCTGATTAAAGCGGTGGACCAGTTTGATTTCGCCCGGCAGGTCAAGTTTGAGACCTACGCCATCGCGCTCATTCGTGGGGCTATCTTAGAAATGCTGCGCGAAGAAGACTGGGTTCCGCGCTCGGTCCGCGACAACGTCAAAGCATTGGAGCGCACTTATTACAAGCTGGAAGTCAGCCTGGGGCGGCCTGCGACTGAAGAGGAAGTCGCTGCGGAAATGGGTATCTCCGAAGCCGATCTGCTGAAGCTGCTGGTCAATACCAGCCGCGCCAATGTGCTGTCTCTGGACGATATGCTCCTCGGCGGCGGCGACGGCGATACCCTGAGCCGGGGCGACGTGCTGCAGGATGAAACCGCCAATGTCGCCGCCGATGTCGAATCGTCGGCCATGAAAGAGTCGCTGACCGCTGGCATCGACCGCCTCCCCGACCGCGAGCGCCTCGTCATCTCCCTGTACTACTATGAGGGTCTGACGTTCAAAGAAATCGGCAAAGTCCTCACCGTCTCCGAGTCCCGCGTCTACCAGCTTCATACTCAGGCCGTGTTAAGAATGCGCGGCTACCTCCAGCGCGACACGCCCCTGTTTCAGAAGGGGTAAACTTTAATATCATGTCTCTGAACGCCCTGCAAAGAATGTGCCTTCTGTTTTTGCCAGCAGCTATGGCTTTGACGGTGTTCAATTCGAAAACAGCGATGGCAAAAACACCGGCGGCAAGCGTGGCGCAGGTGGTGCAGGCTACCCACGCGGCGGGCCATTTTGATGGCGTGGTGCTGGTGTCGCAGCGCGGCAAAATCCTGTACGCGCAGGGTTTTGGACCGGCCAATCGGTCTGCCAACTACCCCAACACTCTGGAGACTCCGTACCGCATTTGCTCCATCACCAAGCAGTTCACGGCTCTTCTGGTCATGCAGATGGTGCAGCAGGGCAAACTCCGCTTAGACAGCCCGGTGACGGCCTACCTGCCGGACTTCCGCGCCGACACCGGCGGCAAAATCACACTCCGAAATCTGCTCACGCACACCTCGGGGCTGGCTTCGGTGGACGATGCGCTGCCGGAAAAAGAGGGCTTTCCCGGCTTTTACCAGCAGACCGACCCGAAGTTTGCTGACGCGGCGTATGTCACCCGGACCTACTTGCAGGGCGATTTGAAAACCGTGCCCGGCGAGAAGTTCAATTACAACAACTCGGATTACATTGTGTTGCAGGCCATTCTGGAAAAAACGAGCGGTTTGCCCTATGCCCAGCTTCTTCAGACCCGTATCTTGAAGCCGCTCGGCATGACGCACACGGGCCTGATTGGTAAAGACGCCTATGCGCCCCGGCAGGCGGTCGGTTATATCCATGACGGCGCGAAAGAGGTTGCCGAGCCGTACATTCACCTGGCAAACTTCGGCGCAGCGGGAGCCATGTATTCCACCGCCCGTGACCTGCTGCGCTGGAACAACGCCCTGGACAACGATATATTACTGGCAAAGCCGTATCGTGAGACTATGTTCACCGCCGACAAGTCTCTGGGTTACGTCGCCCTCGGAAGCTGGGTGTATCCCGCCGCCATTGCCGGAGCGGCCAAAAAGCCTGTGCTGGTGGAGCGGCAGGGCGAAATCGGCGCGTTCCACACGCTCAACCTGCGTGCCCCCGAAGACGGCTACAGCATTGTTGTCCTGAGCAACACAGACACCGCCGACCTATCCGCCACCTATCTGCAAAAGGGCCTCGCCTACGACATTCTTAAGGCGCTCTACGCGCCTGTCACAAGAACCATAGGGGGTGCACTGTGATACTTTACCGGCCCATTGGTCTTCAAGAACTGAAATTAATTGCCGAGGCTAACTACGAAGCCTTCCCGCCGCGCCTGCCGGAGCAGCCAATCTTTTATCCGGTCTTAAACTTTGAATATGCCGCGCAAATTGCCCGCGACTGGAACACACAAAGCAGTCCCTTTGCCGGGTTTGTGACCAAGTTTGAAGTGGCGGACGAGTACGCCCGCCAATTTCCGGTGCAGGTCGTTGGCGGGCGCGAACATCAGGAGCTATGGGTTCCGGCGGAAGAGCTAGGCGAGTTCAATTGGCATATTCAGGGCCGAATAGAGATTGTGGCGTCCTATTACGGGGCGCAGTTTGAAGGGGAAGTAGAGCCGCAAACCAATCTGCGGCTCGGTATATAAGAAAGCTGCTTCCTGCTCTTAAGCGTTGCTCCAATCTTCGATACTCACGTCGGGGATACGCTCGAAATCGGCGGTGTTGCAGGTGACAACAATAAAGCCGCTGATTGCAGCGTGGGCAGCAAGTCGGCAGTCCATTTTGCCGATGCGCTTGACGGCGGCGGGGTAGGAGCGGTAGAGGTCTTCGGCAGCATTTGTGTACGGAAGAATGTTGAAGGCACACAGCCTGCTGATCAGCCGCGCCAGATAACGAGAAGGGATTTCAATGCTCCGGCTCGCTCTTGTTCGCGTGCCTTGTTGATTTCGCTGAGAGTACCAGCCAGCATCTCTTCGGCGGTGAGAGTGCTGACTGAAACCTGATCTTTCGGCGTCTGGATAAGACGCTTCGTGACCAAAGTATCTCCGCGAAATACACGTTCCAGTGTATCAGCGTCTAAAAGGTACACAGGATTACTCGATTGTATCGTCGTTGTCTATTTCCCGGCGGCGTTCCCGGATATTTGCCATCATGGCATCAAGCATCGGGTCATCTTTGAACGCGCCGATCACAGAATCAAAAGGTCCCTCCGCATCTTTGTTTGGAAGAGACAAAAGTACCCACTCTTTTACGTCAAAGCTCGGACGCCCCACTGATTGATCTATGGTTAGGTTTTGTTCAGCCATTTGTTTTGACTCCTGTTGTGATTGTACCCCAATCATGACACCCGCCCAAAGACAAGACACGCGTTGATGCCGCCGAAGCCGAAAGAGTTGGACAGGACGTAGTCCACGTGGGCATCACGGCCTGCCGTTCCGGGGATATAGTCTAAATCACAGGCGGGGTCAGGGTTTTCTAAATTGTGCGTGGGCGGCAGCCAGTTGTCTTTCAGGCAGAGCAGAGAGATCGCCGCTTCCCAGGCCCCGGTGGCCCCCAGAGCATGACCGTGGAAGCCTTTCGTGCCGCTAACGGGGAGCTGATACGCGTGGTCCCCGAAGACCTGCTTCAAGGCCGCCGTCTCGGTGCTGTCGTTCAGCGACGTGCTGGAGCCGTGGGCATTGACATAGCCAATATCTCTTGGAGACAGGCCCGCCCGTTCAATTGCCAGCGACATACAGCGGGCGGCCTGTGCGCTGTCCGGGCGCGGCTGGGTCATGTGGAACGCATCGTTGGTGGAGGCATGCGATAAAATCTCGCCATAAATTCGTGCGCCCCGCGCCTGGGCATGGGCGTAGTCTTCGAGCACCAGCATGGCCGCGCCTTCGGCCATCACAAAGCCGTCCCGGTCCTTGTCAAACGGACGCGAGGCGTGCGCGGGGTCATCATTACGCTGGCTCATGGCCCGGATGATGGCAAATGCGCCGTAGCACAGCGGCGACAGCGGCGCTTCGGAGCCGCCCGCCAGCATCACCTCGGCATATCCCAGACGGATCAAATCCACGGCGCGGCCAATCGCAATCGGGGATGCCGCGCACGAGTCGCCGTTGGCTGTGGCCGGGCCGGTCGCGCCGATTTCAATGGCGATGTTGCAGGACCCAGCCCCGTTGAACACGGACAGCGCCAGCATCGGATTGACGCCGCGCGGCCCTTGCTGCATAAACGCCGGGTACTGCTCCTCGGCAAAAGCGACGCCGCCCAGGGCTGTGCCGAGGCAGACCCCGACCCTGTCCCGGTCCTCCACCCGTAAGTCCAGTGCGGCATCGGCCAGCGCCATTTTGGAGGCCGCGACAGCGAACTGCGAAAACTTATCCAGCCGCTTTAGCTTTTTGCCGTCCAGATAGGGGGCCGGGTCAAAGCCCGTCACCTGCGCGGCCATGTGGCTGACAAAGGGCGATGTGTCGAAGTGCGTGATCGTGCCGACCGCAGACTGACCGCCCCGCAGGCCCGCCCGCAGGCCGTCTACCCCAATCCCGAGAGGCGTAATCGCTCCAATTCCGGTGACGACGACTCGTTTCTGCTGCATATTCACAAGCCTGCCTCTTTTTCTACCACTGCCTTGATTGTCGCCAGCGTTCGCCCGGCGATGGCATGGACAAACTGTGTGCCCACTAACTCCTGCGCGAACCAGCCATTGAGCAGGGGCAGGGGATAAGTCAAGTCGTGAGCAATGGTTACCGCCACGCCGCGCCCCTGCGGGTCGTCGGCGATGGTCCAGACCACCCACATTCCCCGTGCGATGCCTGCCGTGTGCTTGAAGTAAATCCGCCCCGTTTCCGGCTCGCAAATCTGGACGCTCTGCCAGCGCACCGGGAAGGTGACGCCGGGCAGGGGGAAATCGTTCCGCACGGCGGCCATTTCCACTACT
>CAXUKS010000015.1:50371-86138 GCA_964251675.1 uncultured Armatimonadales bacterium
TTTGCGCTGTCCATCGTCGGTTTGCTCGAAGACCAGCACCTCGCGGTAATGCGGCAGCAGGTCCGGCCAGTCCTGAATATCGGCGGCAAGCTGGAAAATCCGCGCTTTATCGCCGCGCATATAAACGGTGTTTTCTGTGTGCATCGGCGTGTGCTTTCTTCGGACAAGGAACCCCGATGCGGACGGGGGCCTCTCTTTTCCGGCTCTTTGCCCTTCCCTAACAGGGGAGGGAGCGAGGGCGGTAGGGGTCTGGCTCCCGGCTGCCGAATCAAAAGGACGAAAGCGCCAAGCGCAGTGTCGGCAGGGACAGCAAATCGGTGGGCCGGGCCAGGTCGCCGATGGTCTGCAAAATCAGTTCCGTCAGCGGGGCGGAGCGGCGCAGGCGGGCCGAAGCCCAGGCCAGTGCGGGCGGGGAATGCACCACGCGCTGCACCAAATCGCACAGGTGGTAGCGCGGCAGAAGCTCCCGGCGGCGGGCGGTATCATACGAAGACAACGCACGAGCGCTGGTGTCGCCGCGTGTGAGCGCGGCATCAATGGCGTGCGCGGCCAGTTGTGCCCCGCGCAGGGCAAAAAAGACGCCCTCGCCGGTGAAAGGATGGATAAATGTCGCCGCGTCACCGACCAGCATGGCTCCGTCAGCGGTGGCACGGCTCGTGTGGTGGCCGAAGCAGCCGACGGAGTGCAGCGGCCCGATTTGCGTCCCGCCTTGCAGCATCTCAGAAACGGCGGGGAACGAGCGACGCAGGCACTCGTCAAAATACTCCTGCCGCCGCCCGGCCATCTGCGGCCCTTCGCCCACAGGGACAACGATGTTGATATTGCGCGTTCCCTCCGGCCCGCAGGCCGCGCCGACCCCGCAGCAGGCATCCGCGCCGTCGCGGGGCAGGTGCATCGTGACGACGGCCTCGCGGCCGCCTGTGCGTGTCTGAAAATGGGTGACAAGAGCCAGCTTTTGCAGACGGGGCAGGGGACGCACGACGCCCATCTCGCGGGCAAGCAGAGACTTTGTGCCGTCGGCTCCGACAATCACCCGCGCAGTCAAGGTGTGCGTCTCGCCGTGGGCGTCCGTGCCAGTCACGCCGGTTTCGTCCCGCAGAATACGCCGCACCTGAAAGCCTTCCCGCACCTGGACACCTGCCGCTTCCGCCGCGCCTCGCAGGACGGAGTCCGTGACGGTGCGCGGGCAGGCCAGCGCCTCCGTGCCGCCGCTGAAAGCCGGGGACGCATGCGGGATAACGGTCTCGCAGGTCAGCCGCGCCGCGCCGCCCGCCATCAGGGCAGGCAGAACGCCGAGTTCGTCCCGCAGCAGCCGCACCGCGCCGGGGGTGAGATATTCGCCGCAGGGCTTGGGGCGGGGAAAGACGGCTCGGTCCAATAAAGTCACTGAGTAGCCCGCACGGGCCAGAAAGAGGGCGGTCGCGGAGCCGGCTGGCCCCGCGCCGATCACGATCACTTCACTTACACTTACAGACAAAGAAAAGCCAATCTAAAGGAGAACTATTCTCTCTTACCCCATTTTGTCCTGTACCAACGCCACGCGGAAATACCAGGGGGTGTACACGCGCACGCCGGACACGCCGCTGAGGCCGATCATCTTGCGATACCCGGCGGGTGTCCACGCCCGGCGCACACTGGCGGGGCCATCGTGCCGCGTGAACGGGTGAGCGCCCAGCAGGGCTAGCGAGGCTTGCACGCCCCAGAGGGTGGGGCGGTCCCGCCGCAGGTCGCTGACCACAAAGCCGCGTGTCGTCAGCGTATCCATCGCGGCCAGCACACGGGCCGAAGCGTCAAAGCCAAAGTGGTGAAACGCCAGAGCGCACAGGGCAAGGTCAAACGAACGGGGCGGGAAGGGGAGACGGAGCGCGTCGGCCTGCACCAGCGAGACACCCGGCGCGGCCTGGGCGGCCATTTGAAGCATCTGGGCGTGGTTATCCACGCCCACAATCGTCAAATCCAGCCCGCGCCGCTGTCCCCACGCTTGCAGGGCGCGGGGAATGTCGGCGGAGCCGGTGGCGATATCCAGAATGCGTATGGCCGTGCCGGGCGGCACGTTTCTCAGCAGCCGCGCCGTGTGGGCCAGCACCGTCTGCGTCCCGCCGAACAGCCGGTTCGTCCGCGCCAGATCGCGCATGGACTGGTCGATGTCGGCAAACGGCTGGTCGGGAGTGTCAATATCTTCCGGCTCATCCGTGTAAGGCAGATCAAGCCACGACATGCAGCGCCTCAACGGCGGCCCGTGCCGTCTCTTCGACAATGGCGTCGGTGTGTGCCGTACTCAGAAACGCGGCTTCAAACTGGGACGGGGCAAAGTACACGCCGCGCTCCAAAAGCGCCCGGAAGAACGCGCCGTACCGGGCCGTGTCGGCGGTCTTGGCCGTGGCAAAATCAATGACTTTGGTGCCGGTAAAGAACAGCGTCATCATGGAGCCGAGGCGGTTGATCTGGTGGGGAATATTCTCGCGCCGGGCCGCGTCTTTGATCGCCTGTGCCAGCGTGTGCATCCGGCGGTGCATCGCGGGGTAAAGCGTGTCGCGCTCGGCTTCCAGCCGCGTCAGCTGGGCCAGCCCCGCCGCCACGGCCAGCGGGTTTCCCGAAAGTGTCCCTGCCTGATACACCGGCCCGACCGGGGCGACTGTGTCCATGATGTCCGCCCGGCCCCCGTAAGCCGCCAGCGGCAGGCCGCCGCCAATGATCTTGCCTAAAGCGGTCAAGTCGGGCGTCACTTGCAGCAGCTCCTGCGCCCCGCCGTAAGCCACCCGAAAGCCCGAGATGACTTCGTCAAACAGCAGCAGCGCCCCGTCTTGAGTAGTCAGGTCCCGCAGGGCGTGCAGGAAATCCGCACGGGGCGTCACCACGCCCATATTGCCCGCAATCGGCTCCAGCATGACCACGGCGACTTCGCCGGGGTGCGCCCGCATGGCCTCCCGAAAAGCATCCGCATCATTGTAGGGCAGGGTGATGGTGTCCCGAGTCAAGTTGACGGGGACGCCTGCCGAGTCGGGTAGGCCGAGCGTCGTCAGCCCGGAGCCAGCTTTTGCCAGAAAGCCGTCCGAATGGCCGTGGTAGCAGCCTTCAAACTTGATAATCGTGTCCCGCTTCGTGAACCCCCGCGCCACGCGCACCGCGCTCATCACTGCCTCGGTCCCCGACGACACCAGCCGCACTTTTTCCACCGACGGCACGGCGGCGACAATCTTCTGCGCCAGCCGCACTTCGGCCTCGGTGCTTGCCCCAAACGACGTCCCCCGCACGGCGGCGTTTGTGATCGCCTTAATAATCTCCGGCGGCGCGTGCCCAAAAATCAGCGGCCCCCACGATATCACATGGTCAATATAACGGTTACCGTCCACATCAAAGATATACGGCCCGTCCCCCCGTGTCATAAACAGCGGATGCCCGCCGACGCTCTTAAAGGCCCGCACCGGCGAGTTGACGCCGCCGGGGATGACGAGCTGCGCTTCGGCAAAGAGCCGCGCCGAGTTTTCGTGAGACTGCATAGAAAGAGTATACCCGATACGTTCTCGCCGCCGGAGGGTATACCTTTATCATGGAAATCAAACGAAACGGCTCCCGCCCTTCCGGCAACGGCCCCGACGAGTATTTTACTGGCACGGTGCGTGTGGACCAACTGTTTCAGGCTCCCGAACCGGCGCGAGGCGGCGGCGCGACCGTCACCTTTGAGCCGGGCGCACGTACTGCCTGGCACACGCATCCGCTGGGGCAGACCTTGATCGTCACCGCCGGATGCGGGCGGGCACAGCGCGAAGGCGGGCCGATTGAGGACATCCGTCCCGGTGATGTGATCTGGTTCCCTCCGGGGGAGAAGCACTGGCATGGCGCGGCACCCACCACAGCCATGACTCATATCGCCATCGCCGAACAGCTTGACGGCAAGGTGGTGGACTGGCTGGAAAAGGTCAGCGACGAGCAATACCTGTTTGCAGAAGAGGTATCGCAGTCCCCGAAGCTTTAGATGTGCTCGCCCTGGTATCTGCACCGAAGCGTCTTGACATTCCAAAGTTCTCCCAGGTATAGTGGATTCTGTGGCAAAGCGATGCAACATCCGAATACTGGCTCTACTCCTGCTGCTGCTTTCCATGCTTGTCCCCAAGCCCGCCGGAGCATGGTATTGTGAAGGACAGCAGTGTGGCACGGCGTTTGGCGCGTGCTGCTGCATTTCCGCGCCGGACAGCCGCGATCTTAGCTGTTCCCAATCGGCGGCCAGCCAGGGAAAAGCCGCCGTCTGCCAGGGCGGCTGCAGCTGCGTCATGGTCCTCCAGGCGGCTTCTCCGCCTGCGGCCACCGCCTCCGCTGCACCTGCGGCCGCTCCTCTTGTGTTTCTTCCTGTGCCTGTCGCCGTTTACGTTGCGCCGCCCGTCACCGAGCAGGTCGTGACCCTTGTTCCTGCTCGCGGCCCGCCTTGCTCGGCAATTTCTTTCACCGTTCCTTCGCTCCGCGCTCCCCCTGCCGCCTGACATTCTTTGCCCGTCTCACGACCGGGACTGTCAGCGCACGTCTTCTCTCTCCTACGCTTTGCCTGCCTGACACCCGGTCTACTAGAAATGTCAGGAGGTCATTTTGCGTCTTCTCGTCTCTCTCATTTTCTGCATTCTTTTGTGCCTGACCGCTCGGCTATGCTTTGCTCAGGCGGCCCCGGCGCCCCTCAGCCTGGACGCGGCGGTGGCGCTGGCCGTTCGGCAAAATCCGCGTCTCACGGCGGCCGCCCGTGACATCGGCGCGGCCCGGTCCGGCGTTCGGGCGGCGCGTTCCCTGGCGAACCCATCGCTGACCTATGCGCCCGGCATTGGCAGCACCGGCGGGTCGGACACGGAGCTGCTCGTCCAGCAGCCACTTGAACTCAATGGAACCCGCGCCGCCCGCACCGGCGTCGCCAACGCCCAGCGGCAGGTGACGGAGGCCGGGGCGGTCGTGGAGCTGCGGAATGTGGTCTTCCAAACGAAGTCGGCCTACTACGAACTGGGACGCGCCCGCGAACAGGCGGCAGTGACCCAGGACTTACTGTTGAGCGCCCAGGAGTTTGACCGGATCACCCGGCTTCAGGTGGAAGTCGGGACACGCCCCGGCATTGACCAGATTCAGACAGGGATCGAAGTGGTACGCGCCCAGCAGCAGGTGACTCTGGCCAGCGGCCAGGTGGCTGCGGCACAGGCGGGTCTAAACACGCAGATGGGCCGAATGCCGGATACACCAGTTGGGGCGCTGTCTCCCCTGACGACATCTCCGGCGACGGTACAGACGGATACGACCCTGAAAGACACGGCTCAGAACCAGGCCCTTGCTTCCCGTGCCGAAATCCAGGTTGAGGAGGCGAACCGCGAGGTGTTCCGCCAGCAGGCGCGGCAGGCGCGAGCGGCGGGGCTGCCCGATCTGGTTCCGCAGTACCGGGTGGAAAGTCTGACACGCAGCGGAGGCAGCTCCGGCTTCGGCCTGGGCATCTCGCTGCCCCTGCTGGATTTCGGGGGCCGCCGCGCTCAAATCCGCCAATCGGAGCAGGCGGCCCGCGCTCAGGAGGCCCGCATCGCCGCGACGCAAAGTGTCGTGCGGCAGGAGGTGACACAGGCTCTTGCCCGCCGCGCCGCCGCCGAAACCGTGGTGCGGGGCTACCAGCAGGGTGTTCTGGATCAGGCGCGGCAGCTCCTCGAAGCCAGCCGCCGAGGGTTTCAGGAAGGCAAGACCAGCATCGTCGCCTTGCTGGAAGCCCGGCGCACCTACCGCTCGGTGCAGACAGAATATATCAATGCCCAGGGGGATGCTGCCCTGGCTCGTGCGGAAGTCGAACGAGCCACCGGCACAGTCCCCGCCAGTCTTCTTGCCCAGGCGGCTCCCTAACTCTAAGAAGGACCCTGCGATGAACCATTCTGAGATCGAGAACACAAAAAATACGGCCACTGTAGAGCCGCCCAAACCTGCGGTCAAATCCGCGCCAAACAGCCGGAAAACACTCGGCCTCGTCGCCGCCGCCTTCCTGATCGGGGTCGCGGGCACGGCAGCAATTACGTCAAGAACTACCTCAAATTACACCGCCGCCCCGGCAAGCCAGCCTGCGGAAGCGGCGACTCCGCCGGACGATGGTTCGCAGTCGCCAGCACTCATCAAGATCGAGGCGGCGGCGGCGCAGAACGCAGGCATCAAGACCAGGCAAGCCACGCTTGCGCCCCTGACGGTCCTGCTGACTGTGCCGGGCACGGTGGAAGCCAACCCCAGTGGTCAGGCCAAAATCACACCGCCCGCGCCTGGAAAGCTGACCCGTATCCTGGTCGGTCTGGGAACCACGGTGCGAAAAGGACAGCCGCTGGCCGTTCTGGACAGTTATGACGTGGCCCAGGGACACGCCGCCGTGCGCGATGCCACGCTCAGCGTTGGGCAGGCGGTCGCAGCGGTGCAGACAGCACAGGCCCAGACGGACGAGGCGAGGGCCAAGCTGGGCGGCGCACAGGCCGCCCTGCAGCGTCAGCGCCAGCTTGCCCAGGCCGGGGCCTTTTCGCAGGCCCCGCTTCTGGCCGCGCAGTCGGAAGTGTCTCAGGCCCAGTCGGAGCTAACCCAGGCGCAGACAGAGCTGCAAACCAAAACCGCTGCCGCGCAAAGGGCCGGGCGGCTCATCCAGGACCAGCTGATTTCCAAAAGTGAACTGGAACAGGCGCAGGCCGACCAGCAGCAGACTCAGGCGCGGGTGGAGCAGGCCGCAGCGCGGGTCGCTTTTGCCAAACAAGCCTTGACCCGTGAGCGGAAGGTTTACGGAGGCGATCTGCTTTCCAAGCAGGCCGTGCAGTCCGCTCAGGCCGAGGTACGGGCAGCGCAAGCCGAGGTGCAGACCAGCCTGAGCCAGACGCAGGCAGCGGGAACGGCTCTGCAAAGTGCGCGTGGCCGGGTCTCGGCAGCGCAAAACAATCTGTCCGCACTGGAAAGCGGCGGCCACACGGCGGGCGGGGCAGGTCTCGTCACGCTGTATGCTCCGCTGGGCGGTGTGGTCACAGAAAGGTCGGCGACGCCGGGCGAGACCGTGGAGCGCAGCACGGCCCTGATGACGATCAGCAGCACGAATGTTGTGCTGGTGCAGGCCAACGTGCCGGAGCGGGAGGCCGCCCGCATCCGGGTGGGGCAAACTGTCCAGGTCACGGTTCCGGCCTATGCCGGTCAGACCTTTGTGGGAAGCGTGCAGACACTGGGCAGCAGCGTGGACGAAAAAACACGCACCCTGCCCGTGCATTGCCTCGTGGCGAACCGGGACGGGCGGCTGAGGCCCGAAATGTTCGCCCGTGTCTCGCTTTCGACTGGCAAGGGCGGCACTGCGGTGTTTGTTCCCAGTGCCGCCGTGGATGAAGATGGCGACAAGCGGTTTGTCTATGTCGCCAAAGGCGGCGGCTACGAAAAGCGAGCCGTACAGATTGGGCGCACCACGCAGACAACGGTCCAGATCGTGAGCGGTGTTCAGCCCGGCGAGAGCGTGGCGACCGAAGGGGTGTTTGTTCTCAAAAGTGAGAGCAAAAAAGACGAGCTGAAGGGAGACGATTAAACCATGCTTGAGAAAATCCTTCATTTCAGCCTGACGCAGCGGTTTCTGGTCATTCTGGGCGTCCTTGCGATCCTCGGTGTTGGCATCGTCTCCGTCAAAAACCTGACGCTGGATGCCGTGCCGGACATCAGCACCAATCAGGTTATCGTCAACACGAAAACGCCGGGGATGGCCCCGGCGGAAGTCGAAAAACTGGTCAGCTTCCCAGTGGAGACCGCCATGGGCGGCGTCCCCGGCGTCCAGCAGGTGCGGTCACTGTCCCAGTACGGCCTCTCGCAGGTCGTCGTGACGTTCGCCGACGGCTCCGATATCTACTTCAACCGGCAGCTTGTCAGCGAGCGCCTGAGCAGCGTCCGCGAACAGCTTCCCCCCGATGTGGATGCGCCGGAAATGGGGCCGGTCACAACGGGTCTGGGCGAAATCTATATGTATTCCGTCGAGAGCGATACGCGCAGCCCGATGGACTTGCGGACGCTGCAGGACTGGGTCATCAATCCCCAGCTTCGCACCGTGGCCGGGGTTGCCGGGGTGGACACCCTGGGCGGCAGCGAGAAGCAGTACGAAGTGCGGCTTGACCCGCAGCGCCTTCAGGCGCATAACGTTTCGCTCCGCCAGGTCATTGACGCCGTTCAGAAGAACAACGCCAACGCGGGCGGCGGCTTCAGTGAGCGCAGCAGTGAGCAGACGATTATCCGCAGCGTCGGCGTGGTCACGTCCACGGGCGACATTGCCAGCATCGTTGTGGACTCGCAGGGCGGGACGCCGATCTTTCTCAAGGACGTGGCCGATGTGGGCCTCGGAACTCCCCTGCGGACGGGCGTGGCGACCAAAGACGGCAAGGAAGCGATCATCGGCACAGTGCTGATGCTCAAAGGCGGCAACGGGCGCAGCGTTTCGCAGGCGGTGGACGAGCGCATGAAGGCAATCCGCGCCCAGCTTCCCAAAGACGTGACGCTCACGACGGTCTACAACCGCACCGATCTGGTCAACCAGACCGTGCATACCGTCGAGAAGAGCCTGCTGGAAGGTGGGGCGCTGATTGTCTTCGTCCTGGTGCTGCTGCTGGGCAACATCCGGGCCGCGCTGATTGTCGCTGCCCTGATCCCGCTGTCCATGCTTCTGGCGGCGACCGGCATGAACCGCTTCGGCATTTCCGGCAACCTGCTGTCACTGGGAGCCATCGACTTCGGGCTGATCGTGGACGGCGGCGTGTTCATGGTGGAGAACATCGTGCGGCGTCTGGCGGAGGAGCGCGAGCGTCAGGGGCGGACGCTGACCCGCGCCGAGGTGCAGCATCGGGTCTGGGAAGGGGCGCGGGAAGTTGCCACGCCGGTCACGTTCTCCGTGCTGATTATCACGGTCGTCTACCTGCCAATTCTGGCCCTGGAAGGCACGGAAGGCAAGATGTTTCAGCCGATGGCCTACACGGTTGTCTTTGCCCTGCTCGGCGCACTGCTGCTGACTCTGACGCTCACCCCGGCTTTGTGTGCCATGTTCCTGTCCGGGGACACGAAAGAGAAGCACAACCCGATCATGGCGTTCTTTGACCGGGTGTACCGGCCTGTGCTGGACTTTTCGCTGCGGGCGCGGCTGCCCATCGCCGCAGGCGCGGTCGTTATCCTCCTCGGGGCGGGCCTGCTCTTCACCCGGCTCGGCTCCGAGTTTATCCCGCAACTGGACGAAGGCTCTCTTGTAATCCAGCCGGTTCGTCTTCGCACGGTCAGTACGGGAGAAACCGTCCGGCTGGTGACACAGATGGAGAGGGCGATCAAGACCATCCCGGAGGTGACGACGGTGTTCTGCAAAAGCGGCACGGCGGAGGTTGCCAGCGACCCCATGCCGGTCAGCCTCACTGACGGCTATATTATGCTGAAACCGCACGACCAATGGCGGCCCGGCCTGACCAAAGAAAAGCTGATCGAGGAAATCCAGAACAAGGTCGAGACCACCGTGCCCGGCCAGGGGTACGGCTTTTCTCAGCCGATTCAGCTTCGCTTCTCGGAACTCATCGCGGGTGTCAAGTCCGACATCGGCATCAAAGTCTTCGGCGAGGATTTGAGCACGCTCAAGCAGAAGGCCGATGAAGTCGCCGACGTCGTCCGCACGATCCCCGGCGCACAGGACGTACAGGTGGAGCAGGTGGATGACGTCCCCGTGCTGCAAATCGCCATTGACCGGCAGGCCATCGCCCGCGTCGGGGTCAATGTCTCCGACATCCAGGATTGGGTGCAGACGGCCATCGGCGGTCAGCCGCTCGGCCAGGTGATCGAAGGGGACAAGCGGTTCGAGATCGCCGTGCGCCTGCCGGAAAGCACTCGCGGGAACGTTGAGGCCCTGAAAGCACTGCCTATCGCCACGCCCGGCGGCGGCTCCGTCACCCTGGGCAGCCTGGCATCTCTGAAAATGGTCCCCGCTCCGGCCCAGATCAGCCGCGACCACGGCAAGCGGCGCGTGGTGGTGCAGCTCAATGTGCGCGGCGCAGACCTCGGCACGTTTGTCCCTCAGGCCCAGGCGGCTATCTCTCAGAAAGTCAGAATGCCCGAAGGATACTACCTGGAATGGGGCGGGCAGTATGAAAACTTGCAGCGGGCGCAGTCGAGGCTGGCCGTGGTGGTTCCCCTCGCGCTGGCCTTAATCTTCGTGTTGCTGTTTTCTTCCTTTGGCTCCGTCAAGCAGTCTCTGCTGATCTTCTCTGGTGTTCCGCTGGCGATCACAGGCGGCATTTTGGCGCTCTGGCTGCGCGGGCTGCCGTTCTCAATCTCGGCGGGCGTTGGCTTTATTGCTCTGTCCGGCGTGGCCGTCCTGAACGGTGTCGTCATGGTCTCCGCCATCAACGGCCTCCGCAAGCAAGGCCGGACGGTGGATCAGGCCGTGCGTGAGGGCGCACAAACGCGGCTCCGCCCCATCCTGATGACGGCTCTGGTGGCCGCGCTGGGATTTATTCCGATGGCCCTGAACACCGGTATCGGGGCAGAGGTGCAGAAGCCGCTGGCGACGGTTGTGATTGGCGGCATCGCCTCGGCAACGCTCCTGACACTGATCGTGCTGCCTATTCTCTATACCTGGTTCGAGCGAGACACTGAGGACACGACGCCAGGAGATCATAGCTTGCGTGACCTGGAAAAGATGCCGTCCTCGCTCGAAGAGCGGGAGAACACTGCCATGAGATTGGCGAGCGCAACTGAGAGGCTGACATGAAGCAAACTGTTTTCTATATGGCTAAAATGGACTGCCCCACCGAGGAGCAACTCATCCGCAATCGAATAAAGCGCGTCCAGGGAATTGAGATGCTGGCATTCGACCTGATGCAGCGGCAGATGACGGTGACACACACCCTCGACGATGATACATCTCTGCTCAAAGCGCTGAACTCGCTGGGAATGAAGCCGAAGGTGGTGACGCCCGGCGCGAATGAAGAGAGCCAGGAGACACAAGAGCATCCTGCCGCTGTTCCGCGTCTGACGTGGGTTCTTATGAGCATCTCCGGCGCGGCAGCGGTCGCGGCGGAGGCCATCGGCTGGATGACGAGCAGAGAAGTTTCCCCGCTCATCATCGGGCTGGCGCTGCTTTCCATTGCGACAGGCGGCAGAGACACCCTCCGCAAAGGTCTGTTGTCGGTACGAAATCTTACCCTGAATATCAACTTCCTGATGACTATTGCCATCCTCGGCGCGGCTGCCGTCGGGCAATGGCCTGAAGCGGCCATGGTGACGTTTCTGTTCGGCGTTGCGGAGATCATCGAAGCGTTCTCACTGGAACGCGCCCGCAATGCCGTGCGCGGGCTGATGGAAATGACGCCGGAAACGGCGACAGTGCAGGACGACGCGGGGCAGTGGCAGCAGGTAAAGGCGTCGGATGTGCGGATCGGGCAGACTCTGCGCGTCAGGCCGGGAGAGCGCATTCCCCTAGACGGTGAGATTACGACGGGCGTATCCACCGTGAATCAGGCTCCCATCACGGGAGAAAGTATGCCGGTGGAGAAGAAAACAGGCGATACCGTGTTTGCGGGTACGGTGAACGAGCGCGGGGCGTTTGAGTTCCGTGCGACAGCCAACAAGGGCAATACCACGCTGGCACGCATCATTCGGACGGTGCAGGACGCGCAGAGCCAGCGTGCTCCCACACAGCGATTTGTGGACGAGTTTGCCCGGTATTATACGCCAGGGGTCGTAGTTTTCGCCGTGCTGGTCTCCGTCGTGCCTCCCGTGTTCTTCCATGCGGCGTTCGTTCCCTGGCTTTATAAAGCGCTGGTGATGCTCGTGATTGCCTGTCCCTGCGCTCTGGTTATTTCCACGCCCGTCACGGTGGTGAGCGGTCTGGCGGCGGCAGCCCGTCAGGGCATTTTGATTAAGGGCGGAATTTATTTGGAAGAAGGCCGGAAAATCAAGGCTGTCGCGCTGGACAAGACAGGAACACTCACCTACGGCAAGCCTGACGTGACGGATGTGATTCCGCTGAACGGGCAATCCTCAGAGAATGGGCAGTCCTCTGAGGAACTGCTGCACTGGGCGGCGAGTTTGGACGCGCAGTCGGAGCATCCCGTCGCCTCGGCGATAGTCATGCACTGTGCCACTGCTCACGGAGCGGAGCGGTGTCAGCCGCTGCCGGTGGCGGACTTTGAAGCTATTGCCGGGCGTGGTGTGAAGGGCAAAATCCAGGGGCAACTGCACTATATCGGCAACCACCGCCTCACGGAAGAGAATGGAGTCTGCGGCCCCCACGTCGAGGCCGTCCTGAACCGACTGGAACAAGAAGGCAAAACAGCGGTCGTGCTGACCTCGGAGACGGAGGCGCTGGCGGTACTGGGCGTGGCGGACACATTGCGCGAGACGAGTATTGGGGCGGTCAAGGCGCTTCATGCGCTTGGCATCCGAACCGTGATGTTGACCGGAGATAACGAGACAACGGCGCGTGCGATTGCCGACCGAGTGGGCATTGACGATGTGCGTGGCAATCTGCTGCCGGAAGACAAGTTGGCGGCGATGACCGCGCTGCTGAGCAAGTACGGCGGGGTTGGCATGGTCGGCGACGGCATCAACGACGCGCCTGCCCTGGCAAAGGCAACTATTGGGTTTGCGATGGGGGCGGCGGGAACGGACACCGCTCTGGAAACTGCCGATGTGGTGCTGATGCAGGACGATCTCCGCAAGCTTCCGCTCTTTTTCGCCCTCAGCCGTCAGACATCTCGTATCCTGATGCAAAATATCACGGTGGCGCTCGCCATTAAGGTCCTGTTCTTCGCCCTGGCACTGACAGGTAAGGCAACCTTGTGGATGGCGGTGTTCGCGGATTTGGGGGCGAGTCTTCTCGTCGTCTTCAATGGCCTGCGTCTGCTGCGATCTTCAGGAGGCGGCACATAAGCCCTAGTGAAAGAGAAAAGCCCCCGATGCTCTGCACCGGGGGCTGTCGGGCTTTTCTTAAACCTGCTCGACTAATCCCGTGCCTGCCGCGATGAGCGCGGAGACTTTTTCCTGGGAGGCGGCTTCGGCATAGACACGGATAATCGGCTCGGTTCCCGAAGGACGCAGGATCAGCCAGGCGTCGTCGTCAAAGAAGAACTTCGTGCCGTCGAGGCGGTCAATTTTGTTGACTTTCAGGCCCGCGATTTCTGTCGGGTCTTCTTCTTTGAGGGCCTTGACAATGGCGGGCATTTTGGCGGCTTCGGGGTGCAGGTCCACACGCTGATACTCATGCGGGCCGAACTCGGCCATCAGCTCGGCAATCTGCTCTTCCAGGCGCTTTTTGCGGGTCGCCATTGTTTCCAGCAGCATCAGGGACATCAGCGGGCCGTCGCGCTCCGGGATGAAACCCTGGACGCCGATGCCGCCGGACTCTTCGCCGCCAATCAGCACGTCTTCTTTGAGCATCCATTCCACGATGTTCTTGAAGCCAATCGGGACGACGTGCAGGGTCAGGCCATATTTAGCACACAGCTTGTCAATCAGCGTCGTGGTGGAAACGGTCTTGACCACGCTGCCGCGCAGGCCCTTGTCTTCGACTAAATGCCGCAGGACCAATGCAAAGATGCGGTGGCTGTCCACGAAGCTGCCGTCGGCATCCATCGCGCCCACCCGGTCGGCGTCGCCGTCTATCGCCAAGCCGACATCGGCGCGGGAGGCCAGCACGGCGTCTTTGAGCGGGCCAAGATTTTGAGCGATTGGCTCCGGGTTCAGCCCGCCGAAGACCGGGTTGTGGTCGCGGCAGATCTCTTCAATCTCCACACCCGCGCCGCGCAGAATATCGGTCAAGTAGCCGCTGCCGCTGCCGTGCATGGGATCAGCCACAGCCTTAAAGCGGGCGGCAGCGATGAGTTCCAAATCCACCATGCCGCGCAGGCCGTCAAAGTAGGCAGGGCGCAAGTCTCGGATTTCGATTTTAGCGGCGGCGTCGGGGGGCGGGTCCACGGTGTAGGTTCCGGCGTCCAGAAGCGTGTTCAGTTCTTTGACGGTCTCGTCTACATCACTCGGCAGAGCGGAGCCGCCAAAGCCCATTTTGATCTTGACGCCGTTGAACTCTGGGGGGTTGTGCGAGGCGGTGATCATAATGCCGCCTTTGGCCTTGCCGTGGTGGGCGTTGTAGGAGATCGCCGGGGACGAGCAGGAACCGTCGGACAGAATGGCTTTCATACCGGACGCCGCAACAACGAGCGCCGTCTGCCGGGCAAAGTATTCAGACTGCGAGCGGTTATCATAGCCAATGTAAACGGTCTGCTCGCCGGGCACACTGTCGCGCTGCAAATAGTTGACAATGGCCTGCGAGACCAGCCGAACATTCGCGCCGGTGAAGTTGTCGGCAATGATGCCGCGCCATCCATCCGTGCCGAATGAAATATTAGGCTTTTGAGCTTCGGGCATGGGGGTCAGCCTCTCCTCCTCAAAGATAAATCTAAAGTGTCAGCAGGGCCTGATGGGCAAGATGAATGGACAGCACCGACTCAGCCCCCTGATTGCGGTTCAGCCCGTGGCGAGTCAGGGCATCAGAGACACCGCCGGTCTCCGGGTTGTGGACGGGCAGACGATGATGATTTGCGCCGTTGTACCACTCGTAGGCATCATAGGCGGCCTGCCGGAAGCGCGGCTCGTGCGTGGTGTGCCAGGCATCGACGCAGCATTCCACCAGAGCGCCCGCATCCACAGGCTGCTGATCGAAGAGCGGGGGGTGCGGATCGTGCCGCGTGAACCAGCCTGCTTCCGTCATCCGGTCGTTGCCCACGGGGTTGTAGCTGCCGTGGGCGTTGCGCGTTTTTGCCAGCAGGAAGTCCAGCGATTCGGCAGCAATTCGTGTATAATGCGGCTCTTCGGAAAACAGCCGGGCGGCTACAAACAGCGCCTGCGGCAGACGCGGGTTGCAGTAGGTCATCTGCTCTTCAAACCACTGCCAGTCTGGGGTTGCCGTTTTCTCGTAGGCGTCACAGATGTAATCGGCAAGCTGCCTGATTTTATCGTCGGCAAGCCGCGCTTCCGCGAGGCCCAGAATGACAAAGGCGCGGGCACGCAGGTAATTCCATTTCAGCGTCTCAATCTGCGGCAGAGAACGGCGCAGAAGTGTCTCGACTTCGGCACGAGGCGCATAGGGCGCATCGGCGGCATGGGCGACGCCGAGGCCCCACAGGGTGCGCCCAAACGAGTCGTCACTGCCGACCGAGTCCAGCCAGCGGCCTGCGGTGTCGCAGAAGTTATGGTAGCGTCCCGCATTCGGCCCAGAGGTGATCGCCGCGTCAGCAACAAAGCGAAAACAGATGTCCGCCAACCGGTCATAAAAACGCGGATTGTGGCCAGTCTGGCGGTAGCGCAGACCGACAATCAGGCCCCGCGCTTCGTCATCAATGGAATAGCCGTGGCGCGGGTTCGGCTCCGCGCCCTCCGCGTGCTGCCACAGCCCGATGCTGGTCAGCATTCGGCTTAGATGATCGGAGCGGAGCTGCCGCGTCGGGGTTTCGGAGTGGTCTGGTTCAGCCCGCCATTGGGCATCACGTTCTAACGTTAAAGTGGGCATAAGGTCCTTTCGCGCCAACTTCTGCCGGAGCAGGTCAGTGAGCGGGGGAAGCGACTGTGGAAGAGCGAGTTTCACTCTCGCGGATCATGTCGCTGAGTCCGGGAATTGCCATTGCATCGATGGCGGCGCGGTGGTTGACCCAGCGTTCATCCAGCATTTCCGTAAACAGCTTGGTATACTGAACGCCGACCGACTGCCAGGTCATCATGCGGCCATACTCGTAGGCTTTGCGCCGGGTAGCTTCAAAGAGGGCGTCATCAGTCAGGAGCTGCCCGATGATCTCAGACATCCTGGCCGAGTCCCGGAACGGATACAGAAAGCCGCGTCCCTCGGCCAGCAGCTCTTCGGCATATAGGTAGGGCGTGGAAACAATAACTTTGCCAGTCACCATGGCATAGGCCAGCGTTCCCGATGTGATCTGATGCGGGTTGGCATAATACGGGGTGATATAAACGTCGGTGGCAAGCAGATAATCCAGCAGCTCACGCAGCGTCAGATACTTGTCCACAAACTTGACGTTGTCAGTCAGCCTGAGGTCTTCCACCTGCTTGACCAGGCTTTCGCGGTACCATTCGCCTTCTTTGCGCTTGATCACCGGATGAGTCTGCCCGAGGACTAAATAAGTCGCCGTCGGTTCTTTCCTGACCACATCCGGCATCGCCGCAATCGCGTCTTCAATGCCTTTGTTGGGCGAGATCAGGCCGAATGTGGACAGCACGCGCCGCCCGGCCAGGCCCAGTTTCTCTTTGGAGGCTTTGTCAGCATGATACGGGGCATTTGGAGCGCCGTGTGGGATAAAGCGTATTTTGCTGGCGGCAATGCCGTAGACATCCACCAGCAGCTCCACAGCTTTGTGGGCCATGACGACAAAGCAGGCAACGTGCTTTTCCATCTCTTTCAGGATGCGCCGCTGCGCCTCGGACGGGTTCGGCAGGACAGTGTGCAGGGTTACAGCCACCGGCACAGTCGCGGCTTTAATCAAATCCAGCACGTAATCGCCGTGATCGCCGCCAAAGATGCCGTACTCATGCTGCACGGAAAGCAGACTGACACGATACTTTTCCAGCAGCTTGGCGGCCCGGATATAATCTGCTTTGTTTTCTTTTTCAATCGTGTAAACGACTTTGCTGTCCGGGTGCGGCTCGTCGGGTGCGGCGTCATCGACGGCAAACACAATCGAGCGCCAGCCGGATAAATCGGTGGAGTTGACGACGTCAAGGGTGAACGTCGCAATGCCGCATTCTTTGGGCGGATACGTGCCGACGTAAGCGATTTTATGGCGGCGGGCAAGGTTCGGGTAAGCATTCATGAAAGGTGACCTCCCTTCACAATAAAATGTGGGTGCGTGGCAGCGCAACTTGCATTTTATAGAGAAGAATTGCCCCTGCCGCCGGGTGGGAACAAACTGCTTAAACAGACTGTTCGCAGGCTGCCGAGGCAACAAACAAGCAAGTGGACGAAGATGCAGGCACTTTGAGGGAGCCTGATGCATCTTTAATATATCCCGCCAGAGGGCAAAGTCAAACCCGTCACGCCAAGACACTACCGTAAATTGGGGTCCGTAGGCGAGGTAGGACGCTCATCAGGGGCAATGCCGTGCCCGCCGCGTCCGGTCGGAACCTGCGTGCGTCCTGGGCTGCGCTCATTCAGGAAAAACAGTATTCCTGCCAGAACCACGATGACGAGTCCGATCAAAGCAAGTTTTAGCCAGTAACCGGTCTGTGAGGCGGGAACAATCACCTCGTTTTCTCCGCGTACATCTTTGCCGACGGTGTTGAATTTGGGACCGCCCCCTAAAAATTCCTGGTTTTTGCGCTTATCTGCCATAATGGTAACAAGATACCCCACGGCGCCAGAAATCCCGTCCAATTCCGCCGCAGATTCGTGAAACATTTCGGCTCAGGCGCTGTCAGAGAAGGTACAAACAACGGCGGGCAGGAAAGGCACTATTTCTGCATGGAATGGCGATTTTGGGCGCAGACACGCCTGGCACAACTCAATAGGCTTGGGGACGCTTCCGGGGACGACTGCGAGGCGATTGAGCCGCTGCTGTCGCTGTATGGCGATGGCATGGCCTCCGCCGCCGAGGCACGGCGGGTCGAGGCACATCTGCCCGGCTGCGAGTCCTGCCGGGAGTCGCTGGCCTGGATGCAGGCCACGCGCCGCGCCTTGTCGGCCCGGCCCGTGCAGTCGCCGCCCCCGAACCTGCACGCCCGGATTGCCGAGGCCATCTCCGCCTCCGAAACTGCGCCTCTGCGCCTGCGCCCCGCCCGCACGTTCGTGACGCGCCCGGCCTTTGCGGCGGCGGCCTCGCTGACTGTCGTGGGCCTGTTTCTCGGCTACAGCCTGACCCATCTGCCCCGGCCCAGTGTCTCTATTAAGCCTGTGCCGACCGTTGCCACTGTCCCGGACATCGCACCTCCTGTTTTGGTCAGCCCGGTAAAGCCAACCGCGCCGTCCGTAGCGGTCAAGAAGCCCAAGCCCGCGCCGCTAATGGCGAATAACGCCGGGCCGGATGATACACAGACAGCAACAACCGAAACTGCCCCGCCGCCGCGTGTCACTGAGCGCCTGAGTGTCCCGACTATGCGCGTCGTGCCAAAGGCTGCGCCCGCCTTGCCTGCGCCGCGTCCGCAAGTAAAGCCAGTCGCGCCCCCGAAGGCGAGCCTGATTGCCACACAGCCGCCTGCGACTATCAAAAAGACCCTGCCTGCGCTGCCGACCAAAGAGTCGCCACAGATCGCTCGAAACTACCCGGACGTGCAGGTGCTGCCAGCCACTGTAACCCCGCAGGAGCCGCCTGCCCCCGAGCAGACAGCCCCGGCGACGCCCAGCGAGCCGCGTCTTCAGACGGTGGACTTCATTCGTGAAGTCCGCGCCCATCTGCCCAGCCCGCGCAAGTTCGGCCAGAGTACCGTGGGCCTGTCAGTCCGGGGCGCCAGTGCTGTGACCCGCACGTTTGGTAACGAGGGCAGCGCACAGCCGCTGTTTCCAATCACACACGGGCCGCTTGGCTCTGAGTAATCGGCGCTTGATGGAGACTGTGTGGGGGGCATGAACTTTTGCCCTCTGCCTGCGTCTTCTGAAACAAGAAGCTTTCAAGCCTGTCCTGACAGCTTGGCTTATTTCATACGTAATTATCAAGGAACACCAGTCCTATGACACATCAATTCACGTCAAGACGCGCCGGGTTCACTCAAGGTTTTACTTTGATTGAACTGCTCGTCGTCATCGCCATTATCGCCATTCTCGCCGCGATATTATTTCCCGTCTTTCAGCGTGTCCGCGAGAATGCCCGCCGCACGGCTTGCCTGAGCAATACCAAACAGCTTGGCCTGGCGTTCACGCAGTACACGCAGGACTACGATGAAAAGATGCCCAACCTGATCAAAGGAGGCAGCGGTGAGGGAATACCAGGTGGCTGGAACTACTACACCAAGTTTGGCGACGCAACCACGCCAGCTACCTTTGACATGACCAAAGGCAGCATTTATTCGTTTGTCAAAAGCACCGGTGTTTATCTGTGCCCGGATGATTCTCCGGGGCAGACGGCGGGGGACTCCTATGCGGCCAGCTCCTGTCTTTTCACCCCCACCATCGCGGGTACGGCGCTTGCACCCGGCAAATCGCTGGCCGTATTTGATAATCCTTCGGGAACGATGCTTCTGTGCGAGGAAGCGTCGGGGCTTGCGACCGGTACGACCAACGACGCCAACTTTCTTAATGACCAGACCGCAGCGGCAACCGGAGTTGCTAATGGCGATAATATCTCTCTGCGCCATACCGGCGGCTGCAACGTCGCCTTTATCGATGGGCACTCCAAGTATTTCCTCGTGAACAATACCGGCGCTTCGGCGGCCACCATTGATGACAACAAGAAGATGTACAACCTCCAGCGCGGTTCCACTCTGACAGACAACGCGGGTGGTGATATGAACCTCTGCAAGCAGTAGAGCGTGACTGCCCCGGCACACACAGTCTGTGTGCCGGGGCTTTTTTGTGCCACAGGGAACCCTGGCCTATCGGCTGTGTGTTATACCATGAGTTATGCAACGGGAGAAATTGGCTTGACAGAGTTGACGCAGGGGAAGATTGAAGACGCTTACCGGGATGTGCTGGCGTTTGTGGGCGAGGACCCGGACCGGGAAGGGCTTCTCCGAACGCCGCACCGGGTCGCAGAATCCATGAAGTTCTTGACACGGGGCTATGATCAGAACGTGGAAACGCTGCTGAACGGCGCGATCTTTCACGAAGACTACGACGACATGGTGGTCGTCAAAGACATCGAGTTCTTCAGTCTCTGTGAACATCATCTCCTCCCCTTTTTTGGCAAAGTCCATGTCGGCTATATCCCGAACGGCAAAATTGTGGGGCTGTCTAAAATCCCGCGTCTGGTGGATATGTTCGCCCGTCGCCTGCAGGTGCAGGAGCGGCTGACGACGCAGATTGCCGAGGCGCTGGAAGAGGCGCTGGAGCCGCAGGGCGTGGCCGTGGTGGTCGAGGGTCTGCATCTGTGTATGCTGATGCGCGGGGTGCAGAAGCAGAATGCCAGCATGATCACGTCGCACATGATGGGTGCCTTCCGGGCGGACCGTGCCACCCGCGCCGAGTTTATGGCGTTTACGCAGAGCGGCGGGAACCGATGATAAGTGCCCTGTGTTTTGGAAACAGACACTATTTCAGAAAGAGACTGAAGAAAGAGACTGAACGTATGAGCGCCGCCCCTGCCGTATCCACGGCTGAGTTTGATAAATTAGTGCTGGAAGCCGAGACGCCCGTACTGGTAGACTTCTGGGCTGTCTGGTGCGGCCCGTGCCGCACGATTGCGCCCGCCGTCGATGCCGTGGCCGAAGAGTACGCAGGCCGCGCCCGCGTTTTCAAGCTGAACGTGGATGAGAACCCGGAAATCGCAGGCCGCTACGGGGTGCAGAGCATCCCGACGCTGATCGTCTTCAAGGACGGTCAGAAGGTCAACGAGCTGGTGGGTGGTCAGAACACGAAGCAGACCATCGGAGCCGCGCTGGCCGAACAGATTTAACGAATATTACACCTCGAAGGAGATACGAAATGAGCAGCGCCCTCGCCGTCAAGACGGCTGATTTTGAGAAGGAAGTTTTGCAGTCCGATGTCCCCGTCCTTGTGGACTTCTGGGCACCCTGGTGCCCCCCCTGCCGCGCCATCGGGCCGACCCTGGATGCCGTCGCCGGAGAGTACGCAGGCAAGGCCAAGATTGTCAAGATAGATGTGGACGATGAGCCGGAAGTGGCCGCCCGCTATGGTGTTTCCTCCATCCCGGCCCTGCACCTGTTCAAGGGCGGCGAGCCGGTGGGACAGCTTCTGGGAGCGCACCCAAAGGCCAACATCACCAAGCTGATTGATCAGGCCCTTTAGGACCGACACACGAAAGCCCCCGCGCCACTGGCGCGGGGGCTTTTTTGCGTCTGCGTTAGTCTGCAATCCACTCAATCAGCGCCCGGCTGACAGCTTCGGGCTGTTCCAGTGTCGCGCTGTGGCCGCAGTCCGGCACGACGACAAGCCGAGCGCCGGGAATGGCCGCTGCCATTTCTTCGGCTTCTCCTGGCGTCGTCAGCGGGTCGCTGTCGCCGACCAGAACCAGCGTGGGAACCGAGATATTCGCCAATTCGGGGCGGCTGTCCGGGCGGGTGATAATGGCGCTTGTCTGCCGCGCCAGTGCGTCGAGGCCGACGGTCAGCGCCATACGCCGGTTCGTGCCGCGCACAAACTGGTCGTCCCGGTGCGCCGGGTGCAGGGAAGAGCCTTTCGCCTGTGCCAGCACCTCGGCGAGGCCGAGGCTCTGGGCACGCGCCAGATACGCCCGGTGCTGCGCCGCCCGCTCCGGTGTCGCTGGGCGGGCGGACGTGCTGAGAAGGGCCAATCGGAGCACTCGCTCGGGGGCCAGCCGCAGCAGCTCAAAGCATAAAAAGCCGCCCATCGAGATGCCTGCGAGGGCAAACCGGGGCGGCGCGGCGGCAAGAATGGCCGAAGCCATTTCGGTTATTGTCTCGCCCTCCAAAGTAGAGGCGACAGTAACCGGTCCAGACGGCCAGAGCGCGGCGAGCTGCGATGCGAACACCTCCGCCGTGCAAAGCTGGCCGGGGACGAGAACAATCGGCGTCATGGTCTTTATTCGCCCGGCTGAGTCGGTCGCTTTTGCTCGGCAGGTTCCTGGCCCTGGCCCTGATGGGTCAGTGTGGAGCGCATATCGTTGGCCTCGACAGGCGGAGACAGCGTCTTGAACGGGTTGGCGCTTTTGCCGTCCTGAAAGCCCTTTACACCGTAGGTAGGGTAGGGGGCGCTGCGGGAGGCGGTCCAGGCATCCGGGTTGGTTTTGTCCTGCGTCGCCGTGCTGCCTTTCAGGCTGCGGACATAAGACACCATGGCCCACCGCTCGGACGGCGTGGTCCAGTGCCGGAAGCCGGGCATCTTGCCCTGTCCCATCGTGATATGCCAGAAGATTGCCCCGTCGGTGATGTTCTGCACCAGAGGCGCGGCAAGGTCCGGCGGGTGGGGGATCAGGTACTGGCCCACCGTGCCGTACCCATAGCCGCTCGGGTTATGACACTGCACGCAGCGGTTGTAAAACAAAATCTGGCCGGATTTGACCACACGCGGGTCATTGGGCAGGGGGTTCTTGAGAGCGTCCACTGCCGCCGGGGCAGGCTCATACCGGGCATTGTCCGATAAATTGGGCGGCGGCAGAACCGGCTCTTTGGAGGGGAACTGCGTCAACTGAACCCCGCCAACAGCTTTCGACTCGGCCTCGCCGGGCAGCTTCACGCGAGCGCCGTAGGCGATGGAGGCCACCGGGCGGGCATCTGTCGGCAGGATGGACGAGTCGGCTGCGACGGCCTCCTGCGGCGGGGCGGCGCGAGGCGCATCCAGCGGCGTGTAGTTCGGCTGCCGGTACATCTGGTTGCCGCAGCCTGCCAGCAGAACAGACAGCAGGACGCCGCTGATCGTCAATGTCCAGGATCGTAGGTTCATCAATGGCTTACTTCTAGTCATTTTCTAGTCAAAGCTGCGGGCATCACGCCGCACATCCGCCGCGCCCGCTTCCTGGCAGAACCGCTCGGCCTGCGCGGCCTGCTCGTCCGTGGCACAGTGCGCGGCAACGCCGATCAAGCCTTCGGAAATGCGCGGGTCGTAGACTTTGGCCCGCCACGACGGCAGACGCATTTCAAACAGCGCAAACGCAAAGGCCCCGGACAGTGCAAACAGCATCATCATTTCATACGCGATAATCGCCGAGGGCGGAACCGCCGAGATCGGCTTGCCGCCGACACGGATCAAATAAAGCTGCGGCGTGACGACCGCCAGAAACGTACCAAACGCGATGCCGACAATCGCAAACACCAGCGTCGCCAGCGGCAGACGGATGGGGGAGCGGTCCGCTTCCAGAACGCCTTCCGGGAAGGGAACCGACGACATGACCATCAGGTCCTGTGAGGCGGTCTTTCCCTCGCCTTTGAGGCGGTTCAGGGCGGTGGCCGCGTGATCCAAATCTTCGAACAATCCTAACACAGTGGTTTCAGCCATAATTTTTTCCTGAGTCTTGTCTAGCCAATGGCATCTTCGCGGACAGCGATGGGAACCTGAACTGAGCCGACCTGCTCCAGCCCTTCCGCGTGCTCGCCTTCGCGGAACTCCCACATGGAGACAATCGGGATGAATTTGGTCAGCAGCGTGTACAGCATCCCAAAAAGGCCATATGCGCCTATCGTAATCGTGATGTCAGGCCACGCCGGGGTGTAGTTGCCCCAGGTCAGCCGGTTGTGCGCGACGGGCGGCACGACCACCAGAATGCGTTCGGTGAACATGGCGATATTGACGCTGACGCCGACCGCCAGCATCGCCCAGGGCGAGCGGCGCACCTTCTTGAAGGACAGCGAGATGACCGGCACGGCAATCGCAAACACCGGCAGCAGAAGCATCATCCAGCGGTAGCCGCCAAACAGCATATCAACATAATACTCATGGTCGGGGTCGTTGGAGAACCAGTCCGACCAGAGGTCATTGCCAAAGAAGAAAAACCAGAACAGCGAGATGAACAGCAAAATCTTCCCGATGTTGTCAAAGTGCATTGGCAGGATGTACTTCTCCAGATGGAACACCCAGCGCAGAAGACACATGACGACGCACACGGCGCCCGCGCCGGACAGCAGCGCCCCGCAGACAAAGTAAGGGGCAAAGACGCTGGAATGCCACCCGGCCACCAGGCTCATGCCGAAGTCCCAGCCGACAATCGTGTGCAGCGACACAAAGACCGGGATAATCATGACGGTCAGAATGCCGAACAGCACTTTCAGCCGCCGCCATTCGCGGTCCGTGCCGCGCCAGCCGAACGCCAGGATCGTATACATCACCCGCCGCCAGCCGAATGTTCTTTCTCGCAGGGTGGCAAAATCCGGGATAATGCCGGAAAACCAGAAGATGACGCTCGTAATCAAATACACGCCAAGCGCCGTCGCATCCCAGATCAGCGGGCTTTTGTAGTTCGGCCAGAGCTGCCGCTCATTCGGGAACGGAATAAAGTAAAAGAACAGCCAGTTGCGCCCGATATGCAGGAGCGGGAAGACGCCCGCGACTGCCAGAGCGCAGACTGTCAGCGTCTCCGCCAGCCGTGTCAGCGACCGTCGCCAGCCCGCATGAAAGAGCCGCAGGATGGCCGAAATCATCGTTCCCGACAGCGCAACGCCCGCCCAGAAGATGAAGTTAGCAATGTCCAGGCCCCAGTACACGGGCCGGTTCATGCCCCAGACGCCCATGCCTTGATACACCTGCCAGCAGAAGGTCAGGAAAGCTGCGCCGAACACTGTGGCAAAGAAGCCCAGCACAGCAAACCAGCGCCAGTTGGTCTTCAGAACCGCGTCGGTCAGGTCTGTGTTGACCTGCGGGCCGGGCGGCATCAGGTGCGGGCTGTCCGAGACTTCGCGCAGGGGAACCTCGCGCTGCGTCTTCTGGAATTTGTTTAGCTCACGTTCAATAAGTGCCATAGTCGTATTTCTATAGTCAGATTTCTAAATTGTGCTTCTAAAGTCCGGTCGGCCTCAGGTTTCCCACAGCGGCGGGTCTTCCACCATCATTGTCACCGTGCTGTTTCCCATCTTATGCTCGGCCATGCGGGTCCGACCCTTGCCCATGCCCCACCAGGAGAGTATAGGGAAAATCTGTGCGGCAATCAGATAAGTCAGCACAAACAGGCCACCAATCCCGACAAAGACTGCCAGAGCGGGAAGCATTGGCGCCAGGGGCAGAATGCCAAACTTCGGTGAGAAGGTCGGCACCGTGTCTAAGAACCGCTGCGCCCCGACCCCGATCAGCACAAACACACTGGTGGTACAAATCAGCCAGACACGCTTGCGAAGCGAGGGAAAAAAGTTCGCAAAGACCGGCAAAAGCAGGCAGCCCAGCAGCATCAGGCCCGTTTGTGCCGGGTAGTCAATCGTCCGGCTTTCCTGAAGCCGCCATTCTTCGGGCGTGTGGCCGTACCACGCCGTCAAAAAGTCGCAAATCCGAAAGTAAGCCCAGACCAGCCCGATGCCGACCATGACTTTGCCGATGTTGTCATACTGATGCGCGGTAAAGAACCCCTTGCCGCGCAGTGCCCCGCTGGCAGCCGTAATCAGCAGAATGCACGCCGCCAGCGCGGCCAGCAACCCGGACAGCGTATACAGCGGCGCGAAGATGCTCGATTCCCAGTTATGCGCGGCGGCAAGCTGGAAGTCCCAGCCCAGGATTGTCTGCGAGCCGACAAATGACAGCAGGATAGCCACAACCAGAACGCCTTCCGCCCGGCGCAGAATGCGCCACTGCCGACTGTCGCCGCGCCAGGAGCCGGCCAGCGCCCCGTAAAACCTGCGGTCTTTGGATTTTTCCGCCGCCCGGTCTCGCAGCATAGCAAAGTCCGGCAGGGAAGTCAGATACAGCAGCGCCCAGCCTGCCGCAAACGATGTGCCGACGGCCAGCGCATCCCAGACCAGCGGCTGGCTGAGTCGCCAGACATTGTTTTTGTACTCCGAAGCCCCGTTCGCATAAATGAAGTGGTGGGCGGCAATCAAGATCGGGAACAGCAGGGGCATCCACAGGCCAAACAGCGACCCCATATCCAAGATTCGGGTCAGCGGGTAGCGCCACGACGCATGGGCGATCCGCAGAATGGCCGACAGCGCGACCAGACCCTGCGCGACACCGATCCAGAACAGCGTGGAAACCAGCGTGACGTGCCAGAAACTTGCCTCGTCCTCAATGCGCGTAGAAACTCGGTGTGTCAGGAACGCCGCCGCGCCCAGCACAGCTAGCAGCACACACACTATCGCAACACCGGTCATCTTAACGCGATGAGATTTATTGCTGCCTTCCAGCAGCACCCGCAGCGGCTCGGCATGGTCTGTGCCGTCGTCCATCATACGGTTGGCGGCTAAAATTTTGTCTTCGTCAAACATAATTTCTTATCTTTAGGCCGTCGCGGCTTCCTGTTCTACTGTCTTCAAATACACGACGGCAGGCGACGTTCCCAAATCTTCCAGCAGGCGGAAGCGGCGCGGATCATTCCACAGCTTTGCCACGCTCCACTGATCATCTTTGACATTGCCAAAGGTGATGGCTTTGGGCGGGCACGCCTCGGCGCAGGCCGTCGTGAACTCATCGGGGGCCAGCTCGCGGTCCTCGGATCCGGCTTTTTCCTCGGCCCGGCGAATGCGCTGAATGCAGAACGTGCATTTTTCCATGACGCCCTTTTCGCGGACGGTCACGTCCGGGTTCAGGTGCTGGTTCAGCGGCTCGTCCCACGAGTGCTCAAACCAGTTGAACATCCGCACATCGTAGGGGCAGTTGTTGGCGCAGTAGCGCGTGCCCACGCACCGGTTGTAGACCATCGCGTTCAGGCCCTCCGGGTTGTGGTAGGTGGCATACACCGGGCAGACCGGCTCACAGGGGGCGTTGTCGCAGTGCTGGCAGGGGATGGGCATGAACCGCGCTTTGACGTTCGGATAGGTCCCTTCCCAGTACCGTTCCACGCGAATCCACTGGTGCAGACGGCCCTGATGGGCCTGCTCTTCGCCGACCACCGGGATGTTGTTTTCCATCGCGCAGGCGGTTTCGCAGGCATGGCAGCCGGTGCAGCGGTCCAGGTCAATAACCATTGACCATTTGCGCGTTTTGACCCCATCCACGCTGTCCAGGACATAAGGAGTCGCTTTCTGCTCGGAAGGACCTTCGCCGCCGCTGTCGGGGCCGCCCAGCCGTTCCTGCCTTAATTCTTCCGCATTCGGCATTGTGTGTCTTTCTGTCTTTATAACTACTGGGCGGAATGGCCGCTTTCGGTGCCGCTTTCTACGGAACCGGGCATCGGTTCGTAGGATTTGGGCGGGCCGGTGACCCGCTTGGCCGCCTTCCACTCTTTGGCTGTGGTGTGGATCAAATCTTTCAGGTCGTCGGGTTCCTGCCCGCCGGGCCGGTCCTGCGCCAGCACCAGCGTTGTGCCGTCGGGGTAGTAGCCGCTTTTGGCGCTTGCCACTTTCTCAATCCTGACGGTGGTGGCCCCGTAAGCCAGCGCCCCGGTGACAGGGTCGGCAACGGGTTCCAGAATGGGCAGCGGGTTCGTGCCGCGCCCGGCGGCATTGCGCCCGTAGACTTCGTGGCCCTGCCCGATAGGCATGGCGACGACGCCGGGATGCAGACCGGGGTAGGGGACGGCGCTGAGGGTGACGGACTGCCCGTTGGAGGCTGTGACTTTCACCATGTCACCCGTGCGGATATTTAAATCCTGGGCAACCTGCATATTAATTTCCACCCATGAGTTCCAGACTGCCATCGTCATCGGGTCTGGGTTCTCCTGCGAAAAGCCTAAATTGGCGTGCCGCCCGTCCTGGTTGTAAATCTGCGGGTACAGGTGCAGGGCAAACGTCCCTTTCGGCAGGGGCGCGGGCGCGGCAGGTCGAGCCGTGGCTGCGGCGATTGGGATGGCAATCGCTGTTGAGCTGAGTGCTGAACTTAGCCGGTTGTCACTGTACAGACCGCCCACAGAGAGCGCGTTCACCCAGGGGCGGTCGTTCTCGGTCGTCGTCGCGGCCAGCGTCGCCTGTCCCAAGCCTGCCCAGGCGCGGCGGACGGCGGCGCGGCTGTCGGTGTCCTGGAACGCGGCTTTTGCGCCGGAACGGACCGCGAGGTCGCGCAGAATGTCGCCGAGAGGCCGCGTGTCCATCCAGGGTTCGTGCAGCTTGGTGTTGTCCTGGACCTGCCCGTGGCCGCCCACAAACTGCGGGTCGATAATGGGCTGGCGCAGAGTTGCTACACGCGCTCCTGCCGGAATGACCGGTGGCACATGGTCGCCCCAGTCTTCCAGAAACGAGCGGATCGGCAGGACGACATCCGCGTAGGCCGTGGTTTCGTCGTCAAACACGGTCAGGGCGGCAATGGCTGGTACTTTGGCAAGCGCCGCTGTGAACCCAACTTTGGAGGGCAGCGTAAACACGGGATTGGACTGGCCCACAATCAGCAGCGTCCCGACCTGCCCGGCCTGCATTCGGCTGACCAACTGCTGCACGCCCCTGAGTCCGGCTCCCCCGCCATTGGCAGTGGTAGGGGCGGGCGCGGCCAGCGCCGCCGTGCCAAAGCCGACGCACTGGCTTTTCGTCTGCGTGTTCAGGGACTCGACAGCAGTGAACGCTTCTGTCGTATTGGCCGAAGCCATCAAGCCGTTGCCAGCCAGAGCCAGAGCGCGAGTTCCGGCACGGCGCATCTCTTCTGCAACACCTTCAATCTGCGCCTGCGTCAGACCAGAGGCAGTGATGGCCTGCTCGACTCCATCGCCTTCGCGGTTGAGAACTGCTTTAACCGCCGCCGCCACGATGGCTTCCGTGCCAGGGTTGCAGGGCAGCCACAGGTCGGCTTTGGCCGCTGTCATACTCATACGCGGGCCAATATAAATAAACCTGCCATGCTGGCCCTGCGTCCGGCGCGGCCCCTGCCGGAAATCGCCAAACAACCGGCCATACAGGACGGGCGACGGCCACGCTTCCAGAAAGTCGCCGCCGAACGAGACGATCACATCGGCCTCATCAAGCTGATACGCCGGAAGCTGGTCTTTGCCGTAGACGGCTTTGGCCGCCGCCCGCCACGGGGCATCGTCGAGGAGCGAGTAGGTGGTGATGGTTCCGCCGACAGCAGAGGCGAACTCAGTCAGCATCTTCATCTGCGTGGGCGAGTGGCCGAAGTCCTGCGCGTCCACCAGAATGGCGACGCGGCCCTTTGCGCCCTGCAAACCCGAGGCTGTTTTGGCAAGCGCCGTTTCCCAGTCGGTGGGCGTCGCGGCGATTTCTTTGACCGTCTCGCGGCTGTCGGGCGGGTTTGCGTCTTTGGGCCGGTCCCGCGTGAAGAAATCGCCGCGCTTGGCGTGCAGGGTGGGGCGGCGCAGGCGGTCCGGGTTGTACAGGTGCTGCAGGGCCGTCTGACCCCGCGCACAGGAGGCGCCCTGGCTGACAGGATGGGCGGGGTTGCCTTCTACCTTGAGTGCGCGTCCGCCCATCGTGCGAATCAGCAGGCCGCACCCGGCAGGGCACATCTGGCAGACGGTGGCGAAATACTGCGGCACGCCGTCCATGAGGCCGTCGGGCTGGTTCAGGTAAGGGTAGACGCGGTTGTCATAGCCGCCGTACTGGCCCGTCACTTCGGCTCGGTACAGGCCGGGGCTGTAGCGGCTCAGGGGGCGGCAGCCGGTGGCGGCCACGGCGCTGCCGACCACGGAAAGCTGGATAAATTTACGCCGGCTGATGTCGGTCATGGAGTAAACGCTCTTCTATCTGGTGAGTGAGTAATGGCACTTAGTAACGGCACTTAGTAGTGGCACGTATAGCAGTCCACGGACGCCTGAGCCGGCTGGAACTTCTTTTCGTACTGCCGGTGACAGGTAATGCACCAGCCCATGTTCATCTCAATTGGCTGGTAAACCACCTCCATGCTGCCGACGTTGCCGTGGCAGGTAGCGCAGGCGATGCCAGCGGCGACGTGCGCGGAGTGGACAAAGTGGACATAGCCCGGCTGCTGGTTGACCCGCACCCAGGGGACAGGCTGGCCGGACAGATAATACTGACGGACCCGCGCAATCTGGGGGTGGGTGATGGAGATGTTCTTATGGCATCCCCAGCACAGCTCCACTGGCGGGTAGTTGGCGTAGCGCGAGGTCGCCGCTGTCCAGTGGCAGTAAGCGCACGGGATGTGCAGCTCATTGACATGGACGCGGTGATAAAACGCGATGGGCTGGGTGGGACCCGGCGCACCAACCCAGTTGGTCTTGCGCTCGTGGGTAGTTTCCGGCCAGAAGAAAGCCATCGTCAGCAGGGCCAGCAGCAGAATGCTTGCGACTGCAAAGAGTCGGATTAGTACGGGGCGACTCACGCCTGACGTTCCTTTTGCTAAAGAATTGAGTCTGAACTCAAAGACTGAGTGTGAACTCGGAGGTAGTGTTGAATAAGACTGTTGTTTGTCTTTCCGGGTTTATAATACCCCCAAAAATGCTCAGAAAAGTCAATTTGTGAAAGATTGCACAAATACAATTTTAAAGATAGCGTCCTCTTCAATTTTTGGGGTAAACTAGGTGCATTATGGAAATGACTCCCGCACACATGATTACCGTACTCGGTATCTTTATCGGATTCCACATTTTGGCGCTTCCCCTGTTCTTCTGGGCGCTGCGTCACAAACAATTCAGCGGAGCCGAGCAAAAAGCCTGGTCTCTGGACGAGGTGCAGGAAACCACCACGGCCCCGCCCGCCCGGTCTACGCTGAACTCGCGTCAGGCCCGCTGGATGGTCGGTACGCTCGGCACGCTGGCAATCGCCATGCTTGGCTCCATCGTCCTGGTGCTGGGTGTGGCGCTGCACGGAACCGCGCAGGCAGCCAGCCATCCGACCACGGGAAGCTGCCCATTCAAGTTTTAAGCGGATTTTAAGAAAGTGACTACGCTATGGCAATCATGCAGGGTGCAGATGCCTGGTTCTGGCTGTGGACGGCGGTGATTTTGACCGTCGCCACCAGTCTGGCAACCTGGTATTTTACCGTCATCGGGCGGGATCGGCCCAACCGCAAGCAGCGGCGCGGCGAAGAAACCATTGAGCGGTATGGAACCATCGAAGAAGACCGTGCGCCGCTGCCCAAGTTTTTAGTGTGGACTTATATCGGCATCGGCGTCTGGGTGCTGGTGTATGTGATCTGGACGGGCATAGAAGGGATCGGCGTCTAATGGCAAATGAGCTTATCCGCTGGCATGGGCGCGGCGGCGACCGCTACCATCAGTTTCCGGGAGGCGACACCGAGGACGACAACGAGCAGTGGGACACGCCGCCCGACCAGCCCGCCCGCTCCGATCCAAACTTCAAAACGGCACGCCGCTCCAAAGTGGGGTATGTTGCCCAGTCGGCGGACCGAGATGCCGCCAATGCCCGCAGCCGTGGCGACAGCAGCTTTGCCTTTATCCGCGAGACGGACGCCGCCGAGCACCGGCAGACCCGCTGGGACTGGGGCGATTTTCGGACATGGGCGATCATTTTTTCCATGTGCGCGGCTTATCTACTGGTCAGCGCCCTGATTTATTTTCTGCCGCAGGGCCGCCACAACCAGAAAGACGGCCCGGTCTCGACGCCGCACATTCGCGTCTACTAAATCTGTGCGAAGAGTCAGAAAGTTTCTATGTCTCCCATTGCTTCTATGTTTGTGTCGCTCCAGCGTATCTTTGCGCCCCCGGTGCGCCCGACCCGGCTGATTTACACGCGCCGATTCCGGCTGTTCGCCGCTGTTGGAGCGGCGGGTACGGCCAGTCTGGCACTGGTGGCGCTGTACTATCTCACGCTAGGCCTGCTGCCGACGGCGTTTGCCAGCCCGGTGACGGCGTACCCGAACCCGGCCTGGGCGGCGCGGTTTGACCTGGCGCAGTTCTTTGGCGTGCTGGTGTATCCGCCTCTGCCAAACGCGGCAACGTGGTGGATTGGCCTGGCTTTGTTGTTCGGTACGTATGTCGGTCTGGGTTTGACGTATGCCGTGCTTCTGGCCTGGGCGATGGAAGTGTCGGATGTCGTCAAGGGCATTGGGGCAGGGGTGGCTGCCTTTGTTGTGCTGGGCCTGCTCATCACCACGGCCAACGGCATCCATCCGGGCATCATGCGAAATACCGTGCCTGATACGGGCGTCTTCCTGTTAGGCTGGGCACCCTCGGCAACGCTGCAATTTGCGGGTATTAACCTGCTGTTCGGCGGCCTTCTGGGCGGTCTGTACCGCCGCTGGTCCCAGGAGCTGCAGTAAGCATCTGCCTCCAAGTCAAAGGGCGCGTCTCCATTCCTGGAGACGCGCCCTTTATGTTGACAGTCTGACCTAGTACCGGTCGCTGCCGTAGCCGCCGCCGGAGCCGCCACGACCACCGCCGCCGCCGCTGCGACCGCCACCGCCGCCATAGCCGCCGCCGCCACTGCCGCCGCCGTAGCTGCCGCCACCGCCGCCGCCGTAGCCGCCGCCGCCACCGCCGCCGCCATAACCACCGCCGCCGCCACGGCTGCCGCCGCCGCCGCCGCCGCCTTCACGCGGGCGGGACTCGTTGACGACCAGAGCGCGTCCGCCCACATTGCGGCCATTGATGGCCGCGATTGCCTGCTGAGCCTCATCTTCCGAGGCCATTTCGACGAAGCCGAAGCCGCGTGACTGGCCGGTGTAGCGGTCAGTGACGACCTGAGCGCTGGAGACGTTGCCCGCCTCGGCGAAGAGGTCGTTCAGTTCCTGATCGGTCATCTGGTAAGTCAGATTGCCGACATAGAGTTTGGTTGCCATTGAAAAATGGCTCCTTTCAGTAAGTGACGCGCTCCCAGGTTCGCAAAAAATAGGACTGGGAGGCTGTTCGGACAAAGCCTTCTTCTCGTCGGAAAAACAGCCATCATTCGGAGGTCACGGACACGGCGGCATCACTGAAGGAGATCACCGAGAAAACCGGATCGACACGGACGCGGGCGGCGGACCGGAAGCGAAAAAGAGAGGCCACCGGGACTGTTCCCGGCATCGTCCTCATTATACCATGCCTTTGGAATAGCGTAAAGCGTTTAACGAAATTTTCAGCCTGACTTTTTTTCCTGCAATACACTCTGAAATCTGCCGACGGAGCCGTCGTCCCTCTTGACAAAGCGCGGACACAAGCGGTATCATTTTATACCTCCCGCCGGAGTAGCTCAGTGGTAGAGCGGCTGTTTTGTAAACAGCGGGTCGCGGGTTCAAGTCCTGTCTCCGGCCTTCCCTCCCCCTTCAAAAATTTGGCTCTCTGAAATAAAAGTTTGCAAAAATCGCAGACTTGGAGCCAGAGGGCTAGGAAATTTTTGGAAGCGCGGGTATAATGGACAGCACAAATAGATGCTTTGCCAGTGCGGGTCGGTGTCCGAGTGGTTAAAGGAGGCGGTCTGTAAAATCGTCGGCGCAAGCCTACACAAGTTCGAAACTTGTCCGGCCCATTGCATAGCACTATTAAAAGTCCTCCCGCTCAGCGGGGGGATTTTTGGTTTTATCGAGTTTACCGGGTTTTACGCTTGCAATTTCCGGTCTTTCATGTCATACTAACCTCCGAAACAATGTCCACGCCCACGTAGCTCAGTGGTAGAGCACTTCTTTGGTAAAGAAGAGGTCAAGGGTCCAATTCCCTTCGTGGGCTGTTTTCTCCCCGCTGTGCTCAATCTGCCCCCCCTGCACTTTCAGATCATTTGCCCGTGACTGCTCACAGACCCGCGTCCGACTTGTCGCTCAGTGCTGGAGCCGCCAAATGCCGTTTTTGCGCTTCCAGCACGGCCAGCGCAGCCAGATTCACGATGTCTTTGACTTCGTCGTCGCGCTGAAGGACGTGGACGGGCTTTCGCATTCCCACCAAAATCGGACCGATGACTTCCGCCTGCGCGAGCTGCTGCACCAGTTTGTAGCCGATGTTGCCCGCTTCCAGACTGGGAAAAATCAGAACGTTGGCTTCGGCCCCGAGGCGGTTGAAGGGGTAGGTTCCATTCAGGATTTCGGCCACCAACGCCGTGTTAGCCTGAATCTCGCCGTCCACCGGCAGATCGGGAGCGCGAGCGGCCAGCATCTCGGCGGCGCGGCGCATCTTGTCGGCGCGGGGATGGCGGACGCTGCCGAAGTTGGAGAAGCTCAGCATGGCGATACGCGGCTTGATCTCAAAGCTGCGGGCCAGCCGGGCGGTCAGCAAGGCGATCTCCACCAGCGTCTCGGCATCGGGATCGATATTGACGGTGGTGTCCGCGAAAAACAGCACCTTCTGGCGCGTGGCTACCAGATAGACGCCCGCCACGGTGCGCCCGCCCGAGGCGGCCCGAATAATCTGCAGCGGCGGGCGCAGAGCCTCGGAGTAGTGCGCGGTCAGGCCCGTCACCATGCCGTCGGCCTCGTCCATATCCACCATGACCGAGCCGAAATAGTCCGGGTGCAGGATCATTTCGTCCGCCTCGCGGCGCGTCACCCCCTTGCGCTCCCGCAGAATCATAAGATGAGCCGCGTAGTCCTCGCGCCGGTCGGAGCGGGCGGGGTCAATCACCTGCACGCCTTTCATATTCAGCAGCAGGGCGGCGGCTTTGGCGGCGATAACATTTTGATTGCCCAGCAGAATGGGCCGGGCCAGCCGCTCCTCAGCAAGCTGGTAAGCCGCCCGAATCATTTTTTCATTCTCACCCTCGGACAGCACGATGCGCCGGGGATCGCTTTTGGCTTTGTTCAGCACAATCCGCATCATTTCGCGGGATTTGCCCAACCGCGCTTCCAATTCTTCAGGGTATTTTTCTAAATCAATGGCGACGCGGGCCACCCCGGACTCCATCGCCGCCCGTGCCACCGCCGGGGCGACCCAGAGCAGGACGCGGGGGTCCAGCGGCTTTGGGATCAGATAGTCCGGCCCGAAGCGCAGCGTGTCCAGCCCGTAGGCTTTGGCGACAGCATCGGGCACGTCTTCGCGTGCCAGCGCCGCCAGGGCGCGAGAGGCGGCGATTTTCATAGCCTCGTTGATTTCCGTGGCGCGGACATCGAGCGCCCCCCGGAACAGAAACGGAAAGCCAAGCACATTGTTGACCTGATTGGGGAAGTCCGAGCGGCCTGTGGCAACAATGGCATCAGGCCGGGCGGCCCGCGCCTCCCGGTAGCCGATTTCCGCGTCCGGGTTCGCCAGCGCAAAGATAATGGGGAAGGGGGCCATCGCCGCGACCATCTCCGGGGACACAATTCCGCCCGCCGACAGGCCGATAAACACGTCTGCCCCGACCATCGCCTCCGTCAGTGTGCGGGCGTCCGTGTCCGCCGCGAACTCGGCCTGAATGGCATCCAGCGATGGCAGCCGGTCGGCACGCAGAACGCCGTGAATATCCACCATGACAATGTTTCTGCGGGCCGCGCCCAGTTCGGTGTAATACCGGGCCGAGGCAATCGCCGCCGCCCCGGCCCCGCTGAAGACGATACGCACGTCTTCCAGCCGCTTGCCGACCAGTTCCAGGGCGTTGAGAAGCGCCGCGCCGGTGATAATTGCCGTGCCGTGCTGATCGTCATGGAACACCGGGATATTCATCGACGCCCGAAGCCGCGCTTCAATCTCAAAGCACTCTGGCGCTTTAATATCCTCTAAATTGATGCCCCCAAAGCTTGGCTCCATCAGCCGCACAGCCTGGATAAACTGCTCCGGGTCCTGCGTGTCCAGCTCTAAATCAATCGAGTCTAGATCGGCAAAGCGTTTAAACAAAAGCGCCTTGCCTTCCATGACCGGCTTGCTGGCGAGTGCGCCGATATTGCCCAGCCCCAGCACGGCGGTCCCATTGGTGATCACGGCCACCAGGTTGCCGCGCCCGGTGTATAAGAACGAATCCTCGGGCGTCTGCTGTATCGCCAGGCACGGCGCGGCAACACCGGGGGTATAGGCCAGCGCCAGATCATGCTGCGTGAAGCACGGCTTGGTCGGGACGATTTCCAGCTTTCCGTGCGGCGCTTTGCGGTGGTATTCCAGCGCATCAATATCAATGGGATTCATACCTCTATGATAACACATTTCTGGGCACAGTCTGTAGAGAGTGACAATTTCCGAAATCTGTGCTATACTATGTCGCAGACTATTTTAATCACGTAAACCAAACTGACAAGGAAGCAGCACTGAATATGGGAAAAGCGAAATTTGATCGTTCGAAGCCTCATGTGAACATTGGGACCATC
>CAXUKS010000016.1:0-55978 GCA_964251675.1 uncultured Armatimonadales bacterium
CCTTTCGGGTCAATACTCACCATGCCAGTGGTACAGTTTTTGGGGCACAGGTCATACCGCTGCAAAGGTTGCGGCAAAACCAGCCGCTAGAACAAAGGCAGTAATGCCTACGATCCTGCCCGCAAAGCCGAAATCTTGGCTGCCTACCACGAGGGCGGCTCCATGCGGGCCATGACGCGCATCTTCGGTGTCTAACGCAACACGGTTCTGGCCTGGCTAAAAAAAGCCGCAGCGTTGCCTAAAATCAAGAGGACGCTGGCTAAGGCTGAACAGGATAATGTTCTTGGACTTTATGAACTTTGGTCTTTTGTCCAGTGCAAGAAGAACTAACGCTGGGTGTAGCTGGCCCAGTGCCGAAGAACACAGCAGATCGTTGCCTACGCCATTACCGACCGTAGCGAGAAAACATTCGCCTCGCTCTGGAAGCGTGTCCATAAGTCTTATAAAAAGGCGGTGCTTTACACGGACTTCTGGCAGGCTTACCAGAACTGTTGCCCAAAGAGCAGCATCATGCGGTCGGCAAAGGGGCAAGGCAGACCCGTCATATCGAGCGATTCAACAGTACACTCAGGCAGCGGATGGCACGGTTCGTGCGAAAGACGCTCTCGTTCTCGAAGACGGATGCCATGCATAAGAATTGCTTGCTCTTGTTTTTACACGACTACAACTTACAGAATGCAAAAACTTGAATTGGGACACTACCGCCAATTTTATGCAACAAAGCTGTTAAGTTACGAACTACCAGGTTTGGTTGGGTTTGGAGGCCTGAAGCGACACGATTTTTGTACTATAATCTACTAAGGTTGATGAAGTTTGCTTGCTATTTAGTGAGCAGACCAATATATTGAATCCCTTCGGTTGCAAATCCCTTGAGCTTGCTCCATTGCTAACTTTGTCATTGTGGCGGTATCATTGGTCGCTTCCTAGCGGCGGCTCGTCGCCCCGATCCGCTCTTTCGAGACCTATTCTGTCTCGTGTGTGCTTAAAAGTCTCTAATTATGATAAAAACTTCTGCTTCATTTGGGTCCGTGATTATTGCGACTTTAACAGTTTGCCTGTCTCTCTACTTTGTTGGCATCGGTTGGGAACGACACGTACATGCAGCAGACCCTGCTGTGACTACACAAAAGAAGGCGGAAGTGACCAATGTACCAGCTGTTCTAGCGCCTGATGCCAGCCTTGTTTATCCCCAGAATATAGCTGGTTTAGCAAAATCTTTAGCTGATAAAACTGGAAAATCCATTTTAGTAATTGCTCCTCAGCCTGATGTTCTCGTTAAAAATCTAAAGGATTTAGATGTTGGAGGTAAGGATGTGTCTAAAATATCGTGGGAAGCTTTACAGAGTAAGCTTCGCAGTGCAGGGGCAATCCCAATTATATTCGCTCACACCAACACGATTGCAGTCGTTCAGGGAAAGGTTTATCCGACCTTATTAGGTGCGTCAACCTCTACTCTCGACAATACGCTCTGGCATCAATTTTATAGCTCGTATCGTTCGCTCACTGCGTCCCAAAAATTAGCATTGGGATCACCAAATGGTCTCGTAGTCTCTGCGGATGCAACATCAGTACCCGAAGCCGTCAAAGGCTTAATGCCTTCGATTTTTGATCCAAGCCTTTCCAAGCCTGCCCGTGTGCGGCTACGGCTATCAACATCTTTAGAAACATGCTTCACTGATGCTCCAAAAGGACTTGCGTCTGGATACTGGAGCTGGAGTCAGGCTAGAACAGGGGCGCCTGTCAGCTTTCCACTTGATATATTGCTTTCACCAAGTAGAACTTATTCATGGTCCGCTAATCCTATACATATTAATTCTGATGCTTCCTTAAAAGCATCGACAACTGCACTGATCAAGGCAACCGGAGGCGAAGTCCGTTTTAGTGACAAGGTGCAATGGCCTATGATAGCAGCAGTGGGATCGGTTGCCGCCAGTGATATGCTTACATGTTTGAACATTGCTGGTATTGCCGATGCACATTATTTATCAGCTGAACATCTGCTTTATGTAGGCCCCGCTTCTAATGTTAATCGCTTCCTCCCAAGAGCCTCAATTCCAGATAATGAAGTTGATGCTTACAATTCGCTCGTTGATACTGCTGCTCGAGCGGGTGGCTCCGATTTCGGGCCGTTGCTTTATGGTGTACTTCAGTTTCCGACAGCATCTCTTGGCAATATGTGGACCAATTCAATTCTTTCCGATATTCCACCCGACATTGCAATTGAACAGGCGCAGTCATCTCAGCCTAATCACGAAGTTAGCGGGGATGCGCCGCTGGGGGTGTGGACAAAAACATATTCAACTTCTAGTATGTTCAGTTATTCTGGCCTCGTGCTTGTAGGCCTACGTGAGAAACGTCTCTCTGCACACCCGGGTGAGTGGTATATCAGCAGTGCAAATAACCTAAACATTTCTCGCTTCGGTTTTTGACCATTTTGATACAGTTCGCAATAGCTTTAGGGCACAAATGCTGACCCCTGTCTCAGGCAGGCAACCAATTGTCCGCCAAGCTAAAAATCAACAATCGATTTGTGCGCCAAAGCTGTTCGCGATCAGGCGTAATCAGATTTGTGTAAAGTTGAGACGTCCAATCTACATACCTCAGGAGAATTTTATTGAAACCGTCCCCATTTATTCATAGCCGTCTTACCCTGTTCGTCCTGATAACGCTTTTATCGTTCCTGACAAATAAATCGCAAGCTCAGTCTTCTGCCCCGCCCCCGCAGAAACTCTGGATTAGCCTTGGCTATTCTACCTCTCGTGATAACAAAGTGAACCAAGACTGGTTACGTGAAGAATGTATGGGTGGGCGTATCATTTCACATCTTCATGCTGGCGATGCGGTAATTGTTCCTATCTTTGACAATGGTCAGTGTTTTTACGAGACCGCACTGAAGCCTTTCCGCCATCGTAATCCAAACTCTATCACAGATGAGAAAGCCATTCGACAACTTCTCTTAGCAGCCAAGATAAAAAAAGTCTCTATTTTTTTCGCCTTAAACCTGCTTGAATGGCAGCAAAACAAACCAGACAGCAAGAGTGTAATGCCGTGGACCTTCGCCTCTGACTTACAGGAAACTGCTAGTTCGATGCCTACAACGAATGATGGCGAGGCACTTTATGCGTCGCCTTTTCAGCCTGAAGTCAGAAGCCTGCTTGTTCAACTTGTAAAAGAAGTCGCTGAGAAGTTTCCTGATGCGGCTGGTGCTGTTCTTGATCTACATTTAAGCCGAACCAAGATCATGGGATATAGCGAAACGTCACGAGCGGCATCAATCCGCAGTATAGGTGTTGACCCAACAGATTTAAACTTATTTGGAGGATTAGGAGTTGCGGTTACGCCATCCGTCCGTCAGTGGATAACTTGGCGAAGCAACATTTTAAACTCTCTTTTAGGGGATTTATCTAAATCATATCGTAGATCAAACCCAAATGGTCGGATTTTGACTTACGGTGTCGCAGACTTTAATGCGGAGCAAGATTTCAATTCTCTACGCTCAGGCCAAGATTGGCAATCTTGGTTGCAGGCAGCTTCCGTCGATGCGATTTTAGTAGAAGGAGATTGGTCGCCTACATCTCGCGACACTAATATGATGCATAAATATCTAGAATCCAGCTCAGGACCTTCCGCAAGTGATCATTCGAGCATCTACGTCGTGCCTGTTGTCGTTGGTGGTGGGAGAACCAATGAAAAGGTAGATTACGGACAAGGATGGGCTACATTAAAAGGCGAAGTCAATAGCCTTCGTGAAGTGGGACTTGTTGTTCAAGATTCGCAAGAGATAAAAGATGCCCAATCACTTGTCTCTGGACTAGCTATGACGGCAGTTTCAGGCGAACACCCTGAATTGGGTACGATAATGCCGGGTTGGAGACTCCAAGATGCGAGTGGAGCGACATGGTCATCTTTTCGATTACTAGGGAATCCAGCTACTTTGATACTATCGGATGGAGTGGCTGAAACAACGGCGATAATACAAAAATTGCAGCGTCGAGATCTGCGATTGATGACGCCAACTATGATAGTAACACGTACCCCAATTAAATCATCAAGATTGCCTGGCGGAGTCATTAACCTTGCTGATCCGGCAGGCCAATTACTGCGATTCTGCGCCGCTAAATCTGCACTTGTGCTGGTTGTTGATCAAGCTGGTTTTGTGCGAACCTCGACTCATTTCACGGACGCTACTACGTTACCTACGCTTCTGCGAAACTCCACCAGAATGTTTACCCCAATATATGTGGGGAAAGTGGCTCCCGAATTTTCTGTCAAAGATATGAATGGACGAACAATCCGGCTGGCAGACTACCGTGGCCGCCGACAATTACTCATCACTTTTTTCCCCGTCTGTGTTGAGTGTGAGTCGCAATTGACATCTCTACGTTTCGCACACGCACGCTTTGATAGGAGTAACACCGACATAATTGCTGTCTCAAACGACTCGTCGGTTGTACAGCACGACTTTGCGAGTGCCTTACATCTAAATATGCCTTTTGTCCCTGACATTGGATTCAACCTGTCGATGTTGTTTGGCGCGGCAAGAGACACTTCAGGAGCGCTTGCACGCCGGTCTGTTTTGATCGACCGTCGTGGAATCATCCGTATAATTGATATAGATGTTAATCCCCAAATGTATGCCGAAAGTCTTCTCCGCAGGATGGCTATGTTGCATTTGGCTCCAAGCGAAGCTCCAATGCATTTAGAAGTGAAGCCTGCTCTTGAAGGAAAACTTGGGGTACTCGCGCCGGGTGCAACTTCAGAAAGTCAAAATGCCTCAAGCTATGAGTTCGGTAAGGTTAGCTTGATTGACACCCAAGTGGTCAACCATGTGTTCACATTAATCAATCAAGGAAAGTTGCCTTTAACTATTCGTCGAGTGGACACATCCTGCGGTTGTACCAGTGCAGTGTTGCAATTTGGCAACACGGTAGCAACTAAAACGCCTATACATAACATTACACTTTTGCCAGGACAAAGCTGTAGCATGAATGTATCCGTTGATTTGACAAAAGTAGAGCTTGGCTCAGTTGACAAAGGGGTGTATATATTTACAAATAATTTGGAGCAGCCCACTATGGTTGTTCGTATTGTCGGTTCGGTCACATCTGGCGTTGATTTTACTCCTAAAACAATTAACTTTGGGCAGATTCAGATGGGGCAACCCACTTCTCAAACGGTTAGTGTAGCTATTGATTCCCGTTTAATAACAAATGACGACGCTGCATACTTGGCTTCAAACAATACCGCAGTTCATCTCAGTTTGGCTGGCACAAGAAAAGTCAAACAAGATAAAAGTGGAAGTACCTGCATAGTGCAGGATTATCTCCTAAAACTGGATGCTGATGCTCCGCTCGGGTTAATAGTAGGTCAAATCACTTTCGTATACCCAAAGAAAGTGAATCTTTCGCCGGACGTAATCAATGTTGTCAGTCAGACAAGCAGTCAGTTAGCGGGACAAGTCGTCGGCGATGTTTCTGCACATCCAGTAATGATAGCTTTAGGCGCAGTACATATAGGCCAAAAGGTTTCGCAAAAATTAGTGCTCACTAGCACTAATGCATCTGCACTAGATGGAATTCAGGTTTCTGACAATGATAGCGTCAAGGTCAATTTAGAAACAGCAGTAGACGGTACAACAACGCGCACCATAGAAGTGACCGTTGAGCCGCATGTAACATCACAAGGGCTTCTCCAAACAGCGATTCGCTTCACGCTGAAAAACGGGCAAAAAATGGTGATCCCTGTTTTAGGATATATAGAACCGTAAAATTCTCAGATAACTATAATGCCTTTTCTTCGATACATAGAACCAATGCGAGTTACACTATGCGAATATCCACATCTGAATTTGGGATCTTTTTGTTCACGCTATTTCTTGCTCCAATGCTAATGCTCGGCATTGGAAATTTAAGACATATAAAGCAAAATTTTCGATCAAGCAACGGTTCGATTGTAGAAAAATCGAAGGAACTCACTGGCACGTTAATGCTTTTTGATGTCAATGCTCAGGAAGTAATTGGCGACAGACCAACGTATCGAGGATATTCTAAGGGTACATTTACTTTAGTAGAATTCGGCGATTACCAATGTCCTCCCTGCCGAAGCCTAGATAAAATCATTCCAAAATTAATGGCTATGCATCCTGATATGCTTCGTCTCACATATCGTAACCTGCCTCTTTCTTCGATTCATCCAAGAGCATTTTCATCTGCTATTGCCGCTGAGGCAGCTCGAAAACAAGGCAAGTTCTGGCAAATGCATGATTTATTGATGGCCAAGGCATTAGACGACAACACTATTTCCACTGCTCAACGGGTGTTAGGATTAAACGCTACACAATTCAGACATGATTCAATGGATTCCGGATTATTGGCGGTCAAAGCTGATGTCACAGAAGCTGGCAAATTAGGCATCCATCGAACCCCCTCTTTTTTCTTATGTTGTCCTAATGGCAAAGTTTTTCATTTACAGAATTTATCTGCACTTTCACAATTTCTACAATGAGTGATGTTACTGCCTCAAGTGACCTACACCCCAAGAGAGAAACCGACTTCGTTGAACGCTTCAGTCTACTGGTGAACGAGCACAACGACCGGAGCGCACGGCTTTCAATTGCCGGGCGTAATTACTACGTGTACAATATCTTCACGGAGCGTTTGTGGGTCACTATTAAGCACATGGAAGTGTATCTTGCAGATTATGAAACGCTCAACGAGGCACGCTAAAAATACCGGTCTTCACCTAGCTTGCCGGTCTTCACCTAGATGGTAAAAGTACTGCCTTTACCTGCACCAAACGGACAGAGAGAAACAATGATTTTTTTTGGTTATTCTTATGCATACTTCAAAAGGATCAGCTACAATGTTTTCATTGTATGTACTTTGATAGCAAGCCTTACGTGCTTGGCCTCTGCTCGACGAACAGCTTCTGCTCGATCTCTACCTGCACTGCAAATAGCACCGAACTTTAGCCTGCATGATACGAATCATCATGTACACACATTGGCTGAGTTCAACGGCAAGCCAGTTGTGATTTTTTTCTTCTGTGGATGTCCCTGGTGTCATCAATGTGCAACAGACTGGGCCAATTTCCAGCGGGGTAAGGTATTACCCGCCGCCTCACCGGGGCATGGGGGCGTCACGCTAGTCGTTTTCTCGGCTCCGGTGGCGGAGGTGTGTGAGTTCGCACAGCAAACTGGCCTAGATGCAGAAACAACAATTTTGTTACCAGATTCGGATATGCGTGTCACGAATATTTATCATGCCGCTATTTGCCCGCGCGTGTTTGTCTTAGATGCCAAAGGGCGAATACAATATACAAACAATCACACTGATGATATTCCTCGCCAAGCAGAATCGACGCTGATTGTTTCGCGGGCTTTAATAGCTCTCCGGCAGTCTAAAACTATTGCCAAGCTACACAAATAATTATTTGAATTTACATAATCCATTAGTCTGTTTAATAATATCCAGCAAAAGTATAGCACACGTATCTTTCAGTGGCGTAGGCGGACCAGCCTGTTGCGGCCCCCAGATCAGTAACGAGTGTTGTGTCTATAATGGTTTCATAAATTAGGACAGGAAAATGGGCTAAACTAAGGTGGACATTACCACCCATGAGTACCAATGAACTGCGTCGCAGCAAGCTGCGAGGTATCGGAAAGATTGGGGCGGCGAGCCGTCGCTCGGAAGTGACCGCTGAAACGGCCACGCGGACAAAGCCGGTAATGGAGCAAGCTCCGGGGAATTGCACCCAAGAGAAATTAAAAATAACACCTGAAATCGGTCGCCTCACAACGCAGGTGAACCGGCTCAAAAAAAACTGGTCTCGAACCTGACGCCTGACGAGCGCTTGGTGCTCATTACCCGCGAAGAAACGGGCAGTGTTCCTTTGCTCTGGCATACTGATCTGCCGTCCGTTTCGCGCAGCCGCTTATACTATAAGCCGCGCCCAGCGCAGGAACAGTAGATCAGGATCAAGCATTGCCTCGACGAATGGTACACCCAGCGCCCCTGCCTGGGATCACGCAAACTGGATATGTTCCTGGCACAAGACGGGCTGTACGTCTCGCCGCATACAATCCGACGTTACCGTGTTGAAATGGGCCTGGCTACTCTGTACGCGAAGCCGAACCTATTTCGGCTTAGTCCCGTCGGCCATCGGGTATACCCGTATCTGCTGCGTGGGCTGCCTATCGAGCGGCCCGATTAAGTCTAGGGCGTGGACATTACATACATCAGCCTGCGGGTCGGCTTCTTGTATCAGGTAGCATTCCTGGACTGGTTCTCACGGCGGGTGATGGCTTGGGAGCTCTCGGACACGTTGGAGATGCCATTTGTTTTGTCCTGTGCTGAAGCCGCCTTCGGGCAAGCTGTCCCTGAAATCGTCAACAGTGACCAGGGCAGCCACTTCACGAGTGAGCGCTATACGAGCCGCGTCCTTGTGGCGGGGGCACAGGTCTCGATGGACGGACGCGGGCGCGATGTAGATAACATCTTCACAGAGCGGCTGTGGCGTAGCGTCAAGTACGAGGAAGTCTATCTGACTGACTATGAAACGCCCAAAGAAGCGCGGGCTGGATTGTCTTCGTACCTGCACTTTTACAACGAGCAGCGTCCGCATCAGGCGCTGGGAAACTTGACGCCTCCGGCGATTCACGCGGAACCCGATCGATCAAGAAAGACAGACTAAACCAAAGGATAGCAAGGAGACGTAATCCACCTTGACAAAGGACGTTTTGCTGTCTTGACAAACAGGGCCACTACAGACGTCATACTTGATGACGGGGTCATCGTTGTCTAGATACGGTCCATATTGCATCAGTACGGCGTCACTTTTGCCGTGTCTTCCTCTACCGCCGTAAATAAACGCTTGGCGCTTCTACATAGAGTTCAGCTTTATCCGACATTATTTCTGCTGGCCGCCCGCCGCTGACGCCCTAGCCACTGACCTCAGAGCGTGTCCTTGCTCCCTTGTTTTTGTGGCACAGTGCTGTTCGTCAAATGCCCCTTTCTGGAACAATTCTTGCAAACCATCTCACGTCACGAAAATCCTTTACTTATTCCATCCTACAACCCATCTCAAAAACAACGTTCTTTTTGGCCTGCAATGAGATAAGTTGTAGGACGATCCTGGTATAAGCATCAGTACGAACGCTACCTCTGCCTATTGCTTATCGCTTTTGAGGCCGTACCGCCCCATGCCGCAGCCGGTGGCTGTGCAGCCAATCATCGAGCAGAGCGCGGCGCACTCATCTTCCATCCGGGTGGGATCAGCCAGCCAGGTGTGCGCGAACTGAACCGTCCACGTGAACGACTTCTGTGTGTGCGTATTCCAAGAGAGGCTCGGAACGCGCTCGCGCATCGACTCCATATCTAATGTGAGAAATTCCTCGATAGCTTGTATGGTCTGAAGCGCCTGGGCGAGCCGAATGGCCTCTTTTGAAACCATCATTTCATAAGCCGCATGACGCCACCGAAATTCCGGGTTGTTATTGCGGAAGCGGTCAAAGCGCCGCTGAAATTCTTGCGGCAGGGCATCGTAGGCTTGATCCAGCTTGCCCTTCTCGGCTTCATAGTCGCGCCGTTTTAGAGCCAGCACTTGCTCGGTGAGGCGTTGGGCGTCCTGCGGATTGCGAAAGGTGGGGGCAAAATCTTGGAAGCGGGGCAGAGTTGCTGGGCCTTTGCGGCGGCGGGCGGCTCGGTTCATTGGGTTCCCTCTTTAAATCCTGTTCTCACCCCTGACATTACTCTAACAAGTCGCACTCAATGTTTCACAGAAGCCGGATACAGTCAGAGCAGGTCAGGGGCAAACATATGTTTGCTTTGGCAACCTACTATACCCCTGGCGGCTTCGCACGTCAAGTGATATCGGCCTTTCCGCTCAGGAAAATTCTCCCGCATTTCAATTTAACAGACACAAACTCTTCGACCGCATTCAGATACTGCTTTTGTAGATATTGCTTCTAAATAATGATGCGCTCGATTTCGTCCAGGCTCACATCGTCGTCCCTGCGGTCGTAGAGGCTGGTGGTGCGGGAGGATTCGTGGCAGGCAAGGGCCTGAGCGTCTTCGAGCTTGCCGCCGTTTTTTAGGAACGTGGTGATGCCCGTCGCGCGGAATGTGTGACAGCCGATGCGGTCGCTGACGCCCGCCGCCTGGGCACGTCGCTTGACCATCCGGTGGGCGTCGCGCCGGGTCAGGGCGCTCGCAGTCAGGACGCGGGACGTTCCGGTCGTGGTCCGGAAAAGCGGCCCTTTCCGGTCGCCACCAATCCCGGCTGTCTCAATGTACTGATGCAGGTAGTCCTCGGCGTTGTGGTGCGCCCAGATTTCGTGGAATTTCCCGCCCTTCTCGTGCAGCCGGATTTTCCAGCGCCGGCCGCTTGGGTAGAAGTCTTCCACCTGCATATGGACGGCGGCGCTGACGCGTGCGAAACTGAAAACCATCAGGCCGATGAGGGCGCGGTCGCGCAGGCCCACGACGTGGGCATCCGTAATGCTGTTGAGCAACACGCGCGTGTCTTCCGCAGACAGCACGGGGGTTTTGCCCTTTTTGGTACTGTACCGGGGGCCCTTGACGGAGGCGGCCGGGTTCATCGGCAGGACCTGTCCGACGACGAGGTTGTCGAAGAGCATCCGCAGGGCGGCCAGGTGCTGTTTGACAGTCTGGGGATGGCGGCTTTCCCGCAGCTCCTTGGCATAGGCCGCGACCACGAAGGGCTGCAAGGCGGCGAGCTCTAAGCCGCGCACCGCGCACCAGTCGTCGAACTGGCGGACCGCACGGAAGTAGGCGGCGCGGGTGTTGTCGTTTTCGATCTCGGCGGTGAAGTAGTTAATGAAGCGCAGCGTTGCCTGGTCGCCGGCTCCGGCAATGAGGCGGGGGATGTGCACAGCGCCTGACCGGCTGTCGGCAAGAGCCAGCGACGCGGCCTCTGGCTGATCGGGTGCTGACAGCGGCAGTGCGGGCTGAAGGTCTAAAAGCATGGGGCCGTCTCCTGAAGCGTTTTCGAACGGGAATATTTCGGAGGAACTTTCTGACCTACAGTGTACCTGATGCTGTGCCCCATAAAGGACGTTATGGGGCATACTTTAGACAACTCTTAGAGACGCGGGTTTCAGGACTCTACCATGTCCTTTTGCGATCAAATCGGCCTATCGCTCAAATTTGCTCAATGGTCCGAGGGGAGGCTTTTATCGGAGGGGAGGCTTTTAGGGGTTCGCGGGGAAGGAAGGGCAGGAGCGGTCTTGGGGTGGGTGGTGAGCGCGCTGCGCCGAGCTTTGTTTTTTGCGCGGTACGGGCCATAGCCGCCTGGCGAGAGAAGTTTGGGCTGACAGAGGGAGCACTGTTTCGGCCTGTCAACCGCCACGGCACGCTGCAACCAGGAAGGCTCTCTGATCGGGCAGTGGCTTTGATTGTAAAGCGGGCAGCAGAGGCAGCAGGGCTGGACCCGGCCAGGTATGCAGGCCATAGCTTGCGGGCGGGCCTTGCCACCAGTGCGGCGCAGGCGGGCGTCTCCGAGCGCTCCATCATGGCCCAGATTGGACACAAAAGCTAATGGTGGCCTGCCGCTACATTCGAGATGGCTCTCTCGTTCGGGATAATGCCGGCGCACAGGTTGGGTTATAAAAGCGAGCCGTGTTATAGAAACAAATCAGATTACACAAGCAGGTAAAGCAACGACACCACTCAGGGCCTCATTGTGCACGAAGATTTGGTTCTCTTCATCGAGGACAAAGAAGCCGAGCATCTGGTCTCGGAAGTCCTTGAGCGGCTGCTCTCGGCGTTGCTCATCGGACACCGTTCCAAAGTCCACTTCCATCGCAACCGCCGCATCTCGGTCACGGTAAAGTTCGAGGCGGAAAGCATCAAGCATCCGTTCCGTCCTAGTACCACCGTGCAGCACATCAAGCAGTGGGCCGTCAAAGAGTTCAACCTCGACGCATCCGTGGAAGTGGATCACGGCCTCAAGGTCTGTGGCCAGACGGTCTTTCTTGGCGAAAACGTCCACATCGGCAGCCTCGCCCAGAAGGATTGCGAGGTTTGTCTGATATTAGCCCCCAAGCGGCCGGTGCATGGCTAATGGAAAATACCCTATCCGACATTATTTCTGTACCCGGCGGAGTCTTCCTGCCAGATGAGCGTGTTCTGCGTGCTCATCTGGCAGGGGGGAATTTCCGACTCGGGGTCGCAGACGAACGGTGGCGTCTTATTTCTCTTACACGCCCGCATGTAGTGCTCGCAGTCAGCGCTGCGATGCGGGCTGGAGCGCCAGATGAATATATCATCCGGTTCGAATTCACCAACTATCCTCACGAGGCACTGACCGCATCTTTTTGGGACTTGGATACCAAAAACATTCCACCACCGACAAAGTGGCCAGGAGGAGTAGACCGCGTCGCGATGGCGTTTAATCCAGGTTGGCGACAAGACGCACTTTATCTTCCCTGTGACCGGATTGCCCGACTAGGCCACGACCAGTGGCAGACGGAACACCCAGAATATCTTTGGTCAGCCGACAAAGAGATCACTTTTTATTTAGAGATGATTCATGATTACTTACATTCGCGATACTATACGGGGCTTCGTCGCGCCTGAGTACCAGATCGCCACCAGCAAAAAACTCTGGAAACATGTTCAAGCCGAGCTTGCACGGCGTGGAGGCGGTGTGCGGGAGAGCGGTGGATTCCTTCTCGGTCGGTTCGACCGGATGGGGCGGCGCGTCATCGAACGCTTTGTTCCCTACGACGAGGTCGATCCGCATAGTCTCGACACCGGCATCATCGACTTTGATGGAACCTGTTTTGAGGCTCTTTTCGACCTATGCCGTGCCACTGGTTTGAGAGTAGTCGCAGACGTTCACACCCATCCCGCAGAGCCTTATCAGAGCGCGTCTGACCAGGCCAACCCGATGATAGCCCGTGAAGGACATATCGCTCTCATCATTCCGGATTTCGCCCAAAAACTCCCGGCAATCACCGACATCGGGATTTATCGCTATCTCGGAAATCGGCGATGGGAAAACTGGAACGGTAAAAACGCCGCACGCCGATTCCACATCGGTTTTTAGGAGAAGACATGATCACAAAAGACGAACTGCATCGCGGTGCGAAAATTTTTATGGACTCTGGAACCGCTGAGACCCATGAGGAGGCGATGGCGATCCTTCTGGGTTTTCGGCTGGTCTGCCTAGTGGGCCCAGAGATAGTTTCTTCACCCACTCTTCAGACTGCACTTCTGACCGCTGTGAACCTTGCCAATCGCTCATTCCTTGGAGGGGTCACCGTTCACGGCATAGACAGTGCGGCTCCCAATCGAACCCACCTTCCCGGCGGAACAACGCTTGCGGAGGCAGTTACATTCTGGGGAGGCCGACTGGCAGAGGCGAAACCATCAAATCACCCGACCCTGGTCTTCGGATCGGCCCAAGCAGAGGTGAATTATCCGCTGGCGCTTCGCGTGACCTTCGATAGGTGGCGAGCTGCCGTCTCCCCGGTCCGTGACGCTCTTCGACTCGGCGAACGCGAATTGCTTCCGACGGCCGGCATCGTTGCCGCCGCATTAGGCGTATCCGAAGCGTTCCAGCATCTGTCTGGCAACGCAGAAGCGATGCGTCGCAACGTCGGGATCTCGCTGTGGGACCCCGAAATTCCTGATGTAGCGACATCGCCCTCGGAACCCGACGCGGCAAACACCCTGCTGCCACAAAAAGCTTGGATTCTAGGCTTGGGACATCTCGGACAGGCCTACCTTTGGACCCTTCTGGCACTTCCATATGCAGCACCGGAAAAGGTGATCCTTGTCTTGCATGACTTCGACAAGGCAATCGAGGCAAACCTCAGTACATCCATATTGACGACACACCGGAACATCGGAATCCACAAGACACGTTTTCTGGCAAATATTGTTCAGGCCCGAGGGTACCAGTCTGTCATACAGGAGAGACCTTTTGACGAAAGGCTGCAGATCGGTCCCGATGATCCACCCCTTCTTCTCTGCGGCGTGGATAGTGCCCACGTGCGGCGCCAGATCGGAGGCTCGGGTTTTCGCGAGATCATCGAAGCCGGCATCGGCAACGCGGAGGATTATCTCGATTATCAGATCCACTCTTTCCCGGCTGCCCGGTCTCCTCAAGAGATTTGGAAGGACGTGCGACACGTCTCGCGGTCCGACGAGTTGCTCCTGTTACCCGCCTACAAAAAAATGCAAGAGAGCAGCGAAAATCAGTGTGGTCTTGTCCAGATTGCGGACATCTCGGTCGGAGTCCCCTTCGTCGGAGCGTTTGTCAGTGGCCTCTTCGTAGCCGAAGCTATTCGGGCGGCGATGATAGGACCTCGAAAAGAAATTCTAAACGGATCGCTAAGCACGCCCGGTCAACGCGCGGTTTTATCGCGTGGAGAAAACATACTTGATTCCAGCCTTGGCTTTCTTACGCTAAGCAAGCAGTGAATCGAATTGGGTGAAATTCCCGCAAGCTTGCTTGGTTACCAGCTTTGTCACTATGGCCGTCTCAGCGGCTACTTCCTTGCGGCGGCGAGCCGCCGCATTCTGTCCGATACCTCGCGGCTTGCCCCGTCAGGAGCTTTATTCTAACAATTTGCTCTGCCAAAGTACGCTTGCTCGCTTGACGCAGCCACGACATCGTCCGCATGGTTCGTTGCCCGTATGGCAGGAATGTGTCCATCCGAGTAGTTCCAATCCTACGCCCGCTAATTTTATCAGCTCCACAGTAGAATAGCCGATAACTGGCGCACTGATCCGCAGTTGTCCTTCCTGCATTCTCAGGACGTCATCCAATTTCTGGAAGAACTCTGAAGTTCCATCTTTGTGAAAGCTATCAGATTGGACTGTAGCAAACAAGAGTTCAGTTACGCCTTGTTGCAATGCAAGGGGAGCTACGAGAGTTGCGAGAAGTTGATTGCGGTATGGCCACCATTCACAAGAGGGTGACACTCCCTCAATTGAGGGAGTGCCGCTTAGATCGCCGGATCCTATGGAAGCGCAATTTACGCCAACGACAGTGATAGGTATGTTTAATGCGTGTGCAACGGCTTGAGAAGCGATGCGTTCAGCTCTGGCACAGACTTGGCCATAATCCACTACAAACGCACGTTGTGGATGAAGCCAGGCGGCCAAAGCAGTGGAGTCTAACCCTCCCGAAAGAAGAACACCACGCACAGGAGATTCGAATCCTACCATTTTAACGCATACCTGCCCAGATAGTTTGATATACTGCACTCGCCAGATCACTGCCGATTATCGTGCCCGTTCCACGTATCATAGTAAAATCTTCCCCATCAGGAAGGGCGGCGTAGCCAATCGCAGGAATGTCATGGGCAGCTGCATATCCAAACTCATAAAGTGTCCCTGCATCAGCACCGTCGAGCAATCCGAAGATTGCTTTCGACGCCATGAGGCCTTCCAAATCCCGCTCTGCCACCGCATCTCCCCCAGTTCCTACGTCATGAAGAGGCGAAAACACATGTGCGCCGAGGTGCGTCAAGGCCCGCCGCACCAAGTTTACAAGCCATCGTTGACCCAGATTGAAAAACGGCCCCGCCAGGTAGATGGGTACGCCTTCCTCTCCAGGTGTTAGCGCTATTCCGGGCATCAAGGCCGAAGCATCAGCGGAGTGCGAGAGAAGAATAGGCAGTGTCTGAGTCCCACACCAAACTGCAGTCGCTGCCGATGCTAGAGTTGCCGCACTCTGCGGATCTTTGTTACTTTCCAACCACGCCCATGCGAATACCGCGCTAAAGACGTCGCCAGAACCAATCGGCCAGACGCTTTCCGTTTGGTAAGGCCCAATAGGCGTTGTGCTGCCATCCGGCTCGACAATTAAGCAGCCAAGCGCACCGCGTTTGACTACTACAACATCGGCTACTGTTTCGTCCATAACTCTTCGTGCAGCTTCAACGATGTTATCCGAGCGACCCAATATCCGAATCTCATGGATGTTCGCAACAATGGCAAAGCGCGATGCAACAAGAGAATTGCGGTCTACAACCAAATCGTCTTGGGAGCCTTGTGGATCATAAACAATTCCCAAAGCGTTTACAGAGCAATCCGCCTCCAGCATACCGAACACCAATGCAGAACTGGAAGCATCGTCGGAAACAATATGCCTCTTTGCCTGATTGCCTCCAAAGACATCAGGCGTACTAAGCGGAGTATAGTAGGAGAATATTACAGGATAATCCCGATCAACTACCTCTAAATCTATGCCAAAAGTTGCAGCTAGCCCCTCTGTAGGAGAGCGAAGCCTTGAATCCAAGCAGGTAATAAAGTGCGGACGAATGACATGTGAGAGAGCGGCGGCAGCTCTAAGCCCCGATCCATATATATGCTCGGTAGAAGGTTCTTTCGTCACTTCAACATATGTTCCGCCAATGATACGCAAAGCTTTTCCTCGAATTTAGTCTATTACGTCACGCATGATGAACATGAACACGAATCAGTCCACCAGAAATCATTTTTACTTCTGCTTTGAAGGCGTGTCCTTCTTCGAGGCATTCGATCATACGAATCATTTGATTAAGCAAGGTGCCAGCCCTACCAGCTGGTGCAATAGCTGAAACGACTTGACCATTTGCTTGAACATCTAACTCTTGCCCCACTACTAATGTCGCTATAACTGCCGGGTCTGGCGAAGAGAGGACATCCGTAAATTGAAGAGCATCGCACTCTGTACCTCCATCTCCGCTACCGCCACCCGAACCGCCGAAACTGAAATCTGATCCGCCGCCACCTGACATCTTATCCTCCAGCTCAGCCATACTAAAGATATGCTTCTGCGTCTATACCTGATTATAGCAGAAATAATAATTTTTTAAATTTATTAATAAAAACATTTTGTAACTAAAAAGTGTGGTATCCTTGATTATCTCACGTCAAGCTTGATTGGTTAAGACAGGTCAAGTGCCCTTTTTTAATTAAATGCAGCTCACGTTAGTCGCCATGGGTGCTCAACTCACTGTGAGAGTCTTTTCTCTCCTCATGTACGTCCCAGCTCCTCATGGTGCAGGCCGGTGCCCGAACACAGTTGCACTACCCGTTCCCTCAATGACTGTTCGCACAAGGAGACCGTTTCCATGACCCCAGATACGACCGCCCACAATGGCCTTGCCCCAAGCGCCACACCGTCGCCCCACGTTCCTGCTCAAGTTCCTGCCAATGCCCTAATCCACCTCTCCCACGGCTCCGTTCCCGGTATGGCCCACGCCGCAGACAAGCAGATCGAGCCGCTGATCGCCCGCATGGAAGCGGACATGGAGGCCGCCCGCAGGCAAGGGATGTGGGGCGTGATGCGCCTGCGCTACGAAGCATGGCTGGAAGAGCGCATGCGTGGCCCCGCCGTCCAGAAGATGCAGACGCGCCAGGCGGTCCTGGCCGAGCAGTGCAGGACGGCGGAAGCCGAAATCAGGTTGCGGGCGACGGTGCAGAGCGGCGAGGTGGGAGCGCAGCGCCACAAGATCGAGTGGAACGACGTCAACCGCCACCGGCTGGCGGGGGAGCTTCAGTCGCTGGGGCTGATCGCGCTGCCGCCCGGCGCGTCGTCCCTGGCCGCCCCTTCTATGAGTTCTCCCTCCGAGCCGCCCCTGTCGGCGCACGTCACGAGCGAGCAGGTGGAGGGGGTGGCGCTGCGGGGCTTCTTGCAGGGAGTGGAAAGCGAGGAGGAGTGGGCGGCCTTCAAGGAAGAGCTGGGGCGTCACCTTTCGCCGTATGCGGTGGAGGAAGTGGGGCAGCGCCTGCGGGAGCTGTGGCGTCTAAACCGGCAGGCACAGGCGGGGTAGTGCCCTAACGCAGTTTTAGTCTCTCAAATGCAGCGGCTGAAGAGGACATTCTAGGGGACAATGGGGTGGGCAACGGCAGGGGCATTTCATGGTTCTGCCGGTATTCCGTCCCGCCAGAAGCGGCCCGCCCCGTTTTCCGCGCTCCTCCCTTGTAACTGTTTATCTTCCTCACCCGCATCCTGTGCGTGTTCGTCATCTTTCCCCGTCGGGCGCGGCCTCAAAGTAATAAAGAGGGCAGCGCACATATAACAGTTCTCATAGAGTAGTTTCTACGTAGCAACACCGGCAGGAAACGCCATGCCAGCAACAGTCATCCGAGAAAGAAGAACGCCTGAGCCGCATGCCAATTCGCAGGAAGTACCGGCAGCGGACGCGATCTGCCTGGGTCGCTATCTCGGTGCGGCGCAGGACAGCTTGCCCCTGCGCGTGCTCTGCGATGCGCCCGAGCTGGAGGCCCACGTCCAGAGGCCCTGGTTCCACGCCTACGCCGCCGAGCGATTGGACTTCTCTCTCCGTCCGCCAGACGACACGCCGAGCGGACAGGCGAATACTACACAGGCGAATACTACACAGGCAAGCGTCACGCCGGACCTGCTTTCGCGCCATGCCCTCCTGTGCGGCGCGACCGGCTCCGGCAAGACGCGCCTTGCCCTGCACCTGCTGGCCGAGCAGCTCCGCGCTGGCTGCTCGGTCGTCATGCTCGACCCCAAAGCCGAAACCCTGCGCCACCTGCTCCAGCTCGCCCATGGCGTCGGCATCCGGCCCGAGCAGGTGACGGTCCTGTCGCCCTTCCTGGCCGGAGCGGGTGCACCCGGCTGGAACCCCCTGGACGGTAGGGCTACGGTCCTGTGCCCCTCGCAGTCAGCCCAGGACCTGGCCTCCGTGCTGGAACAGAGCAGCGGCTCCTGGGGGCCGAGGATGCAGGATCTGCTGGTCAACGCCCTGACCGTCATCGGCGCCCACGGCCTGTCCCTCTGGGAGCTGGCCCGCCTGCTTCAGCGCGAAGACTACCGGGCCGGACTGCTCGCCCTGGCCCCGCCCCAAGAAACTCTGCGCGGGGACGGCCTGGCCTACGGGGAGGCGCGGGGCTTCTTCCTGCACGAGTTCGCCGCCTGGGGCAAAGCCGAAAAGGCGGCCGCCGCCGCCCCCGTGCTCAACAAGTTCCGGGAGATGCTCCGCAACCCCTTCCTGCGCCCGCTCCTGTGCGCCCGCAGGAACACCCTGGACATCGCCGGCTTGTGGCGCAAGCCGGGCCTGGTGCTGGTGCATCTGGACGGGGCAAGCCTGGGGGACGAAGGGGCGAGGCTGCTGGGCGGGATGCTGGCCCACCAGCTCCTGCGGACGGCCATGCGGGCGTCGGGGCCGGTTCCAGTGGCGCTGTCCCTGGACGAAGCGGGGGTGTCCCAGCAGTTCCTGGGGGGTGCCCTGAGCGGCATCCTGGCAATCGCGCGCTCCAAGAACCTGCGCCTCTTGTGCTGCTGCCAGCACCTGACCCAGCTTTCGGGGGAGCTGCGGACGGCGCTGCTGGCGAACGCGGCGGTGCAGGCGTTCTTCCGGCTGGGGCCGGAGGATGCGCGGGCGGCGTCTTCCTCGTTCTCTTCGGGGACGGGGGAGCGGGTGACGGCCATCCTGGCGGACGTGGCGAAGCGGGACGGCGAGGGCTGCGTGGAGACGTGGGCGGAGGTGAGCCACACCCTGCGCGACGGCTGGGGGGAGCCGGTGCGCCTGTCCGCTCCGGCGTGGACGGCGTTCCGGGACCTCTCCAATAAGATGACCGGACCGGAGCAGCTTGCGGCCATTTTCCGTCTGGCGCAGGTGTCCGGGGCAGGGCGGCTCTACGTGCACGCGGCAGGGACGGGAGAGCCTGCCGAGATCGGCCGGTACCTGTCCGGCCTGGGACCGGACGAGTACGAAGTGCGCGGCCCCGCTCCCCTGCGGCTGGTGGTTTCCTTCCCCAAGCCCCGGCTGTCCGTGGTCTCGAAGGTGACGGAGGCGGAGCGGGAGCGGCTGTGGGTGCGGACGCTGACGGGTTTGCCGGTGCGGCGGGCGGCACTGCGGCTGGCCGGGGGAAAGCCGTGCGTGATGGAGGCCGTCAACGTGCCGGAGATGGCTCCGGGCGGCGGGGCAGAGACGCTGCTGAGCGGGGCAGTGGCGCGGTCGGGGCAGTCGGCGCGGGAGGTGGAGGAGACGGTGCGCTGGCGTCAGGAACAGGTGGAACGGGTTGCCGAGGGCACATCAGAGCCTCGTGAAATCCAAGACAAATCGGTAAGGGCAACCGCAGCCTCTCCCCGAAAGGCTCCAACGCCTGCTCCAAAGGCTTCGGCACCTGCTCCAAAGGCTTCGGCACCTGCTCCAAAGGCTTCAACGCCCCTCGTCAAGCGGGAACACCGCCCCACCCTGACAAAAGCTCACGGCGCTGTCTCTGATCTGTACGTCACTGAAATGCAGAACGATCCTATGACTACTGAGATGCAGAAAAGCCCTGTGGCTGTGGCAGGCGATGTCGGAGAGGATGGCAGCCTTGTCTAAATTTTATCTTAATGAAATATGTGTACCTGGGAACAATGGAGCACAGAACATTGAAAAAGCCGGGAAGCGCCGAAAACGATATGAACGTGCCTCTGTGCCCGTCGCCCTGCCGGCACTAACGCCCGTGAAGGTGCAGATGCTGCGCTACCTGGCCGAGATGCGCTTCCTCTCCCTGCCCCAGCTTGCCCGGCTGTGTTGCCCCGCCGAAAGAGAGAACGGAGAACGAGAAGATTTGTCGCGCAAGAGTGCCCGCAAGCATCTGCGGACACTTTTCGACGCCGGGCTGGTGACCGTGCTGCCGGTCTCGCGGCTGGCATTGGCCTCGCCGGATGCCGCGAACGACGCTTCGCTGCTCTACGGCTCCGCTCCCAACGTCTACGCTCCGACGACGGAGGCCCTGCAGCTGCTCCTGCGGGCGGGCCTAATCGAGCGGGAGTGGGCGAAGCGTCCACTGGTGGCGTATGGACCGAAGAACAGCCTGTTCCTGGCGCACGAGCTTCAGGTGCGGGACGTGCGGGTGTGGCTGGAAAGGTGTGCAGCATCATCCGGCGGGCAGCAAAAACTGCTGACCTGGAAGGACGGGCAGGACTCGGTCATTGAATTAGGCGACACTTCCCCACGAAGGATTCGGCCTGATGCCTGGTTTATCTACCAGGTGAAGCCGGCTCAGGATGGCGGCAAGCCGATGGTGCTGGTGGCATTCGTGGAGGTGGACCGGGGGACGGAACGCGGGGAGCGGCACTGGGGAGAAAAGCTGTCCGCCTACTCCGCCTTATTCATGGGCAGTGCATTAAAGAGCGCCACAGGATACACCAACGCCCGCGTGCTGGTGATCACGCCAGACGCACAGAGGCGGGATTGGCTCATAGAGTTTGTCACTGATCTCGGAAATGTGACATCAAAGTTTTGGGGCATAGAAAATAATTTACTAGGGCAATCTGATATGATGCAGCCGGTATGGCGTCACTGTGGATCAAACTCACCTTGTTCTCTAATATAGCCGTAAAGAGGTAGCGGGACTGATGACTGTGCATACGCTAGAAGCTACAGAGTATTTTCAAACTGCATGTGCTCTTTTGTAAAGCAACGGTTACGAATTTTAACATTTTCACAAAGCAACAACTATTTTTCATCTTAGATGGTATCATATTCTATTAGAGTGCTTGGTAGCTGTGAGTCATATTAAAGACACGCTGGTTTCGTTCAAAGGGGGTATTCATGTTTTACGGTCCGTTCAATATTAAGGTATCACGGGTAGCGGAATTAATTGACCTTGACAGCCTTCCGCTGGTCGAAAAAGAAGTTCTCTCTTATGGAGTTCGCTATGATTCTGCAACACACGATGTCTTTCGCTTTTTCGTCATGCCAGTCTTTCAGGCAACTGCGGAGAACATAGGAACGGCTAGGCGTTGGTCACGGAAAACAAAACGCGTTAGCTACTCATTAGCTGACGCCGTACTCATTCAAACGTTAGCAGGTTCGACAGAAATCACGTTGCTGGGCATTCATCCAACAACCACAAAGGTCACGGGTGAATCCGCATTTGATCTTGAGGCTGAAGCTATACTGGAAATTGGAAAACCGGGGACTTTCCACCTTAAGCTTTCTGGTAAGGCCAAAAACAGCGTAAGAAAAACCGAGTTCCGTGTAATGGCCCCACGCACAAATGATTTAGCCCAGTGGGTTTTCTTCAAGCCATGGATTGAGGCAGGCGAAAGCTTCTGCCTGGAATACTTGTGCTTCGTCCCAAAAGGGCTAGAAGCAAAAGAGCGTTTTATTCGCTGCGACGTCAAAGTGGAGCAAAAGGGACGTGCTATTGGGTGGGCTAACGGGCGTACTGTAACAATACCTAGCCCATAACAACGAGGGCATGTCAGCTGGAATAAGCCGAATAATCGTGCATAACTAGCTGCACATCCTGGAGATGCTCCTTTCTAAAGCACAGCCAGAAAATGTCCAGTCGCTTCTGCGTTGCGATTTATGCTGTTGTATGAATTGCTTTATGGAGTAGATGCGCTTCTGCAAAGCCGGATGTCTTGACAAGATGACATAATGCTTTATAAATGAGTAGGAGACGGCAAGAAAACACCAGTGATTCTTAGGATCAGATCCTAAGAGCAGCCCAAACCCAATCACGGTTGGGGGTTGAGGGGCTACCATCAGCCAAATTAACCTCGGTTAAAATCCTGAAAGTAGACCCCAAGTACTGCCTTATGGCAGGAATCTGTCTGTAAAAGGGGTCTTCATAAAGCTTCCCTCCCAGATAAGGCTAAAGCCGCTCAACTACATCTAGACGACTTCCTCTACGAAAGTCGTCTTTTCTTTTAAATTCATCTACTTCAAATCATCTGGTTATAGTTATTTCTGCTACAAAAATGCCCGCCTGGGCGTACGCTCAGGCGGGCGGGGTAAGGGGAGCCGTGTGTGCTCGCCTCGGGGTGTTCAACTGCCCGCCGACCAGGGGCCGGGCACAAGACTTATCCCTAGCGCACGCACTAGGTCGCTGGCTGCTCCCCGAATCGGCGGGACTTAATCCGCCTGGGACGAGGTCCCCTGCGGAGTGACGACGCCATCTCAGGCAATCGACATGAGTAGAATGCTCTGAATGAAACGGGGCGTCAAAGCGCGGTGCATGAACGCATGAACGCTTCTGCCTCTACTTAACCATGCGCTCCGTTCAGTCTTTTTTCAGTCTACGAACGGGTCGTCGCCATCTTGTACCTGCGTGAATTGAATGCACCGCAGTACCGGCCCATCCTGACGCCGCCGGGTCTCCTCCACGAACAGCCGGGTGGTCACCTGGCCAAGGGACAGGCCCACCCGCCGCAGCCGCGCCGCGTACCGGGTGAAGTTCAGGCTGCCGGTGCGGCCCAGCGTGTGGGCGAACACCTTCCCGCTCTTCTGCTCGCGCCAGCTGATCCACCAGCGCGGGAAGCAGACCGCCGAACGGTCTTCGCACAGCCCGCACTCGCGGCCCGGTCGCCCGACGTCGGCGGCTTTGCGGTTGGAGGAGGCGCACAGCACCTGCCCGTCCCCATCCGCCATCACGTGCACGACGCGGCTCTGAAGGATCGTGCCGACGAACGCGGGCACTTCCAGCTTCAAGCCGCAGCAGAGCAGCAGGCTGCGCTCCTTGTCCAGAGCCATCCACAGAAGCGGCGGCTCTATCTCTTCTTCTCTATCCATCTCTTCTTCACCGTCGAGTTCGGGAACGGAAGGCAGGTCCGTCAGGCGGCTGGCCTGCATGGCGTCCCCGCGGCTGACAGGTTGCTGCCCCCTCATTTGTGGGGTGATCATCAATCTTTCTCTCTTTCCCTGTCTCAAACCAGTCTAGTTGGCATAGTCCAGTCTAGTTGGCATAGTCGGGGTTGCCCGACTTCTGCTCGTGTTCCGCCTGCTGAAGCATATTCAGCAGCTCCCCACCCTGGTTTTTGTCCAAGTCCTCCAGGTTGCCCTTGCCGAAGTGTTCCGCCACCAGACGCATCAGCTCCCACTGGGCGATGCCGCGCCGGGTGCAGTGCGAATGCACCGCCAGGCACTGCGCCCTCGTAATCGCTTGCGCCTTAGCGGAAGATTGAGTAGCGGAAGATTGAGCCTTAGCTTTGGCACCGGCTGGCGAAGGCCTCTGGCTCTGAGCAGCATTTCCTGCGCTTGTAGCAGCACTGCCAGCGTTAATAGCACTGCCCGTGTTGCCGTAATGGCCGTTGCCTGCTCGCGGCGGGACATAGCCGCCATAGCGAGGAGTGGTCGCTTGCTCGGGCGTAGTTTCTGGGGAAGATGTCGCGGTTCTGTCGCCAGCCGTTTCAGGACCTGCCTGATGACTGCGCCCGTTTCCGTATCCGTTCCCAGAATGGCTGTGGGCGGGGTACCCATTGGAGCCATTTCCGGCAGAACTGCCTCCACCATTCACTGCGTTCTTCCCGTTCATATTCTGTCCATTCATACCCTGCTTTTGCAGGGCGCTGGGCACAGTGTCCTCACAGGGCGCAGCCTTCCGGGGCTGAACCAGCTGGGCCAGCGCTCGCTCTGCCTCTTCGGCCAGCGCGGATGTTGTCAGCGTCAAATCCTGTTCGTCTTCGTCCAGGCTCCACGTCACGCTCACACGCGCCTCGCGGGCCTGCAGTCTCTCGTCGCTGTCGGGGTCGCCGCTGTACACGGTCCGCCCCAGGGTCAGCGTCATCTCAGTTGCCGTCGCCATGTTGTTTTCTCTTCTCTCAAGGTCCAGCCGTAGCAGATGAAATCAAGCCGTAAAAATCAAGCCATAAAGATCAAGCTGCAGCAATAATCCTGAATCAGCAATAATCGTGACAAAGTTGTGGCCGGGTGCAGCGGGTGCTGCATCCGGCCTAAAGGTTTCAATCCTCTCTTTTCTAATTCTCTTTTCTCTAATTCTCTCTTGTTTCAGTCCTTTCTGTCCAGCTCGCCGTTTCAATCCTGCCGTCTTATGTCCGGCGCGGGTTGTAGGCGGTTCGGGTCAGCCTCGGGGCTAATGCCCTTTGCTCCCGTAACCCTTCTGCCAGCGGGCGAAGGTTCGGCGGCAGAGAACTATTCGGCGGCAGAAGCCGACGGATCACCTCCATCCCGCCTTTCTTGTAGACCGCCGTGACGATCAGCCGCTCCTGCGGGTCAAAGACCTGCCAGAAGCGGCCCCGGCGCACAAGCCGGAACCCGCAAACTTCCACAGCCGCACGTTCAGCGGAAACCGAGTGATCAGGAGAAGCTAAGTGATCAGGAGAAAGGCGCATGAGCCGAGCCTCCTGAACTGTTCTGTATTCCTGAACTTCCTCTGCTTCCACTCAGACGGGGAGGGAGCTCGTCTTCTCGCACCGGTGCAGGCAAACCCTCGTCCAGCAGCCGCCCCGCCACCACCTCCAGATCGTAGCGATCATCGGGCGCAAGGCTTTGGGCCGTGAACGTGAGCGCCTGAACCAAACCGTACACCCGGTTTTGCTGAGGCGGCGCAGTCGCAGACAGAGCTTGCAAGACGCGCTCCTGAACGGAGCGCGTCAGAGCCGCCTGCCTGGCAATCGCACGTACCACGCCCTCCACGTCCGGCACCGGCTCGCGCGTCGCCGTTTGCAAACGGTCAATCAGCCCGGCTCCGGCGGTCACCGCCTCCGAAACCGCCGCCCGCAGTCCGTCGGCAAATCGGGGACGGTCCCAGGAGACGTGACGCTGGCGAAGCAGGCTCTTACCACGAACCAGCCGCACCAGGCCGTTCAGGCATACTAATCGCCAGACCAGCGCATCAACAGTAACGGAACGTTTCCCTACTTCGCTGTTGGCGACGTGAACGCCCACCATCAGCCGGTCGTTGGGCAGCACCTCGCGGCAAAGCCTCGGGTCCACCAGGCGCAGGTGCAGGCTCTCCGGGGTCAGGGACAATCCCCGCACCTCGAAGCGGTCTTCCAGCAGAGGAACCAGGGTTCCCAGCAGGTCCGCGTTGTCCAGCGGGGCGTACCGGTCCGACAGAACGGCCCGCACGCCTTCGCCCTGACAGCGCAGGAGCCACGGGCGGGGAGTACCTGCCTTGCCGTCCGTCTCGTCATCCAGGTCGGCTCCGGTGCGCCAGGCCCAGTGGTTGAACTGAGCATCTTGCAGGGGAGCGGAGCAGCGGACGAAGTAGGGAGCGGGGATGCCGAGGCGCTGACACGCCTGAGCGGTGGCCCAGGGGGATAGCGCCAGCATCTCCGGGTGCTCATCCAGGTGCTCTCCGGGCAGCACGAGCCTTCCTTGAGCCAGGGCGAGGCGGTCGCGGGGGACGGTGAGGTCCCACTTGGCTTTGTCGTCCTGCCGGATGCGCTGCTGCAGCTCGCTGAGGCCGTGCCTGGTGGGCAGGTCCAGCGTCGATTGCCACTGCGTCCAGTCCGGGGCCGTCACTGTGGGTTCCGGCGTAAGGGGAACCGGCAGCATAGGCGGCGGCAGGGCAAGCGGGTCAGGCTTACTTAGCGGGTCGTGCCCGGCGGGGGTATCCAGCTGGGCGTAGAACTCCCCGATGGGGAGCGTGATCGAGTCGGAGGGCATGAGAAGCTCCTCCCGGCCCCCTGACAGCCGTTGCAGTCAATAAACTCAAAAACGAAATCTCAAAAACGAAATCTCAAAACTGAACTCAAGAATCAAGATCAATTCATTTTCTAAGTCGTGTCAACCGAAGGGATGTCAAGGGACGGGTGAAGAGGGGGATTTGCCGGCGGCCCTCGGCGGACTGCCAGCTCTCTTCAGGGATCAGCCTACGGGGGATGACGGCCCGCAACAACGGGCGGTGCGGGGGCGCATGCGGCCCGCCCCAAGTATGCAGAAGGCTAAACAGGAGAAATGCGAAACAGAAAAAAGCCCCGCGCTTGTTGGAGCGCGGGGCAGGGAACGTTGTAACTTCTTTAATATTCTTCCGGCAGAATCAGGGTGGTCGCGGAGCGGTCCGCTTCCGTAATGACCCAGATCCGGGTGCCGCCCGCCAGGGTGTAGGAGGAAAGCAGGCGGGTTCCTTGGACGAGTGACCGTTCGTTCTCCCGCCGGTCATGATCGTCCAGATCGCCCCAATCGCCCTGCACATGGCGGCTGACGAGCATCCAGGGAGAGACTTTGAGGTGAACCAGCGTGGACAGCGCCGAGGGGGTGGCCATAAGCTGGCCCAAGGGAAAACGGGGCAGGGGGTCAGGGCCGTCCGCATGTTCTGGCAATGAGCCGTCAGTCGTCGGCATGGGCGGCCTCCGTTTCCTGGACGGGCTTCAGCCACCGCGATTCGGTAGGGTCGCATGTCCCGTCATCAGGACAATCCGTGTCATCAAGGCGGGTCCCGTCGTCAAGATCGGACCAGACCCGCAGCAGCGTCAGACCTATCAAAAGGCGACAGGCACGCTGCCGCGCCAGGAGCCGCTCCCTGCCCAGCAGGTGCTTGCAAGGATGGCGGCCCGAATGTTTCTGAAAGAAGGGGCAGTCGCAGGTCTCCGTTAGGGTGTCCAGACAATAGACCTCTCCCTTCGAGCTGCGGACGGAGAGGGTGCTCCCGTCCCTCCAGCGGGCGCGGTAGCCGTCCGCGAACAGGCGCATGGCCCGGTCGTTCACGTTTGCCATCAGCCGGGCTTCGTCGAATGTCATGACTTCTCCTTATCGAGTTGGCGTGGAAGGGTTAGCCCTTCAAGAGGAGCGTATCCGGGAGAAGAACCGGCGGCAAGCGACGATGCGGGACCGCAACAGATGTAACAGAAACAAATAGGGCAGAACCATGCAAAATCGCCTTTTCTTAACGACATGCAACAATGATTCCTCTTAACTGTCCGTTCTCTGTTCGACATATAATGGCTGTATACAACGAGCGGTGCACAACTACAACATGAGAAGCGGATTGGTGATCGGTCGAAAACTGAGAAAAGAAGTGAAAATCATTGAAAAATTTGATTTTTATAGTGACTTTTCTTGATGCATGCGCCATAATACAACATCTGTTGTATACAACACAGGTGGTTAAACATGAGCGATCCTTCACAAGCAGAAATAGAACTACTGAAAAATATTCACATGCTCACGGAGCAGCACAACGGCCGCCCACCCTCGCTCGCGGAACTGGCAGTTTCTGTAGGTTTGAGGGCAAGTTCTCGGGCTAACGTCCAGCGTCAACTGGCGCAATTAAAGCCTACTTTCGTTGATTGGACGAATACCCCGCGCTCACTCAGGCTGACGCCAGCGGGCAACGCACTGATCGGTCAAGCAGGAGCGCCCACCTCTAAAGATGACGCCCCGCTTCCAGACGTCGTGCTCCCTCTGCTCGCAAGCGGCCTTACCCAGATCGCGGCAGATCTCGGAAACGGCAAGCACGCCCAAGCTCCGTACCCTCCTTCATGGCAGCGTGGACTCAACATCCTGGCGGTCAACTGCCTGTTGCGCGGCACGGAGCCGCCGAAGCACAGCGTGGAAGCGTGGCAGTGGTGTCATCGCCCTCTGAACGCATGGCCTGTACGGTTCTCGGGCCAGTTCCGGTTCTTGGAAAGCTCGTTTCTGGAAGACGGACAGCCAACAGACTTCTGCCGCGAACTTGCTCAAGGGCTGCCCAAAGGGGAGGCGGAGATGGAATTATCGGAACGCCTTATGGGGCGCATCCGCCACGACGCCGAGCTGCGACGGGACCAAGCGGCTTATGTGGCCGTAAGGCAGTATTTGATTGAGCACCCGGTCGTTTCTCTCGAGGAACTGCTCCGCGGCTCTTTCGATCCGGCCATGGCGGCCTTCGGCGGCGAACTCATGGATATGTACGAGGCCGTACCCCAGGCGGCAGTCGAGGCAGGCCAAGTTCTACTCTGCGGGCATTGCGGATGGACCCTGGTCCGCCGGGACGGTCGGCTTCGGTGCGGTGATGATCGGTGCCGCGTCCTGACAGCGAACTTCACCAGGAATACGCGATGGCGACCGATAACCGCTGAAGCTCCCCTGCAACGTGCCCGACGCGCCATCCGGCGTTATGTCGTCGCCGCCGGTATCTATGAACTGGAAGCGGCGAGGAGCCTCGGTGCCCTCGGTCTGTCTGTGGAACTGTGGCCCCACTTCGATAGGTATGACCTCCGCATCATTTTCTCCTCGGGGGAGTCGTGGGCCGTCGACGTCAAAGACTGGCGCTTCCCACACCTCTTGGCAAAGCGCCTATGCCCCCTTGCCAACGATGGAGCGAGCAGCTGGTCGCGTTCGTTTTACGCTATACCTGACAGCCGCGTCTCCGAAAATCCGAACTACCTCACGTTCCTGCGCAACGCTGCCACCTTACAGGACTTCGAGGTCATGACAATCAGTGAGCTGACGGCGGCGGCCCGAGCAAGAAAGCAGGTCCTGGATGCGTAATTACGCCGCGTGGCGCGAGACTCTGACTGAGGAGATAATCGGGTTGAAGGAAGTATACGGTCCACTGGCCATGCCTCCTGCCCAACTGCTCGATGTGGAATTGATCCTGACCCTCTTCGCGGAGTATCTGCCCGGCCAAGACCCAGCGCTTGCCTGGGCGTTACTGAACGGGCAGCCGCTGCCAGCACTGGAAGGGCTACCGCCGGCCGGCCGGCGCGCGCTCGCCATCGCCCGGCTCCGACTTCCCGAAACGGTGGGCCGAGCAGAATGGCATCACCAAATGGAACAGTACTCTTCCCTTGGCCCGCCCTACCCTTTGTACAAAATCGACGGCGCGCGCCTCACCTTGCGGCCTACACCCGTGGCTCCCGAACGCCGTGACGCCATGTGCGCGGCTCTGCGCGAAGCGCCTGCCCTCGACGCGCGGGCGCCGCGCTATGTGAGTAAAGCTGGACGGTACCGCTTTTACGTCGACCGCGATCCCCACGAGGTAGAAATACCGCCGGAAGCCGTAGCGCTCAAGCGGAAGAAGACTTGGGCCGCTCCGGTGACCGTCGCCACTCGTCGGCAACCTCTGGTGGTGCGATGGGAGGATCTGCTTGCCGAGGCAGATTGGATGGAGCGCAACGCTCCGGCGGGATCGGCGGCCCGGTGCTGGAGGGCCTCGCTTGAAAACGTTCGGCTGTCTGCTGTCTCGCAGTCGGGCCTTTCCCCCCTCGACGAGCTGACCCTTGACGGGCTGCTCCACATGGTCGGCCGGGTCGGCAGTGGGAAGAGCACGCTGTTCACGGTACTGGCGGTCTATCTGTCAAGGAGGGGGCACCGCGTCGTGGTCGTTCAAGGCGACGTTGCCAGCCTCCTGAGGGAACTGTCTCTCCTTTCGACCTTCGAGGCCGCAGACGCACGGGTCTCGGCGGTGCCGCTCGTCGGCCGCTCCACCCGTCTGCTCCACTTGAACCGTCTCCACGCCGCGGAAGCGGATGGAGAAGAAACCGGAATAGGCGGTCATCACCCCGGCTTCGCGATGCTCTCCACCATCTGTCCGCTTGACGGACTGCGTCAGGACGTTCAGCCCATCGAGCCGGGCAAGGAGCCTTGCAACAGGCTTTATCCCAGCGAGACGGAAGACGAAGGGCTGAAGCATCGCCTGGATTGCCCGCTGATGCCGGTGTGCCCGGTTCACCTGCCGACCCAGAAAATGACTTCCGCCAACATCTGGTTGGCAACTCCGGCCAGCCTCCTCGCCAGTGGACCCCAGTCGCCACTCGCACCTTACCGTTTGAGAAACGCAGAGTTGGTCATGCGGTTCGCGGACGTGGTCCTGATCGACGAAGCAGATGCCGTTCAGGTCCAGTTCGACGACCGGTTCGCCCCATATGAGGTTTTGGTAGGGCGCCATGACGCTTGGCTCGACCGTTTGGGCACCCAAGTTGCCCGGCAGATCTATCGCCCCTCGCGCCCACTTGTCGGTCGAAACCCTGGCCTGGACCGTTGGCTGACCGTCCATCAGAACACCCAGAGGGCAGTCGACAGGTTGTACCGCTGGCTCCGGGAAAGTGCCGCGACACGACTCTGGCTCAACGAAACGTACTTCACGGGAGAACTCCTCTTGAACCGGGTCCACACGCAGGTCGAGGCGCTCGGCCACCGGCTCGAACCATTCGTGCGGGCGCGGGAAGCGTTCAATCAAGCAGGTCTGGGCAGCGCGCGCGGGTGGATGTCCATCCCATCGCAGCCGGAAGCCTGGATTAACGTGGTGCAGCGTGAACTTCTCGCAGCCGATGAGGCTGCCTCCTTAGAAGAGCTGGCCGCTTGGTTCCGGAACAACTTCCTCTTCGCCGGGGCGATGGAAGAGGAAACGGTTCAGGAACTGTCTCACCGGCTGTTGATCGCGCTGCTCGTCAGCGTCTTGGACCATGCGTTCCGGGACTTGATCAAGAGCTGGAATACGGCTGAAGAATTTCTCGAGTTGGACCGGGGCAGCGGGGGCTTGTTTTACAGCCCCTCAGACGACCTTGTCCGCCTCGTACCTGAAGCGCCTATGGGACCGGTCCTCGGGTTTCAGTATCATGATCCGGAAAACTTGGGGGAAGGGGAACTGCGTTTCTTTCACGTCCGCGGCATGGGACGCACGCTACTTTATCGCCTCCACAACGGCCTCCAGATTTCAGAAGGCATCGCGGGGCCGCACGTTGTCCTGACAAGCGGAACATCCTGGGCGCCGGCCTCCTGGCGATACCACCTTCACGTCCCGCCAGCCGCGATCCTGGAACCCGCGTCAGCGGATCGGCCCAAAGTTTCCTGTTTCTTCGAGCCACTCGCGGACCCTGAGCATCCCCAACGACGGCTGTACGTGTCCGGGCGCAAGTCAGCGTACGAGCGCGTCCGCAGCCTCAAGTCCATGGTCAGTGACCTGGCACGCCAGACTGGGTTCGGTGCCCAACGCATGAGCAAGTTCGACCGTGAACTTGCGTTGTTGGATGAACACCGCCGCCGCATCCTGTTGGTAGTCGGCAGTTATGTTGAAGCGGAGGCCGTCGGAGAAGCGCTGGCCGACGCCCTGAAGTCCGCGCCAGGTGAGGATGTGCTCATCCTGATCCCCGACGGCGGCGACGACTCAATCAAGGATCGGCCTCAAGACAGGCTGCTCCGCAGTCAGGTGTCGCAATTCCCCCACAAATCCGCCCGCTTCTTGGTGGCTCCCCTGCAAGCCATGGAGCGCGGCCATAACATCCTCGTCGGTCAGGAAGGAGCCATCGGGAGTGTCTATTTCCTCGTCCGGCCTTTTCCACGCCCCGGAGACCCGCATGCTGCCATCCAGCGGATGAACGCGTGGGCTGCCGAATACGTGCCGACCCTCGCCGGACTGGAAGCGGGCGAAGCCGGCGAGCGGCTCCGTGAGGAAGCGCATGCGCGCTGGAAGCGAGATCTCCAAGGAGAAGAAACGTACAAGGGTACGGCGGACAAGACCCCCCTCCTGTGGACGCAATTGGTTCTCGTTTGGCAGTGCATCGGACGCCTTTTGCGGGGAGGGGCGGCGGCGAGGGTCCATTTCATAGACGCCAAATGGGCGGAAGTGACGGCCGGCCTGTCGTCGGGACTAGTCGACACGGAGGAGTCCAGCATGCTGATTGGCTTCCAGCGCGTCCTGACCGACGTGACCAACTCTGCCGAACCTACAGATCGTCTGATCGCCCAAGCCCTGTACGGCCCGTTCCTCGACGGACTCGTCGGAATGAAAGGTATCCACCGTGAATAGTTCGCCGCTGCATATCGCCGCTTTTACCCTCCGTCCCGAAGTGGAAGAAGCGCCATTCGTCTTCGCAGGACTGCCGTTCCCCCAAGACTGGCACGCGCTGCTGGTTCAGCTACAGGCCGAGCGGCGCGACCGCCCTGGCCTTCCCAATACGTTGCCGATCCGTTCTCTTAACAGCGTACTCAAAGCCTTCATCCCGCATTTGCTGACGGCACCGAGCGTGCCCAGCCAGCCGGAGCCGGGCGGGGAGGGGCGCGGCCCAGCCGGTCCGTGGCTACTCGCGGCAGAGCCTGTAGCGGAAGACAAGATCTGGATGGTCGTTCAAGCTTGGCTGGAGCAGACTTACCGCGAGTGTGACAGCCTGCCGCTCGCGCAGAAAGCGCTCCGCCTGCAGGACCTGAACTGGCAGCAGCATTCATATCGGCTGCTCAAGGAGTGCAGCCGGAATGGAACGGCACAGCCAGCGCCGCTGTCGTGGAACGCGTTCCCTTCGCTCATAGCAGACCAACTGGCGGGTGGCGGATTGCAGATAACTGTGGGCGGAGAGGCTCGCGGGCTTCGGCGCGTGCCGGTCCAGTCTGGGGCGGAGCTGGTTACCTGGCCCCCCGTCTACCATGTGGAATCGCAGGACCGCAGTTACGGCTACAGCTACACGATCGCCATCACTCTTCAGACAATGGTTGGCGAGGAGCACCCCAGGTTCCACTTTCACTATGGGGTCCGCCGATGGACCGGGCGCCCTCTTCTGGAGGACGGCAAGTTGCGCCTCGGGAAGACTGCGCGCACGGTGTATTTGCACCGCGATCTTCCTTGGCTAGGGCTGGACCCGACCTGTACGTTCGCGACAGCCCGGCTGAGGGTAGCCTATGAAGGGGGGAAGCGCGTTCCGGTATGGGACGACTTGGTCCCGGACATCGCCCGCCGCCTGAACGTCCCATTTCCGCAAGCGGAAGATTTAGTGAGCGATCCCGAAGGCTGGCTGCTAGGCAACCAGGGGGTGGTAGCAGCCTTGGTGGAGCAAAGCCCCAATCGACGGCAGCACCCGGTCCAAGCAGGGATGGATTTGGAAACGCACAGAGACATCACCAAGTTGATCGCCAAACATTTGGAAGACAGGATGATCTTGCATCCGCCTCTCCAGCGTCTTATCGCCCCCGCAAAAGCGCAGAAACATGCCCTTGCAAGTCCGTTACGCGACATGGAGACCGTCAGAAGGCTCGGGGGAATGGAAAAATCTGTTGGGTCCCTTATTACGATCGAGATCTATTGGGCCACAACGGCGACAAGGGATATGATCGTCGACAGGATCGAAAGCTTGCTCTGCCGGGCAAACCCGGAACTAGTCGCTAATGAAAAGAACCCGAAAAGGCGTAAGCGTGCCGCCGAACCGGCGCCGTCCGACGCCACAAACGCGCGTGCGATTTCTCTTCCAGCAGGCGGCGTCCTGCACATCCTGCCGCGCGAAATCGGCGCGCTCGGTGCGCCTTTTCCGTTGCCTGAAGTGGACGAGGCCGCGCCAAGAAGGGCGGAATACAAGAAAAAACAAACGGAGAGGCGTGCCCGGCAGATTCTTCAAGAACTGCCGAAGCCCGAGGGGGTGACTCTGGCACTGGTCGAGTTGCCCAACTACCAGGATCCCGACAATCCGCGCGTCCGACAGCAATTCGGCTGGCGGGACCCGAAGCAGGCGATCCGCCTGGGCATGGCATGGGCAGGCCGGGTTTCCCAGTTCACGACGGGCACGAGCAGAGCCGATGCTCAGGAAGACGTCGCGGGCGCGTCCTCGCAAGAGGATCTGCGTCAACGGTGCGAGTCAGCGGTCCGCGACGGGCTGCGCCATCTAGGGTACCTGCCTGAGCCGATCGGCTTCCGGGCACGTCCCAAATGGTCGCTGCCCGAAAACCTACTCGTCGCCGCCGTCTGGCAGGTGCGTTTGATGCAGAAGACTTCCTGGAACCGGGTTTATTTACCAGTGGTCGTTTTGATGCACACCGGCATTGCTGAGGTGCAGGCATGGCTGCCCGACGGCAAAGGCGTGCGCCCATATCATCAGGCCTTGCGGGACATCACGAGTATCGATCCGCAGGCCGTGAGCCGCCGCCGCCGCCCAGAGTCGCTCTCGGCGCTACGGCAGTTCTTAGAAAGGGATCTCCTGAATTTGGGAACCGAAGACATCCTGATCTTGGCGGCCGCCCAAAACATCAGGCAGTTCTGGGAGGGCCTGCAAAACCCTGAGATGGCTCAGGACGGCATACGCTTCGAGCGTGGCGGACACGTCGAGGCGCTGGAGAACCTGCCGGGCCGTATGCGGCTGGTTCGGCTGCGTACGAGCGCGAGCCGGGAGACGCCGGAATGGTTCACGGAGGCTGCAGCCGACGGGAACGGATATATCCAGGGCGTCTGGCCGGACCCCTCCAACAAACGGCTGTTCTATAACAATGCATCTAAGCCACATACCCAGGTGAAGAAGCACAAGGGGAAGCAGTCCGACCCACGCGAAAATTATGCTATTCCTTCTCTGCTCGAGATCTTCACCGGGGTCCTACAATCCGTGGACGATCCGGAAGTCTGGGCCAAAGCCATCGACGAATGGCGGAGGATGGGGACCCTGCTTACGAGCGACATGCTGGGACTGCCCCTGCCTTTATACCTCGCCAGCCGGATGGACGACTACGCCGAAGTCATCGGGCGCTGGGCGTATCCTGACCTATGGGGGGAAGACGACGAGGAAGAAACCGATCCTGAATAGCCAAACTTTGCCTGTTGATTTCCGGCATCAGAACGAGGGGAGTTGGCCGGGCAGCAGGAGGTCGCACTGGATCTCGTTGCCCCACGCCTGCCAGCCAGGAAGCGCTGCCGGACGAATAGCTCCGCGCAGGGCATCTACCCATCGATACGGACGATTCGCTCCCGCGCCCCGTCGAGGCTTGCTCGAAGGCTCCCGGCGAGACGATCAAGGCTGTGCACGTCCGTACCGATGCATCTCGGACGGCCCCTTGTCGCATTGCTGCGGGGGCGTGACGTCCCTTGCGGGCTCGCAACGCCTCAGGTACGTTTTACGTACCTGAGGTCCAGTCATTTGTCGTTCTAACAGCTGGAAGCATCCCGCGCATCCGGTATCAGTACGCGCCGTCCCAAAGTAATTTTATAACATCTGAAGGACTGGCCAAGCGCTGGCCCTCCTTTACAACTACAAGAATTTTTGGGACAAATTACAACGACTTACAGCGTCTGATTTTCTGTCCACAATGAAAGATTGTTCATGAAGATGCGTGGTCTAACTGTCATCCACTAAAGGAGTAAGTTGGACGTTGATGCTGGAAGACGCGAGCGGGAACAGCATTTATTCCTCCTCAGATAATTTAGCCAAAAACTCTAGAAATACGACAGAAGAATTTGTGCTGCCATTCTTGATCCACTGGACACGGGCTTTAGCTTTGCTTTCTTTTAGCGGGTTATCATTTACAAAGCCGAACGAGCCGTCAGCTTGAACGCCCCAAGGAGGTCCCGGCACGGGGGAGATCAAATTCATGATGCGTCCTCTAACATCAGTATTAGCTTTTGGCAGTGATCGGTACACAACGTCTCCCAGTTGAAATCTTTCCAATAATCTTTGCTGTTCAGCGAGCCAATCCCGCTGCTCTTCATTCCACGCCTGACCGTCAAAGCTGCGGAGATGGCCCGGTTGCACCTCTTCGATAGTGGAAGCTGCATCAGTCCAGCGCACGATGACAGCGGCACTTACTAGGCTTTCAAAGCGGAAAGTGCTGTGAAAATAAGTATAGCAGTGGCCTCCGTTCGGTACCCAAAGAGGCCCATCGCCACTGCTAGGTTTAATAATGTCAATGACGTGTCCTGGGGCCTTCCCGCTGTGGGGTTCTTTGTCAAACCTGTTCCAATAGTACGGGAGGCGTTGAACTAAATCTCCAACTTTGAATAGTTCAGCCATTGCCAGCTGCTCAGCCAACCATTGCTCCCTACCATCTACCATTCCCTCGATGTGAGGGTGACAGCGTTGGCATACTGGTGCGATGTTATTAATGGTATTAGCCCCACCCTTGGAGCGTGCGAGAATGTGGTGGGGAGTAAGGGGCGACGCTTCATTGCAAGTCGGGCATCGGAATCCTGTTCGGGCACAGAGGTCAAGCCATTCCCACCACGTGAAGTGCTCGCTCAAACCCTGTCGCAGCGAGGCACTCCGGTGAGAGCCGGCGAGACGAACGGCCTTAGTGATCTGCTCTTTGGAATATTTCTCGGAGTACCTTTGGCGGATTTCCTGCTCCTGGGCCACCTCATCCTCTGAACGCGCCGCCCGCTTCTCTTGAGCCTGTCTTCGATTGTTGGTGGCTTCGAACTGGAGAGCCTCTTCAGCCGATGTCAACGTGGCTATCAACCAGGGCAGGGAGCTGCGTTGAAACGTCATCGACTCGCCTAATGTCCAAGTGCCGTCTTCACCCGTCCTGTTAATGGCGCCGTAGTACTTATGAAAAGTGCGTAACGTAAGCGTTTTACGTGGGTTATATTTGCAGTCTGTTTCTCCAAGGTGGAGGTAGTAAACTTCTCTCAACAGTTCCTTCTCCGCAACGAAAATCGTGCGGCAGTTCTTTTCCGGATAAATATGGCTCTCGAACGACTGTCCGCTTACAGCAAGGCCGTCAGGGCGGGCAAGTTCAGCGGGGATTGTGTCTGGCTGCTCACCAGGGTTCGCCCTCAGTTCAGCTCGGGGCATCCGCATCTTCCGCCCTGTCGCAGAAACATGAACCAAATCCTCCTTAAGAAGAAGACGGTTATCCTTCTGGCGACCTAAGTACTCCGAAACGGCGTGTTTCACCAGGTCTGCCCGATCCTGCATTCCTTGCTCGGCCACTTCAAAGTCGATGGCGGCCATCATGGCGCTTTCAGGGCGGAACGCGATTAGGTCTGACCATCCTGATTGAGCGTCCGTTTTTTCTTCTAGCGGTCCGGCCTCTGGATTCTCATTCTCTACTGGTTTTTCGGTACTACTGGCAGATTCTTCCAAGTCATTGCTCATTGGTTCTTTTCTCTTCCGTGCTTGGCGATGTTGGATTGTAAAAGATGGTGGCATTATAGATACCAAAACATACTGTATGGTCGCCATCTATAATTCACCGCAAACAGCTGCATACGGCTATATAGCCGCATGCTCGCCAGTCCCAATACCCGAGTCCGAACTTGCTTTGGAACACATTCCATCGGCCCGCTTGGCCACCTTCAGTAAACGCATTCGGCGATATTAGTTAAATATACCCAGTTGGATTGAATGGATTACGTTCAGATTCTGACCACTTTCAACATGGCAAATATTTTAGTTTTATTATGTATCGCTGTCTAGAACCAATCCTCAAGTAAGGCTGGTTCGCTCTGGACCTGAGATGGATTGACCTAGCAGCGTTTCTAACCGCAAAGTTAAGTACAAACCCCTCAGGTGTGCTATACTTTCGCGAATTAGGACCTAACGCAGAAGTACTTGAGATAGCTGTCTCTGGAGTCTGCATGCTTAAGTGATTGCGCACAGTGTTCTCTGCACTAAAATGAAATATATTTAGGAAGTGGAAAGGTTTTAATTGTCGTCCAGTAGGGAGAGCGTGATCGAGTAGAAGGGCATGAAAGGCTCATCCCGATCCCCCGACAACAGTGGCAGTCAATAAACTCAAAAACGAAATATCAGAACAGAGATCAAATCATTGTCTAAGTCGTGTCAACCGAAGGGATGTCAAGGGGCGGGTGAAGAGGGAAATTTGCTGCGAACCCTTAAAGATTAAGTCCCGGAAGGTTGCAACGCTCTCCAGGAACCAGCTTAGGAAAAAGGAACAACGGGAGGTAAGGAACAACGGGAGGTGCGGAGCGGCAACCAGCGCTAACATGGCAGGGCAGAGTAGCGCCAATCACACAAAGCGCATGTATTTGGACAGAGACTACTGCTGTGATACCGCACTATGCTCATGTACTCAGAACAACTGTGAAAGACATTGACTACGGAATAAACAGGCTGAGGCCGGAATTGGGGCCTTGTGGCAAACCGAGTGCCGTATCCAGACCGATGTGTGAGCGGAGATCGTCGAGTAAGCTTTGCGGAAAAACGCTGGTCCCGATCTTGCGTTCTGACTCGCTTCTGGCATGGGTCACAGATTTGGCGCGATAAATAATCAGAGTCGGAATGTTCTCCTCAAGCGCACGCAGGCAGAGGCCGCGAATATAGAAGCGGTTGAACTCGCCCTCCGCCAGCGTATCGGCTGCCGTATAAGGCACATCGGCGAGCGTAAAGCCACCACTGGGTTTCTTTCTTTGCTCTTTCAACAACAAATTTCCGTTCAACTGGATTTGTCCAGCAAGCCAGGCATCATCATGAGAACGGGCAGCCTCTGTAAGCAGAGCAGGATAGGCGGCGATACCAACAGGACTGAGGCGAGGACTGAGATAAAGCTTTCCAGCCGCAATATCCTGTGCGATCTCAGCCTGCATAAAAACGCGGGTTTTTTCATCCAAATTGTTCAGTAGCAACATCTATGGCTCCTTCCCATTCCAGCTTTCTTCATAATGCTTATGTCTACTGCCTTTGACTTCCTGCTTTCTTCTGTTCGACAATGCACCCAAAAGCAGTGGCAAAACCAATGGGAAAGAGAAGTATATAGAGAGAAGCGCGTAAGAAACAAAACTACTGTGAGGGCAAAGATGTGGGCTTCTGAAAAGAGACTGGCTCGGCAGGGTCGCCTAGCAACAGCCAGAGCACGTCGCAGTTCAAGCCCATCGAGAGGGCAAGCAACTCTAAGTCCGTCACCGTTCGACGCGAGTTCTCAATTCGGTAGATGTCGCGCCGATCAGCCACCCAAGCCCCGCCGGTCGTCTCGGCCAGCAGAGCGCACAATTCGTCCTGGCCCAAGCCAAGAGCGACCCGCCGCTGTGCGACGCGCCGGCCGATCCGATTGAGTCCGCCGTCTGTTGTCCGAAGCCTTGGAAAGCCCCGAGGCATGTTTGCCACCTAGCTTTCACGAAGTCTCCAGATTATCCCAGAATGATGCGCCGAGAACGACCTTACTTAGGGTCATTTGAGGTATACTGTCTGAAATGGAGAGGAGACTGGCGTGGAAAACCAACAGCGGGAGACAGCGGTGCAGACGTCTGGCCAGGATGAGACTGTCCAGCTCATAGAAATGCTGGAACAGATTGCCGCCGATCTTTCCTGGCAGCCGGGAAAGCAGCTGCGGGACTACCAGGCCCAAGCGGTCCACTTCGCCGCCTACTCTGGCGGGGTGCTCGCCGGAGGCATGCAGCTCGTGCCAGCCACCCTCAGCAAAACCCTTCCTTGCGAGGCGGTCTGGCCCGAGGTCACCCTGCCCCGTCGCGACCGAACCGCCCACATCGCCATCCTCGCCCTGCGCCCCGAGCATCGGGGCGCCGCCGGGCTGCTCTGGCCCCTCTGCATCGCCATGTGGCGCTACTGCGCCATGAACGGCCTTACCGACATCTCCCTCGAAGTCACCCCCGATCTGTACCGCCTCTACCGACGCCTGGGCTGGCCGCTGGAGATCGTGGGCAGCCTGCGCCCGCACTGGGGCGAGGACACCTGCTACCTGTGCCGCATGGGTGTGGCCGAAGTCGCCGGGGAGATGCTGATCCGGGCCACCCAGGCTTCCTCCTACCGGGGGATCGTCGGCCGGATGAGCCTGCCCTACGAAAAGCCAGCCTTGCTGCCGCCCTCTGTGTTGCAGCCTGGCAATCGCTGTGAGACAGTGGTGTGAGTGATTAACCTACTTAGTTTCAGTCCACTTAACTTTAGTCCACTTAGTTTTAGGGCATGACGCTCTTCATCGCTTCTCTTTACCTGCTCTGCCTGATCTTCCTGCTGGCGTCCGCCCTTTACGTCTTCTTCCGTGATCCCAGAAACCGCCTGAACCGCGACTACGCCGTTCTTGCCCTCGCCCTCTTGGGCTGGGTCGGCACGCTCTTCGTTTACGGCAGGCTCCCCACCGGACAAGTGCTCCTTTTCGTGGGACGGGCCAACTTCGCTTCCGCCGCTCTCGTGGCAACCGCAAGCTTCCTGTTCGTGGCGGAACTTGCCGGCAGCAAACTGGATGGAAACAACAAGCTGGGAGGGAAAAGAAGTACGATCTGGGCGGAGACGGCGCTCCTGGTCGCCCTCTCGTTCTTTACGCCCCTGATCGACCGAGCGGAGACCGTCCTGCACAGTCAGCACACCACCGCCTACGGGATGCTGTTCCCCCTCTACGCCGTTCATGTGGTGGCTTACCTCACTGGGGCCGTCCTTCTTGCTTTCCGCAGCCTGTCCACCGCCACAGCAAGAACCCACCCGCAGCTGCTCCTGGTCGGCTCCGGCATCCTCGCCACCGCCGTCATCGGCATCGTCGCGGACATCCTCTTGCCCTACGGCCTGGGGGACTTCCGGTTCATCGACGCCGGTCCGCTTTCCACCATCCTGTTCCTGCTGGCGATGGGATACGCCGTGTTCGTCGCCCATTTGTTCTCTCTGCGCCTCATCATCCGGGCGGCCTTCATCTACGCGGGCCTGATCACCCTGATGCTGGAGCTGTACAGCCTGGCGCTCTCGTCACTTGCACATCTGCTGCCATTGGGGGATGCGGCGCAGCGCGCCTTCGCGGCCACGTGCATCGCGCTGGTGGTCAACGCCTTCACCCAGCAGCCCGTACGCCGCTGGCTGGAACGGGTGCTCGACGATTTCAATCACCGTGAAGCCGGCAGACACATCGTCAGCCACAGCGTGAAGGCCAAAGCTCAGCGAACTGTGGTAAAGGCAGGCATGTGAAGTGATAAAAGCAGGTGTTTAAAGACTCTTTAACTTGACTTACGAAAGATGCCATGAAAAAAGATGTTTATGAAAGACACGGTACTTTCTGAGGCCAGCCGGGATGATCTCCCCATGGAGAGCGCCGAGGCCCTGATCGCCAGCATGAAGAGCGTCGTGCTGGACGAAACCGGCCTGCACATCCAGGTGAATCGAGAAATGCTGCCTGCCCACAAAGAAGGCGGCAAGAGCCTTTCGATGTTCATCGTCACGCTGCCCAAAGGCGCAACCCCGGAACAATGGGCAGAAGCCGACTACTGGCTCAATGAGATCGGCCCTCTCTTTCGCTACGCCTAGCTTTTGCTGTGCTTAACTTCGGCAGTGTCTACTACGGCTCAGTCGGTATGGGTGGAACGACTGTTACAATAAAGCCGACCTAGAAAGCGAAGTCGCAGGCGACCTCGTTGCCCCAGGCACTCCACCCGTTTACCTTCTGCCGGGCGAACAGCTCCGCACGGGGCACGTCGCCTGAAATGCGGACGATTCGCTCCCGCGCCCCGTCGAGGCTTCCTCGAATGCTCCCGTCGGGGCGAGACGATCAGGCTGGGTACACCCGTGCCGACGCGCCGGGGATGCCCCCTTGTTGCCAGTAGGCAGACCTCAGCATTGGAGTGGGTCCAGTAGCCGCGCCCCAGGAAGTAGCCGGTATCTTTGGGAGTGCGCTTGACCCAGGTAAAGGCGACGGTCTTGTACGTGAAACCCCAGGCATGGATCACCGCCAGGGCGTCCGGCAGATGCGAATGGATGGCCCACAAGAAGAGGAGGCAGTCAGTGGCGGCGATGCCTTGGACGGGAAGGGGGCAGATATCCTTTGTTGCCATCATGGGGTACGGGGGACTGCCCTTGCCGCTGCCCAGGCGCCACGGTGGGTCCGCGTAGATGACGTGGAAGCGCGGCGGGAGGAGCAGTGTGGCACACGGAAGTGGCAGTAGACGCCCTGTTCCGACAGGATTTAGCGGTTTGGATGTGGGGCAAGCTAAAGGCATTAAACTCAGTAAGACCGCTAGCGACTAGAACCGCAAACACGGGTGCGGGTGCGCTCATCCTGACGCCTTCCGCTCTTTGAGCAAGAGGCTCCAGGTATAATCTTAGTACGGGTACTGATACAACTTTGACAGGCCAAAAACAGCAGACGGAGGAATCATGCTAGAGAAGATTTTCAACTTGTATTTGTTTGTGCAGAGCGGCTCCACGTTGCCGAACATTATCCGGGAGCTCGGCGCGGTGGTACATGACTGCAGCGGCACGGACGACGCTAAGCTCGCCTTTCTTCAGGAGCATGCCGGGGACGACCTTAAAGCGGCACGGCGGTTTCCTCTGCCTGAGCGCTACACACTGGCGTCTGCCAACGCCGCCGCCACGCAGACGGGGCTGACTTATAGCGGTTATGACAGACTGGTTCAGTTAGGCAGATATCTGGAGGTCTTCGAGGAAGTGTTACAGGCAATGGATGGCCCTGCCGACCCACTCATCTGTATCACGCCCGTGGTCGACGGTGTGATCCAGGTCGCGGGCGTTCAGAAGCTGTAGTCCATGGAAGCTTTGTTGCATAAAATGCTGACGCCCCACTTACGGCTGGCGATTAAGCGTCTGCTAAGAAGCAAAAGCATGATTTATGCAACGAAGCCGTTCATAGATGTCATACGAAGGGACCACCATTTTAGGAGCAAAGTCCAGTCAGGGCGTGTCGGCAAGAAAACTCTTGAGCAAACGAACTCCGTGGCAACCTGTTATACCGATCTGCTATACTTCATGCATAATGTCGGAACCTCTCCCTAACACCTACCCCGCCTTCGCTGACGATCTCAAGGCCCGTATCCGTGCGGCCCAGGTCAAGGCGTCGCTCTCTGTTAACCGCGAGCTGATCCTGCTCTACTGGCAGATCGGCTGCGCTCTGGCAGCCCGCCGCCAGAGCGAAGGCTGGGGTGCAAAAGTCGTGGAGCGGCTGTCACGGGATCTGCGCGCCGCCTTCCCCGAGATGAAGGGCCTCTCCGTGCGCAACCTCGTGTATATGCAGACGCTGGCGCAGGCCTACCCGGACGAGGCATTTACGCAACAAGCTGTTGCGCTAATTCCGTGGGGCCACAACGTCGTGATCCTAGACAAACTCCACACGCCCGAAGAGCGCGAGTGGTATATCCACAAAACGCTCGAACAGGGCTGGAGCCGCAACGTCCTCACCCTTCAGATCGAAAGCCGCCTGCTTGAGCGCCAGGGAAAAGCACCGACCAATTTTGAGCGCACCTTGCCCATGCCCCAGTCTGACTTGGCCCAGCAAGTCTTGAAGGACCCCTACAGCTTCGACTTCCTGACGCTCGGACCGGACGCACACGAGCGCGACTTAGAGCGCAGCCTGCTGGACCATCTGCGCCAGTTTCTACTGGAAATGGGAGCGGGCTTTGCGTTCGTGGGCAGCCAGTACCACCTGCAAGTCGGCGACAGCGACTTCTTCCTGGACCTGCTCTTCTACCACGTCAAGCTGCACTGTTACGTCGTCATCGACCTGAAGATGGGCAAGTTTACTCCGTCAGACGCGGGGCAGCTCAATTTCTATCTGAGCGCCGCCGACGACCTGCTGCGGACGGAGGGCGATGCGCCGACCATTGGGCTGCTGTTGTGCAAGTCCAAAGACGCCACAGTGGCTGAGTACGCCCTGCGCGACATCGGCAAGCCGATGGGGATCGCCGAGTTCCGGCTGGACGAGGCATTGCCGGAGACGCTGCGCGGGTCATTGCCGACTATCGAGGAGTTGGAGGCTGAACTGGATACCACCCCATGATATGGGGAGTGACTCCGGTGAACCTAGTTGCTCTGCCTTTTTGGGTTGGGACAATGGCTTTCGCGACATTGAACATTCTAAGAATTATTGCTTGCCCAAAACAATAGCGATGTGAACTGTATAGACGTGAACTTATATATAGGCATAGCGCCCATAAGTCGCTGGATTTCTGCCAGAGCATCTTGAACGGTTCGGCCTGTGCTGGAGCATCATCGAGTGTCTGATGAAGCATTTTGATGTACCAGGGGTCAGAAGCTGGTTGTGTATTTGGTTTAGTTTGACGAGACTGGTGTTTTCTGGCTGAATCGATTCGGTGCTCGGCGGCGACTGAAGCCTCCCAAACTTACATTGAATGTGCTGTTATTAAGTGTGCTGTGCCTCAGTTGTTCGTGTGGAACACTGCTCGCACAGTATCCAGCGATGACGCAGACTGGGTGGCAATCCCTAATGCTTCCCATGCCTCTCATCTTGCCCAGCCTCATACCGCCGCCCGAAGCCGTCCGACGGTTCCAGACCCTCTACAAAGACCGATTCGGCGTGGAACTAGCCGAAGGGAAAGCCCTGGAGCTTGCCACCTATACACTGAGGCTGGCCTACATTGGCACCACGCCGCTGCCCCCACACCCGCAAACTACCACTTCAACACCATCAACGCCCTCTCCATGCGTTACATCCTTTACGCCAGAAAGTCCGAAGAAGACAAAATGCGCCAGGTCCAGAGCATTGACGACCAGATCCGAGAGCTACATGCCCTCGCCGCCCGCAAAAGCCTGACCGTCGTCCGCGAGCTGCGCGAAGAGCAGTCGGCAAAAGCACCCGGTCGGCCCCAGTTCGACGCCATGATCCAGGCAATCCGGCAGGGGGAAGCCGACGGCGTTTTGGTCTGGAGCATCAACCGGCTGCTGCGCAACCCCATCGACGAGGGCACCATCAAGTGGATGCTCCAGGAGGGCGTGCTGCACTCCATCCAGACTATGGACAAGGAGCACACACCCCTGGACAACGTGATGATCATTGGCGTCGAGAGCGGCGTCGCAACGCAGTTCATCTTGGACCTGCGTAAGGGCGTGCTCCGGGGCCTTCAGAGTAAGCTGGAAAAGGGCTGGTACCCGCACCGGGCACCCCTGGGCTACCTTAACGACAAGTTCCGGGAACGGGGCGAAAAGACTATCCTGCCCGACCCGCAGCTCTTCCCGCTGATCCGCAAGGCGTGGGACTTGCTGCTGACGGGGGGCTACACGGTCCCGCAGATCCAAACAATCATCAACACGCAGTGGGGCGTCCGAACGCCCTCACGCCGGGGCGGAGGAGGCGGGCAGCCGGTCCCGAGGAGCACGTTATACCGCCTCTTCGCCAACATTTTCTATGCGGGCTACTTCTATCACAACGGCACTCTTTACAAGGGTGCACACCCGGCCATGGTCAGCATGGAGGAGTTCGACCGGGCACAGAAGATCATCGGCGTGGAGAGTACAATCCGGCCCAAGACGCAGGAACTGGCTTTTACGGGCCTGATCCGATGCACCACATGCGGCGGCTGGGTGACGGGGGAAACAAAGGTCAAGCCTTCTGGCAGGCGCTACACCTACTACCATTGCCAGAACCCTCTGGGCGCGTGCGGCAAGGGCGGGCTTCGGGAAGACCGGCTGAACGAGCAGGCCGAGCGGCTGCTGGCGCAGGTGACGATCCTGCCTGAGTTCCACGCCTGGGCGGTCAAATGCATCGAGGAGATGGGCCGCGCGGAGCGAGAAAAGCAGCAGGCCGTCTACGCCCAGCGGCTGCGGGCGCTTTCTGAGGCCGATAAGCAATTGGACGCCCTGCTCGGAATGCGTATGCGGGACCTGATCACCGACGAGGAGTACTCGCAGAAGAAGGCGTCTCTGGTGAGCGAACGATCCGGGCTACATAAAGAGTTGGCACGTTCGGAGCAAGCAGCAGACACTTCCCGGCAGTCGAGCCTGAACGCGGCAGAGTTTTGCCTGAACGCACGTTCCTGGTTTCAGACGGGAGACGCCAACATAAAGCGTGGTATCGCCAAGGCGCTAGGCACTTCTTGGAAGCTAGAGAACGGCATCCTGTCCATCGAGCCGCAACCGATGCTGGTGCCAATCCAGGAAAAGTACCTGAAATTGGAGACTAGATATCGCAAAATCGAACTCATGCAAAATGGCTCTGAGAGTACAAAAAGACAGGCACTGGAGCCTGTTCGTCTCGTTTGGAGCGGCATATGGGAAAGCAATCGCCGCAAGGTTTCGGAACATAACCTGACGTTCCCGAAGCTGACGCCTTTCGGAGAGGTCAGCGCGATCCTGGTTCCTTGCGGCGCGGCGAGATGATCTCGATTGACGTGGGCAGACGGCGGGTGCCCATGTACGCAAGCCGCAGGCAGTACGTGGCGAGTTCAAGCGCCTTAACGGCGTCAAGGTCGCCCCCGAACTTGGCATCGTATATCTCCTTAAACTTCCTGACCGCCTCGGGAGACGGAATGAGGGCAGGCAACCTGACCGGCATGGGGCGCATATTGTGGAGAATCGCGCACCGTATCAGGCCCCATTCCTCTTGAGAAGCGTTTGCGCACCGCTGCGTGCCGCCCCGCCCCTTCTCTGCGACGCTCAGGTTCTAATTCCTAACGGCAACCGTAATGACTACCGAGACCCAGACAAGCGACCACGACCACCCGATGATCACGCCGCCTACGCGATCAAAACCCGAGGCGGCTTTCGAGGCGTGGAAGGACGAGTACCACCGCCAGGTCAGCGAGCTGTCCCGGCAAGGCATGGCCCGCAAGGCGGAGAGGGGCATCCTGCCGTGCTGCGCCCCGGTCGGCTACCGGAACTACAGGAAGAAGATCGAGGTCGATCCGGTCCTTGCACCGCTGGTGCGGGAGAGTTTCGAGCGGGCAGCCTCATCCGACCTGCCGCTCAGGGCGCTGCTGGCCGAAATGACATCAAAGGGGCTGGTCTCGCGCAGCGGCAAGCCCCTGAGCGTCAGCGCCTTCTGGTATATGCTTGGAAATCCGTTCTACGCAGGCATAGTCCGCTGGAAAGGCAGGCTGATCCAGGGAAGCCATGAACCACTTGTCGATGGCGAAACGCTTAATGCCGCGCAACATCGGCTGAACGCTTTGTAGGCTAGCTTGTAGCCTAAGTGGATAGCAGGCTGAAAAAATTCACCTTCAGCCGAGTTGGGTGCTATCTTTTTACGTTAACTGTGTATTTTGCTCGGGCCAGTATCCCGGTTTCATTGTATAGTTCGCAGATCATTCTGTGGCTTCCACGGTAGGCGGTGCTCCGGCGGGTTGTCGGTTCATCATCATCATTGGTGTGGCCCATCTGGCCGGCATCCCTGGCTTCTTTGCCGTGATTCTCGACGGTCCAGCGTATTTTATAAGGCGGCGGCACGGACGTTTCAGAGATGGAAAATTTTATCCACAGGTTCTTGTCCAGAGGCCACCCGCCGCTGGGGTAAGCCCGATATGTCTCACCCTCATGCGTCTTCGCCAGCCGTGCCGTCAGTTTGAGTTTACCGTAGGCTCTCGTTCTCGACTGAAGAACGAGCGTCGTGGTCTGGATTTCGGGGAGATCAATTTCTTCGATCTCCTTTGACATTTCATCGTCCGGTTCGTATTCCTCATTCGCAAATTGGCTGGCTGTGACAGACTTCGTCGCAGGCTCAGTAGGGAAGTCGTTTCCAAACAGGACGTTCCAGGCTGAGGCACTGGCGGCGATGCCCTCTGCCGCTAGTGCTGCCTGAGCCTGTTCAAGCGAGGACTTAAGCACCTTCCCGAACTGCTTCACCTCGTCGGCGGTGAAGGTCAGATGCAGGGTTCCTCCGGAAACGCCGGGATCGTTCACGGCAGGGAACGTGCCTTGCTCGAACGAGGCGCCGCAGGCCGAATCCAGGTTGCTCAGAAAGTTGACGAACGCTTCGCCATAACTGGGGGCATCGGCGTCCTGATACTGGGCGACGAGCGTTTCCAAAGTGAATCCCTTGGGCTTGGGCCTCTCCGTTCCCGACCGCTGGTAGCGATACCATGCCTTGACGATCTTCACGAAAGGAATGTACCGCTGGTTGCCTTCCTTGTTCAGCGTGGTAGCGGTCTCCAAATGCTTTTTAGGGTGCGTAGGAACCCACTCCTTGAGTACGCGGTCGGGGATGAGGTACGAGCCGTCCCCAGCTTCCACGACCGGGACGACGTCAAGGGTAGTAGCAGACATGTCGATGCGGATGGAGCGGCGCTGCAGGGCTGTCTTCGCCTCGTATTTGTTACGCTCCAGGACCCTGCGCAGGCGGTCAATGACCGCCTGCGGCTCATGATCGTCCGGGTTGATGTCGAGAACGACGCAGACGTCGACGTCCTTGATCTGCTTGATCGCCGTGTTGCGGCGGTATGATCCATACAGGAACGTGTCCGCGTACCAGTCTTGGAAGTCCTCGTCCGCCGCTAGCCGGTCCCGGAGCGTCCGGTGCAGCTGCATGGCCAGTTCGCGGCTCGAGCGGCCCGGCTGGATGTTCTTGAGGTAGCGCTGGAAGTAGCTGGGAATTTCTGCCATATGTTTTGTTGCCTAGATCTAAGATAGCTTGCAGGTACGTGCGTACTGTCCCGGACTAACCCACTCATAGCACTGGATCGGCGCAAGGGCATTGAGCCGGTGCCCGAGGAAAAGCGCCAGAGAGGCTGGCCCTGCAAAGAAAAGATCGATTGAGGCGCTGCCCGTCTCAGTCAGCGCCTCGTCGATCGCCTGCTTTATGGACGCCACGGCCCGGTTGGCATGTTGCGGCGACTCCACAGGCTGGTCTCCGTGAAGGTGGAGTAGCGACGCAGCCCCCAGTCCAAGGCCGGGCAGGGCGCCTTCCACGTCTGAGGCGATGGCTTTGATGATGCCAATGCTGACAACCAGCCGGTTGCTCGCGCCCCGGCTCAGAGACTGGGTAAGTGCATAACCGGGCGTCTCGCCATCGGCATGCCGGTCGGTTGCCCATGGCTCACTACGGTAGCTCATGTCGATGGCGTATCCGGCAACAGCGGAAAAAACCGTTCCGATGGCAAGCGAAGCCGACAATCGGCGATTCCCATCGAGTTTGATGTTGCGGGTCGTGCGGGCACCGTTGATCCAATCTCTGGCGTCAAGCAGTTGCGCGACCAACTGCCCGTTCCACTCCTCAGTGGGAGGATAGGCGCGGTCGGCTCCCCCAAAAAACTTCTCCCACTCGAAAACCAAGTCAGAATTTTGTGCATGGGGATCGATTGCGGTGAAGATCCTGACGGGCCGCTTAGCCGGACGCAGGTTCTCGGGAACACGGTCTGTCATGACGGCTTCCAACTCTCTTCGCGATATGGGTGAGTTGATCCTGCCCTTCACCAGAGCGTCAAGCGAAATGAAAAGATTGCCGGTAACGCTCGGCGGCAGGTCGTATTCAGGCAGATATTGGCCGAGGGCATCCAGGAACATGACGCGGCCATGATCGGGTAAGGAGCCGTAAGAGTGCTCAATCATCACATGCTCAAACAGGAATGCTGCCTCTTCCTTGCTATGTCCCAGTTTCTCGACGATCCGCTCGTAATCCGCGTATGACTGAGAGCGAAGTGCCTCGTCCCCCTCATAGAACCCATAAGAGCCTCGGACGCGGCGCAGTCCGTTTGCGAGCGGCTTGAGTGCGTCGGAAATACCGGACGAAACCAGTGTGAACCATTCGTATGTGCCAGGGCTGCCGATAGCCATAGCCTGGAATCGCCCGATCTCTTTCCAGAACTCTGCTGGCACGACCAAATGGTTCTTCGCCTCAACGAACTCCTTTACGTAGCCCCTCCCTGGGTTATAGAACTTGGCCTCAATGTCGCCGTAGGTCTCCTGAGTCAGAGACGAGAAGCCCTCCTGGGCGAGCCATCGTGGGATGTAGGCCAGCAGGACGCTTCTCTGAAATGAGAAGCCTCCTTCGGCGATTTCGCCTCCCGTCGCCTCTCTGTCAAGCAGCGAGGGAACTCGTGCGCCTATGTCTGCCCCAGTTGCGTCGCTGTCTTCTGCGCTTTTGCTCACGTATGTCTCCGACCGGCCAATAAGTTAGTCGTAAGTATACCTATTATCAATAATAAGAACACCGGTTCCGTCACAAATATCTGAGGGAAGTTCGATTGTATCGTATGGGATACGGATTGAAGGCAACAAAAAAGCAGGCTGCTAACCTGTTTTCTGTTCTTGTTCTAATTGGAGCAGCATATGGGAAAGAAATCGGACTGAAGCAATGGAATGCAGCCTCTTTTTTCCTGAAGTCGGTATCAAAGTCGCCAAAACGCTCTAGTAAAAAACGCTTTTTGGCATTTGACTTGTTCGGTGAGCAGAACGAACCTCTATCAAACTATGCAAAGCATTGCAAAGCATTTCTAGAAATTGACAAGCTGTTTCCGGACCTATTTTTCGTATTGCCGCAAGGAAGCAGTTTCTGCTCAGTCAGCAAAGTTCTGGTAGCGTGATCACATACTTTTACTCGTCTCTCAATTAGGAAAACGTTACTGGGCAATGTTGCGTGCGTGACCTTGTAGAATGCGGTAGGCTCCTAATGGAGCCGTCAGCAATAAGAACGAGACACGCTGCCTCAGCCAGCAGCATACTAACTCTACGGTCTAATTTTTGCTTCTTGCATTTGTAGCTCAGATGCATGGTATATTGGGAAAAATATTTAGAATTTTTAATGGAAGCGTTTTATGATTGTAGTTGATGTTGAATGCACAGGCTTAGATCCGCGCCGCCACTCTCTTTTGAGCATCGGCGCCGTGGATTTCAACCGGCCCGGCCGTACGTTCTACGGCGAGTGCAAGGCATTTTCGGGGGCCGAGTTGACCGAAGATGGCCTCAGGGTCTCAGGATTCTCGGCGCATGAAGCACTCGATCCAAACAAGCAGGCTCTAGAGGAACTATTGGACTGTTTCTTCCACTGGACGGCAAACTGTCAAGAACGCACGCTGGCAGGTCACAATCCAGATTTTGACCGTGACTTTCTAAGAGCCGGTGCTGAGCGGTGCGGCCTGCGATGGTGTCTCGGCCATCGCGTCGTGGATCTTCATAGTCTTGCCTACGGGCACCAGCTTTCACGTGGTTTACTACCCCCAAACAACTCCATCAGCGCCATAACCAGCGATGAGGTCCACCGGTATGCCGGTCTGCCGGAGGAACCAAGGCCTCACCACGCCTTAGTTGGAGCAAGCATGGAAGCCGAAGACTTCTCCCGCCTTCTGTTCGGGCAGACCTTACTGCAGCAATTTCACTCGTTTCCTGTGCCTTCACATTTAGCGCTGCTGCGGCCTCGTCGACTCGCACACAGGGCGTCCAACGACTTAGCAACACTATCCTAACGCCGGTTTTTCACATACAAATACAAGGATTGGAAAGCTGATAAAGCCCCTAAAATACCTAAGGCATAAAAAATATATAGTGAAACCTTCGGATCTTCCAAATAACGAGAAATGTGTAACGTATGGCTAATATTAATCCCGAAGTATAGAAGCAGCAGGAGCAGCAACACGCCCGCCAACCGCGTAAAGTGTCGCAAAAAATCCCAATATTCTAAGCCTTGCGCGCTCCAAATCTCTTTTGTCAGATTACTCTTCTGAACCTTCGCGCTAGCGGCCAAACCCCGTAATGCTACGGCCGTGTAGTACTCTCGGCTTTTGATTACTGGCGAACGTTCTCCTATTCTTGGTTGCCAATACCCTTTTTTCGTTTGTGTTGTCAAAAGAAATTGGCTGGCACCGGGCATCAGCACGCTAAGTTGCGGGTCCCATTGAGGGGTCTCGGCGATGTTGATGCAGATAAAGGCGGTCCTTACAACGTGAGCCGCCTCCCAGCTCGTACCAGTCTCGTTTGAGTTCTGCTTGGCGATAAGGTATCGCTTGCAGGAGTTCATAATGGCACGTCTCTGGCTTGCGATCCTACCTGACCACTTGTGTCGGCCCATCCAAGCAATAGCCATACTAGCCATATCTGCGCGGTCGGAAAAACAAGTGTCAGAACCTTTCCATGAACTTGTCACGGCTTTTTCTGTGATCAGGTCAATGTCAACCTGATTCAGTTGCTCACCCAATAGGTAGTAGCTTTTCAGCGCGAAAAGCGGAAGCGTAAACGTGTGTCCATGAGCCCGTCCCTCCCTCACACTACGCAGTAATTGTGCTAACTCCATCTTGCATATATCCATAATTTGCTTGTCGCGGAAAGCTAGCCGTGAGAGCGGCTCAATGCGCCAATACGATGTCGTATTTCCGACAGCATAGTCTCCCCACCGTTCGTCGGTCAAATACTTTATAGCTTTCTGTAGCGGCTTAGAGGTTGGACTGCAGCCTATGTCCAACAACAGCGTAGTTGCTTGGCATGTAGCAACCAGACGATCAATATCTTGCTCAGAATCAACTCCCCAGCTTCCATCTCTATTTTGTTGCGAGATGAGCCAGTGGACTCCTTTTGTAAAACTTTTAAGTTCGGCGGGAGAGATGGTTTCAACCATTATACATGCAATTATACCGCAAGGATTAATCTTACGAGGCCTCGTCGTAAGAAGGTCAGTGCCTGCTATATCCTGTGCTACCTTATTCCTCGCAGCACCCGTGCAACAGCGGTTGCATCTTCGGTTTCTGTTCGGTACCTTGAGCATAGGCCGCGAACAGCTGCGTGGCCCAGAACACCTCTAACAGACCGAAAGGAGCCAGATGCTTGCTACTTCAACCACGTCTTCTGTAAGGGCGCTTCAGTCCACACGTCCAGGTCTCAGTACTCACATAAACAAACCCGCATTCTCGGAACAGGCACCTCAACCCGTTCAGAACAGGGTAAAAGTTTTTCTCGTGCATATTCCGAAGCTCTCCATCCAGGGACAGGCGCGGCTAGCGGCGGAAGTTGGGGTTTCCCGCTCCACCATCAGCCGCCTCGTCAACGGCAAGATCAACCCCTCCTACCGCCTGGCCCGCAGCGTCACCTCCGTTCTGGAGCGGATGCTCGGCTACCCGCTCGACATGCGAGACGTTTTCTCCACCGATGGAACCTATCTGACCCCCTCCGGCTGCGGCCTGTGCAAATGCGGCGGCTGCCTTCCCGAAGAAGCCTATGATGCCGAGGGAAACTTGTGCCCGGAATGGCATGGACGAAATCCGGGCGACTGGTCGATGACTCCAACGGCTGCCACTTCCTCGGTAAATGGCGTCCCTGCTGGTGGTGGAAAGGAGGGCCGATGAGCGCGGGGCGTTTCACTCCTTCCCCTGGCATGACTTACGACCATCAATCTCTGGCAAGCCAGCTGCGCCTGCGGCTGCTGGCGCTGGATTACCCGTCCTTTGCCCGGTGCGTCTGCGTGCTGCTGGAAAGCCTCGGCTACGAAGGGGCAAGGCCTGCGGGCCGCCAGGAGTGGAAGGGATACAACCGTCCTGGCGGAGGCGGGTACGACCTGGAAGCCGTCCTGCCTGGCGGCCTAGTTCCACGCCGCGTGGTCGTTCAGATCAAGCAGTACGACGGCCTGAAAGTCCATCAGCGCAATGTCGACGAGCTGCTGGGAGCCTGCCTGCGCTCCGGGGCAGGGGAGACGCTGCTGATCACGACGTCCTCCTTCTCCAAAGTCGTTGAAAAGGCCCAAGCCGGGCGAAAAGGCGCCGCATCCTCGGACGGCACTGCAGCATTAGATCGAGCAAGCGCCTTGACAGCGCCTGTGCGGCTGATCGACGGAAAGGAGCTGCTGGCCCTGATGATCCGCTTTCGAATCGGCGTCTGCCAGCGGAGCCGGGGCGAAAAGCAGCAACTGGATATCGACGAAATCTTTTTCAGGATGATCACTGCCAGGAAGGCATCGGTTGGAAAGGCGGCCTATGAAAGTAGCAATTCGGCAGATCATGAAAGCGGTACTTTGGCAAAAGAAGTGGCACCCTTGCCGTTGACGGATTTCGTCCCTATACGCTGGCGTGTGACCATACGCATCTCTGCGAGCTCCTGTCCTGGAACGCAGAGGGACGGGATAGAAGAGAGCAAAACAGATGAGAGCGAGCTGCCGGGCTGCGGAATGGCGGAAGGGGGAGGCTGACGTGGCCGACGCACGCCGCCGGAGGCATCGCCTCCATCTGGCTGCTGACGCTTATTCCGGGACAGGCCGGTACGGACACGGTTGCGACGGGGCAGGCTGTCACCGGCCAGACCGTGGGCGCACTGGCGGTCCTCGCCGCCGCAGCCGCCCTGCTGCCCGACCTGGATGCGCGGCACTCCAAGATCCGTTCGCTCAGGCTCGGTCCCGTCCGGCCCTTTGATCCGCTGGGCGCCCTTGTCTACGGCGCGTGGGGCCACAGAGGGCCGCTCCACTCGCTTCCGGGGCTTGCCGGCTTTGGGCTGGCCTGCGCCCTGCCGGTGTCTTTAACCTGGGGCTGGACCTACGGGGCGGCTCTGCTGCTCGGATACGGCTCGCACCTCGCACTGGATGCCATGACCCGCCACGGCGTCCCGTTGCTGCCAGCACGGGGGCGGGACGGGCGTTGGGGCTTCGGACGCCGCAGCCACCTGCTGCCGCGCCGCCTTCGCTTCGTCACTGGGTCCGCCGCCGAAGACGTGCTGCAAGCCTTTCTGTTCGGCGCGGTCCTGCTACTGCTGCTCAGAAGCCTGCTCTGAAAAGGAAAGGTGGGTTAGGCATAGTAAATAGGTTGGGCACGGCAAAGTAAAGAGGACACGGCAAAAGCCGCGCCCGCCGCGAGCCCGTCCCACTAGGGGAGCAAGTCGTCGGACAGCAACGCGGCCTTCCCCGGCCACCCGGTACCTGTCCATGAAGGGCAGGCCGATGCGCTCGATCAGAGTAGTGCCGGCGACCGTAGGCAGCAACGCGCGGTGCGCCGCCGCATCACGTCGAAACGTTTATAGCCCAGAGTTTACATTCGCACGATTAAGAGCTGAAAGGAGAACCATGCCTGACGACATTACCAAGCCTGACATTATCAAGCACGACGACTTGCCTGAACAGACCCCCTTCGTCATCGAGCACCGCCAGGAGGAGCGCGGCCAGGGAGGCACCTTCCGCCCCAGCGCACGCCTCGTCCTCACCGACCGGGTCAGGACCTCCGGGCTGTGGCGCACCCTCACGCCCGAAGACGCCAAAACGCTCGTCCTCATCCTGACCTTCCTCACGCCCAACGGCTGGTGCCGCCCCACCCTCCCCGAACTTGCCGACGCCATGGGCACGTCCCAGCCCAAAGCCAAGGGACGCCTGGACCGGCTGACGCAAGCCCGGTGGCAGGGACAGCCCCTCGCCGAGCTGCTGGCACGCCCGGACGGCCTGGACGCCTACCTGCCCGGACGCCGCCTCGTGGCCCACGAGGATGCCCTGGAGCCTGCGCCGCCCCAGGCCGCTCCGGCCCGCATGCCGGGCCGGGAGGCCGTGACCGCCTACAGCCGCGCCCGCTATGCCAAGACGCGCGAGGAAGTGGAGCGGCAGATCGGGGAGATGATGGGCTGGGGTCCGCCCGCCTTCGAGGGGGACGACCCCGCCGTGGCGGAAGGCAAGCGCCGTGCGTTCACGGCCATGACGAACCTTGGGATGCCAAAGGAGCAGGCGCTGGACCTGCTCTCGCGCTTCGACCTGGGGGCCGTGGAACGTCAGATCAGCTGGCTGCCGAGCCGGAACGCCAAGAACCCGGCCCGCTTCCTGGCAGCGGCCATTGAAGGCGGCTACGACAGGCCGCTGGCCCTGCGGCGTCAGGCGGAGGAGGAAGCAGAAACAGTTATGGGGGAAAGCCCGGAAGGCACATCTGGCGGAGAGCTTCCGGTAGATGATGGGACTGCGTTATGAGGGCTTCGCCGACGAGGTGCCGGTCGGCGGTCGTGCCACATACGCACCGCAGGCAGCCAGTATCTCGCAGTCAAACAACATCAAGCCGCAAACAGACATCAAGCCGCAAACAGACATCAAGCCGCAAACAGACATCAAGCCGCAAACAGA
>CAXUKS010000016.1:56078-84962 GCA_964251675.1 uncultured Armatimonadales bacterium
CATCAAGCCGACTGACAGCTTCAGGAAGGCCGCTTACGCCAAGCAGGAATCCTGAACAGAGGGAACTGCAACAGGGGAAACTGCAACAGGGGGAACTGCTGACCGATGATCGTCTCTTGAGCAAGGATCGTCTCCTGACGGGTGACTGCCTGCCGCTGCTGGCCCAGCTTCCCCAGGGCAGCGTGGACCTGACCGTCACCAGCCCGCCCTACGACGATCTGCGCCGCTACGACACGCCCACACAGTTGGATATACCTGCCTTGGGGGAAGCCCTGTTCCGGGTCACCAAAGACGGCGGCGTGTGCATCGTCGTCGTGGGCTATGCCTCCCGCCACTTCGTCAAGTCCCTCTCCTCCTTCCGGCTGGCCCTGGCCTGGTGTGATCAAGCCGGGTGGCGGCTATTCGAGGCCTGCCTCTACCATCGGCACGGCGTTCCCGGTCCCTGGTGCGTTCTCGCCTGCGCGTAGATCAGGAGTTCATCTTCATTTTCTTCAAGGGCAAGCGGCCCAAGACCTTCCATAAAGAGCGGCTGCTGATCCCGACCAAGCACGCCGGGGAGGAGGTTTCGCGCCGCCCCTTCCCGCGCCGGGAGATCGTTTGGGGACTGCCGCCGCCGACCATCGCCCCGCTTCAGTGCCGGGGAACTGTGTGGCCCTACTCCGCCAGCAGCAGCGAGCGCAACGCGGTCAAACTGAGACACCCGGCGACCATGCCCGACAAGCTGGCGGCAGACCTGATCCTGGGGTTCTCCGAGCCGGGGGATTTGGTGCTGGACCCGCTGATGGGCAGCGGCACAAGCGTAATCATGGCGGCGAAGCTCGACCGGCGGTTTCTGGGAATGGAGGCTTCGGCACGGTATGTGGAAATCGCGCGGCAACAGCTGGTGAATGAGACAAATGAAAGGTTGCAGAACGAGGGAAGCGAGAAGCAGGCTCGCGGCGATGCTGGCAAGCCCCTGGAAGACGCTCAGGAGGGCCTGTAGGCTCGGAAGGGGGCCAGGATGAGTAAGTTTACACCTCCTGTTGAAACAGGGGCTTCTCAGCGGGTTCAAGCAAGCGTGGAGCAGAAAGTCAACTTTTAAGTCAAATTTTAGAAGAACAGGCGATTTTGATAGAAGCAGACGCGCCTGCGAGCCGTTGACCATAATCTTCACCCAAGCAAATTTCACACCCGCCTATGAATCAAATTATGGACCAGATACCTCTGTCACAAAGAGAAAACAGCAAGAAAAATCAGGAACGATTGCTTTCCAATACTTTGCTCTCTGACACGACGCCTATGCCCAACGCGCTGCTGGACCGGGTGATGCCCATACTTCGGGATACGGAGTTTCGTGTGCTGATGGTGGTCGTGCGCCAGACGCGGGGCTGGCAGGACGGTCCCCATATGTCTCAACGCAAAGAGCGGGACTGGCTGACCCAGAGCCAGCTCATGGGCCGCACGGGGCGCGGAAGCGGGGCGGTGGCCCATGCGGTTGAGGCGCTGGTGCAAGCCGGTCTGATTGAGGTTCAGGACCGAGCAGGAACGCCTCTGAAGACGGCGGCTGACCGGCGGCGTCACCTGGGACGGCTCTACTACCGCTTGGGACCAGCTTCGGCATCCGTCGAGGTCAAAGCTGCCAAAAGTAAGGCATCAATAAATATGAGGAAAAGTATCCCGAAAAGCGCACACGCAAAATCGCATACAACAAAAGAAACCGAGAACAAAATTAACAAGGACATTAACAAGCGGCCGCATAGAAATGTGGATAAGTCTGTGGATAACTCGCTCGTGATCAGGACGATAGGCTGGGAGCGCGTGAACTATCGTACAGAATGAATTTGCTTTGCGTTTAGAATTTTCTAAAAAGCCTTGACTCATTCTGTTGGCGACGTTATAATGCTGTAATCCGTTTACGACATACCTGAGATTGGAATACTTAGGCGCAGCAGACCCAAGGCTAAATCAGTCTAAAAATGGAGGAGAAAGGAGATCAGTGTTATATACGAAGCATTTTTCGGCCTGAAAGAGATGCCGTTCGGCACGCAGCCGAACCCTCGTTTTGCCTTTCCCAGTGCCGAACACCAGATAGCCGTTGCCAAGATGCGCTACGCCGCCGATCAGCGGCGCGGCCTTGCCCTGCTGATGGGAAAGGTCGGCACAGGCAAGACAACAATTGCCAACCAGCTTCAGCGGACGTGGGGTGCAGATGAGAGCAAAGTGCTTGCCTTTTTGCCATCTGCGTCGGTCCGCACGCGCTCCCAGTTCTTGCGCTTGATTTCGGAAGGGTTCGGTGTTATCCCTGTGCGAACCGAGGGAGACAACCGTAAGCTGATCGAGCGCTTCTTGCTTGAGCAGTATCAGGCGGGCCGACACCCAGTCCTCTTGATTGATGAGACCCAGAATCTTCATGCCGATAATATTGACGTTTTATCCGACTTGTCGAATTTTCAGACCGCCGAAGACAAACTGATCACTATCGTCATGCTGGCCCAGGATAACTTTCCAAACAAGCTGAGTCGCAAGGAGGCTTTCCGGTCGCGCATTGCCGTTATCAGCAACCTGGACCCGCTTTCATTCGAGGATATGGTCGGCATGATTGCCCACCGCGTCACTACAGCGGGCGGTGGGGATGTGTCTACCCTCTTCACCGAGAAGACGCTGATCGAGGTTTACAACACCACGCAGGGCATTCCGCGTGATGTCTGCGTTCTATGCGATGCTGCGCTCGTCAACGCCTTCGTGCGGGGCGAGAAAGTGGTCATGCCTGAGATCGTCGCTCAGACACTGGCCGAGATGCGTGTTGGTAAAGACTGGCCCGTGAAACCTGCCAAGGAATCGGCAAAGTGACCGACCAAAGGATCGGCCAAGTGATGGGAGTGCAGCGGAAACCGAACGGGAGTGCAGCGGCTGACGTAAAGCGACGGATTTAACCATGAGAATAAAGATATGAGCAGTACCCTTCTTGACTTGCAACGGATGAATCTCAAAAAGATGGAGGCCGCAGAATCCCCCCAGACTGCGACTGGTGCGGAAACTCCATCAAATGAAGTTTCCATCATTCCTTCAATCAATCAATCAAACGATGAAGTGAAGGCAAATTCACACCTTCATTCAAGTGACGGAAGCTTCATGTCATCAAGCACTCCTTCAAGTGAGCACATGAGTGAAGATTTGGATGAAGCAACCATCATCTCTTCACACACGGAAAAAGCGACTGCACGAAAGCCAGCTATAAGCCGCGTGAGCAGATCGGGTGCTAGTAAGGCCGAAAGCAGCAGAACAGATGCCAAAAAAACAGATGCCAAAAAAGCGGAGAGCAAGGAGCCGCCAAAAGATGCTCTGCGAGCGGCACTCGACGACCAGCTCCGAGTGCATCTGATGGAACAACTTATGCCTCAGAACGGCAAGGCGCCGGTGACCCGGCTGAACGTCGAGATGCCTGAAGACCTGCACCAGCAGCTCAAGCAGCATTGTGTCAGAACGCGCACGCCCATCAAGGCGCTGATCAATGCACTGATCGCGCTCTACCTGGAAGCTGAGGAAGAGGCGTGACAGGAATAAAATGATGACAGAGCCAAAAGGACGATAAGGGCAAAGGAATGAGCATGCCGCCAGAGCGCAAGGTTCCGAGTCAGGCCAAGGCGAGGGAGAAGTACACCTTCGAGCAAAAGTGGGGGGATGACCCGTTCACGGCGCTCGGCTACGCCCAGATTCCAACTGCACTGCTGGCCTACGGTGCGCGGCTGGGCATCGAGCCAGCAGAGGGCTACCTGATCTGCCACATCCTCCAATACAAGCGTACACCAGGGGACGAGGGGCCGGACCAGAATGACCTGGCTGCACGCTTCGGGCGGTCCGTTGACCGTGTCCATGCGCTCCTAGCTGGTTTGGAAAAGAAGAAGTATCTCAAGATCACCTACACGCGAGGCGAACTGGGCAAGTTCACCAATGCCATGTATGACTTTCGCCAGCTCCGGGCCTACCTAAATGAGTGCTACTATCAGGACCACCCGGAGATACGCCCGTCCGGGAAGCGGCCTTTGGCATTGCCCAGGATTGAGAAGACCGTTCCGCAGATTCGCGGAGCGGCAAAACGCTCCCGCGAAACTGCGGATACCCAGTCCGCGGATCTGCGGAGTGGTGATCCGCGAATTCGCGGACGAGGAGTCCGCAGATCTGCGGAGACTCTTATAGAGTCTTTAGACTTTGAAGAAAAAAAAGAGACGTTTTGTGCTTCGCTCTTTGCCGGAGAAGATCAGCCCGGAGAAGGTCAAGCCCGAGAGAAACCAAACACCACGAATGTAGAAGGCACAAAGCTGACAGCACAATCCTGGAAAGATTTAACTGAGCAGGAACGGCAGCCATATCTGGATCGGGCTACTGCGGAATTGACAGCGATTCACGCAGGCAGCGGCATTCCAGTACGTCCCAAATTGATCGAAGTGCGGGGGCGAAACCTTTACGAGACATCATCAGTAAAGCTAATTTAATATAGAGGTGTCATAAAGACAGCGGTGGCTTACCTAGTGTGCTTGAAAAGCACGGCCGAGTTCAGAAGGTGTTTTGCTTGACGCATTCCAAGTTATCTGCCATAATCTTTGAAACCATTAGACAATATCTTGCCTCCACTCACCTGGTAGCCAATTTGGGGGCAGAATTCTTCATTCCTATGATTTTCTCCTAGTTTGATGCAGGCAGAAAGAACCAACGTGAAGCGATCCAATCAGCCGAGGCAGCCCCTCCCTCTCCCCGAAGAAAACACTGAAAAAGAGAGCAGTGAAGGAGAAATCAGTGAAGAAGAGGAAAGGGAAGCTCTTGCTGAACCTGGTGAAGTCGCTCAAGGTCATCACTGGCTTCGGCATTTCGGCGTTTCTACAAGCCGCAGGACGGAGGCTGGAGCAAAAAACTCGAGTAAGAAAATCTTCGGTTCTGATGTCACTTCTCTGGGGAGCCTGGAAGCGGAAATTCTGGGCTTGCTTTGGGAGATCGGCAAGCCTGCCAATGGGATGGATGTTGCTGAAGCTGCTCTTTACAGACGGCGGAGCCAGGGCCAGGAACCTATAGCTTTTTCTACTGTAAACACAACCCTTCGCCGACTTACCGATAAGGGGCTTCTCGCTAGTCAGAAGGGTGAAGCCCGAACACCGTACTACACTCCTACAGTCGGACGCGAAGAGATGGCAGCCCGCATTCTCAACAACGTCTCTCAAACCTTGCTTGGGCGGTCCCTTCACGGACTTATCCCTAAATTGGGCGGCGGCCTAAAGCAGAATGTGCCGGATAGCACTGCTGAACAAGAGGAACTTGCTCGCCTGATGCAGGCACTTGAACAGGCGGCACAACCACCGCCCGCATCTTTGCCGCCTGCGAAACCGGAAACTTCCGGCTCTGAAACGATACAATCCGACCCAGAAGTGAAATAGTGCAATTCCAAGTAGTGCGACTCCAAAAGCTGCGGAATGCTGGTAGTCGTGCTATTGAACGCTGGCTGTTCTAAAGCGGCGGGCCCGAACCTCGCGATTATCCTCTACTGGCAAAGATGTACCCCTTACTTCGACATGTCTCTCTTTGTACCCACTGGTGCTCACATTTCTTGTTGCTGCTGTTCGCCCGCCACTGGATGATTGGCTTAACCAACCTCGGAGCAACAGCTCTCTTGGGACTGGGCCTTGTCCGTGCTGCCGAGCGCTGGCATCTGTTTGGAGCGGGCACACAGGTGATCCTATATCTGCGCCGAGGCGTTCTGTTAGTTGCTTTAGCCAAAGGTGCACTTTACTTGATCTTAGGAGAAAGTATGCGTGCTTCGGCGAATCACTGGTGGATCATCGGATTTCAATTTCCTGACCCTGCCGAGACTGCTGGTTTGCTGGTTCAGACCGGTTACTCCATCTGGCAACCCACGGAAATCTCGCACGAGGTGACTCAGGTACTGCTGGGAGTGGCGACTGTCTACCTTTTTCTGCGTGCCGTGCAGTTATTCCTGGCTCGCCGCGCCTTTGGCCTATGGATAAGCCTTGGTACGGGGCCGCCCTCTATTCGGTCAAGCATGCTCCTTGCACGTGCGGCAGATCGCCTTCGGCTGCCATTCTCCGCATCCCTTCCAGCCCTCGTTGAACTCGACCTGCCGGGTCAGAGCAGTCAGTTTATAACACCGATGTTGCTGGGTCTTGTGCGGCCAGTCTTGCTTCTTCCGCCGCAACTCTCGGAACTGCTTTCGGATGCGGAACTTGAAATGGTGCTGCGGCACGAACTTGCTCACCTGATCCGCCGAGATCATTGGTGGCGCTGGTTGCTCTTGTGGGTAACCGATGTGGGTGGACTCACTGTGCTTGCGTTCCGGCTGAAGGCGGTCGTTGTGGAGATCGAGGAGCGACTTTGTGACCGGCTGGCGGTTCAATCTCCTGAAGAAGCACTCTTGCTCGCAAGTGCATTGATGGTCGCCACACAGAGGTCCAGCGCAAATAGACAGGCGGATCCTGATCTTGATACCAAGCTAGCGATCTACCCTTTCGTTCCGCTGCTGTTCGGTGGTTACGGTACATCCTGGCAGCCTGCTATTCTGCAAGGGCGACTGGCTGGGTTGCTGGCCTGGAGCCAGGAACTCGCAGCCTTAGAAGCCAGAAAGAAGTCAATTTTCTCGCTGAAGGAAAAACCTATTTCAGGGCGGGGAATCGACGCGGTGATTACGAGGCTCACGAGTTTCATCAAGCAGTTTTGCCGTTCCCTCATTGCTGCTTTCTTCTTTCTTCTGCTTGTTGTGATTTTATATGTCAAGGTTCACTTGACATTAAATCTCCAGTGATTTATTTTTTTGTTCTCTTTTTTACAAAAAGTTTTTATTTAATGTTTTTTGTGTTATAATGCGTTTAACAGCATCCCCGTAATTTTAGCAGGAGTGAGAAAACTCGCATGTTGGCACTGAACAATACACAAGGACTTTGGGCCCGATCCGATTCGAGTGTTCCCAATGGGGTAGGTCATTCCATCAAGGAAACGGTTCCTATTTGTTGTTGGAACGTGTGTGCTTCAATCCATCCGGCAAAGGCACCTCGCTCTGTCTCAAACGATTCAGGTATCTCCGGTGCTGAGCCTCTGAGCACCAACGCTGGAGGGCAACACTGATGTCTTCCACGTTCTCACCGTCGGGATTGATCTACAGCCCTAGAATGGCTGTCGGTAAAGTTTCTCATGCTGAGACGCCTCTTTTCGTTACGCCGCACCATTTGACCAATCGACTCCTTGTGGAAACGGTTGGACCGGACATGCATCTGATCTTCAACCCGCTTTCTGGTGCAGTAGACCGCGTGGGAGACGATGAGCTCGTGTGGCTGCGACGCTTGCAAGATGGTGAAACTTTGCCTTTGACGGAGGCTGAACGGCTAGAGCTTTCAGAGCGTGCTTACCTATTCGAGAACCCCGCTGCTGAAGAAGATTTCCTGGACCAGTGCGTCGCGGATGCCTGGGCACGGATGCAGACAGGCCAGCCCGATATCTATACGGTCTGCCCGACGCTTGCCTGCAACCTCGCCTGTGCGTACTGTTTCGAGGGAGACAGTTTGCTCGACAAGGCCCAGGGAGTCATGAGCGATACCCAAGTGGATGCCTTCTTTGAGGCGATTGCAGACCTGCGGCGCGGGCATCCGGCGGGGCAGGCTGCGGTTCCCTGGCTCTCGCTGTTCGGCGGCGAGCCGCTTCTGCCCAGTACGCAGCGGTGCGTCGCGCGGCTCCTGGCCGGGGCAGCTGACGGCGGCTTCCTGGTAGGGGCAACGACCAACGGCGTGAACGTCGTCCGGTTCGAGGGCCTGCTGCGCGAGTACGCGGACATCCTCGCCGTCTTCCAGATCACCCTGGACGGCCCGCAGGCGGTCCACGACGCCCGCCGCCACCGGCTCGGCGGGCAGGGGACGTTTGCGGAGATCGTGCGCGGCATCGACCTGCTGCTGGACCTCGGCGTCGACGTGGACCTGCGCGTCAACGTGGATGCGGCGAATCTCTCCAGCCTCCCCGAACTGGTGGACTTTCTTTTCGAGAAGGGCTGGAACGCCCGCCCTGAGCTGCAGCTTGCTCTCGCACTGGTCACCGACCACGGGGGCGGGGGATGCAGCAGCGGTGCCTCCCGTGCGTTGGGCGAGCTGGAAATGGTTCAGGCGATCCTGGAACAGATCGAGCGGCACCCGCGCATGGCCGAGGTCTGCCATCTGGGGTTTCTGCGGCATCTGGACTACCTGGTCAGCATCCTGGAGCCGGAGCACCATAGGACGCGGCGGGGCACCAGCCCTGCGCCCCGATATTGGTACTGCGAGGCGAGCACCGACCGGCAGTACGTCTTCACCCCGGAGGGCCTGATCTACAGCTGCACAGAGGCCGTCGGCAAGCCGTCCCACGCCATCGGGCGCTTCGACCCGGCGCTCGAGCTGTGGCTCGAGCCGGCCCGCCAGTGGCAGGGGCGCACGATTCTCTCCCACCCCAAGTGCCGGTCGTGCCCGATCTCCACCCTGTGCGGCGGCGGATGCAACTTCGCGGCCCGTGAGCGGGTTGGGGCAGAGGGCAATCTGCTCCAGATTGCGGTCGGGGGGCGTGACCACCGACCGCCTACGGCTGGCGGATTGACCGAGCCGTTCTGCAATGCCGCAGAGGAAACCGTGCGCGCCTACCTCCGATACGCCGGGCGTCCGTCCGGACCCCTGGCGCCTTCCGGTCGAGTCTGTTCACCGATGCCCCAGGCCTGAAGGCAACCCGGAGGGAGCGCCAACCCGAGATACTCGGCGGAGCCTCTGTGGAACGGCCCCGCAGCAATGAGGCCCTACAGCAAGGCTGACCAATATTTCACAGATCCGTCTGGAGAATTCAGCCTTTTCAAATGGATGCTGCATCAGACCAACCACAAAAGACCAACCGCAAGGCAATATTGAGGCAATATGAAGGGGATAAGACATGACCACAACGATGCCGGCCCGCGAAGTGCCGTTCTCGCTGTTGCGACGTAACGAAGACGATCCCACCCGGCCATCCGTTCGAGATGAACCGGTGCTGGACATTGCCAATATTCAGGGCAACCTTATCGGCTTTAACAAAGACCACCAGACCCTGCTCTTTCTGAGGATTTCCTCGCCCACTGCCTGCAAACGGTGGCTGAGTCGCCTGAAGCCCTCCGTCGCCACGGCCGAAGAAGTTCTGGCCTTCAACCGCCTGTTCAAAGCCATCCGCCGCCGCCGGGGCGCGGAGACGGGGGCGGTGCAGGCTACCTGGGTCAACCTCGCCTTCTCGTTCCAGGGACTTTCCCTGCTCAGCCCCGAGGCCCCAAGCTTCTTAGACCCGTCGTTCCGCGCCGGCATGGCCGCCCAGTCGCCGCTGCTGGGTGACCCGACCGGTCCCGACCGCGAAGGCTGCGCTAGCAACTGGGTGATCGGCGGCCCCGGCAATGAGGCCGACATCGTGCTGATCGTGGCGAGTGACGACGCGGACCACCTGCGGGCCGAGGTCGGGCGGCTGGAGGACACCATCTACGCCCCCCGCCTGCCGGACGGGACGCGCGTCCACAGCGGGGTGCAGATCCTCTACAAGCAGCACGCCGCCACCCTGCCGCCCCCGCACGTCGGCCACGAGCACTTCGGCTTCTTGGACGGCGTCTCCCAGCCCGCGCTGCGGGGCCGCCTCTCCGACGACACCACGGACGTGCTGACGCTGCGCCAAAACCCGAACGACCGCAATCAGGGCAAGCCCGGTCAGGACCTGCTTTGGCCCGGCGAGTTCGTCTTCGGATATCAGGGGCAGGACCCGAACGGGGAGGACAAGGATCAGCCGGGTGAGGAATCTGTCGCCGGCCCCTCCTGGGGTAAGGACGGATCGTTCCTGGTGATCCGGCGGCTACGCCAAGACGTGCCGCTCTTCCACCAGGCCATGCAGACGGCGGCGTCCCAGATCAACTTGGCCCCGAAAGTGTTCGCCGCTAAGTGCGTCGGGCGCTGGCCCAGCGGCGCCCCCATCCTGCGCGCGGCGAACGCGGACGACCTGGCTCTGGGCGACGACGACTGCGCCAACAACCACTTCGAGTTCCAGGACGGCTCGCAGCCGATCCACCACGGCATTAACCAGAGCGACCTGGACTGCCACGATGAGACCAATGCCTCTCAGGGGGACTCAACCGGCCAGAAGTGTCCCTTCGCCGGCCACATCCGTAAGGTCTATCCGCGCGATGACGTTCATACACCCGGCACAATCCCGCCGGGCTATGCGGCATCCAGTGGGGCGACCCTGCCGCTGGGGGAGGTGGACACGCAGACGCACCGCCTGCTGCGCCGGGGCATCCCGTTCGGGTCGCCCTACCCGCTGTCCGAGGACGCCCCGGAGGCGGACTCGGGTGACCGGGGGCTGATGTTCTTGTCTTACCAGACGTCAATCGTGCGCCAGTTTGAGTTTGTCACCAGGAGCTGGGTCAATGATCCCGACTTCAAGGACGGGGCGGCCGGACATGACCCGATCATTGGCCAGAACGGGGCCGACCCCGCACGCGGACGTTCCAGGTTCCGCTGGCGGACGGCACCGCGCCCATCGTGAGTTTCGCCGATGAATGGGTTATTCCCACGGGCGGGGGGTACTTTTTCGCCCCCTCAATCAGTGCTCTGGAGGCCATTACGAGCGAATAACATCCCCTCCGATTGGCAAGCGCCTGAGTCAAATATCCTCACGCAGTTCTGATGGTTACCCACGCAGGTTCATAGCCTACTTCGATCTGGCATCAGATATAGAGTATGTTGAGCCAACGTGGGTCAGGAGAGGTTCCACAAAGGAGCGTTTGCGGGATGGCTTGTTCAGATTGGTAGCTCATTTTTTTATGGAAATACGAATTTCTTTTGCGTGATTTTGGTGAAAAACTGCCTGTTGTATTTCTGAGATCTAGCTAAAAAACAAATTGAAAAATAGTTTGTAATTTTTTAAAAAAACACTATCTTTTTTCGATTCTTCATGTTATGATTGTCTATCTGCTCTTTCAAAGCAATCAGCAGACAGACATTATGTTTGAATCTCATCGGGTGTCATTCCCCGAGCTCGCTTCGTTACAGACTTTGTTACTGTGGCCGTTTCAGCGGACATTTCTTAGCGGCGGCTCGCCGCCGCAATCTGCCCAATATCTCGGGGCTTGCCCCGTCAGGAATTTCATTGGTTCTTCGTCTGCTAGAAGTAGAATGCGAGCGCGTTTACGTTCACGCTCGGAATGGCGTTGGGACTTGCTCCAACGGGTAAGTTCTTCACGCTGAGTTTCGGTCAAAGATACATGATATTTTTTCGCAGACATGGATCAGCCTCCTGAGACTTATCCATTCTACTATGAAAGAACACTAGAAGATTATTTTGCACTGTCTTTTTTGCTGACCTCAAACTGGCGCTCCTCCTGGTTGAAGCTTGATACATACTATTTTTATGAAAGGCAATTAACTGGTTTGAACCTAAGAAAGAAATTTATAGGTATTGATAAAGAAATCGCAATCAATCTCATTTTAGTGAGTATGACGTTAGTTTTTCTTGTGCTGATTGCCGTTGGGGAGTACTATCACAGGCAGGCAGATGCTGTCTACATGAAGTCGCTGGATATGTCAGTGCCTTCTAGCCTTCTGATAGGACGCCGGACGAACTTTCTGGGGCGTGCGGACGCCCGTTACACTTTGGTAGAATTTGCGGACTATCAATGTCCGCCCTGCCGAAGTATCAGCCCGGCTATCCGGCAGATTTTACATCAGTATCCCAATGTAAAATTCGATTTTCGTAACTATCCGCTTACACAAATCCATCCAATGGCTATGGCTATGGCGATCTCAGCCGAGTCGGCTAGGGTACACGGTCAGTTTTGGCAAGTCCATGACCTACTGATGGAGGCTAATCCCGATAATCTCAATTCTACTACACTGGTAAGGAGCCATTTGACAATTAAAGAGAAGAAGGAGGTAATTGATAGGATTAGAGCCGATATGAAATTAGGCGACCAGATAGGCATCAGAGGAACGCCGACGCTTATCCTCTGTACACCTGAGGGAAAAACAATACGTCTACCGGACACAAGTCTAATTGGTCAGTATGTCCACTAAACCAAGCGAGAAATGTACTCCATAGATCGCAAATAAGGAATAACAAAGTAAGATGAAGAACAGCATGATAAAAGTAAGCATCCCTTTTGTCCTCATGACAATGCTTGCAAGCTCTATCTCTGCTTGGGCTAACTGTCCAGGTGATGGGTCTGGGGAAACTGGCGGCGTACTCACCGCTTGCTCTACACAAACAGACACCTCTAGCCCCAAATGTGCGCAAGGCGGCAATGGTGGTAACGCTTGCCAGCTTTTGACTTACACGCAGAGCTTTTGCTGCGGTACGGGTATGAGTGGCGGCTGTGAGTCGGTGCAAAAAACCCTGACGGCGACTAGCCAGTCTGGAACTTGTGGCAGGGTTAATAACATAAACCAGTGCATTGCCAGCTCAAAGCCGCTCACAAGCACCTCCTCCGTTCAAGGATATAGCTGTCAATAGCATATATTCTAGGGTCACACTTTCGACATCGGAAGTGTGACCTCTGCTTTGCGTAAAGGGTAAGAAAAAGTTGAACGTGACGCAATTAAAATCCTTATTGCAAGTACTTGCAACACTCACAGTACTTGCAGCACTCACACTGTTGAATGGGGCTATTGTCCAAGCACAGCCAGTAATACTCACCGCAACGTATAATTATACCTTGACTAAGGTAACGGGCGGCAAGACCACGCATGAGGATTCTGTCATTCAAGTCGAACGTAATGACAATACTGTTCGAATTACTCATGCGACAACAGACTCGTTGCTCAATGACTATCGTTTCAAGGAGACATTCTTCTATACAGATGACTGGACGTTGGAGTTTCTAGAAAACTGTCAGCTCAAGTCTGGGACCGACTATAAACCTTTATCTGCCTCAAGCCCCTCTCTTTGGTCCCGCCCGATTAATTCTATCTACTATTTTCAGTCCTGTGTCTTAAGCCAAGATCTTAATCCGGTTGAGAACGTCCTAATCGCGGGTTTGGACCCACACAAACTTTTTAATACGAAATCGTGGAAAGGTTCTAGACCCGAAGAACGTGTCACGAGTACGTTTTCCGACGGCCTCTTCATCAAAGGGCTGAACTCTGAAGGCATTTGCGACCTGACGTTTGATGGGTCGCGCATCAAGCAAGTAGCCATAAGCGACGCTAAAAAAGAATTTACTGAAACATACATAGTGGCTGGATATAGACAAGTCGGTGGAACAGAGATTCCGGTTGATCTGCGGTACGACTATCGAGACAACGATGGTAACACGCAAACAGCTAGGCTGGCGCTCCAGGGAGCGTCGGGAACCTGTGCAGAATTGAAGGCGGTTCTTCCACCAACCAAAGTTGTCAATGACTACCGCCTCAACGGGCCAGATTTAACTCTGATGCGTATGTCGTTGCAACCCATTCCACAGTTCGTTAATTATTATTGGTCAGGCACTCCTTGCTCTTTAGATCAGCTCCGCCATTCCAAGAATGGTTTTGTTTCAACACAGCCCGATAAGCAGCAATCAAGAACCTTTACCTCTATTGTGATGATTGCCGTGTCAGTGCTGGCGGGCTGTTGCATACGTTTAGCTGTATTATTCCGACGGCGGCGGGCTACTGCCTTGAGCTAAGATAGACTTTATCCATTAGTTTGCGTAATAGAGTGCCTCCGTGAGAGGCTCTAGCCATCGGGCCAGAGGCTTTTGCATTTCGGGTTCACACGGCGATATGTAAAAACGGTGCTGCCAGAGACGCAGCCGTACTAAAGCTAAAGCATCCGAGAAGGTCGGCTTGTCCTTGATATACCAAGCGGTTCGCCGAGCGGGCTGTTTGTCCATGTGTAGATAAGTCAACAGCGTCACTAGAGAGAATAAGCCCAACAGAGCAGCTGTGGTTCGCGCGATGGTTTGATCATTCCATTGCCGCTGGGTCTCCACCCCCAAATGGGTACGCACCAGCTGGAACGTTATAATGGACCCAAGAATTTAGACAATGAAATGGTCTAAAATAAGGTGTGCCGCGTGAGGCTCACCACCATGACAAACCGAAAACAATACACCGCTGCCTTCAAGGCCCAAATCGTTCAGCAAGTCCTGCGCGAAGACAAAACCCTCGCTCTGATCGCCGCTGAACATGGCGTCTATCCCAACCAGATCAGCCAGTGGAAAGCCACTGCCCTGCAAGAGCTGCCCACCATATTTGAGCGGGGCAACGGCGCACAGACTGCCGAAAAAGCCGCCCAGGACAAGCAGACCGCACAGCTTTACGAACAGATTGGCAGGCTCACCACGCAGCTTGCCTGGATCAAAAAAAATCTGGTCTCGACCCTGAACAGGGATAAGCGGCTGGCCTTTTTGGAACGCGGCTCCCAGGATGTACCGCTTTCAGTGCAGGCAGACTTGCTGACGGTCTCCCGCGCCAGCCTGTATTACCAGCCTGCCGCACCATCCGCCGAAGAGCTTGCCTTGAAGCGGGCCACTGATGAACTGTTTACGGCGCATCCGCTCTATGGCTCGCGCCGAAGCTGCTGGCAGACACGCCGCGATGGAATGCTCATCAAGCCGCAAGAGCGTTCAGCGCCAGATGCAAGAGATGGGCTTGAGTGCCCTCGGGCTAAAGCCCAATACGAGCCATCCGAACCGTGATCATACGGTGTATCCGTACCTGCTGCGAAACCTTTCGAGTGGCTGGCCTGATCATATCTGGGGCATAGACATTACATACATTCGCTTGCCGCACGGCTGGCTGTATCTGGTGGCCGTGCTGGACTGGTTTTCGCGCTACGTTCTGACCTGGGAGCTGGACCAGACTTTGGAAATGCTTTTTGTTCTTACCGCTGTGGACCGTGCGCTTGTGCGAAGTACGCCGACGATCTGGAACAGCGATCAGGGCAGCCATTTTACGAGTTCGCAGTTTTACGAGTTCGCAGTATTTGGAGCGCCTGCAAGCCCGTGGCGTTCAGATCAGCATGGACGGCAAAGGCCGTGCTCTGGACAACATTTTCACGGAACGCCTGTGGCGAACGGTGAAGTACGAAGAGGTCTATCTGCATGAGCATGAAGACCCCAGGGCCGCCCGCCGTGGGCTTGCCACTTATTTCCAGTTCTACAACCAGGAGCGTCTGCATCAGTCGCTGAATTACCGAACGCCCGCCGAAGTTTACTTTGATTCGACCCTGCAACGACACGAGATAAAGCAACGAGACACAGACCTAGAAACACAATGCGTCACACCTTAAAAATGCCGATCCACTGTCTTGACAATGGGGTCCACTATGGCTTGAGCCGTGCGTTTTCCTTTTCGAGTTCGCGGACGCGGGCGGTCTCGCTTGCGTTCATACTGCCGAATCATGTGCGCCAGCGGTAGAAGGTGTTTTCGGCGATGTTATGTTGGCGGCAGACTTCAGAGATAGGCTTCTCGCTCTTTTCAGCCTGCTGCAAAAAAAGAATGATAAGATGGCGACGATTTGCTCGTCGGTGAACTGACTTTTCTGTATTCGAGTATTCTACCTTTCGGGTCAATACTCACTTCGCAAAGGATACAGTTTTCGGGGGAAAGATAAGGTCACCACTATAAGTGTAAATCATGAAACTTCCATATTTACAGACGATTAAGTCGGTTATGCGCTCATTCAAGAGACTAACACAAAACTTGTTGGCGTTCCTGATGATTAATCACTGGTTGCTCCGGGATACACCTCTCGATGTTGTAAGTATAAGTGGCTGGCTTGATCAAGAAGTCATTTGGCATCGTTTTGACAATTTGATCATTAAGACTGTCGTGGTCGTTTTGGCGACAGTCTTGCTCCTATATTCCTATATACAACGTCGGTTGGCCACACACAAATTATTTTTCTGTGTCCTGTTTTATGTATTTCTGTACGGCGTGATGTCTTTGATGTTCGGCCACTATCAAGACTACTCGAACAATCTCTATGTTGTGTTCATCTCGACATTATCAGGTCTTCTGGCAGCTCTTTGGCTAAGCCGTCAAGATGCGCCAGGCTTGCTCATTGCCTGCACAGTGATCCAGGCGGCCTACGCAATCTGGGGCGTAAAGAGTGGGCAGGATATTTTCATTTCCGGTACGGTTGTTAGAGCAGAAGGTACTCTTGGGCACCCCAATAACTTGTACCCTCTATTATCAGTCGTTTTTCCAGTTGTCTTGGCTGCATCGATCACCCACCAAGGGGGCGAGAAGCGTAAACTTGCTTTTCTGCTAGGGGCGACGCTAATCCTTTCTGCGCTGATCCTCTGCTGGTTCCGCTCGGCGGGGTTTGCAATCGCTGCCGCATCAATCTTCGTTACATGGGCATCCACACGGCAGGTGAGACCTACGCTTGTGACGGCGCTAGTTGCTGTTACTCTGTTGGTTGTCCTTGTTCACGGCCGGACTACCGGAGAGGTAAACAGAAAATCCACCGAGCGCTCTAACGCTGGACATATGCGATTATGGCGTGCAGGTGTACAGATTGCGTTTGATCATCCTCTTCAAGGAGTTGGGCTGGGTTGTCTCGAAATTCCAACCCCAGATGTTTCAAATCAGAAAATTCAGATAGAACCGAAAAATTTACTATTATATTGGCTATGCGAAATGGGTGTACTTGGTGGAGTATTATTCTTCTCTTTTGTAATTTTTATTACTAATGCTATCCGTAATGCTCACCCAGTAAATCTTGCATTTCGGATTCAGATATCAGCAGCATGGATTTGTCTCATCGGAATCGGGTTGTTTGATACGCCGTTTGGCACTCCGGATCGTTACGCAGGTAACTGCGTATTTGGGTTTATGTTGGGCTTGACTCTCCTGCTTGGTAAATACAACCGCCATGAGATGGCTCGCAAAGAGTTTCTATACTCGCAGCCACATATAGCTCCAAGCCTACACTGATTCTTGCATATAATTAACGCTTGATGTGAAATGAATTCATGAGAATTCGTCTCAGAATGCGAACTCGGCTAGTCTGAGCGGGGAGTGTCCCTGGACTGAACCCTTCGGATGAGACAAACAGTTGAGGTGTGATGGTCTGGTTCTTGTCTCGGTTCTGGGCGTAAGCTTTCTTGAACTGTGTTTCGTACTCAGCAAGCGGCAGGTAGCCGAGGCTGGAATACAGGCGCTTCTGGTTGTAAACCGCTTCCAGAAAGTGGCCGATCTGCGCTTTAGCATCGGCGAGATTGTCGTATTCACTGACGTAAACCTGCTCGCACTTCAAGGTCTTCATAAAGCTCTCTGCCTTGGCATTATATGTCTAGGAGGCCATTACTTCGTATCGTAAGGATTGCCTTTGCTACTCATGTTGATGGCAACATCGCTGCCCTTCAGCAAGCTCGTATATTCGCCTGACGCATACTGGACCCCGCGATCTGAATGATGCACGCCAGGCTTTCGCTCCGTCAGCGCCATCTTCAGGGCCGTCGTTGCCAAGGAGGCTTCTAAGCGACGGCCCAGCGACCAGCCCAAGCAGCGGCGCGAGCAGGCATCGAGGACCGCGGCCAGATAGACGAACTCATGGCCCAGACGAATGTACGTCAAGTCCGAGACCCAAAGCTGGTCAGGCGCGGTGATGTCCATCTCGGCAGCCAGATTCGGCTACACAGGCAAACTGTGATCGCTGTTGGTTGTAGCGACGAACCGCTTTTTAGGGCGACGTACCAGGTTTTCTTCGCGCATCAGGCGCAAAGCCTGCTTGTGGTTGACGCGGATGCCCTGACGTTTTAGCTCGTGCGTGACGCGACGATAGCCATAGCAAGGCCAGTCCAAAGCCACTTGCTGAACCTGCTGGCGTAGAGCTAGCTTCGCAGGGGCAAGTTCAGGCGCAGACACTTGGCGATAATAGCTTGCTCGTGGCAGCCCGAACGCTTGGCATGATGCCTGAACACTGTGACCTTGCGCCACAGTCTCTTGAACAGCTTCACTCATTGCCCTGCCTCCTGCTCGGCTTTGATCCGTTCTTGAAAAGCTAAGACTTTTTAGAGGCTAATCTCGACGGTTTGCTGACCGATTAGCCGTTCTAGTTCAGCGATCTTGGCTTCCTGAGTATATGCCCAAGAGGGCATTACTTCGTATAGGCATGGCCGTTGCCCTGGAAAGCGTCCTGGGCATACTGCTCATTGAGCTTCTGCCACTTGGCAATCAAGTTCGGATGCAGGTCATGTTCACGGGCGGCTTGGGCGATGGATTTGCCTGCCTGAACTTGGCGGATTACTTGCAGCTTAAAGTCTTTGGTAAAGACGCGGCGTTTGAGGCTCATAGTTAGTGGTTTCTCTTTCGGAGTATACCACCCTAACTCTTTGTCTCACTTCAGGGGTGCAATCCAACCGAGACAAGTACCAGACTGTCACACCTTAATTGTTTGCCCCACCTAAAGGGTTCAGTCCAAGTTTGCTATCGTTACATAAAACAGGGGGCACCATTAAGATGATGCCGCTGTCACTAAAGGTTGCCAAATTTTATGCCACCGCTACCACTAAATGCAGAAGCCGTAATTTTGTTAAACTTGCCTGAATCTAATACGCCACGTTGCCTGAAATGGCATTTGGGCTCTTTGAACTTTGTTCTATTTCTCAGCATGAGTTTGTGGTTGAGTTTGACACTGGAAGACTGGCTTGTCTCCTATGCTAATCCTTATCCCTATTTGGCGTCGGCTGGCATTAGCAGTGGTGTTGTCGTTGGTTTCCTTTTATTGTTGCTAATGCGCCGAGCTAGTTGGTGGCTTGTAAGCATACTTTCCGTTGGAATACTGTGTCTAACAATTTTTGAGTTGACAGCCATTAAGGCTGGCCTAATTTTTTTTGGTGCAGTATTGGGCGTTTCCTCAGTAGCCTTCTTCTTGGGATTCTCAGCACGATCCGAGTGTGAAATTGTTACAAGAAATATAGCTTCCAACCATACTGGCCTTGCAATCAAGTATGCTGGCTTGGCAATGTTGTTTTTAGTGGGTTTATATTTGATATGGCGCGGCTTTAGCTTGCCATACGTGCTTTCTGCCACCATGGCTCGCAATAGTGATTCTATTTGGCTGAGGCAGGGGATTGGCACTTCCGGTGAAAACAATCCCCTTGAAAACAATCCTATCGCCTTCGGCTTGCTGCTGATGAAAGAGCAAGGTCTGCCTATTATCTTGGCGCTGGTTTTCACAATGGTCTGCGCTTTAGCAAGTGGAGTGGTTGTTTTATTACTTGGTAGAAATTCTCCCGACAGTCTCCGGCGTGTTGTCTTGAGTGCAATTGGGCTGGGCACAATTTATGGCCTGCTTCTGGTTGCTCCGGGGCATGCGCCTTTTGAGACCACAAGCTCCGTTCTTGGAACCTGGTTACTTGCAATGGCGGTGGCTTCTCTCGGTATTGCTGCTACGCCTGAATATCAAGTCAAACAGCGTCAGGTTAGCACCGGAACTGATCACAGCACTCAAATTATCAACGATGTCCAAACCGCTAGTACTACTCAAACTAGTAGCAACATTCAAGCAATCAAAACACCTCGAAAGAAGACTGCTGTTTATCTAAAGTTGATCTGTCTTGCTATACTTTTATCTGCCGTTATTTGCGTTCATTATTCACTTTATAGGCAGGTCTTGGCTCAGTCGCAGATGCCTGTTGCGGTTTCACTTTCCAGCATTTCAGCGCCGATGCAGGCCGCGACAGTTGCGATGGAGGATGGTCATTTTTATAGCCATCATGGTTTTGATTGGGTTGCAATGCACAGGGCATTGCGAATGGACCTGCGAGAAGGCCGCGTAGAACAGGGGGGCAGCACCCTCACTCAGCAACTCGCTAAGAACTTGTTTCTCAGCAACGACCGAACATTATGGCGTAAACTCCAAGAAGCCGGATATACTGCCGAATTGGAACACGATTTGCCCAAGCGCCGCATTCTGGAACTATACCTGAACACGATAGACTACGGGATGGGGCAGCATGGGATCAAAGCGGCAGCAGCTTATTACTTTCATAAAACGCCAGAGAGCCTGACACTTCCTGAGAGTGCGCTTCTGGTCGGGCTGGTTCCGCATCCGCCGCAGACACCAGCGGACTTCAATGATGGCCGCCTGTCGCAGGGAGAGCAGACGGCTCTTGGGCGCATTGCCTTCTTCTTCTCGCATCGCTATTCCCAAGCCGAGGTGCAGGCGGCTGGACGTATCCCCCTGGATAACCTAATTTACCCGGATAAGGATGCTTTAGACCGAGGCGCGACGGATATTATTCCTGCCACATGGCATGGCGTCGGGTTCTATTTCTTTGCAGACCCTGAGGAGCCCAATTCAATGGACCATGTCTCTTCCTCATTGAAGCCAGCTCTTGCCGCGTTTCTGGACGAAGCTCACCAGAGATTTGGCTTGACGGGTCTAGATCATCTGGGCGTGTACAATGATCGGCCAATGCGTCAGTCGCAGACGGCTCTGTCTGCACATGCTTTTGGGCAGGCCATCGATGTGTCTGGATTTCGCTTTAAGAATGGCTCTCATATTTCTGTGAAGGACCATGCTGATCCTAAAGTTGCGGTGCGTCTAGCATTCATGGAAGCACTGCTGAGGAAGCATTTTCCAGTTGTTGTAGACTGGCGCGATGATCCACTTCGGCATCAAACCCATTTTCACTGCGAAGTACGAGGGCCAAGAGATGGAAACGGTGTTCCTACTGCGCCAAATTTTTCAGTATCAAAAATTTCAGAGCCTGATGCTGTGATGCAGCCAGCCCAGCGCCTTCAAGAATGGCAATAAGGGCATCTTGTGCGTCAAACCACCCCTACTTCCTGTGGTCCAGCATCCCTGGCAACAATACTGACGTATTACCTGAAGCGACCTACTACGGATGCCGAGATGATTGACTTGTCAAATTCTCGTGGCGAGGGAACAGGGGCAGAGGATTTAGAAAAAGCATGCAGCACCATTGGCTACCGTGCGGCATTGTCTAAAATGACAACAGCGCAATTATTGCACTACATTCAAGTAACCGGTGTTCCGGTCATTGCTCTCTGGCCGCCGCCAGAAAGCCATTGGGTTGTAGTTGTTGGTCAGCAGGGCAATAGCCTGCTTATTTCTGATCCCAATCAAGGGAATATCCGAATGACAGATCGCGAGTTTTCCCGGCGCTGGCAGGGTGGGGAAGAATTGACAATTCAGTCCACTGACTGATTCGGGCTGTTACTGTTTGAGTCTGTTACTGTTTGAGACTGCTTTACTTTCATGCCATTCACACCCCTTAAGTCAGGCCAGCCTAAACAAGCTCATCCCAAGCTGGAGCAGTCTAAGCCGGAGCAGTCTGTTCCACCGACGGGGACCCCGCCACGTCAGCCTCATGGCAGGGAATCTTTCTGGGATCGACTGAACCGCCCACTAGATGCCGAGGACATCGAGCGCCTTTTGAGGCCGGTCAACCGTCCACTGGCAGTAAATGATCTCTGCGCCTGGTGGCAATCGCTACGAAGTGGAAACCAAATAGGGAACAGAGACCAAAGCAGTCAAGCTATCTGGGCATCGTTGCCATGGCTTCTTGGAAGTGCGAACTTGCTGTGCTTGCTTATTCTAATGGCATTCAGCGGGTCCGGGCTGGCTCTCTGGCTGCAAACGACAGGGCTGTTTCCTCTGCTTGCTATTCTCGCCCTTGGCATCTCCTGGGCTGCGCTTTTCAGAGCAGACTTTCTTAGAGCAGACTTTCTCAGAAGTGAACTCTCCAGAATGGAACAGGCTTCTCAGGCGGCGGCGTCTTCTCAAAAGGTGGGAGCCTCTTCTCAAGCTGTCAAATTAGCAGCACTGGATGCGCCGCTTTCCCTACAGACAAGACGGTTCCATCTTCTGGTGGTCGCAATATCCTTGTTTGGCCTGTGCTACCTTCCTCAGCACGGAGCAGAGGCAGCTTTTATTAACCAGGGCGAGACTGTACTGCCGCAGTGGCTCGTAGTCATTTTCCTGATTGTCACCGCGTCCAGCCTGGCTTCCTGGCTGCCCTCCTTCAACGACAATCTGATTCTGGAGTCGACGGAACGCAGGATTGAGATACTGATCCCAAGCACTTCCATCAAAAAGGGAGGTTATTTTCTATTTCTGGCTGGTCTAGGCACCCTGATGCTTCCTATCATCATTGCCCTCGGCTGGCGGCCCAGCCTCATTGTGTTCTGCGCCCTGATTGCGGCGCGGTGGGCTGCATCTCGGCTTCTTGGTGGTAGCAAAATCGGACGTTTGCCATTCTTTAGCCTCCCGGCTGAACCGCTTATTGAACAGGCTATAGTTAAGCAGGGTAGCGTTAAGCAGAGGCCGGGCAGGTTGATCAGCCTTGCCGCTGGAACTGCGGGAGCGTTATACGGGCTACTCTGGTATTTTCAGGCCGAGCAGCTTTTTACAACAAATCCAGGGGCGGGGCTTTGGTGGGCTGTCTTGACCTGCGGGATTATTGGGATCGTCCACTATCCGTTCGTGACGACGAAGGAGTCCCGCGCCGCTATTTATGGTCTAGAATCCTCACCGGGCATCCGGGTCCGCCTGCCGGAACATACGACGCCGATGACTTTAGGCACAGCCCTCAACCTATGGTTGGGTAGACGCACTGCCTTCTCCCAGAAATCCCCACAAAAAATTGGGGGAACAAGCCTGCAAACTTTCCAGCAGCGAGACCGCGATGTTCAAATTTTTCTCTCACATAGTGTTCAGACCTTCCTGTCGCGTAATGTAATCCCTTTGGTGCCCTTGCGTCATTCCCCGGTTGAGACGACTGCGGGGTCAACGGCTCGGCCAGCAACGGCGTCATCGATAACGGTTCAGCCAGCAACGGCGTCGTCGTTATTTGGCAGTCTCACATTACCCAGCAGTCTTACATTTGCGGCTGCCATAGGCTGGCTGGCTCTCAAAGACTGGCTGACATCTGATGTGCAGAGCTATCCGTATCAGAGTTCTGTTGAAATCACCCTCGTCATCCTCATTGCCGCTTTCGCCGTGCGTTTTGTAAAAAATCCCGGTGCCTGGCGGGACCTGTTACTCGTCGCAGCAATGGGTTTATTGATCGAGATGCATATTAATGCCGGGTTGCCGTGGGTGGTTGCTGTGTCCAATGCTGGATTGCCGGTGGCCGCCGTGCTATCACTTGCACTTCCGCCGCTCTTTGCCGGAAGCCGCTCTCTATTTATTAGCGCAGCGGTCCAGACAGAAGGCTCTTTCCCAAAGCACCCTCTCCCAAAGCGCCCTTTTGCGCAAGCTTACTTTGCGAAGTGGCGGTCTCGCTTTCCCTACGCTCTCGCAGCACTTGCAGGATTTACTGCAATGGCTGTCAACTCACCTTTCGATCTTGCCGGTTCAGCGAAATGGGTCAGCATCGTTCTTGTGGCTGGCTGCGTGGCGGCTGTACTCTGGTCTGGTACAGCCTTCGGACGGCGTCTACTGCCGCCGGCGTGGTCAGCCCTGCCTGTTTTTCTGCTCTGCGGCGGACTGTACATGACTCGCACGCTCCAGGCCGCCGATGTATGGGCTAGTAAGCCTCTTGATCCGAATCTCCGAACCTTGCTCGTCGGAACTGGCCTTCAGAACACTGCTCTAGCTTCTTTTTCTTCCTTCATCGCAGAGCAGGGATGGGTCTGCTGGGCGATCATCGGTTTGCTGCTGCTGGAAGCCTTTTGCCTCAGTTGGGACTGCCTGGTGCGAGCGCAGGCAGGCAGCGAAACGCGGCAGGAAAGTACACAAGAAAGTACAAATGGCTTAGATGGAAATGCTTCGGATGTAGACGCTTCTGGTGTAAATGCTCATGGTATAGACGCTTCTGGTGGGATTTTGACCTCATCTGCTAAGCGTGATGCCGTGGAACTGTCCGCATCGGCAGCAGCGGTGCTTGTCATCCTCCTCGTACATAGGCAGATCGCCAGCAACACGGCTTGTATATGGGTGCTGGCTTTTGGAATTGCTTCTCTTGCGATCTCCGGCTCTGGCTACAGGCCACTGCGGCAGGCACGCCGAAACAAAAAAATGGGAGCCTCACTGCGGAAGCTCCGCCTCGTGACTGGCGCCCTCTGCATTCTGATTCCAGTTTGCTGGATTGGCGCTCTTTGGGGTGTCGCCTGGTTTATGGCAGGCTCGGGTACTCTGCCGGGCGCTGCGTCGTTCGTTCCTTGGCGGTCCGTTCCCAAAACATTGAGGGACACTCTGCCAAGCGACATGTCCGTTGTTGAATCCCTTCAGAACGTACATAACGATCTGCGCCACTCTTTTGGGTCGCAGATCGTTACGCCCCTGCCGATGGCCGCTGTCGTGGCGAGGCGGACTCTCGGTACTGATCGGTGGAACAACCCTGTTTCCGTCGCGTCGTCGTCGGTTTTGGCCGGCATGATCAGTGCTCATGCTCCTAAAGAGCGCATCAAAGAACTGTACCTGAACGATCTCAATTACGGGGCACCGGGGACAGGCGGATTAGACCAGGCCTGCCGGTATTATTTCCATAAGGAGCCAGCGGACCTTACAGCCGCAGATGCTCATTTCCTGGTTGGACAAAAGCCTACAGCAGACAGCGACTGGTTTCGGCCTGCCGCAGTAGCATCAGCCGTTGTGACACCAGAGCACCTCTCTATCGAAGCAGCGCAGTACCGCTACCGGCAGTTCGATCATATCCAGGGCATGTACTACATGGTGCATGACGGGGGAGTGAACGCACGGGGAGAGGTCGCCTCGTATGTGACGACGGACCATGGAGAGCTGCCGTATCGATGGCATGACGGACGATTCCAGATGCTGCCGCCGCTGTCGCCTGGCAGTGGCGGGGCTGCTGTCAAGCTGAATGACCAGGGCCAGGCCGTCGGCTGGTCGGACACTACAGGCGGCAATACCCACGCCGTGATCTGGAACCAGGACGGCACGGTCCATGATCTGGGAACACTGCCAGGATTTGACAACAGCCGCGCCCAGGCGATCAACAACAAAGGGCAGGTCGTCGGCTATGCATACAACAATACAGTTGGGGCCGATGCTTCGCTTCTGGAGAATGCAGCCCATGCTTTTGTCTGGGAAGCAGGTAGAATGCATGACCTCGGTGTGCTTCCGGGATGCACGAGCAGCCGGGCTTACGCCATCAACGACGCTGGCCAGGTTGCGGGCTGGGTGTTGACAGCCGGTAACCGAACGCATGCGATGGTGTGGAAGAGCGGCGTGATGCATGACATCGGTACGTTCTCGGATGGTGGGGTGAGCGTTGCGAATGCGATCAACAACGCCGGGCAGGTAGTCGGATCCGCAGACCACTCGGGTGGCACGGTCACAGCCTTCCTTTGGCAGAACGGAGTGATACACGATTTAGGCGCACTTCCAAATTTAGGCGCACTTCCAAAGGATGTTTACTGCCGAGCACTTGGCATCAATGATGCCGGTCAAGTTATCGGTGAAAGCCGCCCCGACAACAATATTGCTGTTCCTGGCGGTCGGCCATTCCTTTGGGACGGGCCGCACGGCATGCGGGACTTGGTTCCGATGCTTACCCTAAACGCTGCACAGAAAAAGGCAATGGCCCATAGTTGCGCAGCGCTTGCAATCAATAGTAGCGGAGAAGTACTGGGCCTCAATCGCAATTCGCAGCCTTCCGGCGCTCAACTTCAGTTTGTGTTGCTACCGCATATATCACCAAACCGAGCTGATAGGCTCCCTGGCAATAGGCCCCCATAGTGACAGGGGGTTCTGCTTGAAGCTTTACCCCCAATCCCCGCTTCATGGGATGATTCTACGAAAACTTCTGTAATACGTTTTCGACTCCTGTAATTCGACTCCTGTAACATGAGTTATATTGCTATGATCTTAGAGATGAGGAACAGCTATTATGCCTGACGATGCCCAATCCAATGATGTCCAGCCGACTGACCTTCCTCTTACTAAAACCGAACCCGGCACGATGCATTCTGAAGCCGCTCAATCCGAAGCCGCTCAATCTGGCACTGTCCAATCCAGGCCGCCTGCGACTTCCGGCGGCTTCAAGCCGTTGCAGGGGCTTGTCGCACTCGCCGCAGTCTCTGTTTTAGCCGCTCTTTTATGGACGCATTTCAATCCCTCTCCGCAGAGCCTTTGCTCCTCAAATGTGCGCCAGATGGGTTTGGCACTGATGCAGTACACGCAGGACAATGACCAAAAATTCCCCCCCCGGTTTTTCGAAGGGCCGCAGGGCTGGGCGGGGCGGATTTACCCTTACGTAAAAGCTGCAGCCCCTTACAAGTGCTCGAAGGACACTACTCTTGCTCATGGCAGTGTCGTTCCTGTTTCCTACGGGATTAACTCGAACCTCGTCAGCTCTCTGCCTACTCTCAAAGATCCTGCCAGCACTGTCCTATTGTTTGAGGTCAGCGGAGCTCAAGTCAACATAGACAAGACGGACGAAGGCACAAACAACTACAAAGCCCCGCCTCCCAGCAAGATCATTTCGCCCTGCGGGCAAGGGCTTCCCACGGCCAATGGGGGGTATCCCTCTGGCCCGTGGGGAGGTGGAGACCAAGTTTCCTACGCCACTGGCGACCTGGGGGGGCGTGGCAAACTCAATGGAAACGTCGGGAGTTCCGCGCGTCACGATAGGGGGTCAAACTTCCTGGGCGGAGATGGCCATGTAACGTACCTTCTGCCTGGACAAGTTTCCAGCGGCGCAGATGGCGTCTCCGGGAACTCGCAGGACCATCCTCAAGCTGGCCAAGCTGCGGCGACCGACGAGCTGTTCCGATCCGGCGGACAAACGCCCGTGCGGATGACGTTTAGCACCCAGTAACTTGACCCAACTCAGCAACTTGACCCGGCAGGCCTGACCAAACAATAGCTTCAGGTTGAGATTACAGATTCTGGGTGTGGAACACAAACTGATGAAGACACCGCCGAAGACGAAGACACCGCCGAATACGTTGCGCCACCGGCCCCGCTACTACGACGTAACTCAGACCCCGCGTGTGGAAAACAGCCCACCGCCTGGCAAGCCCAGTGGACCTTCTTTTGGTACTATTCTGAAGGCAGCTCTGGCACGGGCGGTTCAGCCCCTGGTTCTTGGCATGACAGTCGTGTGGCTTTGGATGCGCAAGCCAATTGTCCTGATTGCCGTTGCCATTGTTGGCGGCACGCTGATGGTGCGGGCAATTGAAAGGCATTTTCAGCCGCCGATAATTGACGGTCCGGCTTTGACGGCAGTAGGCTGGCGGGCGAGCAGCTATCCTTCTTTGGGTTCGCCAGGTGCTGCGGTCGATGGCGACCTCCAGTCTCGATGGACCACGCGGGGCGGTCAAAACGCTTCCGATTGGTTTGCGGTTGATATGCGGCGATTGCGGAAGTTCCATCAAGTCGTGATGGATGCAGGTACATATGGAAACGATTATCCCCGCAGCTATGCGGTCTATGTCTCGAATGATGGCAGCCATTGGGGCAGTCCAGTGGCTCGCGGCGAGGGGACAGAGCCGGTCACTATCGTTGACCTGGGGCAACAATCCGCACGGTACGTCAAGGTGGTGCAGACCAGTCAGGATCAAAACCCATGGTCCCTCTGTGAGTTCACGGTACGTTGAACTGCGAGCTCACGGTAAATCGAATTTAAGATACATCGAAACCAGGAACTTATAAAACCATGTGAGTGGTAGGGCGCGTCGCTAGTTTTCGTGGAGATTGATGCAGCGGTGATCGATGCAAAGGAACACATATTATGACGACACAGATCATTGCCGAGCGTGCTATGATTGGACACAACGGTACAGCTAGATACAAAACCTGCATCAATAGGGATCGGCGGTGGGATTACACGTCTGGTTTCACTTTGCTTGAGCTGCTCGTTGTGATCGCAATCATATCGATCCTCGCCGCACTCCTGTTTCCTACGCTTTCTAGGGTGCGAGAGAAGGCGCAACAGATGAGCTGCCTGTCGAATATCAGGCAGCTTGGGATGGCAACAATCCAGTACACGCAGGACAGCGACGAGCGGATGCCTTCGACTACGGACAACACATGGGGTGTCAACACGCACGGCGGCTGGATGTTTTATAAAACTTTCCCTGCGCTTACGCCGAGGGCTTATGACCCATCCCAGGGGAGCCTCTACCCTTTTGTGCAAAACGCCGCCGTCTTTGTCTGCCCGGACGATACCGCAGGCCAGCAGTCGGGTGATTCCTATGCCATCAATGCTTGTGTAGATGAAGAAAAAATCGTAAACAACCTAAGGGCAGGGCGACACCTTGCGGTTTTTGACAACCCCTCTTCGTGGATGCTTTTTGGGGAAGAAGCATTTGGGGATTATCACACGGCTTCCACGAACGACGCTTACTTCGACTGGATCACCGACAGCCTCTCCCAGCGCCACTCAGACGGCCAGAACATCGTCTACATAGACGGCCATGCCAAATGGCTCCTGGTGTCCGATATTGTGGCAAATCAGTTGGTCTCTGGCGGCAGTAACCCATCGGTCACCTGTCCGCTGCAAAGCCATCTATAAACCTCCATCGCAGAAGGGGGTGTCGAAGAAGAAAGTATCGCAGAGGGGGAGTTATCGAAAGCCCAGTGGATTCGGGAGGCGAGAGTAAGCGGCGAGGGAGGCGTGATCTGACGCCCCTGTTTGTTTGAGACCCGGTCTGGCGCGAGCGGGTGACACATTGCGCCACCGCGCTTTCTATCAATGATCATGAGGATATTTTAGGGTACGGGTTCTATGAAGCTGTGAGGGCACCTCGGTACCATTTCCTTTCGAGGCCTGTGCGGGATCATGATAGAAAAATGGCTACTAAATCTGTTTTGCGTATTTTGCCTCGTGCAAAGGGCTGAATTATAGAGGTTAAATGATACGCTACTACATCATTGCGTTGCTCGTAATCACTGTGACCCTGTTTGGCTATTGACCTTTCCCCCGAAAACTGTACCACTGGCATGGTGAGTATTGACCCGAAAGGT
>CAXUKS010000017.1:0-74316 GCA_964251675.1 uncultured Armatimonadales bacterium
GCTCTCCAAGATGGGGGCGAAAGTGCTCGTCGGCGGCGCTCCGGCCTTCAATGACCTGGACACCTATGCGACTTACCAGAACAGCCTCGCCCCCGGCTCCTTCCGCGTTCTGCCGCAGATCGCCCTGCTGCAGTTCATCTACAACGCACGGCAGGGCAGCCGCCTGATGCGCCCGGCAAATGTGGCCGCTGCTGTGACCCATCTGGGGGCCGGGGCCGTCAGCCAGAATGCAGATGGCGCGGGCGGGGCAGTCGCATGGACGCCGGACTCGTCGGTGCGGCTCGTCAATGATACTGGCGCGGCCCTGCAAGGCTATTCGGCGGCGAAGGGGGCAGCGGTCCGCGTGACGCAGGCGATCACGGGGACGCTGACCCTGACGCTTACGGCCTTGGGGCAGGACAGCACCGGCGCGGCGGCCTCGGGACGGACGTGGACAGCGGTACTCGACAATGCGGCGGCAGGAAGCGTGATCCCGCTTGTGCCGGGCATGGCTGGGGACCGGATCGCCTCCGTGCCGACCGCCACCGGCGCGGGCGCTGCCACGGCAGGCGGCTTTGACGTCGTGACGCTGACAGAGCGCTAGAATTAGAACACCTTATTTAGAAGAGCGTTAGAAATAAAGAGGCAAGACTGATGACTGACTACACGCCCGCCAACCCTTATCCAAATCGCCAAGTGTTACTCTGCCAAGATACACTTGGACGGCCTTGCGCCGCCAGCGCGACTTACTCTGTCTCAGGGACTGCCTCAGAGGGCGGCGGGGTGTTTTTCGACTGGCTGACGACGCAAGACGCGGGACACACCTTCAAAAGTGTCCGGGTCAGCGCGGCAGTGCTCTCGAACATGGTCTTGGGCAGTAACACGCTCGTGAATGCGGGCGGAGACCCGCTGATCGTTTATATCTCTCCGCTGACAAACACCCCGGTCATCATCACTCCTGCCGCCACCAGGGCCACGGCCAGCGGCAGCGGGGAGGATGCCGCCAGTTGGGCAAAGGCGGACTTCCCGCGCAATCCGAACGGGCAAAATCTGCACGCTGACTTGCCCCAGTATGCGCTTATGGGAGCCGTGCCGCCCCACGATCCGGGCAAAGTGACGTTCGCAGGAATGAATACGCTTTATCAGGTTTATCCAACCAGCCCCCAATTCATCGGGGTCACGCTTGCTCTCGCGCACTCTTACGACAACTTCACCTCAGTGCGGAATGGACTGAAACTGAGCCTGATGGGCCTGACACGCATCCTGAAGAACGGCGGCGGCACGCAGCCCCTGAACCCGGACTTCCCCGCCAAAACATTGCCGTGGATGATCCCAGCTACAGAGGGACAGCCAGCAGCCGGGCCGGGCCTTGCGCCGCGCCTGCGAATTAGCGACACTGGGGAAGACAACCAGAGCGGCCCGTATCATCAGGCGTGGAACCTCGCAGCGATGTGCTACGGAGATACTGCCGAAACCCTCTATGCGATTGGCTATTACCAAGTCGCTCACCCGGACACGCTCAAGCTGTTTCTGATGCCCTATCTGATCAAAAGCCGGGACAGCGGCAACTCATGGATTGCGCTTGACCCCGAGGTCCCGGACCTGCTGGTAACGAAGACGGACCCCTACCCCGTCATCGTTCAGCCGTACTATTATAGCCAGCCGGGGTTTGTGTGGACGGGGTACGATTTGCAGCCGGACGGCTCCTACACGATCACGCCGCAGCCGCCGATTGTGTTTCCGGTGGCCGACAAGAACGGAGTGCCCCTGTGCCTGCCGGGAGTCGCCACGAAGACAAGTCCTAATGGCACTGTATCGCCTGTGCAGACACTGAACGAAGCCAATCATCCGCAGCTCGTGTTCGCACAGGGGATGCTCTATTTTGCTTATCGGAACACCGTCATTTCGCAGCACGCAGGCAACATTTACACGAGCGACCCGGATGGCGACCCCGGCACGAGTCATTACCTGACCCTTGATGGGCAAATGGTGTCTACCCCGCTTCGCACGTCGGCGAGTGATCCGCCTATCGCTCAGAGTGCCTACACATGGGCGTTCGGGCGTTCCGGCGACTTGGGCCGGACGTGGGAGGGCCTGACTTCACCGCCGCCGATGCAGTATGGAGCGCTGGGGGTTAGTCAGGACGGCCACCGACTCCACTGGGGCCTGCACCATCATTCGGACGACGGCGGCCACACCTGGGAAGCAAGTTAGTCTGCCAACTTTTCGCGCGAAAAGCCCTTCCCCATAATTGGGCGCCAGGGCTTTTTTGCTGCCTGCTCTCTTTTTCTGCTGCCTGCTTTCTTTCTCTCATCATTGGAGACCATCCATGTCCCGTCCTACCCTGCGCGTCTCGCCGCCACCCGAAGGGCAGCCTGCCCCGCCTATCCATCCGCCGCTCGTGCTGTTTGTGCGCCGAACCGGGACGACTCCAGGCGAAGGAAGCGGCGAAACTCCATCCGGTACACTCCCCGCCGGGGCGCGGCTGACCCTGCCTGACTACCGTATCGGCAGCACCGGCAACGGCGATTGGACCCGGCCCTCGTACACCGCCGACTACCCGGCAGGCGTGACGCCCATTGGCGCAGCTCCGCTGGTTGGTGTCAACGGCGTGGTCTCAAATCAGGTCGTGTCCCGCCTGCCGAGCGGCCAGTACCGGGTCACGTTCGCTGCTCAGATTGCCGCCGTCGGCGGCAAAATGACCGTGCGGGACACGGTAAACCCCGCCCTCAGCGCAGACCTGTTTCGCACATTCGGGCTGGCACAAAACCAGCACCCTGATACCAGTGCGCCTTTCTGGGGATTTCGGGTCGGGGCTATCTACGCCGACCCCTCCGCCCAAAACGGACGAGTGTTTCTCGGGAGTGCTGTTCCCTCGGTCATGGTCTACAACGGTGACGGCAAGATCACGGGCTGGGAGGCCAGAGATTTTGCTGGGAACGTGGTTGCTACAGGAGGCCCCCCGGCCCTGGGCTATACCAGCATCCAAATCCCAGAGGTGGCAGGCAAACCTAACTCCTACCGCGTGTGGTTTCTGGGGCGCGACGTGCCCGGCTTTGGCAACGCGATTGCCTGTACCAACTTCAATGTCATTCCTGAGGACGCTCCGGACGGCTCGGACATGGCGACGAATTACCACCCGCTCGGCTACCAGCCTGCGTTTGGCCCGTCGCCAGGCGGCTTCCAGCTTCCCAACGAGTGGCTGCAAGCGAGGGTCTATGCAGGCGTGGCCGGACCTCAGCGCATCTCCGTCCCAGATGCCGCAAACCCGGACATCGTGGGGCTGTCTGCCTACATCATCGGCGCGGTGAATGCCCAGATCACCGGCAATGACGGGACGGCGGCGAACCCGGCGGACCCCGGCATTCTGTTCTGCAATTTTTTCAATCTGGACTGCAACTACCCCGACCAGGTAGCCGGAGTCACCCGCGCCGTCGCCGCGTTCTACGCGCTGGGCGTTCGCTATTTTGCTGGCAGAAATGAGCCGGGGGGCAATCCAAACAGCAGCTTTATCCCGCAGATGCGGGCCTTCTACAATGCCGTCAAAGCCGGTCACCCCGACGCGCAGGTCTGCGGCGTAGAAAGTGTGCAGCCTTACGCCCCGGCCCATGACAAGGCTGGAAATGTACCCTCACTCGAAAACCTGTTTGCGGCAGGCGGCGGCGATTACATAGACGTGTTTTCTTACCACCTGTACGGCAACAGCGCGTGGGCAGACAGCAGCATTGGCAGCGACATTGACCAGGGGCTGCGGATGCTGGCCGCGCAGGAGGCTTTTCTCACCCGGCACGGCCAGCAGCACAAAGAGCGGCTGATGACGGAGCAGGGGGCAGTGCAGGCGGCGTTCGGCGTCACCTCCCCGTGGGCCTGCGCGGCAGGGTGGTGGACACAGCTCATGGTCATGGATGCGCGGGGGCAAAAAACATCGCACGAGTGCTATTGGTTCACCGCCGCCTCCGACCCTGAGTGGCAGGTGCAGCTTCGCAACAGCGACGGTTCGTACAACCCTCAAATCCTCTGGATGCGCCGCCGCGCCGTGGAGTGCTGGTCTGCGAACTGCACTGGTACGCTGGACTTTGGGAGGGGCGGCGGCAGCCTGTGGTTTGCGACCAACTGGCAGGGCGTGGGGGCGCGGCAGGGGCGCAATGTGGCCCTCATTTATGGCAAGGGCGGCTACCGGAGGGAGGGGTTGCGGATTGCCGTCTCTGGCCCCAATGTCCCGGCTACGCTGACCGGCGCGAACGCCTGGGGCGCAGAGACGATCCTGCCTGTGGTCAGCGGCGTGGTGACGCTCCCGCCCGGCGACGGGCTGGGCTATTACCTGCGCTACCCCGCCTCCGTGACGCTTTCGCCGCTGACCGGGCTGGGGCCGAACCTTGCGCTCGGCAGGCCCGTGATAGCACCCACCAATCAGACGCAGGCGCAGAGCCTCACGGACGGCGTGGGGGCGGTGCTGTGGAGCAGTGACAGCGCGTGGTTTGCTCACGGCACGCCGGTTGGCTCAGACGTGTTCATCGCCGGGGACACCGCATTGCCCTATCGCCTGTGTGTGGATTTGGGAGCCGGGGACGCGGGGCAGCCGCCGGCGCTTTCGCGCCTGATTGCATCGACCGCCGTGCCCTACCAGAGCGCGTGCGGCATCCTGTCCTGCAAAGTGTTCACCGCTGATGACATGGCCGGGCCACTGCTGTATCAGGGGTCATTTAGTCAGAGCGGGAACGGGCTGGAACGACTAACAAACAACGGAACGCTCGGCACAAATTACACCGACTATTTCCCGGCGCAGACGAAAATCAACATGGCGTTTGCGGCTCCGGGACGGCATCGGTACGCGGTGCTGGAGATTGACGACGTTTCGCTGGGGACGGCGGGAAACGCACTGTCGGCAGGCTATGGGGGGCAGCCCTCTATCAGCCTTGACCAGAGGCACACGCCGCCAAATATCACGCTGCGGCAGTTGGAGGTCTACTAATTTGGCAAACCAAACGATTATCGCAGGGCGGACTGGGACGCTGGCACTGGCCTACGTGTCTACGGGAAAGCCCGCTAGCGGGAGTGACACACTCGCCATTTTCGGCTATTACACGCTGCGGGCAGGGGGACCAGTTGACCAGCTCAGTAACGGATTTTCAGTGAGCAATTTTGTACGCACAGGAGACACGGCAACCATTGATTTGAGCGTGCCTTCCACATTTTTTGACGACCCTAAAAACTTTGTGGGAGATGCTTTGAGTGTGCGTTACACCATCGCAAAAACAGGCGAACAGTTTAGTGGGAGCCTCTCCATCACGCCTTACATAGCTTCAACTACCGCGCCTACCCCGCCTGTGCCTGCCGCGCCCGCACCTGTGGCGAAGCCTGCCCCTCCTGTGCCTGCCCCCGCGCCGGTGACGCTGGTACAGCCTGTCAAAATTTCTGTCGAGCATGACGCTCCCTGCACCATCACGCAGGCGGCGATGACACTGGGAGAGGGCGCGGCATCCTGGCCGAATGTGCCTCTAGCATCAGACCCGCCCGGCAAAGCGGCAACGCACACGCTGACTGGCACTGTGCCGTATCCACTGGCCGGGTTTGTGCGCGGGCTTGCGGCGGCGACTGTGACATTTTTGGCAGACGGCGCGATCCAAACGCGGATGGAGATTGTGACGCTGCTGGGCGAAGGCGAGGGGCTACCATGAGCGCGTCATTCTCTAACGCCCCTGCCGTCGCAGACTTGCAGATGCATTTTACGACGCTGGCTGCACAACTCGCTGCCCAGCAAGACCAGATAGGAGACCTTATGACAAGCTTAAAAAACCAAGTCGTCGTTATCCCTGACCCTGTTGAAACCACTGTGATTACAGGTCCAGCGACGACAGCAGGAACGCCCCTGCCAGTGCCTCCTGCCAATAAGAACGTCGAGACGTACAAACGCCTCCTGACAGCAAACCTGACTGACTATGCTTACGCTTCTGCTGCGCCAGGACGCAACGTTTCTCAGGCGTTTACGAATGCCGCCGGTTCAGGGGCTTTTATCTGGACCATCAACGCCCAGAGCGGAGATGTGTTCAATGCCCCTGATTTAGTGGCCGCGACTTCGTTTTCGCTGGCAAACGGCGAAACACGCACGTTTGTCAACAGCGCCCCCGGTGTGTGGGACCAGGTCTAAATCTATACACAGGTCTAAATCTATGACCATCTCTAAATCTATGCAACTGCGAAAACTCATTTGCGTCTGGGTGGCGGCTCTGTCGCTGCTGCCCCTGTCCTTGTCTCCAGCCCTCGCCAGCGCCGTCGGCCAACCTGTCCCCAAAGGAACCAGCGTCGGCCAAACCCTGCGCTGGAACGGCACGAGCTGGGTGTTTGGCGGGCTGCTGGACACGGGCACGGGCACGGTCTATGTGGGCAATGGGGCTACTAATACCAGTCCTGCAAACGGAGTCATCCAGGCCACAGGCGTCGCCGGGGGGCAGAACGCCGCCGGGGGGAACCTCATTCTGTCGGGCGGGGCAAGCAGCGGCTATTACTCGGGCGGCGACATCATCTTTATGGTCGCGGACAGCAACCAAAACCAAACAGTGAACACCCCCTACGAAGCACTGCGTATCAGCTCCGGCACGAGGTCCGTCGCGTTCAAAACTGGGTTCTCTCTCACGCCAGCAGGCTACTCTGCGTGGAGCGTTACGTCCAACTACAACAACCTCTATTTTTCATATGGGTCGAGTTTCAACCCAGCGTTGACACTCTCTTCATCTGCTGTCATTATGCCAGGCCGGACTCTGGGCGTGAATGTACCAGACGGCCAAAACCCGGCAGGGCAGTTAGATGTCCGCATTGGCTCCTCGGGCGTGACAGGACAGATTATCAAAGAGGCGGCGGGGCAGAGCGCAGATGCCTTAAACATCAACACCAGTGTCGGCTCTGGGGGCAACGTCCTACGCGTCACCGCTGCCGGCGCACTCACTGCTGCCTCCACCGTCAACGCAAGCGGCTATCAGGCAGGCGGCACGGCAGGCTACACCGGCAACATCCCCAGCACCGCGCAAAACACGCATTATCGCGGGGGGCTGGTGATAGGCTATACGGCCAGCGACGGCTCCACGGTGGGGCAGTAGGAAACAATCATGCCTATTTCAGTCATTAAAATGCCGGTCGGCGACCCGGACGGCAGCGACCATCCCGAAGCCATCTGGATACCCGCGCAGGTGATCATGGACCAGATTGCCCAGCAGGGTGGCGTGGAGTGGTACGCTTATCACGACGTTGCTTCCTGGCTTATTCACAAAATGCCCATTGCAGGCGAAACGCACCACACCACGATTGACCAGACGCTCTACGCAGCGGTGCAGACGCTGGACACCGGCACAACGATTTATGGCCCGGCGACGGCTTTTGCGCTGTCCTACCTCGCCCTGCATTACCAGGACACGCCCACAGGCGACAAACACGAAGACGGCCAGCCGGTGCTAGTTCCTTTTTTTGCAGCGGCCACGGTGGTGCAAATTGGCTGACACCGCTATTGTTTGCTTCTATGCTTATCCATCACTCTCGACCGAGGCTGTCAAGTGGGATACGCGCCGCCACGGGCAAGCCTGGGAAGACGTGCCGAGCCACTGCGCGATCATTCTTCCCACCAAAATTGGCCCGGTCCTCTTTGAAATAGTCAGTACAGGCTATCATTGTCGCCCAGCAATCGCAACGGATTATAACTGGTCTGTAAATGTGCTACTTAGTGACCTAACTGCGGCGCTTTCGGCGGCGCGGGCCTCGGCGGGAGCGCGGTATTCTTGGGCCACCATCGCCCTCATTGGTCTTTACCGCTTGCTACCCGACCGCTGGCTATCGCGGCTGCATCTACGGCAGGCAAATATTTGCTCGGTGTTTGTGCGGGACGTGTTGTTGGCGGGCGGCTGGGCGGCTCCGGCATGGCTGATGCATCAATACTGCCCGCCTTCGCCCAATGACCTCTGGCAAGCATTGAGGCTGGCAGACACTCAGGCACTGGCAGACACGCAAGCAGGAGAAAAAACGTGCGAGACATCTATGTAGACGCTGTGCCGCCCGGAGCCAGCCTCGGCTACAGCCTCTACCAGGCCGGGCAGCCGGTGGGCGGGCGCGTCGCAGAGGGAATCACAGCGGTGGGGGTCGGTACGGGGGTGTACCGGGCCAGCATCAACGGCGCGACCTGTGATTTTGTGATTTGGGACACCGGTGGCGACAGCCCCCAGTATGCCACCGAAACGCTGGAAGCGGTTGCATCCGCGCCCGTTTCGCCGGGGACGGGGGGGCAGCCGACCGGGACCGGGAGCGTCACCCAAAACGCCGACGGCACGCAGACGCTCATTTATCTGTTGACATTGCCCGCGCCTGCCGTTCTGACGCTTGCGGGCATGGGCACGCTGCGTCAGGTATTGACGGCGGCAGGGCCGTTCGCGGTGGATCTGACCCTGCCGGACGGCGCGGCGGTGGACGGCCTGCCACACCTCTCGTACCTGCTGACGATGACAGGCATTCCCGACCCTGTGCCGGGCCTTTCGCAAGGCGCGGCATCCGCTCTGTGGCCGCTGCTGAAGGACGGAGAGCCTGAAACGCTGGACCTGCAGATTACTCTCAGCAGCGGACAGCCGGACATACGCCTGACGCTGGAAGTGCCACAGGGTGACATTGGGGCGTCGGCGCCGGGCATCTTGTGGGGCGGCGAGGGCTATGTTCACGTCCTTGTTTTTGCAAAAAGCGGCCAGGACGACGCCTCGGTCGATTACACCTCTCTGCCGCCCCGACTGGCTGTGGTGCGGGCAGACGCACAGGACAGCGACTTCGTGGACGGCGACTGGCTGACACGCACCGCAACGCCCACCGGTACGTATGCCCGGCTGTATGTCGAGGGGTTGCGTCGGGGGGCGTACTATGTCTACGTGCAGATCACCGTAGGCGGACAGACCATCACGCGCCGAGCGCCAGGAACACTGCGGGTCACGAGCTAAGGCTCATTTAGGCTTGGGTTGAGAGCATGAACAAAACCAAACAGGCAAACAAAATGCCACACAAAGGAGCAAAGCCGCGCCGGTTCAGCCATCTTTCGGGGTGGCTGTTTTCGTTGGTGGGCTGGCCTTCTGTGGAGACCACCGAATCGTTCTGTCTGCGCTCGGCGCTATGGTGGGTCATCCAGCTTGCCCCAGCCCTGCACCTGTTCGCCGTGTCCCCGTCCTTTGCGGGTCTCGCCCGCTACGGTTCCGAGGGGCAATGGCAGGTGCGGCTTGGAATAGTGCTGGCTATGCAGCTCCTCGCCGTGCTGACAGGGCGCGTGTGGATGCGGGTGACGGCGCTGTTCCTGTTTGGCAGCGTCTGGGCGTTCGTGGCGGCCATGTTCTGGGCCAGTAGCCCGCACCTGGGCTGGCTGGCACGGAACACCGGCGTTGGCGTTTACGCGGCCCTGGCTGTAGACTGCGTGGTGGTTGGCCTGCACCTGGCTGCACGCGGCTTCCTGGACTTTCTGGGCCGCCGGGAGAAGGACTTCTTATCTTCCTCATCCTCATCAATCCCATTAAACTTTACGCCGTAGTTCGTTCGGCCTTGTACCAAGACAGGAGGCCGAATGGCACAACCGATTTTAGTGGGATTGATTGCGGCGATGGCGATGCTGGCTGCGTCCATTCTTACACTCGTTGGGGTGCTGTGGAATACCAACACGCAGTTTAGGCTCGGCAAGCGCAGTGGCGACATTGCCCAGCAGACCGCCGAAGACTCCCGCTCAAAGCAGCTCGCCGAAGAAAACAAAGGCTTACGGGCAGAAATGGCAACGATGTGGACAACGGAGCAGGCCCAGCGCCGCCAGATCACCGATCACGAGGATACGATTGCCGGTCTGACCGCCCAGCTGAACGTCGCGCTGCGTGCCCAGGAACGAGCAGAAGGGGGGCTGATGGCTACCGAGAGGACTATTGCCAACATCTACGCCCCCTCGGAGCATAGGCAGGAAGCCCAGTAGACAAATAGGCAGGGGAAAAAGCCATGACACTCACCGACCCCCAGGGCCGCGCCCTCACCCCAGAGGACGTGGCCTTTTTTGACGGCCACCCCAACCTGATGCGCCTGGCGGTGAAAGCCTGCCGCGTGGAAGCAGACACCGCCATTCCCTTTGCACTAAAGCGGCGCACATACCGGCTGTGGACGGAGGAGTTGTTGGACCCGGACGAGCTGCGCTGGCAGGCGCTGGCAAGACGAAATCAGGCCGAACAGACAAAAAGCCGAACAGATAAAAGCCTAACCTCCCAAAGGAAACCCATACGATGAAAGCACTCACTCAAGATGCCGTCAAGCAGCGGCTTCGTGCCCTGCTGGCTCAGGCCAAAGGCACACGCTGGGACGTGGCTCTGGCACGCCTCGCCACCGTTCTCGGACTGGCCGCCTACATTCTGCCTTACGTGGGCCTTATCCCTGGTAAGTGGGGGAAAGGGATCAGCTTCGGTTGCCTGGTCGCACTGGCGCTCACCCCTAGGATCACCAAATGCGCGGGCCTGCTGACACCGACTTACGAACAGCAAGTGCCGTTCCTCAAAGTGCTGCCGGACCTGCTACGGACGCTGCTGTCTGCCCCACAGATCACCGCTCAGGCTCAGGCCGATGCGACGGCGGAACAAGCACGGGTAGCGGCGCAGTTTGCCGCCAAACAGGCCGAAGCGGAGAAGGCGGCTTTCATTGTGCAAGTCACTGCCGAAGTGACGGCAAAAGTCAAAGACGCGCTGAAGACGGGCGGTTTTGGACCGGGCGAGCTAAGCGACGATGTGCCCCCTTCACTGAAACAGCAACCTGCCCCCGTGGCGACCCCGCTGGTTCCGATGATTGAGCCAATCCCAATCGAAGAGGCGCCGTCGGACAGCACAGAGGCGGGAGACCAGTCATGAGCGACCTGTCCCGCGTCCTCGGCCTAGACAAACATCCCGCCGCCTTGTCCGCCCTCAACACCGTCGGTCAGTCGCTGGCCCTCTCGACAGGGCAGGCGGCGCTGGACAAAAGCCATATCCCTATCAACTTGGCGCAGTTTGTGCTCACCGCGCCTGTTCCCGCAGCCATAACTCCTGCCGAGAGTGCCGATCCCACCGTTCGGCACAACGGTCTCAAGACCGTTTTTCACGCTCTCATTGAAGGCGTTTCTGTGGATGGCTTGACCGTCGGCCAATATATCGCCGCCGTGGAAGCCCGCCTGGATGCCTGGATCGATTCGATAAGCTAAAAGGAAACCATTATGGAAATCATCGGCAAGGCTTACTCCCCGCAGGAGTTCGCAGACTACGTCAAGGGCGTCCGTCTCGGCAGTGCCGGTTGGACGCCCAAGTTTTGTGTGCGCCACAACACCGGCGCTCCCACCCTCGCCCAGCGCCCGAACGGGTTCACGCACCAGCATATGCTGAACCTGGCAGCATATTACTCCGGCCTTGGGTGGAGTCATGGCCCCCACATTTTTATCGATGACCACAAGATTTGGGTCTTCAGCTCCCTGCTGCATCCCGGCGTTCACTCGCCTTCCTGGAACGGTGTGTCATTCGGCATCGAGCAGCTCGGCGACTTCAACGCTGAGGACTATAACCACGGGCGCGGCCTGGCCGTGCAGAAGAACGCCATCGCCGCGTTTGCCGTCCTGTCCCACGCTGCGGGCATCGACAGCCACTCCATGAAAGACCACTACATGGACCCGAAGACAACGCACCGGGACTGCCCCGGCAAAACCTGCCGGGTGGGACGGGAGCAGTTTATGGATGACGTTCACGATTACATCGTCGCCCACCTGCTCTGATATTGCCCTGTGAGTGGCTTATCTATGTCGTTCGCTGTACGTTCGCCCTCAAGCACATTCTCTCCCAAGCACGTTCTCTCCCCAGAAAGGCAAGAACTTGAATACCTGTATCTATCCAACGCTGGATCAGCTCCCTGACGGCGCCGCTGAACGCCGCCAGCTTGCCGCGCTCCTAGACCAGACCATTGACGCCGTGCCCGAGGACAGCGCCCTGGACGCGCTCCCCGCTATCGCCAACGTGCTGGTGGGGGAGACGTTGGGCCAGTGTGCCCGCAAAGGCATCCTGCCCGTGTCTGCTCATGCCGCAACGCTGATCGCCTGTCGGAGTGCGCTGCTCCGGCTGCCCGAGTCGGCATCGGTGGCGGGTTTTCGCACGGCGGCCAAAACGGCTTTGCGGGCGGCTCTTTGACGGAGGCGGCTCATGTCTAACTTGATCCTCAAGCCGCCCAAACGCTTCGACCCACTGGAAGCCGTGCATCAAGAGCTGCTGATCCGCACGGCAGCGCTGCACGAGAAGCAGTATCCGGCACTCAAATACCTCTTTGCTGTTCCTAACGGGGGATTTCGGCACAAGGCGACGGGGGCGGCCATGCAGCGCGGCGGCCTTCGAAAAGGCGTCCCGGACTTGTGTCTGCCTATCCCCAGAGGCAACCGGTCTACGGGCATTTATTCGGCGTGGTACGGGGAACTCAAGCGGTTTGGCGGCGTCCCCAGCGACCTGTCCGACGAGCAAAAGGAGTGGCTGGCGTTCCTGAAGTCCGAAGGTGCGTATGCGGAATGGCACGCGGGCTGGGAAGCGGCCTGGGCCTCCCTGCTCTGGTATCTGAACCTGCCGCCGATCACCCTGCCCCGCCCGCAATAGAATTGCTCTCAGAATGTAAAAGCCCCCGCCCAGAATAGGGCGGGGGCTTTTGTCTTGGCATGATATGTGCAGGAATAAAAAGCAACAGCAGACGCTGTAAACTCACAGGCTAGGGAGGGTAAATCATGCTCTTTTTGACGCGGCGATTAAATCAGTCCATCAAGATCGGGGACAACATCGAGATCTCAGTGGTGGAAGTGCGTGGGGATCAGGTGCGGATCGGCATCACCGCGCCGCGCGACACTGACGTTCATCGCCGGGAAGTTTACGACCAGATTCAGCAAGAGAAGCAGCAGAACAGCCAAACGAAGCCGATTTCTTAAAGAAGTAGAGTTCTTGAAGAAGCAGAGTTCTTGAAGTTCTTCTTCCGACAAAAAGCCCCTGTCTTATAAGTGGACAGGGGCTTTTTGTGTTTCCGTATTTACGGATTTCCGTATTTAAGGTTTGTTGTACCGATCTCGCATGGCTGCCACGAACTGAGCTTCCTCAGCCTGGACCTGCGCCAGCAGATGCACCGGCGCCTCCAGGTAGCAATCGTACTTTGTTTTGGCGGTCGGCGGCGCGGTAGCGGCATTGTCGCCGGTCAGCCGCACCTGGAGGGCACTGTGGAGCGTCAGGCCCGCCCGCGCCAGGTCGTCCAGCACTTCGGGGATCAGCGCCAGTGCTTTGGCCCGGCTGGTGTTCCGGCGGCGGAAGTGGAGCTTCGTGAACGTCTTGCCGCGCTCCAGGTCCGTGAACGTGTCCACCGCATAGGGGGCCGGGTCCAGGTGCAGCGCCGCGAGGTCGCTCTCTGTGTCGGGTACAATTGGTTCTGACATTGTGAATGGTGTCCTTTTGGGGCGGGGAGGGTAAGAGATTCCCCGCCCCCTTTGTCGTCTCTATTTTGGTTTCGCTATGTTTTTGGCTATGTTTTTGGAATTGGTGACCAGCTCTGACTGTGAGCGAGCTGGGCAATCAAGATCATGACCGCCGGTGCGTCGCCAATGTGCCGGGCATAGTCCAGGCTCTGGCACACTTCCCGGTGGTGCGCCTCGTCTCGGATAGGCGCGATCAGCATCTCAGCCACGTCGGTGGCCGTTGGCGCTGTCTCTGTGTTCAGCTTGTCTCTCCTTTTTGAAAATGTCCAGCGTGTTTTGGCTTTTGGTGGATGCGCTGCCCCCACGTCGAGTCAGTATTCTCAGTGTCAGTATTCGTCCGGCAGCAAAAGCGTGGTCTGGCTGCGGTCGGCCTCAGTGATGGCCCAGACTTTCACGCCCGTCGGCAGCCGGTAACTGCTCAGGATGCGCTCCCCGTCCCGCAGGGCAGCGGCGTTCACCGTCCGGTCGTGGTTGTCCAGTTCGCCCCAGTCGCCCCGGTGGTGACGCCTCAGCAGGCTTACAGGCGAGACGCCCGCCGTCTCCAGCGCATTCAGCGCTCCCGGCGTGGCGGATGTTCGGCCCAGCGTGAGAAGCGGTAGGGCGGGGTTTGCGGTCGTTCTTTGTGTGGTTTCTGTGTTCATTGGTTTTCCTTCAGGGCGGGCCTTTCGGCCCGCCGGTCTCTCACTTGATATAAAACTCGTCTTCGGCAGGCCGGAAGGTCACACCGTCGAGCACTTCCCCGGTTTCCAGCAGGTATTTGGTCAGCGTGGCTTTGTCCACGCCTTCGCGGTACGCCTCGGTCAAGTTCTCCTTGACATGAGCCAGCACGGCGGCGGGGTCGGTGATGTCCACCCCGGCAGGCTTTTGTTTGTAGCCGACAACGCCGTGCCAGAGTTTTTTGCTCTTGGTGTTGCCTTTTTTGTAGCCGCCTTGTTCGTTCAGCAGTTCTTTGTTGGCCCAGGTCTGGATTGCAGGGCCGAACTTCCAGGCCAGTGCTTCCGCCTTGCGCTCTTCGTCGCGGGCCATCGCTTCGCCTTGCTCCCGAATGAGCTTGGCGGCGGCACGGGCGGCGGCCATCTTCGCCAGCACCCAATCCACGCCCGCCGCGTCGGTGGGCACAAAGGCTTCTTTGTTTTCGGTGGGCGCGTCGGCGATCAAGGCTTCGGCCTCGGAGTCGGTCAGTTGAATTGTCTCGGTTTCGGTGTTCATAGGTTCCTTAGCTTTCATTGAGCGAGTCAAAAAACTCTTGGTCGGCGGCAGTCACAACCGGCGCAGGGGGCAAATCTTCGGCTTTGACAGTGCCCATACCAACCGCAATCATATCTACCAGAGGCATCGGCAATTTGTGGAGCGGCGGGGTTGGCAGAAAACAGCCGGCTTTTCTCAAAGCCTCAGTAATTGTAAGCGCGGTTTGGAACTCGCGGCTGCTAGCACGGCGATGCTGAGGGGTCGTATTTTTCATCAGTTGCTCCTTCCGGGCGGGGTGTTTCCCCGCCCCGTTCTCTGTCAGCGTGTTCCCCGTTCTCTGTCAGCGTGTTCCAATCGTTCGCAGCTTCGGGTTCGTGCGGTCGCTGTAGCCGTTCCCGGCGTCCGGCGTCGGGAAGGTCAGGTCTGGCTCTTCCAGCGGGTCAGTGTAGTGGCCCAGGCCCAGGGCGACGTTCTCGCATTCTGCTTCAATGCAGGCCAGGCAGATAGGGCAGCCCGTCTCCGGGTCGGTGTAGCAGGGAACGCGCTCGGCGCACCCGATGCAGTAATCAAGCGGGAAGTAGGTTTTCAGCAGTTCAGCGTCGGTCATCGTTTGCGTCTCCTATCGGGGAAGGAGGAGGCTTTTCGGCCCCCTCCTTTGTCTCAGTACCGGGCGTAGGGGTCGCATCCGGTGGCGGTCTCGCCTTCGGCCATTAGCCGGTCAAACTCGGCGGCGGCGGCTTCTTCGCGCATCTCCCAGGACACGGCCAGGTAGTGTTTGCAGCTTCCGTACTTTGCCCAGGCGGGGCAATCGCATCCGTCTTCCAGCGCGGTTCCAATGTTCACCGCGTACTCATCGCCTTTGGGGCTGATGACATAGCGCAGGCCGGGGACAATGCTTTTCAGCATGGTGTAGCCGTCGTCCCAAAGGTTCTCGGCGCGTCGGGCGATGTTTGCCAGGGTCCGGGCGTACAGCTCTTCTTTAATCATCGCGGTCAGTTCTTTGTTGGTCAGGTTCTCGGTTGTCGGGTTTGAGGTATACATCGTTTGCGTTCGGCCTTCTCTTTGCTTGATGTATTTATTATACCTTTTATAAATACATACTGTCAAGCAATTTAGGACTTAAAATAAGTATTTTTTATACTTGACATTAATTATTTTTTCAGGTAGTATGGGGAGCATGAATGACGACAAAAACGAGGCCAGGCCTAGCGTGGAAACTCAGCAGGTTCAGGAGCCGAGGCGGGGCCGTCCGCCAGGCACAGTGCGCCCGTCCAACATGGTCAAGGTGACTATTCTGCTGGACCCAGACGACGCGCAGTGGGCGAAGGCACTGCCGGAAGGCGTGTCCGGGATGGTGCGGCGATTGATGAGCGAGGAACGGGCAAAGGGGACAAAAAGATGATTTGGTATCAGCAGGGGGAACACCACGGGGTCATCAAAAACAGAATAGAGTCACCGGACCAGCCGACACGGGTGGAGTATGAGGTCTGGAGCCGGGAGCAGGACGGGCAGCCGGACGAGTGGATGGCGACGTACTCAGACCGAGACATGGCCGTCAGCCGGATTGAGCTGCTGGACCGCTTTCGGGAGACGGCGCGGGAGGCCCTGCTGTCCGACCCAGAGTGGCAGCCGGGAGGAAAGCGCGTGTCAGACCTGGACGACGCCGATTGGGGCAGGCAACAGAAATGAAGCGATGGCATTGCAGCGAGTGTGGCTGGGTTGGAACCAGCCTGCGCGATGAAGACCAGGGGCCGGAAGAGTGCCCCTTCTGCGAAGGAGAAAATGTTTATCTGGTGCAGCATGATGAGCCGATGGAAGATTTCCTAGACAAGTTCTGGAATGATGGTCGGCCCAAATACGCGACTTTGGACCAGTGGCTGAATTCCGAGGGGAACAGGGCGGGGAGCCAGAAAGAGGAAACAGCATGAATGTAGCTCAGAACGAACTGGACACGCTGCGGGCGCTGGCCGCCAAGCTGCGGAGCGCGGGGAGCCAGGCCATGCGCTCGGTCGGCCATGATCAGGGCCAGCGGCTGGAGGAGCTGATGAGCCTGGCCGCGCAGATGGAGACGCGGCTGGAGCAAGTGGGGGCACAGAAGCCGGCAAAGGTGGCCGCTCGGTTTGAGGTCCCGCTGCATCTGCTGGACACGCCGAAGAACCGCCGCTATGCCGAAGCGCTGCGCGGCGCGTGGGAGGCGGGCCTGGCGGTCGATGAGGAGCGTTATGGGGAGAAGATCGGCACGGATGGCTGCGCCCAGATCATTGAGATGGTGCTGGCCGATGTGGAGCAAGAAGTCGGCGGGCCGGTGGGATTGGCGCGGGAGTAAAGATGCTATGGCTGATGCCGAAGAACTCTACTTGCTTGAGTTGGACAAGATGGAAATTCAGCACTTGATTTGGGCGTGTCACCACGCAGCCGAGCCGGGCCAGAACAGCTACAAATCCCTTGTCGCCATTCAGGCCCGGCTTATGGAGATGATGGCCCAGCGAGCGGCAGAGAGACAGGCAGAAAGGCCCACGCCGCCACCACCGGCTAAACTCGCTTCGGGGTGGGGCACGGGCTTGTTCGGCGACTATAGCCACTGGTTTGAGGAGGGCGACGCGGGAGAGTATTTGGACGGGCGCTACCATCGTCCCTGGGGCCGGGCCAGCCTGTGCGGGACGGTGCGCCGGTTTCGAGGCAAAGCTGATCTCGGGCCGAGCCACAAGCCCCGCTGCTCTCGCTGCCTGGCCACACTGGAAAAGAGAGCAAAAAATGAAGCGCATTAAAGGGATTGCGCCAAAACCGGCCAGCGGCGTTAGCCGGGTCCACCTTATCGAAATTACCCTGCCGACGGCATGGATGGTGGACGGGGAGCTGTGGCGGTTCCGGCACGGCGCACACTTGACCATCGGCGGCGCGAACGACCTGGACAGCCCGGAGCCGATGGTGACGCCCGCCATCGCGCTGGGGCTGATCAACGCAGGCAAGGCACAGGCGCTGGATGTGACCGAACTTGAAAATCTAGATTTGGAAAACGTAGAGGAGGGTTAGTCCAGTCCATCTGGAAAGAGCAGCGCCGTGGCCGCCACCTTTCCCGGCCTGGGGTAGTCCACCAGCCCGAGACTTCGCAGCGCTCCCAGGTTGTTGCTGTAGCCCCCGCTCGTGGGGCTGACACCCACTTCCTGCGCCAGACCCTCTTTCGCCACCCAGTTGGGGTAGCAGTCCAGCAAGACGCGCATGAGCTTCGCCTGCGGTCCCGGCAGCCGTGCCAGCCATGTCTCCTGCAGCGCCGTGCGTGTCAGCAGGGTTGCGGAAGGCCGTGCCGCTTCTGCACCCTCTTTCGTCAGGGCAACCCGGCCCGACGCGGGATAGTCGATCAGGCCCGCCGAGCGCAGCGCTCCGAGATTGTTGCTGTATCCGCCGGACTTCGGAGACACTTTCGCAAACACGGCCACATGCTCTTTTTGGGGCTGGGGCATATGGCTCGCCGCAAGGTCCGCCAGTGTGTTCAAGATCACCTGCTGCGGGCGGCTGAGACCTTCCCGACTCGGCACAATTTCTTTACTCGGCATTGAATCTGCCCCCAATAATGGGGGAGCCGTCTTGGGCATGGGAACAGGCTTGGTCGTGGGCGTCTCCGTTCCCGTGGGCGTCCCTATTTCTGCGAGCGTGCCGGCTATCGCAGTCACTGAGGCCGACGGCGGAAGCCGGGCCAGGATGCCTTCAGCGACCGCCCGAAATTGCTCCATCTCTCCGGGTTCCAGAGCCGGCACTTCGACAATTCTCTCAACTTCGACAATTCTCTCTACGATCTTTTCCACTTCGACAATTTTCTCAACCGTTTTTACTTCACTGGTTCCTTGCGCTTTGGCCTCGCTCAGCTGCTGCTGCTGTTCTCTGATTTCTAGTTCTCTGATTTGCTGCTGCAGGCTCAGAATGCGCTTCTTCAGCTCCTCGGGATCGTTCTCCTTTTCTGCTTCGATGGCCGCCGTAAACCGTTCGGCCAGAGCCGCGAGGTCCACCGCTGCGCGGGCCGGAGCGATGTTCCGGGACGCGCCCGGCTTGGGCGTAGCCGAGCTGTCAAAGGTGGAGGGCAGCGGGAAGCGGGTACGCACAAACGTCCGCATCCACGACGGCGACGTGACAAACGCCTCGCCTTCCGTCAGAGACGGCAAGGCGGCAATCACGGACTGCCGCTCCGCTTTCGACAGGTACGCCCCGATCCAGTCTTCCACGGCGGCAAGGTCACTGTAGCCCGCAAAGCGCAGCAGGAACACGGCCTCGGCCTGCGTCAGCACGTCTTTGGTGATCGCGGCAGGGCGCTGGGTAATGACCAGCAGGCCCAAACCGTCGGAGCGGGAGCGGCGAGCCACGCTGATGAGCTGGCGCTGGCTGTCCACGCTCTCTTTGCGGGCCGTCTGGGGGGCAAGCAGGTCCGCCTCATCTACCACCAGCAGGAGCGGCTCGCGGGTCGGGTTTTGCAGGAAGCGCAGGCGGCGGATGAAGTCGGCGGCCACGCGGCACATCTGGGCGTCGTCTTCAAAACCGGACAGGTCCAGGATGACCGGCAGATGCTCGTCCATCACGAGGTCCGCCACTGGCGCGCCCGCCGTCTCTTCCAGCGGCACATCCGCATTCCGCCCGCCAAACACGACAAAGGGCAGACCGGGGCTGACGCCGTCGGCGGCCACTCGTAGCCCAGACCACACGCCTGCCGGGTCCAAAATACAAAGGCGGCGCCCGGCACGGGCCAGACGCTCGACCAGCACTTTTGCGGATGACGTTTTGCCTGAGCCGCTCATGCCGAGAAACGCCAGGCGGCGGGCGGCGGCATCGGCGGGAAGGGTCAGCTCCGGGGTCAAAACAAAGTCCGCAAGAAGGTCTGTTGCAGAGAGTTCATCGGGGGTTACCAAATTCGTTGTCATAAGGTTTATTTTACCACTCCAATCGTCCGCCCCGGAAAGACGGGCCAGGCCGGGGCGTCATCATCCGGCGGTGCTGCTCGGCTTCCAATTTCTGCAAATCGCTCTTAGACAGACTCGTGACCTGGAGCCGTTCCAGGAGGCGGATTGCCTGCGCGTATTCACCCTGCTCAATGGCATCATGCGCTCGACCGGCGTATCTTTGGGTCTCGTCCGCTCGCATTTTATGGATGCCGATATAGGAACGCAGCAATGCGTCTGGAATGTCTTCCACGTTCATGGTTTGGCCGTCGATGGTCACTGTCACCGGGTCGGGTTCCGGCGCCGCATAATCCCACCCATAGGAAGCTGACCCCCATCCTCGGCTCATCCTTTCCATATGTTCGCGCAACCGCTGAGCAAACATATCCTCATCTGCACGGGTCGAGTATGTCCCTCCGGGCGGCCATGCTCCGGGGTCAGAGTAGGCTCTCGGAGCTGGTTCCGGCGCGGGCGAAACCGTCTCGGAGATGCTCCAGAACGAGCGCATGACTTTCAGGGCCAGAGCGTTGCCGTTGCAGTGGGGCGACACATCCTCAAACGTCAGGTTGTGCGCTTTCACTATCTCCTTCACCCGGTCTTTGGCCGACTGGGCCTCGCCTTTCACACTGGAAGTCGTCAGTGCAAACAGCGAGGCGACTTGGCGGCAGAGTTTTATTCGTTCAGGTGTCAAATAATTTCCCCTTCGGCGAACAGTGAGCGGTCGTGCGGGCTGGCTGGCTTGCCTTTCGTTGAGCCGGGGCACAGCATGGCATTAAGGCAGGGCAGGCAGGGGCACTGGCGGTGCTGGGCGCGGTACTTGTGGAGCATCTCAAACAGCTTGCGATTGTCCCAGCCGCCGATATCCATGTCAGGATCGCAGTCCAGCATCAGCCGCCACTCTTTGATCTTTTCCCGCTCCCGCCGGTGGTAGACCCGGCAGCGAGAGAGAAGGCGGATTGCGGCGATTTCGTCTTTGCTCATGGGGTCAATCCTTTCTCCTTGCGCTCTTTTTTCTTCTGTTGCCACGCCCGCGCATAGGCGTTAATGTGTTCCCGGTTGGCTGCCACCCAGGCGCTGTGACGAGCTTTCTCCATCTCTGGGCGGGCATAATAGGCTTTGCGACGATGCTGTCGGCGCTTGTCAGGGTTCGCCGCTTTCCAAGCCGCATTGTTCGCCCGGTGATGCTCCCGCTGAAATTGGTACGCCGCCTGATGCCGCGCTGCATTTTTAGCTGTCTGCCGCTGGCTCCGGCACGCTTCGCAGCAGTACTTGACGTTGTGATGAGGCGGCACAAAGGGCATTCCGCAATGCAAACACGGACGCGCCTCTCGCTGGGTCTCCCCCCTCGACCGGACGCTTTTGCGGTCGCGGATGAGTTTGGCACAGGGACGGCAGCACCCCACCCGCCCATTATAAGCGTGTCCGTGCCGCTCGAACGCCTCCGGGGGCAGGACCTCTTTGCAACGCAGGCAGGGCCGGGCGGACAGTTTGGCTTGCCGCTGAGCATTGGCGGCCATCAGGGCGGCTTCATCGGCCTGCCGGGCCATCTCTGCCGCCGACTGGGCTTCCTGGTCGGCTTCCACGGTGCGCTCGGCATCGCGCTGATCTGCCGCCGCCTGCGCGAGCTGGGCCTGATACTCCGGGTGCATCCCGTGAGCACCGTCATGGAAAATCTGACGGGTTTTGCGGACCTTGATAATCCCGCCACCGCGCCGTCCATTGTTTTTTGCCTTCGCCATTCAACTTCTCCAAAACAGACATCAATCGAGAACAGACATCAATCGAGAACAGACATCAATCGAGAACAGACATCAATCGAGAATAGACATCAATCGAGAATAGACACTCCCGGCGGGACTTGAACCCGCATCTCACGAGTTTAAAGCTCGTCGCCACGCTGCCATTGGGCTACGAGAGTAAAAAAGTAGATTCAGAAAAAGTAGCCTAAGAGCGCCGCCTATGTCCCGTCCGCGTCACGCGCTCGAACAGAGCCTCCCGCGCCGCGTGCAGGGCCGCCTCCCGTGCGGGAACGGTGGGGTCGTTGAAGTGAAACAGGCGCTCTTTGCGCTTCACCACCTGATAAGATCGGAAGATGATGCGGTAATGGCTGCAAAGCTGGCGCAGGCTGGGACTGCCGCCGCGGACATGGCGAGAGGCGCGAGTGCGGGAACGGGCCGCATCCCCCGTCGTGGTCGCGTCGTCGGCAGGACGCCGGCCTTTGCGAAAGCGGATGGTCTCAAAAGCAGTGTCTGGGTCAAAGGGGCGGGGCGGGAGCGAGATAATCGGCGCTCCCTCGTTTCCTGGCACGTCCAAGATGCTCCCCCAGTGTTCCAGCAGGGCAAGCTTGACGCGTGCCGTCGTAGCCATGTTAGCGCCCTCCGCCTCCGCTTGGCTGACTGCTTCTTCCAGCCGGGTCGCCGCCAGGGCTAGGGCGGCTTCTGCTTCGCTTAGGGCGGCTTCTGCTTCGCTTGTCGATTCTGACGGTTTGATTTTTTCTAAGGTCTTGCTTTTTGCCAGCATGTCCAGAAACAATCCGTCAAGACGGTTTGTGACTGTCGCGTGTTTTTTCCTCATCCCCCGCACCCCCGGTTGTCGATGACAGCCTGCAAGTTGTCCACCTGCCGCCGCAGCTCGCTGCACATTCGGTACGCCAGCCGCAGCTTCTCCCGACACTGGCCCTGCCGCGCCGCCTCCGATGCCTCCTTCAGCACTCCAGCCACCAGCAGGCCGTATTTGTGTGCCTCCGCTGTCCCCTGCTGAATGTCCTCGTCCAGCGGCACAGAGAGGTTGCTGAGACGCCATTCCACGGCGTCTATCGTTTCGCCCGGTTTCACAACGACGCTGCACCCATAATACATGAAGTCTATGGCCCCATACTCGGCGCACAGGGCCGCCGCCCGCTCGGCAGCCTGGCGAGGCGTCAGATGCGAGGGCACTTCCGCACACGTTGCCATTTCAGTTTCTTTAATCTCACGCTCTTTGGCTATTTGCATTTCCAGCCGTTCCCCCACCCGTCTTTGTTCACTCATCCGTCTCTGCTCCATAGTTATCCTTTGTTTTTTCTTAATCCGACGCCCACACCAGAAGGCCAGTGTACGCGCTTCGCACCTCGTCATGCAGCCCTGGAAACGCCAGCAGAGCGCGAATGCGGGCAGCCGCACGGGGGCAAAGCCGAACCGAATACAGCCGAAAGCCGGGGTCAGAAAGGCTCTCGGGACAGGCAAACTTTTCGCGCGAAAAGTTTTGGGGTTCCAGCGGCTCAAAAACACGGTTTTCAACAATCTTGTTTTCCAAGCCAAACGGCAGCAGATCGTGCCGATACCCGGTCATCGCCGAACCGTTGCGGCTTGTGCCGCTGCTTTGACGAATGCTCACAAATTTATCCTTTCTGCTCTTGGGGTTTCTGCCCTCGGGAAGAAACGTATCCCGTAAAATTGCGTCCTGCAGCGGCCAGATTTTCCCGGATCAAAGATGCTCCCCGCTTGTTGCCCGCAACCTGCTCAGGCGGAAGTTCTTTCGGCTTCTCTCGCGGCACGTGCGTCGGCGAAGCCGGATTCAGTGAAACTGGCTCCAGCGAAGCTGATGTTGATGAAGATCCCACTGGCGAACATGGCAGTTCGCTTGGAGCTGGCCGGGCAGCTTTGCTCCGGGGCCGCTCCGCATCCGGGTCCTCATAACCGTCACGCAAAGCGGCGGCCAGCACCCGTAGACGGCGCTCTCCGGTGCGGCGTGGCAGCCACTGCACCTGGCGGGCCACAGCCGGCTCGCCATATCTCGTCACGTTCGTTTGGACCGACTGCCGAAGCGTGTCTTCGTCGGCATCGACGCCCTGGCGCTGAAGTTCTCTGACTGTCCGGGAGACGAAGTCACACAAAACAGCCGCAGCAGCTTCTTCTTTCCTGGCAGCCTCTTCCTCGCCACAGCCGGCGGGGATGGGAGAGAAGCAGATGGGAAGCGCGGCGGCCTCCTGCGTGTGCTGCTGCTTAGGATGGTTCAAAGGACGGTTAAGGACGGTTCCGCGCGCCTGCGGCAACGCGCCCGCGTGAGTCATGTCCGGGGTTTGTGTCAAAATGTCCGGGGTCCCTGTGTCAAAATGTCCGGGGTTTTGTGCTGAAATGTCCGGGGTTTTCTGGGAATGTGTCAAAATGTCCGGGGTTTTCTCAGGGTCAGTTTCATCCGTTTTCTCAGCACCACCTTTGACTTTTACAGGCCGTCCTCTTTTGGCAGAACGCGCCTCCTTCCGAGCTATGCGGGCCAAATCTATTCGGTACTCGGTGACTTGTCCTTGCTGGCGATTGGTCGGCACAATCGCTCCGATGCGCTCCAGTTCTTCCAGAATGCGGCGAATCTGGCGGTCACTGTAATCGGTTTTCCAGGCAACCAGGCCGACGCTCGGGAAGACATGGCAGCCTTCGTGGTCGGCATGATCTGCCAGGGCAATCAGGACATATTTCTGCTCTCTGGGCAGGGCAAGCCCCCATACTTCGCCCATGATTTTCGCGCTCATAACTGGGGTACTTCTGTGATTATTCCTGGGGTGCTTCTGTAATCCTTCTCATTAGGGACATCCGCAACATGGCGGATGTCCCGGTTGAATTCAGGATCCTGTTAGGAGGCTTGCTCCTTAGGAGGCTTGCTCCTCGGCTGTAGTCCCGGCATCGCCTGTTGGTTTCTCGGTGGTAGGAGCTACCTCCACCGGCGCAGACTGGCCGGGCGTGATCGCTGCTGTTAGCTTGTCGATGATCGTCTGTGCTTTCGCCACTTCGTCGCTGTCGTCGCCCTGCTCGGCTTTGAGAGCGTCCACAGAGGCTTGCAGCGCGGCGATGTCGGACTTGTCGGTCGAGAGGATGTCAATGACCTGGTCGACGGTAGTGTCGAGCTGGGCAAGTTTGGAGTCTAAATCGTCGGACATGGTAGTTTGCTTCCTTCTGAGCTGGCTCAGTGCGTATGTGATTCGGAGGAGGCTGTAGATCACCCAGAAACAAAAGAGTAGCTGGGCGACAGCGTCGTGGACAAGGTTTGTCGCAAAATCGTAAAGTGGAAAGTGGTGAATTGAGTAATGGTGCATTCTCAGCTCCTGGCCCGCGCGGCTATCACCAGCGGTCCTTCGTTGCGGTCTGGGTGTTGATCACCCCCTTTCAAGGCTATAGAATTCAAGGCCGTAGCAGGATGGGTATCTGACCGGTAGCGAACCCCACAAAAGGGCACGCCGCTGGGCGAGAACGACAAAAGCGCGAGGCCGAACGCCAGTTTGCTCAGGATTTGTGGCCCTTGCGCGGTCTTCGTTGGGATGCCCCTCAAAGCCGCTTCCCCTGCCCCGCTGAGCGCCGGAGCGACGGGGCGTGACTGCTTCCACTCGTGCTGCTCCGGGCCGCCTTCAGCGTGGATTAGGGCGACGTAGTGAGGCACGAGCTGTTGCAGCGCGACAGAGAGCGGATGCGTCTCCATCGACATGAAGGGCGGGCCGTCGGGCATCTCTTTGAGCGCACGGGCAAACAGGGTTTCGAGCAAGATCATAGTATGCCTCCGGCGCGGAAACCCCCGGCTTCAGCCGGGTGGAGGAGCGGCGGGCCTGTAGGGTTGCTGGGCGTCGCGCCGACAAGTGCATCAGGGTCGCAGTCAGGATGATCCCACCTGCATTCGTCGCAAAAATGCCCAGAGCAATCCACGCAGATGTTTCCACCGCTGCCCTCTATGTCTGTGCCGCACTCGTCACAATTTCGCATCCCGTTTCTCCTGTCCGGCGAAGCCGCACACTACAAAATCCTCGTTTTACTCGCATGGCGCGAGAGGTGGAGGGAGACACCCGAAGCCCCCGGTTTCAACCGGGGGGAGCATTACTCGCCGTCCCCTTCCGGCAGGGTCTCATATTCCTCTTCCGACATCTCCCGAGACCCGACGACGATTTCTATCTTCTCGCCCTCAGAAAAGTTGTCTTGTTCAATTCGCTCTTTGACAGCGTCCTGCAGGTCGGCCAGCTTGTCAAAGCAGAACCACCGAAGCGATTCGTCAAAGCGGACGGTGTAGACTTTCATGCTTAGCTGCCCTGCCCCGCGCTGAAGCTGACCGTCATCGCATCCTGCCGCTTCCTGAAATGGATGATCTGCCACTGGTCGATGTAGTCGCGCACGGTCAGCGCCATCTTCCGCGCTTCCATCTCCGGCATTTGCAAGGTCAGCGTGTCCGTCACCTTGACCATTTTCACCTGGCCCTGCCCGTAGACTTCGCCCTGGCCGTTGTCAATCCGCAGGACGTAGGGCTGCCGGTACTTCGTCTCTTTCTTGAAGGACAGGACCCGCGCCTCGGTATAGTCGCCGTTGCCACTGCCCTTCTCGTCGGCGAACTCGGTGAACAGGCCGGTCAGCACGTCGTGGCAGAGCAGCTTCATGTCGGTGGCGTCTACAAAGTGCCGGACCCGCTGCGTGGCCTTGTTCTGGTCGTCGAACTCCACCAGCGCGAAGGCGATCTTGCTGCGCTTGGGGTCGAAGGAGAGCAGGTCCGTCACGTCCAGGATTTTGCCGCTGGCGACGTAGCGGTAGATTTGGATTTTGCTGCCCTGGTTGTTGTTGCCGTAAGGGGTAGCCGCATCTTGCCCGCGCCGCCCTGGCGGCGCTTCGCGCTCGGGCCGGTCGGAAACTGGCCCTGGATAAGTATTCGCGTTTGCCATTAGTTGTAGCCCTCAATGTGCTTCCGCATCTCATCGCGTGTGGAGAGGTGGCCGTTGACAAGCAGTGTCATGCCCAGCACGTTGCCCAGGTGATCCTGTGTCTCTGGATGCTTGTTCAAGTCGGACACCATCGAAGCAAAAGCGTTTGCGACACACTGGGCGGCGCTGCCCGGCGCATCCAGTTCCCTCAGCGCCCGCTCTTTGGACCAGGCGATGTGCTCGGCGCGGGTGTAGTGTTCGTAGCTCATTTCAAATTGGCTCCTTGACGCGGCTCGGTTCCTTGCCACTGGAAAAGTCGTATTCGGCCAGAAGGCGGATGCACTCTGAACACAAGTTACGCTCGGCCACACGACGGGCAAGATATGGTATGCTGACCGTTTCATATTGCCAGCCGGTAAGGCTGCTTTGACCGGATACGTCTCGTCCGCAGACAGCCCGCCCGCCCGAACAGACCTGCACGTGATAGAGCGTACATCGCTTCCATCGGAGGTCAATGGCCCACCAGATCACCGCCACGCCGGTCATCTGCTGTTCCGCCGCCTCTTGCAGTGTTGTCACTGGCTTCTCCTCGGTCACTGGCTGCCCTTTCCTGGATGCCGCTGGCGCGTGTCCCTGCCCCGCCGCTTGGGCCGGTACTCGCCATGCACCATGCGCGTGATCAGCTTCAGGTGCTGATGGATATGACAGTCGTAGCCTAGGCAAACCGTGCTGTAAAATCTGCTCATAACAAACCTTTCACCTTATTTATTCGTGGCCGTCCGTTGTCTGCTCGACCCTGTGAGTGCCGAACCGCTGGTTGTATCGCTGCCAGTCTCGCGGCAAAAAGTGCCTGGGTCGGCAGCGCCGAATGTTGCTGACCGCTTTGAGGTAAGCCGCTTGGACTGTTTCGCCCGTAGACCACGACGAATCGCCGTCGGGGAAGATGACCCAGACGCGCCACCAGCTCACCGCTGGGTCCACGTGCCAGCGCCGATAACAAACGTGCCGGGTGTCCGTGATTTTGCGATTATCCGTAATTTTGCGATTGTCCGCGATTTTATGGCTCACGACCTTGCCACCTTCCCACGTCCGCACTGGCAGTGCTGGCCGTACCAGTGAACGAAACCGGGATAGCGCCCCGCGCACGGCCCGTCTTTGATAGCGATCACCTCCTGCCGGTCTCCGCAGCCGCCCGCAAGCTCTGAGCAGCGCCGCACGAGCCGCCCTCCGCCCAAGTCTTCCTCTATAAGCCAGGGGAAGGGGGTTCGGGTGTAGCAAGTGTCGGTGGATGCATTATTGAGGGAGGGATTAGGCACAGGCTTCCTCCGAACCCGCCGCCGGCAAAGTGGCTTTGGCAATGGCGTCATTTGCTGAGTGCCACGCTTTGTTGATGCGGTCTGAAACAGGGTTCAGCCGGTCTGAGGCTTCCTGATTGGAACATTCAATGATGAGGCCGTCCACGGCTTTGACGAGAGTTTGCAGAGCGGCCAGCAGCTCAGGCGCAGCTTCTCTTAGCCTTGAGATGGGCTGACCCGCCGACCGCACGGCACTGGCCGCGATTAATGCCTCTTCGGTGTCTTCGAGGACTTCTTCGCGGAGATTATCTGGCAACAGGTCTAGAACATTGGTGATAAATGGCGCGCCGCCCCGCATAATGCGTGCGTTGGCAATGACTTCGGCAGCGGCTTTGATTTCCTGGGGGCCGGGGGTAGGAATGTTAGACATAAGCAGCCTCCTTCGCTTTGGCAACTGCCGGAAACGGCCACGTCTCCGGGATCGGGCGCGGGTTGACGCATCCCGTCAGCAGATTGATGTGGTAGCCGTGGTGGTCCAGCCCGCCGCGCCAGAACAGAAGCTCCAGCAGCGTCAGCGCCCACGTCGCCATGTGCTGATTGACAAACAGCCCTTGCGTTTCCAGCGCCTCCGCCAGTGAGCAGGAAGGCGTGTTATCTTCCACAAAATCGTCGTCCAGCAGCTCCGGGTACACTTCCGTCACGACCGGCGGACGATACAGCAGCGGCGGGTTCATCTTGCCTTTGGCGTTTTTAGGATAGATTGCGGGCTGCCCGAAGATCACATGGCCGTCGGTCTGGCCGTTCGCCATATCCAGCCAGTAGGCTGGCGTCTGCTGCTTGGGATCGTAGATGCGGCGATGCAGAGTGGCCCGCGCCGCCGCCGTGTCCACCGCAGAGATCAAGATAAAGCGGCGTGCATAAAGGTTTGACCAGCCGTTTCCATCCATGGCAAGTTTTGCATCCTCAAATAGGGCCGGGACCGCTTCCCAATCCAGGCCGTAAAAGAGGTTCAGGCGGTTGACCAAGACGCTGGCTTTGTACTGGCCGATGTCCGAGGGCGAAAAGAGCTGCCGTCCGACATTCGCCGGTGAAACCCGGTCCGGGTCAAACACTGTGACGTGCAGGCCCGCCGGGTGGCCGCGGGCGATCATGCCGAGGTGCAGCCGGGCGAGGCCTGAGAGTATCTGGCTGCCGTTGCCGCCGCACCCAACCAGGGCGACGCTGACGCGCCCTTCCAGCAGCTCTGGCACAATCGGGTGAAGGCGAACCGATTTCTTCGGCTTCTCTTGTTTGGGTCTAGTCACTGGCTCTCCCCTATGTTGATGATCTGGTCCACCGTCAAGTCCAGTGGGCACAGAAACTCCGACCACTCTGCCGGATCGCTGCCTGTTGTTCCGGGCGGTGATGGGCGAAGCATCCGCCAGAACATCTCGTGCGTCATCGGCTTTTTCGTCAGATGTCCGCCGCCGACATTCGAATGTGTAAAGTTGGTCTCGAAAAACGCTTTCTCCCAGGTCGGCACGTCTTCAGGCTGAATAATCTCCGGTAGTGGCACGTTGCCCGCGCACATATTGCCGCGGCCATAGATATTAAAGTAGGGCGCACGACAAAATTTTGTGTCTGCTTTGGGGCGGGCCGCTTCAGCGAGCGCGAAGACATACAGATTGCGAGGCTCGGCCACAAACAGCAGCGGCGGATGCAGGACAACTTTGCCAGACACCTCCGCGTTGAACTGTTTGTCGCTCGTCTTGAAAAAGATGGGGCGGCGCTTGGGGGCTGTCCACCAGGCCATGCGCCCGCCGTCGTAGGAAAGCATTCCATCCGGCAGAAGGGTCCGGCGGGGCGACATTCCGGCCATTGCGCGGAGCAGCTCATCAAGCGCGTCTTGTGTTAGGCAGAAGCCAGCCTGAATCTCTGGCGGGGCACCCTCGCGGCAGTTCACCGCGTGAACCGTTGCCAATGCTTCATTGCTGATGGCCGTTTCGTAAAGCAGGATTGCTCGCTTTAGGCGCAGCGTTTCCTGTGCGCCCATATAGTCGGACGGAGCGATTGATGTTTTTGTAATTAATGGATTTGTAGTCATCTCTAAAATCGTCCTGAAGTCTAAATCCTGTGTCACCATTGATGCCGGGTAACGCCGCACCCCTCGTTCCAGTGCTGGCTTGGCAGTTCCGTCGTGGAGACATCTTTGTGGCCGAACTCATGGCACAGCGCCAAAATGCGATCCGCTGTGCCGATGAGCTGCAAAGTCAGGCAGATGTCTTTAGCGGCGGCGCGAACGCTTTCCAGATCGTCCATCCAGCATTTCTTGTAAAAGGCAATATTGGTGTGCGCCTCAGACTGCATGATGCTCTCGTGGTAATCGTCAAAGATGCGCGGCGTCATATCGGCTTCAGACCACCGGATCATGGTGGGAAGCGTGTGATCAGCTGGATAGCCGTACATTTCTGCCTCTTCTGTCCAGTCGCTGAGCAGATCGGCGGCACTGGCTTTCTCCACCAATGCTCTCAGCGACTGGGTAAGATGCAGGATGGTGTCCAAGCCCGCCAGGTCCATGACGCCTTTGGCTGAGTGTACGGTGACCTGTTCCAAAGCCCATGAGACTGTTTTGGGGGAGTAAGCAGCCGCTGCCGCGTCTTCCGGTACCTCTCGGTGGAACCGGGCAAGCGTGTCTTCATTCGTTTCGTCCTGGTCTGACCCTGAACCCCAATTTTTGATCATGTGAGCACATTCGAAAAGCCCCATGCAGCCGCACGTCGCCGCCAATGCTTCCTGCACAGTGGCGAGGACGCTGTAGCCGGCCCCCATGCAAAGGCGCTCAATCGCCAGGATTGCAGGGCCAACAATCACTTGACGCCATTCATCTACGACCAGGCCAAACCCGCCGCAAGGCTTCTCCCCGGCTCCGTACTCAAACACCTCGTCGTAATCGGCGTCATATTCATCTTCGTAGGAGCTGCCAAGACTGGAGCGGCGCACGTTGTCCGTGTAGGCAAAGTCCAGAGGGACGAAGCCTCCCCCGTGCCAGCCGCCGCATCCGCCTTCTTCCAGCTCATCAGAAAGAAAGCGGCGCAGACCGGCGTGAATGGATTTGCTGAGATTGCCGGTCCAGTCCGACTCTTTGATCAGACCCTCGGCCAGCAGCGCCTCGGCGAGAACCGCATAGTGCGCCAGGGTGCGGGTGACGGTGATCTCCACCGGAATGTCCGCAGAGAGCATCGGTAGCGCGGACAAACCTGACAGGTTCACGGAGGAGGCCACAGGGCGCGTCAGGGCAGCGGCGGGAGCAGTGAAGACGGGGGCAGGACGGGCCTGCCCCTGCCCTTTTGCACTGCCCCCGAGAGCAGCCGCCCCAGCTTTGGCAGTGATGGGTCGCGGGCGTAGCGAGTCGCAATCTCGGACCCCTCGGAATATGCGCCGCCCCGGACCGCTGCGATGGCTTCTCGGAAGCTCCTGCACTGCTGGCTGTTTTGTTGGCCGTGATCTTCTGGGCATGGTGTTTCTTCCGTCGGCTCCATTTCTTAGCCTTCCGTTTTGCCTAGCCTTTGGTGCGAACTGCTGCTGTGAACTCAATAATAGTTCGCCCGTCTTTAGTCGACGACGTGTGTGAGGCCGAAGTCAGCTCCGGGTAGTTGACGGCCAGCATCTTCTGGACGTCTGGAATGGACTTGGTTGGATCGGGATCGCCCAGGGTCATTCCCTTGTAAGTGAACTGGCGGCGTGTGCGGGTGGCTGTGTCAGGCATGGTCTTCTCTTTCTTTATTCAGCCGATTGCTCGGTGAGGGCATTAGCCCGAACAACGAGGATAGATTCAACGCGGTGGGGCAGAGTAGCGGGCTGATCTGGGTTCTGCTGATTCCAGTGGTCTGTCAGCTCGTGGGCTGCACTCTGGGCGCGAGGTGTCAAGCGGTAGTCCCAGGCGTCCCTCAGCGCATTGAGCGCGGCCAGCGGCGTCAGGTCCTGCTCCCACAGCCAGTCGTCCATCTCCTGGGTCACCAGCAAGGTGTGGTTGATCGTGCCGGCGGGCTGGGCAGGGGCCAGGGAGGCCGTTGCGGGCGCGGCAGTGGATGTTTTGGCGGATGCGGCTTTAGCGTCAGGAGTTTTAGCGTCAGGAGTTTTGGCCTCTGCCAACGTGCTTATTCCTACAGGCGCATTCGCCGCAGTTTCGGGCGCGGGGTGTTCGGTCGCCACAGCAGGCACTGGAACGGGTTCAGGCGTCCCTTCTGGCTCGGCAGAGCCTTCTTCGGCATCCTGCTGATCTTCCGGCTGCTCTGCTTCGTCCGACGCGCCTCCGCTCGGTTCAGCAGGATCGGCGTCTTGACCCAATAGCTCCGCATCATCGCCTCCTAAGTCGTCGCCTCGAAAATCTGCCGTCTCGTCGTTTGCATTCAGCTCATCGCTGGCCGCTGGGATGCTGTCCCCGCCGGGTGTTAATGACAGCACCTGACTCGCCGGAGCTGGCCCCGGAGAAGCAAAGCGGCTTTGCTTCTCCGGGGCGACAGGAGCATCGACGGGCACGTCCAGCAGCGGCGTTTCGACGGGCCGGGGGAAACGCTGCTCGATCTCCGTCCCCAGACGCTTGACGGTCCACTCCCCGTCCGCCGCCTCCTGAGCCAGCTGCACGGCCTGGAACGTCTGCGCCCGTTTCGAGAGCGGCAGGAGCAGCATGGCGTGGGAAGGTGTCAGCCGCACGGCTCCCACTAGCTGCTGCGTTTCGACGGGCAGGTCCAGCAGCCGCATCGTGTTCGAGATTTTCTCCGGCGACGCGCTGACCGAATCCCCGATTCGCTCCAGGGTATAGCCGTACTTGTCCCGCAGCCTCTGGTAGCCATGCGCGGCATCCATCGGGTTCAGGTCCACGCGCTGCAAGTTCTCGACGATCTGCTTTGCCAGCACGTCGCCAGCGTCTTCCACGCTCTGCACCAGCACCCGCAAGGTGGTAAGGCCCGCCCGCTGCGCCGCTCGGAACCGCCGCTCCCCGGCGATGATGATGTAATGCGTCCGGTCGTCCCCTACCCCGTGGTTGACGGTCACGGGCCGGACGCTGATCGGCTGGAGGATTCCCTGCTGTCGGATGCTGGCGGCCAGGCTGTTCAGCGCGGCTTCGTCAAACTCGGTGCGCGGATTGTCCGGGTCCGGGCGCACAAAGTCTAGGGGAACGGTGAGAAGAAAGCTCTCCGGGGCGTCCCCACCTTTTCGCGCGAAAAGTTCTGGCCCGGTTTCCTCTGCTCCGGTTTCGGTGGAAGCATCAGCCTCCTCGCTGTCCAGGTCCCGCACGGCCACCCCATCACCGGGGTCAAGATCATACGGATCCACGTAAGTGGTATCGTCATCGGCAGTCATAGTTTCGTCGGTCACAGTGCTTGGCATACTAAAGTTTCCTCCTCGAAATCATCAAAGGTAAAATCGTCGTCATCAGCCGCGTCGGGGTCGAAGTGCGCGGCAGGCCGGGCTTGCTCGGCAGCCTTTGCGGCGGGAGCCAGGAACGTCAAAGAGAAGCTGAACGGGCGCACGATCTGGCTGTAGGGCCGCATCGACACTACTTCGCCGCCCCTCCCCCGCACGGCGAACGGACCGGCCTGGGGGCCATACTGGAAGGCGCTCAGCACTATCTGGCCTATCCGGGGCAGAGGCACGTCTACGCCAAACAAAAGCGCGTGCCAGGTGGTGTTGGTTTCGTATCGGTCGACGCTGCGCCGGGTGTCTGCCGCCTCTGCGGTACTCAGGCCCCGCTGCACGGAGACCCACGCCTGGCCAGGAGCCACCAGGCCCGCCGCTTCCAGCGTGTCGTCGAGGGCCAGGGACACCGGGTTGTGATGACTGCTTTGCCGGGCCGCGCCGATGTGCGCCGCCGTCACCTCGACCACCATCTCCATGAGTTGCAGAGGCTTGTCAAAATCCATCACGGCAGCAGCCTCCTCCCCAAAATGGCGACGGCAACGACGGCCAGGACAACCACCGTCACATCCGTGCGCCACAAAAAGCCGCGCACCCGGCAGGCCAGGCGCTCCGCCCACGTCAAGCGGGCCTCGGGGCGGCGCGGACAGAGCCGCTCAAACTCAGCGCGGGCCTCCTGCCACGCCCTCTCGGCATCGGTGCATCGTCGCTCTTCACGCCGAAAGTCGCGGGCGGCCTGGGCGGCGGCGCGGGGCGGACAGACCACCTCCAAGCTCGCGCCGCGTGGGGGTGGCAGCAGAAGCGGGGTGTCCTGCCCATCTTGAAGGGATGTCAGAATGAAGTACGCCGCCGCGTAAGACGGCACGCCGGGCAGCGGATACACGTCGCCCGTGCTTTTATCCCGCAGGGCAAATAAGCACTCTTCTGGGGCGGTCACGCAGATGGAAAAAGGCGATTTAGACAAAGGCAACTTAGAAACAAGTGATTTAGACAAAGGCGATTTAGAAAGCATGAGAGGTCTCCCGCGCCAACAAGAGGCGTGTGCTGTCACCCGTGCGAAGGGTCATTGGCGGAACGTGCAGCCCGAGATGGGCAAAAAATGATTCCTCGGTCGGACAGGCCAGCGCGTTTTCCAGGTAGGCATTCGGCTCCGATGCCTCGCGGAAGTCGGGATAGCCCTCAGCCCGCGCATACAGCCGCCCGTCGCCGTGACGCATCCAGTCCGGCAGCAGGCCGCCCTTGTACCGCTGGGTCACCAGCAGGCGGCTGAAATCGGCATCCCCGGTTCGAATGGCGAGGATGTTGCCCCAGTTGTCCGGGCTTGCCACGAACAGGTCCAGCGGGATGCCCAGCGCGGCAATGATCAGCCGCTTGTGACGGGGGCCATTCCGCACCACGGCCCGGTCCCAGATCAGCAGGCCGCGCTCGACGCAGAGGTCGATTGCACTTTCCAGCGCGGTGCTGGTCGGAAGGCGGCTGCCGAACAGGTCTTCGTCAAAGGTCGGCTCGATGACGATTTCCACATCGCCGACCTCGGGACGGCCCCGGCGCAGGCTGCCCGCGATTTCGCACCGAACATTGCCGGCGACGCGCGGCGCACCTTCCAGAAGACGGGCGCGGACGCACTCGGCAAGGGAGAACACTTTGGAAGCGGGATACAGTTTTTTGGGGCTAGGATTTACAGACACAGTATTTGCAGACATCGGAGGCCTCCTTACTTCCAGTCGTTTGGGTCAAACCCAGACACTACGCTCCGAGCTGGCAGGGGAGCCGGAATGGAAGTTTGAGCAGGCTGGTAGCTGTCAGCCACTCCCCCGCACCGTTCGGCTTCCAGCTTGTCCACCAGCGCCGCCGTCAAGATCACTGCCCGCGCCGTAGCCGCCTGATAGTCGTCAAAGAGCGCCCGCAGCCGCTGGGCAGGTGTCAATGGCCCGCTCTGAGTGGCGGGAGCCACACGCACGGCCATCACCAATGCGCCCCAGGGCATCCGCAGGCCCGTCTGAATGGCGACGGCCAGTTCTACCATGTGTTTGCACACACGGCGGCGGGTCCGCGTGTCCATGCAGCTGCACGAAACAACCCAGCCTCCCGACAGCCCCAGAAAGTACTTGAAAGCAACTGGCTGAACGGTGGCATAGTAGCAGCCGAACGTCTCCTCGTCACCGCCCTGGGGGGCTTCCAGCACGTAGGCATTCTCGCCGAGGATGGTGGCCGCGCCTGCGCGTTCGGCCAGAGGTTTGCCAGTGGGATAAGGTCGTGGCATAGAAGTTTGCCCTTGTAGGGCGCTTCGCCAGTGGAGGCGAGGGAGACAGGACAGTGGCGGGGGGTTGACATCCCGCGTATTGCGAAGCATAATCATCTCGAAGTTCCCCTTCATCTGGCCCCAGACGTCTTGTTCACGTCCGGGGCTTCTTTGTGTGTGGCCCTATCGGCCACGTCAGGCGCTGATCGCCTTCTTTAACGGCGCGTAGTACGTCTCCAGTACCATCGCCAGGTATCCACTTCCCGCCTGCCGGATGCGCTCCGTCACTCGTTTCAGCGGACCGCCGCACTCCGCACAGGTCTGGTTTTTGAGGGGCTGGTTCATGCTCCACACCCAGAGAATCTGGCAGCGGTCGCACCGGCCCTCTCGCTGACGACGGTTGTTAGGCGAGCTCATTGCTTAACCCTCACTTCCAAAAGGCCAAGGCTTGGGTGGCTGCGCGTTCCCATGATAACCATCTTGGAAATCTGCTGCCTCTCGCAGTGCCTTTGCCAGCAAGCGGGCTGCCGCCGGTGACAGTGACCAGCGAGAATATCCGTGGTCATGGCTGCCAATATCGAGCAGCAAAGTTGGCTTAAAATCAATGGGTTCTCCCAAGTACAGTTCTGAGAAAACCCGCAATTCTTCTTTGCGTCCATGCCCACCCGTAACCGAAACCTTCTCAAAAAAGAAATCACGATAGCCGTGGTCCGAGCTGTCTATTATCGTCATCCCGTTCCCCCGTTCCCGGCCAGCGTGATGCAGTCCGTCGCCACCACAAACTCACCCGGCTCCATGTAGAGAACTTCCGGGCCGCGCAAGGTCAGATGGGTCACATCAATCTGCCGAATAGCCCGTGCCAAGCGATCCCGCCGGAACTCCCCGATGTAGATAGGCCGGTCATCCGAAATGTCTGCCAGCGCCGCCCGTATCTCGCCTGCCGTCATTGTCTGACTCGTGTTCATAGTAAACCTCGGCCACGGAAACCCCCGATTTTAATCGGGCGGAGGAGTGGCTGGCCCCCGTTAAAGTTCGGTCTGTAGATGTGCAACTTTCTGGTTCCTCGCGGTTCTAATAAAGTATGGCAAGCAAACATATTCACGACAATGGCAGAGTGTTCACAGTAAACTATCACATCGTTTTCTGCCCCAAGTATCGCCGCCGCGTTCTGGTCGGTGACGTTCGGCTCAGGCTGGATGCCTTGATCCGCGAACGCATAAGTGACTTGGGCGGCGAAGTCGGGGCCTTAGAAGTGATGCCTGACCATGTTCACCTGTTCTGCCAAATGACGCCCAACCTTGCTCCGTGTGAAGTGGTGCGCCGCGTCAAAGGCTACACGTCCCGCGTCCTGCGTCAAGAGTTTCCGCACTTGCGAAATATGCGCTCCCTGTGGACACCGAGTTATTTCCTCGGAACCACAGGGCATACATCGTCTAGCGTAGTGCAGGAATACATTGAGCGGCAGACGGGTATCTAGCCAGTCTTTTCGAGCCTCTTCAATGACTCAATGGCCGCAATGCAAAGAGCAATGATTTTGATTAGCCGTTTTTCATAGGTGGCGCTTTCGCGGCGCGGCCAACTGTCAAGGTCTTTTGCTTTTTGCTCCTGCTTATGAATGAATCGCAGCCAGTCTGTCGGGGTGTGGCGATCATCGTTTTCCGCCCCGCCCCATTCGTTGTCCTGTTCCACACGTTCGTTCAGGGCGTTGACAAATATCTCTTGGGCGACCGTGTAACTTTCTTGCCCCTTAGTTAGCCACGGGTGGTTTGGGTCTTTTTCCGCGAGTTTCTGTAAAAATTTCGTGCGGATGGCCCTAAACTCTGGTGTCTCTTGGGGCCGTGCTTCCTCAACAATCTCAACCTTGTCTGCAATAAATGGCGACACTCTACGTTCTTGCACTGCTACGAAGACCTCGGTGCGATTGCCCGCCTTGACCAAGCCAATTTGTGGCCCGTCCCATAAATCTACTCTCACACGGTCGTGCAATTTGATAACCATGCCGTTTTTGTCGTAAAGCGGCGCACTGTCCATAATCTCAAGAATTTCCATTCGTTTTTCCAATCTAGCCCCTCGCCACAGGGCGGAGCCAAACCCTATCTAAACATCGTTCTCTGCATGGGTGCAGGCAGAGGTGGAAGGAGATGTCCAAAGCCCCCTGCTTTAGCAGGGCGGTTACTTACCAGTCCCTCTCCTCCCACGCCGGATGTCCGACCCGCCCCCACCCCAGCCGGTAATCAGCCCGGTCCTCTTCCGCTTGCCAATCGGCCCGCCAGCGGTCTTCGCGCTCCTCAGCCAGCAGCACTTCCTGGCACTCAAAGCAGGGGCAATGCACGGTCGCGCCCGGCTTCCTCTTGCCGCACTCGTAGCAGGCGGTGTTGATCGCAACCGAGGGCCAGTGCAGGAGCAGAGAATTGACTTGCCGCTCTTCGCTGGGGGAAAGGAGCATCATGCCCGGCCCGCTTCCGTCACCGACTTAGCACAAGAGCGGTAGTGCCCGCCGCCGCGCCGTCCGCATTCGCCGCACTGCTGACCGCTGGCAATCCGCGCCGCCTTCGCTGCTTCTGCCAGAGCCGGGTTCGTCTGCCAGTCCAAGCCGGAGGTGTTCCAGAGTGGAGCGTTCGGGGTTTTGGTGCGCTGATAGTTGCCGATGCCGTTTGCCTGTGCTCTCATTTCTGCCGCCCGCCTTATTGGTGTGATAAGGTATTATACGCCGTTGGCGTATCGTTTGTCAAGGTTATATACGCCATTGGCTAATTATTTTCAGGCACTATTTTTGATGTTGAATAACTCGCCTGGGGTAACGCATAGTGCATCGCATAAAGCAATTAGCGTAGTATCACTGGGCATGGCGTGCCGACCTGTCTCTAAATCACTCAAAGCAGAGGGAGCAAGTCCTGATTTCTCAGACAAATCTTTCAGGGTGAGTCGGCGATCTGCACGGATTGCTGCCAGTCTGAAATCAAGTCGTGGGGAACGTCTGTAGGAGCTGCTCATATCTTATTATACGCCAAAGGAGTATAACCTGTCAACGAAGCATACGCTTTTGGTTAAAAAATAGTCAATGCAACTTTTTCTCTACTCGCGTGTCCTCATTGTATGAGTTTCGCCTTTGGCGTATAATGAAAGGGTACAAAGTTTGCTGTCACTAAGTTTCGGGGGTTACATGACGAAGGCTGAACGTCTTGCTATTTTTGGGCGTGAGTTGCGCCGGAGGCGTGAGGAGATGGGTTTTGACGGCAAAGTTTTTGCTGCAAAAACCAACATCTCTCCTCAGCACCTATCGCAGATCGAAACCGCTTACGACAAAGGTGGGCGAGGCCCAGTCGGCCCTAGTGACGAGGTGATCGAAGCCATTTCAGAAACTCTCGGATGGCGCGTCATAGATATACGCCGAATGCTTGGACAGATACCAGACAGCGAACTTGTCCCAGCAGATGCAGAGTCGTTAGTTCGCGCCCGCATTCAGGAGCGGGGCTATGACAGCCAGCAATTTGATGCAGAGGGCGTTTCGCAGATTGCGAGAAGCATTGACGCGCTTTTAGAAGGCACCTTGGCACAGAAACGCAGAGATAGAGGCGAGTCAGAATAGAAGATAGGCACGGAGATCGAAAAGAGTGCAAGGCCAAATACGCGGGGAAGACGCCCGCCTAATTACAGCAGCAGCGCGGCGCTTCTGGCGGTTTGTAAAAAAAGATCACGAGAACCAGATAAGCTGCAAGAGCGGTTTGATGGACGATGAAGATTGGCTATTGCTGTGCGAGCGATATGGAATCATCACAGCGGCAATTGACTGTCCGCCATCATTCACTGCAAAACTGTGGTATAGCGAGGATCATTGCCTTTGGTTCATCTGTTACAACTGGCGGTTGACTCGATCTGAATTGTGCAAATGTATCGCTCATGAATTTTTTGAGTTTTTGGCTCAGACAGATCATGACGGACTGTTTGACGAGTTGCCTGGGGTTTGGGCTGCGCCCAGCGCTTCGGGCAAGGTTTATTGCTATGACGGCCCAACAGAGCCGAGCATTATGCATCACCGAATATCTCAGCGGGGAGAAACTATCTGTTTTCGGAGAATAACATGAAGAGGTTTGCCGTTTTGCTTTTACTCCTGTTCTTGTGCGGATGTCATAGTGACACTGTAGAGGAGCATGGCAATATGGTCTCCACGGGGCAGGCGGGCTATCTTTATGGCTACCCTGCCTCTAAAGGCGGCGGTGGGGCTAGGCCGCTCGCGGTAGTCTTTGAAACGCCAGCAGAGAACGACGCCTACGAGGCCGCCTGTAACCACCTCGACGATGCTGAGATTCAGCGGCTACTAAACACGAGTAAGAGCCAAACTTTCGCTGTTCCCTCGGGCCACACAAAAGCGAAAGTCATGAAGTTTCAGTATGCGTCTAGTCCTGTAAAGCATGAGTGTGTCCGCGTGAAAGTGTTGTCCGGGGATTATGCCGGACGCGAAGGCTGGACGTATTCGCTGGGTGTTAGGAGTGAGGCAGCGGGTACGACGTATTGAAATCATCTAGCGCGGTGGCGTTTTCGCGGCTGTTTTAACGCATCTCGCCCATTATTTTCAGGAGATATTAGGAATGCGGTCACTGCTCGCGTTGTTCTGCGTTACAACTATCTTTGCGGCAGCTCCGACCTTAGCAATAGATGCTGCCTCTCCAGGCAAAAGCCAATGGGGCGTGGCATTGGGGATGCCTCAAGCCAAAGCTGTCAGTATGTTAAAGGCACGATTCCAGCCGCTGACGCCACAGGCCATTCATAGCGAATCTCGGACGAAAGGGCTGATAGAGGACGTTTGGACCATACCTGTTGGCCCTGGCTCAAAAGTTTCTGACGATCATGAGACTTTAGATTTGCTATCCCGGAGCGGGAAAGTCATCCAGGTCCGGTCATGGACGTCTCTTGACAAGGGAAAGACAAACCTGACCTTCGCTGAGCTAATTCGACGCCATCATCTCCAAAAGAAGGCTTATGGATTTGACGATCCGAACGGTGGGGGCTACGTTGGTTTTTACTATGACGATGTAAAGAATGGTGTTTGTTTTTGCCTGGGAGTTCAGGATAACTTCCTTCTCACTTTTAGGCCAGACGCCATCATTGTTCATCCACCTGGAGTGTCTGCTATCCCGCTTGAAGACGGTATTTACGGGAAGCCTGTGAATGGCCGAGAGTCTAGGGTTTATAGGAACGAGGCGGAATCTCGCCGCGCAGAAGCGAAAGAACGGAACGATTACTGATAAATTTGTGCATGGCTTGCGGCTGTTTTAGGAGACCGGGATGGTTTATGAATGCGAAAAATGCAAGGCAGCTCTGCCACCCAGCGTGACTTCTTGCCCAAAGTGCGGCGAAACATTCGATGACGTAGTACCCTCGGATGCAGAGGCGGGGCCAAGCGGCTTTGGAACCACACCCTCATCGAATGCTTCCCCGGACAGTGCATCTGCGTCCGCCGACAGCCGCCGCAAAGCGCAGCTTGTCAACCGAAGCCCTGCTCCCGCTGCTGGACCGCCTCGTGCCGTGGTTCCTACGGCGTCTGCTGGCCCAAGACTGGCTGGCATCTATGTTCTGCTACTGATCATCGCGGGGCTTTTGACAGCCCTCGTGCTGCATCTGCCAGCCCAGGGCGTCGTGCGGCCACAGTGGGAATATACGCTCAAAGACGTGCCGGATGCCGACTTTACCGACCAAATGAATAACATGGGAAAAGAGGGCTGGGATGTGGTGACCGCACGGCGGGCCTCAGACGGTGCTGATACACCAACGTTCAGCTATGAAATTGTTTTCAAGCGGGCGAAGCAGTGACGCTCTGGATCACTGCCAGCCACATACGATGAGTGCGGCGCATCGTAGTCGGACTGGTAGGAAACTGGCCGGCCTGCATCCAATGATGGTGGGTGTGTTGCCTTGGCCGGAAGTTTTCAACTAAAGGAACAAAAATGGCATTTTTTGTTGAGCAGCCGCATCCGCTGATGGAACAGATTGTAGAGATTGAATGGGCCACGAAAGAGCCTCAGTTTTTCAATGATCCGGCGACAGACGCACATGGCCAATCCAAGCGGTTCAAGGTTCTGGATCTGCGGGGGGGAATGGTGAACCTGCAGCGGGACGTGTCCACAGGAACACGGGGGCCAGGACCGTTTCCAAGCGCGTGGGTGTCGCTGACGGCCATTGTGGCGCTGCGTAGGATTGTATAAGGCGGCAAACTTTTCGCGCGAAAAATTGCAGCGCTCAGACATCACGGATTCAAAGTACCACGGAGGAAAATCATGCTCGTTTTAACACGCCGTCTCAATCAGTCCATTCGCATCGGCGATGATCTCGAAATCACGGTTGTCGAAGTCCGGGGCGACTAGGTGCGCCTGGGCATCAACGCGCCTAAAGATGTCGCTGTGCATCGCAAAGAGATTTGGGTGCAGATACAGCAGGAAAAAGAGGCGGAAAAGCAAAGATAGGCAAGCAAAGATAAACCAAGGCGTCGTATGAGCCAATCAATACCAGAAAAAGAGTAGGAGAACTACAGATATGCCACTTAACATACCACCCGACAGCCGGTTGTGGGGAGACCTGACCGATGAAGAACGGACTGGCCTCAACAGCCTGATCCATGCCATTATTGTTAAAGCTGCCGCCGAGGGCGTCATCTTCGAACGGGATGCGCCTTCACACACGGCGATAGGCCACCTTGTCAGAGGAAGACTGGAAGCAAGGCTGGCCGATGTTCAGCAAGAGCTTTTGGAGAGTCTGGGAAAAGAAAATATCATGGAGGTGACTGCTTACCATCCTTCCCCGGCCAGCCCATGAGGCGATCTGGTCGCTCGCGGTGCTGATGGCCGTCGTCGTGCTGATGGTGCTGGGGTTCATTGCTTTCTTGCTGCCGGGGAAGCACTTCGACCCGGACAGCCCAGCGGGCGACATCGGCAAGTGGATGCGGTCGTAGAACAGATGCGCTTGAAAAGCACCCTGCCTTCTTCCTCGCGTACAGCGGAGGCGGCCAGCGGGGCCTGAGCGGCCATACGAGGAAGATAGAATATTATGCCAATCAAATTAGAAGATATTGATTCCGAAACAATGGAGCGTTTGTCTGAACTTGTGATTGAAAAGCTAAAGGCTTCTCAATCACAGGATAAAGAGGAAGTGCCAAATTGGTACGCTCATCCACAACAAGTGCTTACGTTTCCTGTCAACATAGTTCACACCGATATAGGCCCATCTCAAATCTCAGTGCTATTTGGTCTTACCGACCCACTTTATCAACTGGAGAAAGGAATGCCATCGGTTCGCCTGGTTTTTACTCATGACGACTTCGTCAGAATTATGGATTATGTGAACAAGCGTGCCATCTTTCTGAGGCAGTCTTACAAAGGTGAAACCCCTAATTTAGATTTATATCCAGAAGCCGTAAATGAAGCAATGCCATTGTTAAATGCAGGGCAAGTTTCTGACAAGCAAATTTCTGACGAGGAGGTGAATTCTTGAATAATCCAGATGATTTGAAGCTGCTATACCGTAGAGATTCAGGGATTGCTCATCTTTTAGCGTCTCCGTCTAAACCTGACGTCGAGCGCCCGAAGCCCTCGCCAGCGGGCGCTTCCTTGTATGTAGGGAGTGAAACGAGTGAGATTGTGTTCATCGACTCGGTTGATTCGACACGGCCAAGAAAATTTATCGAACAGCATTTTAATTGGGTTCGACATAGCTCTATCAATTGGAAGAAGATGTTGGCCGTGTCGGAAGTCAATGCAGCTGGAACTAGTTTTACTTCTCCTGCAGCCTCGATTTTATTTCATTTTTATGTCAGCAATAATCGTATGCTAAGTAGTGCAGACCAAGGCCTTTACATACGTATTAATTCTCAAACTGAACAAGACATAAATTCCCTACTTGAGAAATATGAGTTTGATGATCCTAACAGGCTAAGAATAATTCTATTGGCCCATCCATCTGCGATTACTTTGCTTTTGGAAGCTCGCTCTCATCTTGCCAGAATTTTTGGTGAGGATACTTTTGTTCATCTTCAGCTAGTTCCAGAAGATGAGGATGGAGCGGGTGTTGCCCTTTTTGCCAATGTCTACACTCAGGATGATCCTTTGGTTGCTTTCGAGAAAATGAGCCGCTTTGATGAAGAATGGTGGTTGGATGCATCTGAAAGGTCCGACGGTGTGCTTAACTTCAGTGTGGAGTTCGTTTGATGCTTCCTACCACGCCAAATTTTGACTGGCAGGAATATCTTGTCCTCGCCGAGCGGCTTGCCGTAATCAACGCTGAGAGTGCCAAAAGATCTGCTATCAGTCGAGCTTATTATGCAGCGTTCCGCAAAGCGGAATTTGTATACATGCGTGCTAACCCTGTATTTATACCTGATGATGGAAAGCAGTCACATTATATTGTCTGGGAGTGGTTCAAAAAGCACCAGGCACGGCCATACAAACAAATTGGCAACTCCGGCGATAGACTTAAGAAGAGCAGAATACGGGCAGACTATAGTGACACATTCCCAGGATTAGAACAACAAACTAGCTACCAGATGAAAGTCGCAAAAGAGTTGATCGAAAGTTTAGATCAGATAGCGAACAGTTTTTCGTAATATAATCTCATTTCTACACCAGATCTGTATCAGGCCATTGCCAATCCGTTAAGGCAACTGATAAACATTCTGACCAAAATAAGATCCTCAATTTCTACTGTTCCTCTTGACTCTGCCTGCTTACTGCGTTATAATGCCTCAACGTTCAAGTAAGTTGATACATGAATGACAGGAGACAGATATGGCAACGACGGTCGCCCGCGCCGCTCCCAGCGGCTACGTCAAACACTTCGGCATGAGCCGTATGCCCTTCGACACGGCTCCAAACCCCGACTTCGCCTTCGCCACTCGTGCCCACGAGATCGCCCTGCTGCGGATGCAGGACAGCGTGGAGCAGCGGATGGGTCTGGCGCTTCTGAAGGGCGACATCGGCACTGGTAAAAGCACCCTGGCCCACCTACTAACCCAGACCTGGGCCGAAGAGCCGGACCGATACCGCACGGTTCTCATTGACGATCCCAGCGCTTATACACCGGCCCAGTTCATGCGGCTGCTGGTCAGCGCCTTTGGCCTAGAAGCCTCGCGCTACGTTCAGGTCAATAAGGACCTGTTCCGTAGCTTTCTTCTGGACGAATACGAAGCAGGCCGGACCGTCGTGGTGTTGCTCGATGAAGCCCAGACAATCAGTGCACCTAACATGGCGACGCTGCTCATGCTCTCGAACCTCCAGACGGCCACCACGAAGCTTGTCCAGATCGCCTTGCTCGCTCTCCCGAACTTCGACCGCAAGCTTTCCTACCAGCCTGCCCTTTCCAGCCGGATCGCCACGCGCGGCACGCTGGACCCGCTGATCGCCTCGGATACCGTGGATATGATGCGCCACCGCGTCGAGGTCGCTGGTGGGGACTTTGACCGCCTGTTCCCGGCAGACACCCACCGCCCTATTTGGGCAGCGACGCGCGGCATCCCCCGTAAAATTTGCGTCTTGTGTCACAACGTTCTGTTCAATGCTTATGCACGCAGCCTGACCGGTGCTGACGTGGAGGCTGTCGTTCAGGCCGCCAAAGACTGTGAGTTCGATCTGGACTTCGATGCGACGGGAGGCAAGTAATTGGCAGAGACCTCCACCCGTTCGCTGCGTGCTTCCCTCAATCCTCAGGCCCGGATGCAGCAGCTCCTTCAGAAACAAGAATCAGAGAAGCAAGAACCAGCGCAAATTCCACTAGATGCACTACCAGTAGCGTCTGCTACTACGCTACCAGATACGCAGACAGACGCACTACCAGATAGTAGCGCTACCGACAATGCAGAAACGTATACGGACCACATATCAGCAATCCACACAGACAGTAGCGCAGTAGCGCAGGAGCATAGTAGCACACATAGTAGCGAGGTAGCAGACGCTACTGGTAATCTGGTAGCACAGAAACGCAGAAGTATATCTTCCAAGAAGCCCGGCGCTCCATCGGCTCAAGCGCCATCATCTCAGAAGGGGAGCGCGGACAAAGGAAGCGCAGATCCTGTTCGCCAGGCGATGCTGGGAATGCTGGCCATGCCTTACCCCGAGGACATGGCGGCAGGCGCGATGACAGTGACCTCAGTGAAGATCCCGAAGCCGGTCTGGGAACGCCTGGAATACGCACGGACGATCACTCGCAAAGACAAGCAAGACATCATCGCCGACGCACTGCGGATCTACTTTGAGTTGATTGTAGAGGATGGTTTAGACAAATGAGTGATGACATCTCCATCTCCCCATTTTATCATTCTGCAGTGAACGAGATCACTGAACCGAACAAATATGCTGCTCATTCTCATTATTTGACGACCCGGTGGAAAAGTGAGCTGGGACCAAATGGCTATGCTATCCTGACAAGTCTCCGAGACCGCTGCTTCTACAATCGAAAGACGGGAGAGGTCCGCAACTCTATCCAGGTCACAATGGAGGAGATCGGCGAAGAGTGCGGCATTTCGGAGCGCACGGTACGGCGTGAACTCGACTCAAATCTGGCTCTTAAAAAGTTTGTTCGTGGACAGAGGGAATACTCCCCTGATGACCGGCGTGGCGGATTTAGAAACGGTCCCAAATCGTTTCAGGTGTCTATGGATGACCCGGTTCACCCCCGAGACGAAGAAAAGTTGCTGGAAATCGTGAAGCGCAAAGCCGAGGAAGCAGACAAAGGAAGCGAGAGCGCTCTGGAGAGAGCGCGGCGCATTGCAGCATCCAATCAGCCTGAATTAACGTCCGGTCAAAATGACCGGACGCAAAATCTCCAAGCGGACAATCTGTCACAGAGTCCGGTCAATTTGTCCGAGCGCTGTGACAAACTGACCGATACCCCCGGACAAATTGACCGGACTCTTAAGAGTCCTGACTCCTTATTACTCAAGAAGACTCTTAAAGACGCCTCCGGCGGTTCGGATTTTTTCGCTTCGCTTTTTCAGGAGCCGGAAAAGACAGGTCCGCCAGCCTGGGCAGACCTGACACCCCAGCAGCAAGAACCGTTCCGCGCTCAGGCGAGGCACGAGCTACTGCCGTATGCCCTAGAAGCTGGCGAGAAGGCCTGGGCGCGGATGGGGCCACGTCAGGAAGAGGTACGGGCCAAAAATCTGTACGAGGCGTCCCTGCAATGAGGAGAGGGATGGAGAGGGGGCGGCTAACATCACTTATGAGAATAAACCTTCTCGCTAGTAATCCATATTTCAATCTGACCGGTTTAGACAATCATGGCCGCTAAAACGGGCAAGATAATCAAACAGGCATCCGCCCTGGTCCTGGCCCCGGAGATGCCCCAGACCGCGCTAACAGTCGTTTCTACTCCATCTGCCGACCGGCATCCTGCCCTGGTCTACCTGGCCCGCCTCGCGCCCGGCTCCCGCCGCACTATGCGAGCAGCCTTGACCGCCATGGCGCAGCGGCTCAGCGGCAATCGGTGCGACCTGTGGACGCTGGACTGGCACGAGCTGCGCTATCAACACACGGCGGCGCTTCGAGCGCTCCTCGCCGAGCAGTACGCGCCTGCCACGGTCAACAAGATGCTGGCGGCCCTACGTGGCACCCTGAAAGAGTGCTGGCGGCTGGGCCTGGTTTCTGCCGAAGACTACCACCGGGCCACCGATTTGCCGTCCGTGCGCGGCTCAACGCTTCTGCGCGGACGGGCGCTGTCTGCCGGAGAGCTGAGGACCTTGCTGGGAGCCTGCGGAGGCGACAGGACGGCGGCGGGCACGCGGGACGGGGCACTGGTGGCGACGCTCTACGGGGCCGGCCTGCGCCGGTCTGAGTCGGTGGCTCTGGAAGTGCGTGACTATGATCCGGAGACGGGCGCTCTGACGGTGCGGGCAGGTAAGGGGCGCAAAGACCGGACCGCCTATGCGCCGGGCGGCTGCCGGGCGGCTCTGGCGGCGTGGCTTTCAGTCCGGGGGCAGGAGCCGGGGCCGCTGTTCGTGCCGATCAATAAAGCCCAGCGGCTGACGTTCCGGGCGATGAGCGACCAGGCCGTGCTCTATATCCTGCGGAAACGGGCGCTGGCGGCGGGGCTGGCGTCGTTCTCCCCCCATGATCTGCGCCGCACCTTCATCGGGGACCTCTTGGACGTCGGTGCAGACATTGCTACGGTCCAGAAGATGGCGGGTCATGCTAATGTGCAGACGACGGCCCGGTATGATCGGCGGGGGGAAGGCGTCAAGAAAAAAGCCGCCGACCTGCTGCATGTGCCTTTTCAGGAGTGATTTCCTCTCCACTCTGATAGTAATTTCCTTTACAGATGCAAAAACATATCCCCTTAGCTTAAAAAGATAGCCACATCTGTCGGACAGGCGCAAACATACCGCTTTTGAGCGTTATAATATAATTGTGAATAATGATGCCGCCTCTGCCGCTAATCTTATGACCAGTTCTCTCGGGACCAATTCTGCTGCGCCTGTGCCGCGCTTGTCGCCGGACACGCAGATCGCGCTCCGTGAACTCTCAGAGCGCATCGGCGAACGCGGCCACGCCGCCATCTGGGCTGAAAACTACTTCGCCCGTAACCATACTTTGCCGACGTGTTCTCAAATCGTCATCGGTCTGCATGAAGACCTGGACATCGTAATCAGTGCCCGTAGCGCCCAGCGTGCTCTTCGAGACATCCGCAACCGCCCCTACGAAGCCCGCGTCTGACTACGAACCTGACCGACAACTTTTATTTCCGACAACTTTTAACGAGACCCGGTGGCACGCCGTTACACGGTGCCCTAATTCCCCAAACCCTTTTCAGGCTTGGGGGAATTCGAGCCATGGGTGTGTCTCGTGTCACAAATAGATTTACAAATAGATTTTCCTGCAAGGGCTTTCCTCAATTTGAGGAAGGCCCTTTTGCATGGCCGTCCTAGCCTTTGGAGCCTTATTCTCTGGAGCCTTTATGTACCAACCCTCCATTCCTGTCCCGCCGCAGCTCAAAATGATCGCCAGCCAAACCTATATTTGGGAGGCACTGGTGCTCAACGGAGCGACGGCCCCGGTGGCTTCCAAGCGAATGAACGTTTCCCTGGGCGATGCCAAAGAAGGCCTCCAAGCCGCCGCCGACCGCCTGCGTACTCGCATGGGAAACTGCGACCGTGCCGAGACTGTGCTGAAGGGGTCTGGGGCCGTCAAGCAGGAGATCAGCCGCCGCGCCTGGGACGATGTGGCGCTGGGGCTGCGTGGCCAAGGGGCATAGCGAGGCTGACCATGAGCGGACGAGCCATTTCCCGCCAGGACCGCGCCAAAGCCTGCTGGCACGAAGACCAGAAGCCCCGGCGTGGCAGCTTAGTCACCCCCGCCCACCGGGAGCAGATGCGCCAGCTTGCTCTGACGGAGCCGGAAAGGTTTGTGGGGTGCCTGCGCCTCGCCCGCGTCGTGTCCCTCAAACAGCTTCCCTGGTGGCCGGAGTTTGTGAGCTGTCACAGCGAAGAAGCCACGCATATCATTCTGTCAGCGGCGCAAATAGGTATCGGCTACCTGCGCTGAGCTGTCGACGGATTAAAGGCACGCACTATGGATGATTTGTTCGACACCGTGTTTCAGCCCGCCCGGTGCATTGCCTGCGGCAAAGACGCTCGGTGTTACACGGACCCGGAGACGAGTGAAACCATCTGCTTTCCCTGTTTGGAGAACTGGTGCGAAAATGTTGCGCCTTCCGATCCCAGCTTTATCCGCTTTGTAGAAAACAAAACTACAAGACTACAGCTTTCAGTCTGTAGTTAAAATCCATGAAAGACTTTTAGAAAGGCCCGTCTCACGGGGCGATTGCCCACCGAGACGGGATGCAAGATCCTTGTACGACCTGCACGTCGGCGGTTGCCGCGCAAAAGAAAACCCTGTCCAAAACAAAGAAAACCCTGTCCAAAACAAAGAAAACCCTGTCCAAAACCCCGCTTTTTCTCCCGATTTGACCCATGGCCCAGTCCGGCCTGACGTCAAACTACCCGATGTTCGGTTTCCTGAGTACCACGAAGATCCGGCGCGTTTCCGTCACGGCAAGCCCATTCCGCGCTTGCCGGTTCCTGTGGGAGCACCCCCGCCCGATTCCTCCGAAATCCCGGCTCTGGATTTTATCACGGCTCCGATCAACCCGGACACGCCGCGCCGGTTCACGGTGATAAGCACCTTCGCTGGAACTGGGGGAAGCAGCTTGGGCTACAAGTGGGCAGGCGGCAAAATCCTGGCCGCCATCGAGTGGGAACGAGATTCAGCCGAGACGTACCGCCGCAACCATAGCGGCACGCCTGTTTTGGAGAGAGACATCGCCTCGGTGACCGGCGCGGAGCTGCTGACGCTCACCGGGCTGAAACGGGGTGAGATGGACGTTCTGGATGGCTCCCCGCCCTGCCAGGGATTTAGCCTGGCGGGCAGTCGGCGGCTGGGTGACCCACGCAATCAGCTATTTCAAGAGTTCGTGCGGCTCCTCAAAGAGCTGCGGCCCCGGACATTCGTGATGGAGAATGTAGCGGGCATGGTCAAAGGTGACCACCGACAGATTTTCGCACAGGCGCTTCGGGCACTGAAGTCAAGCGGCTATACCGTGCGGGCCTGGCTGCTGGACACGGCTTACTTTGGCGTGCCGCAAAGCCGGCAGCGGCTGATATTCCTCGGCGTTCGCAACGACGTGGCGGACCTGCTGGGGCTGACGCCTTCTTGCCCGAAGCCGTTCACCTGGCCGACTCCCTTTGGCGAAGCCTGCCCCGATCTGCGTGGTAACCGAGAAGGCGACCGTATGCTGAGCGAGATCGTGCGGCAAGTGGCTGTTGGGCAGCCTGCTAAGTGGAGCACGGATGAGGTGAACTATCTGCGAGTCAAAGGCAGCCTCGGCGGGCGTATCTCGCTTCAGTGGGCGCTTTGGGACCGTGTGTGCGGCACGATTGTCAAGAGTGAGACGGCTTTGGCGGGCATTGTTCACCCGGAGCGGGAGCGGTATATCTCGCTGGCAGAAGCGCGGCGCTGCGGCTCGTTCCCGGATGCCTTTGAGTTCACGGACCGGCGGCGCGGCATCGAACGCATTGGCAACAGTGTTCCTCCACGCTTCATGCAGGCGGTCGCAGAGACCGTCTACGAGACACTGCTGGCACCGATGCACGCTCGCCCTGATTTCTTAGTTCGTCTGGAAAGCAGGATGTGAAAAAGCAGACTGCGACCACAAAACTTTTCGCGCGAAAAGTTTTGTGGTGACTTAAAAGGTTTTTACTTAGAAGGTTTTCATGGCTGAGTTCGAGTTAGAGATTACCAGCGAACAGATTCAAAAGCTCAGTGATCAGTCTGTAAACTTCTACCTCCACTTGGGCAAAAACGCGGAGAGCATCGCTTCTATCTATCGTGTTCCGCTCGCCCGCGTCGAAAAGATCGTCGCCCGCCTGAACGCGAACCAGGAGCGGGAGGAAGCACGGGCACAAGCAAGGCTCAGGCAGGCGCTGGGAAGCCGTCCCTGCCCCCCGGAAGCGCTTCTGGATATGCCGGGGCTGTTTGCCCCCGCGCCTGGCCTGCTGGACTGGGCGCGGGAAACGTTCATCTCCGAAGGCAGCCCGCTCTACAACCCGGAACACGATCACCTGGCCTATGCCTCTGTCGCCTTTCTGTGGACCAGCGCTCCCTACAAAAAGCACGGGCGGGCCGTGGCGGGCCTGTGCGAAATGCCAACCGTGCAGGGCAACGCCTGGGTGCGGGCACGCATGGACAATCAGCTCTTCGATTGGTTCGAGGACGTGCCGAAGTTCCTAATCACGCTGTCTGCCCCGATTGCTGCGGCGCTGGACGACGCCAGCTTTTGCGCTCTGGTGGAACATGAGCTATATCATGCTGGGCAGGCCAAAGACGATTTCGGCGGGCCAAGGTTCAATTTGCAGACGGGGGAAGCGGTGCTGACTATGCGCGGCCACGATTTTGAGGGCTTTGTCGGCATCACGCGGCGCTACGGTGTAGGGGCGGCAGAGGGCGGCGTAGCGGCGCTGGTGAAAGCGGCAGGCCAGACGCCCAGTGTGGCCCCTGCGGCCATTGCCCAGGCGTGCGGCAACTGCCTGAAGTGATGCCTAAAAAGTGAGCCTGAAAGCAACCTGAAAGAAACTCTTATAGGCTTCAAAAACCTGTAAAACCTGAATGAAATGGCTAGTCTAAGCGATGTCCACAAGGCTTTTATTGTCGAGCATCTGGCCTGCTTCAGCTCTTTAGATGAGGTAGCCGCCTCGCTCAAGGACGTGTTTGGGCGCGAAGTTGCAAAGTCCACGATCCTGCGCTACGACCCGACCACCGTTCAGGGTTCTGAAGAGCTGGCCGAAAAGTGGAAGGAAGCGTTCAGTGCCCGGCGCAAAGCGTTCCTCGAAGACGTCTCCACTATCCCGATTGCGAATAAGGCGGTCCGCCTCAAAAAGCTCGATGACCTTTCCCGCAGCCCAATGGTGATGAAGAACCCCGTGCAGCTCCGGGCCACTATCGAGCAGGCTGCCAAAGAGGCGCATGACTTTTACGCACCCCGTCCTGTTGGCGGCGGAACAGACCGAACTGGGGACGAGGGAGTAGGTTCCGATGCTGACTCTGGCGCAGCTGACCGAGCTGCAAGAGCTGACGAGTTACTGCACACCCTCCGAGAGAGACGAGATCGAGAGGCTGCTGAGGCACGAACAGCGGGCGCAGACGCCGACGCCGCAGAAGCAGGCTGAAATCCTTGCCCGGTGCGAAAACGACGTCTGGTACTGGGTCAACAACTTCTGCTGGACCTACGACCCGCGCGAGGCAGACCCGGAACTGCCCTTCAACCTGTTCGTTCGGCAGGAAGAGTTCCTCGGCTGGCTACAGGAGCGCGAGACGGCGCAGGAGAACGGCCTGGCGGAAAAGTGCCGGGACGTGGGTTTCACCTGGCTGACTTCCACTTTCGCGCTGCACCGCTGGCTATTCCGAAAAGGCTGCGCCATCGGCTTCGGCTCCCGCAAGCTGGACCTCGTGGACAAGATCGGCGACCCCAAGTGCATCTTCGATAAAATCAGGTTCCTGCTCTACCGCCTTCCTACGTGGATGCTGAAGGCAAGGGCCAAAGGCTTTAAGCGTCAGCGCCACGACGGTCACTGCAAGCTCATCAACCCGGCTCTGGGCAGCTCTATCACCGGCGAGGGCGGCGACAACATCGGGCGCGGCGGACGCACCTCAATGTATTTCGTGGATGAGGCGGCGTTCCTGGAGCATCCCGAGCTGGTGGATGCGGCGCTCTCGATGAACACGCGCTGCCGCATCGACGTGTCTACGCCAAACGGGATGGGCAATTCGTTTTACCGACGCCGGCACGGGGGCAAAGTCTCAGTTTTCACATTCCGTTGGAAAGACGACCCGCGCAAAGACGACGCCTGGTACAAAAAGCAGTGCGACCTTCTGGACCCCGTCATCGTGGCCCAGGAAATCGACATTGACTATGCCGCGTCTATTGAAGGCATCTGCATCCCGGCCAAGTTTGTGAAAGCGGCGGTGGGACTTGTCCTGCGCCCGAGTGGCCCGGTGGTGGCGGGGTTGGACGTGGCAGGGGACGGCAAGAACAAGAACGTGTTCATCTCTCGGCGCGGCCCGGTGGTGCAGTCGATTGAACACTGGTCGGGCGGAGAGACCACAGAGACGGCTCACAAGGCTGCGGACATCGCCGAAAAGCTAGGCGTAAGCCTGCTGGGCTACGACGCTAGTGGGATGGGGCTTGGCATCCGCAGCACGTTCAAGACCAGCGAGCGTTCGTTTCGGTTCAAGATGAATGCCGTCAACGGAGGCGACCCGCCCACGGACACGATATGGCCCGATCAGCGCACGTCGAAGCAGAAGTTTCTGAACCTGCGGGCGGAGTTGTGGTGGGGAATGCGGACCCGGTTCGAGAAAACCTATGAGCACGTTGTTCTGGGCGTTAATCACCCGGACGAGGAGATGATCAGCATCCCGAACAATTCGGACCTGATCTCGCAGCTCTCGATGCCGCTGTGCTTTACAATGGAGACGGGCAAAACCAAGCTGGAATCGAAGATTGATATGCGGGGCCGGGGCGTAGCTTCCCCAGACTATGCAGACGCACTGGCTTATTCCTTTGCGCCGCTGAAAGTGCCGCCTACGACGACGCCTGCGTCTCGCCCCATGGCTTACGGTATCAACCGCCCTCGGTGAATTTACGCCTTATGCTCAAATTCCGCACAAACGGTGGCCTGGCTCCCACGCAGCGCCAGACCCGGCCCACCTATATGGACGGCTTTGGCGGAGGCGGCTTCGGCGTCAATGGGGGCTTGGGCGTTATTCCCCGGCGCGGGTTCGACCCCGCCACCACGTCTTTTCTGGACCAGCTTGCCAAAGGCGGCCCGTCCTTCTTTGCCAGCGCCGCCAGCACGATGCCGCTGCGCCTGCTGCGGATACTCATCGACACGCATGAGATGGCGGGCATGGCGCTCTCCAATGACCTGGCGTTCACCTTCCGCCCCGGTGCGATGAAGATCGTCGCCGTCAAAGATTATAAAGCCGGCAAGGGCACGGTCGACGATAGCGAGACCGCTTATCTCCAGCGTCTCTGGAACCGCACGGACGGCCTGAAGCGGGATGGCGAGATAATTCCCGGCGGGCAGGGCGGCGGGCTGGAAGGCCTCCAAAAAACCCTTGCCGAGCAGCAGACCAGCGACGGCCTGAGCGCCCTGGAATGCGTCATCGGCCAAGACGGGGTGGAAGACATCATCGACTTCGACCCGCTCTCCGTCCAGTTCAAGGAGACGCCGGAGGGCCGCATTGCGCAGCAGCGGCAGCTTGGCGCGAAGGGCGGGTTCAAGGACCTGGACCTGACGACGGTGCGTCTGGGGGCATGGCGCGGAAGTCGCCAGAACCCTTACGGCAGGCCGCGATTCGGTCAGTTTCTCGGGTGGGGTCTTGGGGACATCGCCCAGCAGCGCAATATCAACGACTGGCTGCACAGCATGGCCTGGCCGCGCATTGCGTTCGAGTATCCCATCGAGCGCTGGGTGCAGTATGCCAAAGACAACCTCGAGACCTGCTGCGAGGGTCAGGGCGAAGACGGAAACGATCTGACGCCATCGGAGTGGGCCGCAGGGCAGGCGCACATGATGAAACTGATTTCCGAGAGCCTCGTCTCTTCGGACTTCATTATGATGGCCGAAGGCGGCAAAGCGAACGTGCTGAATGTAGCATTGGGCAGCGGCGTGCCAGATCTCCTAACCCAGCGGCGACTGAGAGGCGCACAAGCCCTGGACCATCCGCCAGCTCTTATCGGCATCACCGACGGCGGCACTCAGGCTTATGCGACCGTGCAGCTGGAACAATACGGGGCGAAACTGACAGGCGTTGCGGCAGACCCGGACCGGGCAGCGGAGTGGATCGCAAATCTGGACCTGCGGGCGCGGGGCGTGGACATGGTAGCGCGTGTGGAGCGCGTCCCCATCGTACTCACAGATGCACTCATCAACCAGCAGGCCAGAGCACTTGAAATCGGCAATGAGCTGTCTTTGGTGGACCGGGGCTATCGCACGGATGAGGATGCGGCGCTGACGCTGACCGGCAGCGGCGTGGCGGACCCGGCGCGGGCCATAGCCGCCCATCAGCGGTCTTTGGCGGCCCCGAAAACGCCGCTTGCTTTACCTGCTCCCGCAAAGGAAAACTGATATGCCCCTTCCCAAAAAGTCAGCCGTAGAAAAGCCGACCATCAATAAAACGGCAATAGGTAAACCCGAAGAAGTTTCCGTGACGGTGCGGCTGCCAAAGGGTTTGCATACGAGGCTGATTGGGATTGGTGCCAGCGAAGGCAAAACACTGGCCGACGTTCTGAACCGGGCAGCACGAGAGCACGCCGCCAGATACGAGCGCACCAGTCAGACCGTCACCGCCTACACCCGGAAGAAAGACTGATAAGAAAGCCCCGTAACCAGTGGCAAACCCCGGACGCACTTGGAGACCTCCTGTTATGGCTGCTACCCCGCCGCCAATGCCTCGGCTTCCGCCCGCCCCGCCGACGCCCGTGAACCTATCCAACCCGGTTCATGCCCAGGCATATCACTCTTTTGAGGCTGAGCGCGAGGTCAACACCTGGGAGTATGGAACGGAATATAAGCCTCTTCCCGCGAAAGGCTTGGTCTTCTACGACGGACGTGTTTGGACGCAGCCCTTTCGCCCGTCCGCCCCGCGCCCAATGCCTGCGCCCCCGTTGAAGAGCTGAAGAGGAACAGACATCAATGTCTCAAAAAATACCCAAACTGAAAACTGCCGCTCTCGGTCTTGCTCTGCCGCAACTCGGCGCTGTCCAGGGCGGGGTCAATTCCGCCGTCCTGCCACTGCTCTCCGGCCACCGGGCGATGGAGCCGAGCCGCCTGGCCGACTTTGAGCGCCGCCTCCTTGCCATCCCTGCAAACCTCGACGTGCGGACGGCTTATGGCGATGATGATGACGATACCGGCAGTCCCACCGGCTCGGGCAAACCACGCAAGCCCTATCAGATGGCCGGAGGCATCGCCCTCATTCCGCTTTCGGGTCCTCTGCAAAAAGACTCGGACTGGATGATGCGCTATTTCGGCGGCACGTCTACCCGCGCCTTCACAGCTCTGTGCAACATGGCCGCAGGCGACCCTGATGTCACTACCCTCTGCATCGTCGCAGACAGCCCTGGCGGGGATGTGGACGGCACGGCAGAGGCAGCGGATGCCCTGTATGCCATTCGCCTCGCCGGGAAGAAGCCCGTCGTCGCCTATGTGGACGGCTGGTGCTGCTCGGCGTGCTACTGGATTTGCTCGCAGGCTTCTCAGGTCTACGCGGGGCAGACGGCCATCGTCGGTTCTATCGGCACGCGCTGGAGCATGGTGGACACAAGCGCGGCCTACGAGCTGATGGGGCTGAAAAAGTTCGAGATCACCACCGGCACCTACAAAGCGGCGGGGGCGAACGGCCTGCCCATCACGGATGAAGACGTGGCCTACTTCCAGGGCATCGTCAACGATATGCAGACGCGCTTCTCGGCGGGCGTGGTGCGGGGGCGCAAGCTCAGCGCGGAAGCCGTCCGGTCTCTGGCGGGGGAAGCGCGGATTTATGTCGGCAAGACGGCGCAGGATGCGGGCCTGATCGACGGCGTTCTCAGCCTCGGCGACTTCGTCAAACAGGTACAGAAACAGTCTGGCACGGGTTCACCCAAGTCTAGCACAACCACCGCAAAAAGCGGTTTACAGACCGCCATAAGCGGCACAGGACAGATTGATACAGGAGAAGATATGTCAACGTTCATCGAAAAATTCAAGGCTCTTTACAACGAAGCCAGCGGCGAAACGGACGATACCCAGACGCCAGACCCTGCCGCCGAGGTTATCCGTTTGCGAGCGTCGGTCAGCGCCTTGACTGCCGAGAAGACCACGCGGGACGGGCAGATCGCCGCGCTAACAGGGCAGATGAATACCCTCAGCGCCCAAATCACGGCCCTGACCGGCGAGAAAGAAGCCCTGGCCGGGAAAGTGGCCGAACAGGCCACGCAGGAAGAGCAGTCTGCGGCCCAGGCGCTGACCGATGCACGGGCCACTGCCCTGAAAGCCGCGACCACTGCCTTTGGGGCAGGCAGTCAGCAGCTTGAACACGTCACGCACCTGATTGAAGCGCAGACGAACCCCGGCGTGCTGGCCTCCATGACCAGTGCCTACCACAGCGCCACGCCCCCGCACCTGCGGCCCGGCGCAGGCCGGCAGACCGAAGTGCCGGGCCAGGCCACGACCGAGAAGGAACCGGGCGATTTCTATGCCTCCATCCGGGCCGAGGGCGAGAGAGCTAACCAGACCGCCGGAAAATAGAGCAGACCGCCAGAAAATAGAGCAGACCGGAAAGTAGAGCAGTTTTCCATCCTCTGCTTTCTCCTGCTCACTTCCCGCTTTTCGTGCGAAAAGCGCCTCTCCTGTTACAGAAAGAGAAACGCATGCTCAACTTTACGAAGACCCCCGGCGGGGCGGCTTACGCCCCCGTCATCGTGGGGGCGGTGCTGGGGATGACCCACATTAAACTGGACGTGTCCACCCTGACGGCAGCGGAAGTCGACTCGCACGGCTACCTGAAGCCAGGCGTTCCTCTCCAGAAAGACGGCACGCTGGTCTCAGGCGCGGGCCAGTCCGTCTACGCCATCACCATTGAAGCCAACAAAATCCGGCAAGACAACGTCGGGCTTGCGGCGGATACCACAGACCCGCCCATCGCTGTCTGCACCCTCGGCCTGGTCAACCTCGACATCGTGGAAGATAATCTGGGCCGGGCGCTGACTGCCAATGAACTGGCCGCTTTCACCGGAGGCGGTTGCCGCCTGCAACTGACCACCACATGAGTTCCAAAACCTGCGGAGTTCTAAAACCTGACCCGCTTTTGCCTTGAAGGGCTGTCTGCGCTTGTGTAAACGCAGACAGCCCTTTTGTTTGACCCTTTTTTTGGAGAAACTGAATGGACTTCACCTGGCTTGAAACCGAGCGCCGCTACGCTCCGCCCGCCCTGACCGTTCGCGCTCAGACCGTCTCCCCCAACGACCGGGGCATCCTGCGCTGGGATACTTACTTCCCCCGCGTCGATGTCGAGAGCATTGACCTGTCCGAGATCATCACCCTGGACGACCGTCCTGTGGCCGACCGCCGCGACTGGAACGGGCCGGGCCGATTGATTCCCATCAATATCCCCGCGCTCAAAGGCATGGAAATCACTCCCATTGAGGCGTATGACGCAATTGGTGAGCGCGAAATCCAGAAACTGAACGAGCGGACAGGGGGAAACGCCCAGCTCATTCGTGACCAGATTGGCGTGACCATTCCGCGCCGCTCGGACCGTCTCAGCAAAGCCTGCTATCGGCGTATCGAGGTGGATGCGTTTGCCGCCTGGGCACTGGGGACCGTCACCGTTCGCAGCCCCCAAGATGCCACAAAAAAATACACCGTCTCGCTGAACTACGATCCGGCCCGGCTCCAGACCGCGCCCACGGCGTGGAACGACGGCGGTTCGAACGCTTACAACAACCTCATCGCCTGGTGCACGGATGCCATTGACGCCGTGGGGGGAATCGAAGGCGTCATGCTACGCCTGCCTCTGCTGAACGAAATCCTGCGTGATGCCCCGCCAATGGCGCTGGGTGTGCCGATGACGCGGGCGCAGCTTGCGGATCGCATTGGGCAGGACCTGGCCCAGCCGTTCCGCTTCGAGCTTTTCGAGGACATGGTGGACATCTTCGATGATGGGGGCGTCACCACGACCCGCACCAAAGTCTGGGCGGCTGGCCGTTTGGCGGCCATTCCACAAGGCACCACGGTGGGCAGCTCCTACTTTGCACCCGTGGCACGGGCGATGGAACTGGCGAACGTGGAACCAGCGGCGGCGATTGACGTAAATGGGGTTTCCGTCTTCTACGAAAGCACAAATTCCGGCAAAGAGCTTCAGATTCAGTCTCAGCTCAACGCCCTGTCCGTACCCAGCGAGCAGCTCGTCTACGTCATCAACACGCTCGTCGGGGTGTAAGCGGCTTTTCGCTTCCACTCTTCCCGCTTGCGATTATGGCCCGCCCTGCGGCGGGCCTGGAGGCTTTTATTTTGCTCGAACTTACCGAGATGCAAGACATCATCAGAAACGGCGGCAGCATCCGCACGGACGCGGGGGAAGTGGTCACGGACCCTGACCGGCTGGAAGACGCGCTGGCGGCGGCAGCGGCCATGCCCGCTCCCAAGAAGGTCCTCTACCCGAGCCTGGAAAACCTGGTAGACGCACAAACCGAAGCGGAGACGCTGAAGGTGCAAATCGCCAATGCCAAAGTGGCGCTGGATGCGGATGATGTCGTGATCGCTGCTCTGAGTTCCGACAAGGGCGCGCTGGTGGAAGCGAACCGGAAGATGGTCACTGACAACGGTTCCCTGATGATGCAAAACTCCGCTCTAAGTGCTGACAAAGACGCTCTGACTGCGGATAAGGCGGCCCTCGAAGCCGAGAAGTCAACTCTTTCAGCACAGGTCACAGACCTTCAGAAGCAGCTTGCAACCGCGAACAAGAAAGCGGCAACCGCTGCTTCTGAAGCCCCGCCTGCCGGCGCATAGTAAGGGGCAGAGCAATGCCAACACTGAGTACTGCCGGGGGCCTGCGCGTCGCCGAGCGCCGCCTTCAATCACTGAGCGAAGAGCTGGGCGAAGTCGACCTGGAAGAAGAAGTCGACCAGGCGGCTTTGATGCTGCGCGGCGAGCTGCCCCTTCTCCCTGATTATCCGGCTTTGCCGGAAGATCAGCAAGGTTTCTACGATGTCGCCACGGGCCTTGGCGGGGCCAGCGCCTTGCTGATGCCCGCCATCCTGAAGGCAAACGACGGCCTGGCCCGGCTGAAGACGCCGGAGTTCGAGTACACGTTCACCGTGCCGAGCGTGGCAGACCGGCAGGCGTGGGCAACAGAGGTTGCCCAAGCGATTGAACTTCTGGTTCGCTACGTGCGGAGCCTGAACCCGCCTCGGCACAAACCGGCCTTCATTATGTTCGGCGCGGCAGGCGTGGCACGGGCCAGAGCGCGGGAGCAGGCGACTTTCGACACAGGCGGTTGCCTCTGTCGCTTCCTTCCTCTCGGTTGGTAAGCAATAAGCAGAGAAAGAGGAGCGAGCTATGCCCAGCGCCCAGTTCATCCAGAAGCTGATGGCAAAAACGCGGCGCGATCAGGGCGGGCGGGTCGTCATCGCTGGTCAGAGTTACCCGATGACGACCCGCTCTTTGGAGCCAAACGAACACGAATACCTGCCGGAAAACCTCACCAACGCGGCGTCGGCAGAGCTTCGGCTTTTTTGCGTGACTCCTACCGACTTCCCCATCTGGCCTGCGCTTGGCAGCCGTGCGACCTGGGCGGGAACAGACTATACGATCATCGCGGTGCGACCCGGTGACGATGTAATCGGCGACGTTTACATGAAGCTGGAACTCTACGTCTATCGCACGCCGGAGGAGGCCAGTGCAACCGTCGAGACACCCCAGGAAGCGGCAGACAGCGGACACCCTGAAGATGCCGGGAAGCGAAAACGATACTAACACGCAGGACTATGAACTGACACCAAGCAATTTTGAAGAAGCAATTTTGAAAGGCTAATACCATGTCCACCGAAAAGAAATACTCCTGCCCGCGCTGCGGCTACTTTGACCCGGATATTGCGCCGGTGACTGTGCTGGACGAAAAGCCCTCGGCGGCCGCATCGGCCCAGGCAGCATCACCTGAAACACAAGCTGTCGAGACTGTACCTGCCGCCGTTCCTGCGGCTCCTGCTGTTTCCGATACCCCGACCACTGTGACGGCTACCATCGCTGGGCAGGAAGTCCAAATCGCAGCGGACGCGGTTGTGGAACATGATGGCCAGGCAGAAACAGCCGCAGATGTGGTTGCTGTTGAGGCGTAATCCGTGCCTGTTGCCGTTACCTATCTGCTGACTGTCAATGCCGAGATGGTTCCGGTGGAGCTGATTCCGACGCTGATCAATGCTCTGGCTGACCTAGAGCCGGTCCTGCTGGATAAAGTCGGAACCTACCTCTACAAAGTCGAAGAACAGAACTTCGAGGACAGGGGCGCAACTTTTGGAGTGCCCTGGGAGCCGCTGAAGCCAGAAACGCGGCTCGAAAAAGCGCGGCTTGGCTACGGGGATCAGGACCTCGTGCGAACCGGCAAGCTGGCAGCGGCCATCGGCGAGAGCATCACACTGGCCCCGGACAGTATCAGCGTCGGCATTGACCCTGCCGCTGTGCCTTACGCCGCCGACCAAAACGACCATCGCCTGCTGATTGCCATTGGCCCGCAGCAACTGGCTGACATTGAGCAGATGCTCGAACAGTGGGCTGCTTCGCTCGGTATCCCTCCCGGCGCCGTACAGTTCACCCCGGTCTAAGCGCACCCCGGTTTAATTTTGGTTCAACTCTTATGCCTGCTTACACTCAATGGCCCCTGCGACGTGCTTTGTCTCGGGCGCTCCGAGACGTGATCATTTCCGTTGGCTTGCCTAGTATCAACGGTTACCTGTCGGCCAACATGATCCCGGCGGCGACGGCGGTGCAGATCGGCGAAGCGTCTCTCGTGCTTGGCAACCTGCCGAACATTAGCGGAGCTGTTGTGGAAATCGACCAGCCTCAGCAGCAGGTTAGCCGCATCGCCAACGACACCTTTGGGGTGGTGCTGGTCAGCACAATCACCCTCAGCCTGACTCGTGCTGGGGACAGCGACCCGGAAGACTTCAAATTCGTCGGCGATGTGCTCCTCGACATGCTTTTTGACGTGTTCAACCAGGAATCTCAGACCAGGCTGAGAGGCTTGCATTCGGACGGAACGCCTTACCTGCCTGAAGGCAAGCCTTTTCAGGACTGCTGGTGCTACCTAGCCCTGCACCCGAAGACGCGCCAGGCCGACGCCAATAATGTGACCATGGCCACGCAATGGACGCTGTATCACACCGCGTCTATCACTTATTCTAACACTCGCCCCGACGCACTCGGATTACAATGATGCGCTGGGGATGTAGTTTTTGCTCAGTCGTTTTTTGTTCAGGAGATGCTCCCATGCCGCCTGTCGCCCCAAATACAAATTTGATTTCAATTTAGGAGATTCATTATGCCCGCATCAGCATTTGCTAATACAAACTTCCGGAAGGCGTTTGCGGGGTCAATCCTGCATACCCTGGACGACGGCACAAACGGACTTGTGTATGAGTTTCCAGTAGACGCATTCGAATTCAATTCAGACGACGGAAACTCATACCCTGGCTTGATTGATGGCAGTGTATTAATTGCCAACAAAATCCGAGGCATCAAGAGCGGCCCAATTCGCCAGTCGGGCCCGCTGCGTGTTGACCGGGGAGTTGCGGCGCACTTTGGGTCTTCGTTTGGACCTCGCACAAATGGGAAGCTAACGCCCTGGTACGCGACAATCTCAGAATACGAAGGCGCAGCAGCTTATGCGGCGGCGGGGCTGTGGTTTCAGCGATTCCAGATTACCGGACAATTTGGGATGAGGGGCCAAGACTCCGCAATCCGCTATATGCTGGATGCTATGCTGCTAGACCCAGACAATACCAAAGGACTGCCAGCATCTTTAGCGTCGGCGGCAGTCGGCGGGACAGGAACGGCAGGGGCGGGGATTTCTACATTCGGGAGCGTTGTGTTTGACAACAACAACGCGACGGTTTACGACGGAATTCGCAGCTTTGGTTTATCCTACGATAATCAAATGACGGTAGACCCTTCGGTGGGCGATAATGTAAACCTGCTTGCGGCAGGAATGACGCCGGGGCAGCCTGCCGGAAGCCTCACGCTGACCCAGCTTAAAGGCGCGGTCAATCCGCTCCCCCAAATCAACGGAGAATATCCAATACGGGTGCGCATCCCCACCGGAGACGGCACACACACAATGACCGTGGTGCTGACCGCCTCCTACACATCCAAAAATCAGCGAATGTCGCCGACAGACTACACAACCCGCTCCGTGGTTTACAGAACGCTCGGGGCAGCACCGGGTTTCCCCGGAGTCGCAATGGGTTTCAGCTACGTTTAAGCGCAAACTTCCCACTGGCTGCATCCCGGCCAGCGGGCGGGAGCGAAATCGCGTTTTCGGGAGCCATACCCATTTTATTGATACGGTGAGACAGGGCAGGCAAGCGAACGAGACAGCGCGGGTCTCTGGTCCAGTCGCTCATGCTTTTGGTTTCTCCAAAAGCTGTCAGGAAAACAGCGAAGGAGCAATTTGTGCTGTTTTCCGAGACTGTGACCCAGCGGCAATTCCCAGGGCAATAATCTTTTGCGCTATCTTTTCTGTCTATGCTGAGTCCTTCCGCGTAGCCGTTGCTCATAGACCATGCCCGGAACGCCCCGTAGTCTTTGCGCCACTCATCGCAAACAGTGATGCCCTTGCCGCCATAGTAGAAAAAAGCCTGGTTTTTCTGACTGTGGCAACGGTTTTTCATCCCTGCCCATATCCTGTAAAGCCGCTCTTTGGTCCAAGAAGCATCCGGGTACTTGAATTTGGTTTTCGAGAACTCCATGACAAGGCATCCGCAAGATCGGGTATGCCCTGAGAGCAAAGTGTATGCTTCAACATAGGCAGAGTTGCCACACTCGCACCGGCACGGAACGCGCCAAGAAATAGCGCCGGTTGTGGATGGGAATGGCTCTGAGGGTAGAACCACGGTAAGCCTGTTGTAGACGTTCCCGGCTTTGATAGTGCCGCGCAGCCCTTTGTCTTTGTTTGTGAGAACGCGCAAAAGAGGCTTCATGCAACCGCACGATCTGGAATGTCCTGTTTTCAAGCTGTACTCAGGAATAAGGCTTTCCTGTCCGCAGAGACAGTGGCAGGTGTAGAGCTTTACGACTTTGCCCGTTGGTTTGGTAATGCGAGAACAAGGTGAAATGATCGTCCAGTAACCATATTTGCTGCCGATTGGCAGCGAGTTATTGTTGGCTTTCATGCTCAAAAGCGCGTATTTCCCCAGGCCGCGCCCCCTGTCAACAAACCAAGTGCAGGGTTAGTATCGCGGCTTTCGCAGGCCCGTCCCGCCCGCTTCCAGGAACAATTGCTCCACGGTGCTGGCGACGGCTTCCTGCCAATCGTGGGGGTCATAGCGGCAGTGGTTATGATCTAACGCCCAGTCTGCAATTCGGCCCGAATACAGAATGCGATGCGTGAGTTCATGGATTAACACTCCGCACGACTCGGCAAAAGTCATGTTCTCGGAGAGCATTATCACGCCGCCGTCCGAAATGTCCGAAATGTCGCCGCCGCCAGTGAACAGCCCCCACTTCTGAGGTCCTCCTGCCGGGCAGACAATGGGCCGAACGCCGTGTTCTTCGCAGAGTGTCCATATATCGGTGAAGCGGCGGGTTTGGCGAATGCCGAGCATATCGTAAATGCTGGCAGCGGCATCTGTGAGCATCTGTGAGCATCTGCTGCTTTCGGATCGGAAAAGGCTTGTCGTTTTGCTGCTTCTGTTCCAGTGAGCGAACCCATCTTTTCGGGTGAACGGGGCGGTTGTGAAACAGGGTGAGAGGGGCAAAGAGTGTCATCAGTTCGCCCTCCCCGTCACAGAGAAGGTGAAGAAGCATTCGCGGCTGCCATGCACGGAACCGGAGAACTCACATTCGAGGAAGTGGCAGCCGAAGTCCACCACGTCTTCCAGTCTGCCGCCGCAGTCGGGGCAGATCGTGGGAACGTAGCGGAAGGCGGGTTCCGGGGCGGGGGCCGGGGCGGGTTGCGTCGAGAATGACGGTGCGGGTACAATCATGGGCATCGGAGAAATCACCTTTCTTCGGTCATGCTGGGGGAGAGGGCCTAATCTCTCGCCTCAGCCTTGTTTTTGTCTACACTTATATTGTTACATAATTAACATTATAAAGTCAAGTATATTGTGAAATTTGTAACATTATTTTTTAATTTGTGCTATAATGAGGAATGACACTTATTGGGATGCCAGAAGCGGCGAGGCAAACAGGGACAGCGCGGAACACGATTAAAAGGGCTTTGCAGAACGCAGGTGTTTCGCTCGTTAAAATCAATGAGCGAGCCTTTGCAGTAGAAGAACATGACCTTGCCACCTACATTGCCCAGCGACCGCCTGGCTATCAAGGCAGGGGCCGACCACCAGGCGCAAAGAATAAAAGCCGCAAAAAGCAAGCAGAATAAAGACAAAAGACGACTCCCACATGGGAGCCGTCTTTTTTAATGGGAGAAAACTATGGAAACCACAATCAACGCCGCGCAGCTTAACAACCGCTGGATCGCTTTCAAGGAAAATGCGGACTTGTCCGACTTGGACGACTCCAAGATTTCGGCCTGGCAGTTCACAGGCAAAGAAGCCAGCACCGGCAGCCTTATTCGTGCCAGCGATGGCGTGACCGACTTCGGCCTCACGCGAGACGCCAAAGGCTTCCCCGATGCCGCTGCATATGCTGTCGCTTATGACGTGTCCTTCGCCAAAGAACATCTGGAAAGCGTCACCGGCCTCGGCGTCTCGCTTACAAACCCCACACGGGCAGAAATTGAGACCCTGCCGCCAGCTATCCTTCGGGAGTACGTCTACCGCACCGATACTTCCCGCCCGGTCACGACTGCTGACCTCGCCAGCTTGCGGAAACCCAAAGATGCAGCAGCGGAGGCCGAAGAAAAAAAGGGATAGGGGGCGAAAGCCTCACGCCTGCACAGGAGCGGCTGGAAGAATGGGCGGCGACCTATGATGCTCTGCAAGGAGGCTTACCCCCTGGTTCATCCGAAGCGGCCATCCTCTACTTCATGGCCGCCGAACACGGCATCTGGGCACATGAATTGCCACTGTTGTCGCTGCCGCCCAAGCTAGGTGGGGAAGTGCTAGGACTGTTTATCAGGAACGTTCCCCACCGATTAGACGTGCTTCAGCGTATATCGCAGACGTTGCAGAGGATGGAGCAAGCGAGGGGCGGTTAGCGGTGTTTTTGGCGTATCGTTCGAGAACGCTCTATTTCTTCGGAGGTAGTGCGTTCTAAAAACCATGACGCCTGAAAATCCACAAGCTCTTTTGACTGAACATGAGCGAGTGAAGGCGTTGGCAAATTGAAGAGCCATCCGCATCGTGGGCACTTTGTATCACCCACCAATAGCGGCATTTCACACCTGCGGCAACAAAAATCGCTCGGCTGCCCGAATATAGAAGGCGCATTTGTCTTGAAGTCGCCTTCTATGTCCGGCAAATGTTTTACGATCTCGTTCATAGCGTGAATTTTACCACAAATGGCTAATACTCTTGATAACAACCTGAGCGCTTCGGTTTCTATCACAGGCGCGGAAACCTCTGTAGAAGCTCTGCGTGCCCGTGAAAGCGAACTATTGGAGCAGCCTAGCCTTCTTGATGCGTCCGAGCCATCGCCGATTGAAACGCCCCCTGTCCCGATGCAGACGCCTCGCCCTGCAAGCGTTAGAGCCGCTGAGAACGCGCAGTGGCGGGAAATGGGGGCAGACCGACAGTATCAGAACCTTGTTCAGACGCTCGGCCCCGATGTGACGGCCCAGCGATACGAGGAGTGGTTTGGGATGCTTGCGCCGGAATCTTCGGCCTCCACGTCGTCTTTTATGCGGTTTCACCAAAGCGCTTATGGCTCAGATACGTCCTGGAACGCCGATACTGCAAACGCTCGCGCTGCTTCGCGCCCCTATGTCGTCAGCGATACGGTTAGCTCAGGGACAACGCTTTCCGCTGCCCCCAATGCAGGAGCAGCGTTTGACCGAGAGGCTTATGAGCGCTCGCGGACGACCGATTACTACGTCAACAACGCCGCGCCTGAGACGCCTGCCGAAGAAGCGCCATCCCTGTCAAGAGTAGAAAAACGTCTCCCTTACACGAACGGTTACGCTTCCCGCGTGGCCGAAATCCAAGCGCGTCAGACAGAGCAGGCAGCCAGCACCCTCACAGACACAGTAGCGCAGCCCCGCGCCTCATCTCCGCGCTATGCCAACGCGAAAGAAGCAAGGGATTTAGACCGCTTGCTTCGCACGGGCTTAGAAGACGAATACGCCCAAGCAGGCCGCGTGCCTGAAATTGGGGGCCAAGGCTTCAATGAAGAGCTGACCGCTCAGCGCGTCGAAGCCGAACTCATCGCCGCGCCAGAAGCACGGGCCACGGGCTTAGCGCGCATCAAAGAGAACTTCCGGGAGGATATGAAGTCGCCCTTTGGGCCTCTCAATTATGCGTTTGCCGCGGCCCAAATCGGGCAGGGCGCGGCGCATAATTATGAAAAGATGGGCACCGGGGATTATGTCACTCCCGAACAGCAGTCTACGGCGGCAGCAGGAATGCTTCCCGGTGCAGGTGCTCTGGTCGGAACGCTGATTGGTTCCGCCATCATGCCGGGGGCAGGCTCCTGGGCGGGAGGCATTGTTGGCGGCGGGATCGCAAGTGTTGCACAGGGGATCATCGGCGCAAACAATGAACGAGACCAGTCAATACGGCAGACCAGCGAGATGGTGGGCACGCTCACGGGGGCCGATGCCTCCGCTGTCCGTGAGTTCACGGAGGCGCTCCGGGGCGGCACAGCGGCAGTCAAGGATGTGGGCACAGCGTTTGCCACACTGACGAATGCCGGGCCGGGCGTCAACACCACCACGTCGCTGTCCGGCGTGCAGTTCATGGCGAATGCCCTTGGCGAGCGCTTTAACCCGGCGCTGTCCGGCGTAGAGAAGGCGATCACCTCAGACCCCATCCTGCGCGGACTTCAGCCGGAACTCGGACGCACTGGTGGCAAGCTGACGGCGGCCCAGTACGGCGACCTGGCTGTGACCGAGGCTTTTCAGGGAGATTTCCAGGCCTCGAACGATGCCCTGACACTTCAGCAGGGGGTCCAGTCCAGCGCTTACGACCGGGACAAAGAGTTTGTGGACCGCTGGTCGAAAGTGCCGTGGTACACCAATCTGCTGCAATGGAGCAAAACGGACGCGGCGATAGACGCTCAAAAACGCATCGATGCCGGGGAGAAACCGGACCCTGCGGTCGCAGCCAGTCAGGCCCAGAGCGTTGAGGAGGCCCAGCATGCTTACGGACTGTACACCGACTCCGCCTCAGCTCAGGAGACAGTCCGCGCCGGAGTCGGGCTAGCCCAGACACGCTTGGAACTCAGTCAGGTTTCTGGCGGCGGTTCGGCGGCGATGGGCAAACAGCTAGACACCATCCGGGAATTAGTCCGCACAAACACGCCTGCCTTAGAAGCGGATGCCAAAGGCATCGGGGATTATATCGCCGCGCACCCAGATATGAACCCGCAAATGCGGAACGCCTTGCAGCGGACCATCGACGATGACCTGGCCGCGCCTGAAAAACTGGCCCTGCTGGTGAAACAGGGCGACCGTGCACAATTCGATGAACAGGAGCGGGAGCAGGCGGCAGACTACGGTTTTACCCAGTCGGCAGGCTCGCTTTCGATGATGCGCGGGCGGCTCTCGGGCCGCTCCAATGCAGACCTGCAGGGCGAGGAAGATGGGGCGATTGCGGTCACGCGCAGCTATGCCGCCGATCAGCGCCGTGATGCCGCTAACCCGCTCGTGCGTCCGGCAGAACGAGCGGCCATGCTCGCCCAGGCCAACGCCCTGGACACCTCAGCCCTCACAGAAAGCTACAACTTCCGCGAGGCGGGTTATGCCCAGAACCTCGGGCGCATCGGCCTTCAGTCCGACCAGGCCGCGCTTGCCGTGACGAATGCCCAGATCGGGGGCGGGCCATCGCAGAACTATGAAGCTGCTGGCCAGGTGGTAGCCGCTTTCCAGGCGAAGATCGCCGAACTCACGAACGAGATTCAGCGCGGAGGCCTGACGCTTGATGATAGAACGGCCAAAGAGCGCGAGCTGACCGGCGCACGAGCGGCGGCAGAGCGAGCGGCGTTCAGCCGTAATGAAGCGTACTTTAGCGATGCGGAGCGGCTGGTAGGCACGCAGGAAGACATTGCGAGTGTTGGCTCAGGCCGGGCCATTCGGCGCGGCGGCAACGCCGCCTTTGACCCGAACATCATCAGCCTCGGCAACCAGCAGATCCAGACGGCCCAGCAGAAACTCGCCTTTGACCAGGCAAATTACGGCGGCAACGCCCAGCTCATCGCCGATGACACGTTGGCCGTCAGGCGTCTCTCCAACGCACAAGACGACCGGCTGGACGTCGAGAACACCTACACCCGTGACGGCGCGACCACGCGGCGCATGATGAACGACCGGGCACAGGCTCAGATCGCAGACCTGTCGCCCTGGATGAATGGACCGCAGAGCAATCCGCTGACGGCCCACGCCGCCGAAATCCGGGACGTGCGTTCGGACCTTGTGGCACTCGATGCCAACCGGGGCCGGGCGATTGCTGCGGGGCGCTGGCGGGATGAAGACGAAACGACCTACACCGGGCAGCGCAATCAGGACAACGTGCAGCTGGCTCAGTACGAGCGCGAGCGCGTCTACAGCGGCCTCCTGCCCCAGGAAGTGCAGCGGCTGATCGGCGGGGAGCGCGGCGGTATCGGCCTTGCCATTCAGCCGATGGCGGCACAGGCGGCGGCCTCCGGCGCCGGCTACAATCCCGTCTTCGGCGGCTTCGGGCAGCACCCGTCTGGGAGCATGACCGGAGGAATGGCAAGCCGCGAGGGCGGACCAGCGGGAGCCTGGTTTGCGGCAGCAGGCGGCCCCGGTGCGATGAACGGCAATCACAATGCCGACGTGGTCGCAACTCTGAACGTCTTGATCTCGGTGGTGCGTGAAGGCCACCGGCAAGGACGTAGCCAAGCGGTGAATGGGCCGCTAAACCCGCAGGGCGGCACAGCAGAGTATCTTCGCAAGATCACGGGAGGTTTGTAATCTTTTATGAGTGACCTTCAGCCTTACTTTGAGCTGCGCCTCGCCATCGACCGCACCCTCTACGGCGGCGTGGTTTCCTGCCCGCCGCCGATCACTTGGGACTTCGCCGGGCTTGTCGGCAGTCCGAACACCACGGCGACAGGGCTGGCTCTGGACCCCACGGGGCAGTACATCATTCAGCAGCCGGTCGTGATCCCAGTCGATGCCGGGCCGGAACTCTGGCAGCTTGATAATGGCGACGATCTGCCGACGACCCTTCCTGCCGATGGTTCAGTTTCTCTTTATTCTGCCTACTACCAGCTTGGCACACACGAAACACAGGGGAAGGGGATGCTGCGACAGGTCCGGGGCGGGGCCGCTGTCACCTTCGCCGCCGTCCTGCCAATTTCTATTGTGGGCGATAGCAGCGGCTGGCATACCGACGATGAAGGCTTCTCGCTCTTCATCACGCGCGGCGGACCAACTATCAATCCCGGCGGGGCCGTTGCCACTCCCGAAAACTTCACGTTCTATGTGGAACTGAGCAACGGTCGTGACTCCGGGCTGCCCGGCCTGCGCCTGGCGGTGGAAGCGGGCGTTCCCATCCGGCTGGAAGTCAGCTTTGACGACGACCAGACTTGGCAGCCAGTTGATGTAGCAACTTCGCTTGGGGATAGCGAAACCTACCTCAGCGGCAAAGCCCGGCATCTGGACCTGGACATCGTGCCGCTGACCTCTTCCGCCTATTGGCAGTGGAAGGCGTGGAAAGACGCCTCCGATGCAGAGAGCCGCTTCCCGCAGGCCGCGCCGGACAGCTTCGGCGATCTGCCGCCACTCCCCGAAGAAGTCCCGGCAGGACGCCCGCCCGACTTTGTGGCCGTCGTCATTGGCGGCGGCGACGCCGTGCTCGTGTGGCAGCAGGAAGCCGCGCTCTTTCCCGCCGGGGATATTCGTATCAGCGGCCAGGGCGGTCAGTTCGGCGTGCGTGTGGCCCGTCGCCGCTATCTACCCGATTGTTCCGCGTCCCTGCCAGAGCAGCAGCGTATCAACGCGCTTTCGGGACTGCCGACGGGGCGCGTCTCAGGGCTACTTCCCTTTGCCGGCGGCGACGGCTCACAAAAAGATGAGATGTACGCACTGGCAGGAACGGTGACGAACCGCAATGCCGCGCGGGCGGAGCTGACGCTCACAACGCCAGACCGGGGCCTGGACACCGATGAAGACACACTGGCCGTCCTGCCGGATGGGGGTGCGGTCCTGACAGCGGTTCTGGCTTCGGCCACGCTGGATTTTCCGAAGGTGTTTCGGGGACCGGTGAACGTCGCCGAAGTGGTCAGCTATACGCAGGAAAGCGGCCTGTACCGGATGCACGAGGTCTGCCGCCTCATCCCGTCCATCTTGGGCGTGCGTAGCAGTGCCAGTGTGACCTTCGCCGACCGAGATGGGCTGCTCGCTCCCGGTGCGGGTGTGACTCCTGCAGTCCGGGCCGCCGTTCTCTATCGGGGCATTCTGTCGGACAATGGCTACGATGACGGGGCGCTTGGAGTACAAGGGTTTTCAGGCTTGTCCCCAGACGGACAGATGCCGGGCTTTCAGTGGTTCTATGATGAGAACGGTGTTAAGCACTTCACGGTTCAGCTCATCGACGGAGCGCGTGAGAATGTGCCACTGCTCTGGATGGACCCGTGGGACGGCGAGTGCCAATACGCTATCGCGCGTGAAATCGGCTACAAGCTGAACCTGCCCGATGCTTTCATGGACTTCCCGCTCTGCCGCCGGGGGCAGGATTGTCCGCATTATCATCTGCCGACCGGAACGCTGAGAAGCCCACTGTTTGCCGTGCCGCCCGAGATGAAGTGCATGGACGCCCTGCGGTTGCTGCGTTCCGCGAGTGGGGCGCGGGACCCGCTGACCGGCGTGGTGCTACCGATGTATCTGTATTTCGACAAGCAGAAGCATTTGCAGTTTTACGGGATGCCAGCAGGGCTGATCAACATCTTCCGAGACCCCTCGTATGACCCCGTTCTTGCGGGCCTGTCTCAGTCCAAAGTGTTCTCGAAAGTGCCGCAACTCACGGAGGATGGCTATCCCGCCCTGAATGAGTTCCAGAAGGGCGGACTGTCTTCGCAGGTGTCACTTGACAATATCCGCACATCCGTGGTGCTGGCGGGGCAGCAGCCTACGGATGGGGCATTCCTGTTCGGCTTCTCGAACTCGCCGCAGCTCGGGGCAGGAGACGAAGGCGATCCGCTGGCAACCGGCTACTTGGGCGTGAACAACCCCTATGTAGACATCAATCGCCTCTTTTCAAGCCCGGAGGCGGTCGAAGTGGCTGAAGCCAACACGCTGGCACAAACCTCCTTCCCGCAGGTGAGCACCGACTATCGGGCGCATTTCCAGAGCCAGCTTTGGGCACTGGACACGGTGGGGGTGCAGGACGACTACACACAGGGCACAGAGCTACCAGTACCCTACTACATCACTGCCGTGGACTCATATATGGAGATACAAAACAAGCAGTGGCATCAAGGCAGTGCAGTCAGCGGGCATCTTTTAGGACAAGCATCGGAATAGGACAGGCGACGGAGTAAGAAGGCAGCTATGAACATTCAGGGCAAGGTCCGCGAGACCAGCTTAGAAGCAACAATCACACGGGCGGACGGCACTGTAGAACGCCTCGGCACCATTGCCTACACCCACCGTAACCCGTTCAAGATGCTCGCCTGGCGCATCGGTCGATGGCTTCAGCAAAAGAAGGGAAATTAAATGGCAAACGTTTTCACAGTGGCGGCACGCACGATCATCAGCAAGCTGCTGGCGGGGCTTGCCCAGCCGCTTCCGGTCTATATCGGCTGGGGGACGGGGGCAGGCGTGGCAGCAGCAGCAGACACCACTCTGTTTACCGAAGACGCAGGGGGTGCTCCGGCCTATGCGCGGGTGGCGGGCGTAGCGTCGCTGCAAACCACAACGACCGCGAGCGATACCTATCAGGTCAGCGGGACGTTAGTTGCCAACAGCGCCAAGACGATCACGAACGTCGGATTATTTGACGCAAACGCGGCGGGAAATCTGTTTCTGAAGGCGGATTTCCCTGGTGTGGCCCTGAACGCTGGCGACGGCATCCAGTGGACACTCAAAGTACAGTTCTCCTGAGAAAGTACAGTTTTCCTGAGTTTGTTCTAAGGAATTTGGTTCTATGTCTGCAATTTCTTATGTTGCCAATGCAAGCAGCAACACCGTTTCCGTAGTGGACACCGGGGCTGATGCTGTCCTTAGCACGATTGCAGTCGGCACTAGCCCCAACTCTGTGGCCTTTTCCCCCGATGGCACGAAGGCTTACGTTGTCAATGCAGGCAATAAAACGGTCTCTGTCATTGCGGTTTCTACAGCCTCTGTCACCAGCACGATCACAGTCGGCAACACTCCATACTCGGTAGCTTTTTCGCCCGATGGAACAAAAGCGTATGTGACCAACTTCAGCAGTAATACGATTTCAGTCATTGCCGTGGCTACAAACACGGTGACAAAAAGCGTGTCGGTGGGAACCGGTCCCTACTCGGTCGCTTTTTCGCCCGATGGGACAAAAGCCTACGTCGCCAACTTCACGAGCAGTTCCGTGTCGGTGATCGCCGTCGCCACTGACACGGTCGCAAAAACGGTTTCTGTGGCCGGTGGGCCTGTCTCTGTGGCTTTTTCGCCGGATGGAACAAAAGCCTATGTGGCTCTGAACACCGCCAAAGCGGTTTCTGTCCTCACTGTCTCCACCGACACGGTAGCAAAAACAGTTGGCTTTGGGGGAAACTTAAACGCGGTGGCTTTTTCGCCCGATGGCACAAAAGCGTATGTGACCAGCGGTGTCACCAAAACCGTTTATGTGCTCACAGTGAGCACCGATACTTTAGCCAAGTCGGTTCCGATCACTGCTGGGGCACTCGCAGTAGCCTTTTCACCCAATGGCACGAAAGCCTATGTGACCAGCAACAGCAGCGCCATAGTGACTGTGATGGCGGTCTCCACTGATACGGTGACAAACACACTGGCCGTAGGAAATGGCCCCTCTGCGGTGGCATTTTTAAGTGCCCGGCCTGCTTCAATCATTTTGTCTTTTGGATGCCTGGCATCCTGTGTCGCTCAGAAGAAAATAGGGCGCTCTGTCTCCTTTTCATGTACTGCCGCTACCGTCGCCACAAAAGTTCGAGGTGTGCTGATCTTGTTTTCTGCCACTGCCACGCCGTCCATTAAAAAAATCCGCGTTCGATTATTGACAATTACAGCAGCGGCTCGCGGTTTTGTCTCGGTTTCTTCCCCGCAGCTCACTCTGGCCCAATGGCTCGCGCAATCCTATACCGATCTCTTTGTCGCCGTTCGCACCTGGCGAACGGCCTGGTTTATCCACCGAGGTTCCCCTATGATTTCACCCACTGCCCTGCTACACTATCTCGACCTCATTGCCGCCAATGTCCTGACCGCCGACTATCAAGCCGCCGCCAATGCTCTGGCCGGGGATGGCACAGATGTCAAACCCTCGATCAGCCGCGTGCTGGTCGGCGGCGACGGCGTGAGCAGCCTGGTCTACGGCTCGGCAGATGAACAATTTATCATTGACATGGGACCAGTGACAGACCTGTACGTCGCCAATGCCGACGTGTTCGCGCAGCTCACGCTCCGGCACGGGACCCTGATGCAGAAATTGAACGATACGCTCTCCAAGATGGGGGCGAAAGTGCTCGTCGGCGGCGCTCCGGCCTTCAATGATCTGGATACCTACGCGACCTACCAGAACAGCCTTGCGCCCGGCTCCTTCCGCGTTCTGCCGCAGATCGCTCTCTTGCA
>CAXUKS010000018.1:0-33343 GCA_964251675.1 uncultured Armatimonadales bacterium
GCTGCGCGTGGCCGCTGACAAAAAAGCGTCGGACGTGTTCATCAAAGCCAACAGTCCTCCGGCCATGCGGATCAGCGGACGCATATCGATCACAGATGCCCCCGCGCTGACCGCCGACGACTGCCGCAACCTCGCCTACAGCGTCATGACACATGAGCAGATCGGGCGCTTTGAGCATCGGCACGAGCTGGATCTGGCGTTTGAGGTGGAAGGCGTCTGCCGCATCCGCTGCAATGTCTACCAGCAGCGCGGCACGATGGGCATGGTGCTTCGGCTCATCCCGCTGAAAATCTACACGCTGGAACAGCTTGGAATGCCCCCGGTCATTGCCGAAATGACCAAGAATCGGCAGGGCCTTATCCTGGTGACCGGGCCGACCGGGTCAGGCAAGACCACGACCATGGCGGGCATGATTGACCTGATCAACTCCACGCGCCGCGCCAACATTATTACGTGCGAAGACCCCATCGAGTTCATGCATCCCGATAAGATGTCGATTGTCTCTCAGCGCGAGATTGGCCTGGATACCGATTCGTTCGCCGATGCGCTGAAGTATATGCTGCGTCAGAACCCAGACATTATTCTGGTCGGCGAGATGCGCGATATTGAAACCATGAGCATCGGCCTGTCCGCCGCCGAGACCGGCCACCTCGTCATGTCTACCCTGCACACTGCGTCCGCCGCCGAGACCCTGGACCGCATCATCAATATGTACCCCCCGCAGGACCGGGATATGCTCTGCCTGCGCCTGTCGGGATCGCTGAAAGGCGTCATCTCGCAGAAGCTCCCCCCCCGCGCCGACGGCACGGGCCGCGTCGGGGCCGTGGAAGTAATGGTGGTCACGCCGACTATTGCCAAGCTGATTGAAGAAGGCCGCGCCTCGCAGCTCTACGGGGCCATCGCCGAAGGCAATTTCTGGGGCATGCAGACTATGAACCAGTGCCTGATTAAATACGTCCGCGCCGGTCTGATCTCCGAAGACGAGGCTCTCGCCAACGCCGGCAACGTCACCGAAATGAAGCAGATGCTCCGCCGACCGTAAAGCTGGGAGACAGCACAACGCCCCGCCGGACCCAGTCCGGCGGGGCGTTTTATTGGTTTCAAACCGACACGGCCTCGGGCGCGGGAGCCGACGCGGCCTCTCTAGCCCGGCGCTTTTTCTGGTTTTCGAGCTTGCCCCGGCGCTTATTAATGTACATCAGCACGCCGGTCCCAAACAGAACCAGCGGGGATAGCCCGACCAGCAGGTGGAGGGCTTTGACGACGTAGTAAGACCAGCCGTAGCCCCACTGCCCTTCGTGAATGGGCATCAGCCAGCTCATCACGCGCACGCCCAGCGGCGAGCTGTCCGGCAGATCTACGCTGGTCAGCGAGCCGTCGCGCTCATTGATGTTGAGCGTGATCAGCCGGGGCCGCACCCCGTAAGCCTCGGGCAGTGCTTTTGTCACGCGCAGGCCGCCGCGCCCCCCGCGTCCGCGCCCGATTTGCAGCACGGGCAGCTTGGGGAAGACCTTCCCGGCACTGGCAAGCACGGCGGCGTAAGTCATCTTCGCTCCGCCTCCGCCCTGCCCTTGCCTGCCGCCCTGCCCCTGCCTGCCGCCCTCCCCTCTGCCGCCGCCTTCTCTGCCACCGGGTCCTGCCGGACCGCCAGGACCCTCGACTGCGGCCACCATCGGCGTGCCGGTGAGCGTAGACACAAGGCCAATCGTCTGCGGCTTCCAGAAGTAGCTGGCCGCCGTGACGGTAATCACAATCAGCCCCAGTGACGAATAAAAGCCGACCATGTTGTGCAGGTCAAATACCAGCCGCTTTGCCGACGCCCCGCGCTGAAGGGTCGTGCGCTGGCGGAGCTGCCGGGCAAAGCTCTGCGCCGACGGCCACCAGAGCCACAGGCCCGATGCCAGAAGGGCAATCAAAAAGAGAACGCCGTAGCGATTTAAAGCCTGCCCGACATCATCCAGCAGAAGCTGCCGATGCAGCCGCAGCACCCAGGGGAAGAACGTGCCTCCCGCCGGGCGCTCTCCGATAATCGTCCCCGTGTAGGGGTTCACAAACGCTTCCAGTCGTCCGCCGCGCCCCCCGCCACGCGGCGGATTTTGTCCCGAACCCGGCGGGGCATAGGCGACGCGCAGGGACTGCTCCGGCGACTGCGGCAGCATGAGCGAGTTGATTGTCGCCCCCGGATGGCGCTGAGTGACTGCGGCGGCCAGCGTGTCCAGTGGCAGGGCCGCCCGCCCGGCGGGGGCCGACACCGTAAACAGGGAGCGGTGCGTGGCCGCATCCAGCTCATTCTCAAAGAGCAGCAGCGAGCCGGACAGGCCCATCACCACAAAGTACAGGCCCAGGACAAGGCCCACCCAGAGATGAGCAAAGAAGACACCACGGCGAAGCGCAAGCGTTGTGCGCGGCGGCAGAACCGGTCGAGTATTCGTCATATCAGAGCACCTTGCTGTAGGGCCAGAGATAATTGGCGTAGTAGTAATCAATCCGCTTCAGGGGCAGGTTCGGGCCAAGCTGGTTCGGCTCCTGGTATTCAGCGGGCACAGAGACGCCGGGGGCTGGCTCGATATAACCGAGGTGAAGCTGCCTGTAGGCAGACGCCGGATTCGGCAGCCGAGCCGCTGTTTCTGCATCCAGTGTCGTCCGCATGGCTTTGACATGGCCGTCCTGCCAGAGCACATTGGTGAAGCCGTTATGGCGGTCAATGGCAAAACCGGACCCGACGGTCGGCCCAGCCGCCCCCGAGAGCGTTTTGGGCAGGATGCAGTAGCCGCTGTCGCTGAAAACATTCGGCCCGCGCAGACGGGTGTTGATCCCGGTGACAATCGCGCCGTTGATCGTGATGGTTGTGGCCGTGTCGGCCAGCAGGAGCGTTTCCGCGGGGGCAACTACCCGGCTTTCAGGCACTCCGGACAGGTTTGGGTTCAGGCCATAGCCGATGAAGTTAGGGATCGGAATGCCTTCGGAGTCAGCCAGAATGGTTCCGCCCTGCGTGGACTCATGGGCGCTGGGGCAGGTATAAAGCTGGGAGGGCCGAGTAGACTTGCCGACATAGGGGCCGAGGGGGCCGCCGTTGGCATCGTAGGTGCCTGGGCTGTTGCTGATGTAGCCCATCCAGTACGTGCGCCCGTTGCGTGTGCCGGGGTGGTCCGTGCCCGCGCAGGGACTGCCTGCAGCGGCTTCCAGCACCAGCGAGCCATCGAAATCCTGGGCGTAGCTGAGCATGGCAAGGCCAATCTGCCGCATATTAGACTGGCAGGACGCCTTGCGGGCGTTTTCGCGGACGGTTTGAAAGACGGGAAATAAAATCGCGGCCAGAATCGCCACAATAGCGATGACGACGAGCAGCTCAATCAGCGTGAAGCCACGCCGGTGGCGAAAAGCCATAGGTATTCTCCTGGGTTCTATAAAAAGAGCCATCAGGAGCAAAATGGGGTAGAATGCCTTTGGTCAAGGATGGTTTCTGCCATTCTGCTCCGCGCCCCGGCGGTCTGCAAACTGCCGGGGCGTTTTAATCTCCGACTAAATCAGTCGGCGATAGAATAGCATACCGAGGTTTCATTTGTCAAGGCTTGGCGGCAGAACAGGCAAATTATTCTATGTTCAGCAGAATTGCCTAAACAGGTTAAAACCCGAGGCATAGAAAAGCCCACCGTACAGGGCACGTAAGAACGTTGACGCGGTGGCTGTATTGTCCTTTGTCTTTTGTCCCCTGGACACTGGGCAATTTCAGCCTCGGGTTTCAACCCGTGGCTTCCCATCACTCTGGAAATGCCGCCAGCAGGTCAGTTCGTCAGGCGCTCTCCGACAAACAGAAGCCCCGCCGGATTGAACCCGGCGGGGCGTTTTTGCTCTCACAGCAGCCTAGTTTTGGCTACGGGGCTTGCCTTTGCTGACGCGGCGGCGGCGGACGGCCTGACCGGGGGCCAGAACGGCTTCGGCGGGACCGGGTTCGCCGGGAAAGTCCTCGTTTGCGCCCTGTTCCAGAATCTCGCCGAGATTGGCGAACGGGTCTTCGGGAACGTCGCTCATGGCGTTCATGCTGATCTGGATCGTGGACATGATCTGGACGACTTCGGCCTGCACGGAGGCGATCATCTGCTGGAACATATCGTAGGCTTCTTTTTTGTACAGCACCAGCGGGTCGATGCCTGCATAGCCGCGCCAGCCGATGCCTTCGCGCAGGTAGTCCATCGCGGACAGATGCTCCATCCAGTGCCGGTCCAGCGCCTGCAAGGTAACGCGGCGCTCCAGGTCGCGGATTTCAGCCAGCCCCTGCTCCTCGCCCAGGGTCTCTACAAAGTGCTTCTCCTTGTCGGCATAGGCCCGCTCGGCGGTCTCGGTCAGGAAGTCTACCATCGCCGTGTGGGTTTTGCCCGTCAGGTCTTCTTGCGTGGCGTAGTCGGCCACTGGGAAGTACTGGGTGAGACCCGCGAACAGACCTTCCAAATCCCATTCTTCCGGCGCGGCGCTTTCGGGGGCGAAGTGGTTGATCTCGCTTCGCACGGCTTCGTCGAGGTAGCCCACAATGGTGTCGTGCAGGTCCGCGCCTTCCATAATGCGCCGCCGCTCGCCGTAGATGTTTGCCCGCTGAACGTTCATAACGTCGTCATAGTCCAGCGTGGATTTACGCTGATCGAAGTAGAACTGCTCTACTTTCTTCTGCGCCCGCGCAATCATGCCCGACAGCATTTTGGCGTCAATGGCCTGATCTTCCGCCCAGCCTTGCAGCAGAGGCGAGTTGGCCCGGTCTCCGAACAGACGCCACAGCTCATCTTCCAGCGAGACAAAGAAGCGCGACGCGCCGGGGTCCCCCTGACGGCCTGCGCGGCCCCGGAGCTGGTTGTCAATGCGCCGGGCCTCGTGCCGCTCGCTGCCGATAATGACCAGACCGCCCAGAGAGCGGACTTCCTCCGCCTCGCGTCGGTGCTGCTCGGACCCGCGCTCGGCCAGCGGGGTCAGACCAACCACGGGCTTGCCGCCGCGCCGGTACTCGTAATTGTCGCCCGCGCCTTTGGCCGTCTCTTCCTCGGAGACGACGCTGCCGCCGAGCAGAATGTCCACGCCGCGCCCGGCCATGTTGGTGGCGACAGTGACGGTGCCTTTGCGGCCCGCCTCGGCGATGATATGGGCTTCTTTTTCGTGCGACTTGGCGTTCAAGATGTTGTGCGGAATACCGTGCGACAGGGCTTCGTCCAGACGCTCGCGGTCACCCGGCTTGATCTCCAGGAACTTCGCCAGAGCGTCCCGATTGGCGGCGTCGTTCATGCTGGTGGACAGGCCAAAGTGCTTTGCCATGTCGGCAAGCTGGCCGGCAGTCAGGATAGGCGGCGTCTCGCCTTTGGGAATGCCATAGGGCGACAGGCGCTGGTTCAGCACCGCGCTCCACTCGGCATACTTGGCTTTGTCCAGCCCTTTAGTTGTTTCTAATTTATCGCGCAGCAGGTCGGTCATCGCCAGAAGCTGCAGGCGGTCATAGCGCAGGCGGTCGGAGACGCGCTCAGACATCTCGGCGCTGCGGGTTCCGATCAGCACCGGCTGCTGCCGCACGAAGAACGTCAGCACTTCGCGGGCAATGCCGCGCAGCTTGGCTTCCTGCGACTTGTAGATGATGTCCGGCTGATCCTGCCGCACCATCGGCTTGTTGGTAGGGACAGAGACCACGTCCAGCGCATAGATTTTGCGGAACTCATCTTCCTCGGTCTTGGCCGTGCCGGTCATGCCGCCGAGCTTCGGGTAAAGCCGGAACAGGTTCTGGAACGTGATGGTCGCCAGCGTCTGGTTTTCGTTCTCGATCTTGACGCCTTCTTTGGCCTCCACGGCCTGATGCAGACCGTCCGACCAGCGGCGGCCAAACATCAGGCGCCCGGTGTTCTCGTCAATGATGACGACTTCTTCCTTGCCTTCTTCGTTCTTCTTCACCAGGTAGTCGATGTCGCGCTTGTAAACCGCATGGGCGCGAAGGGCGGCGTTGGCGTGCTGCATCAGCGAGATGTTCTCGGCATCGGAGAGGCTATCGACGCCCAGCGCCCGCTCGACCCGCCGCTGGCCGTCATCGCTGAACGTCGCCGTTTTCTGCTTTTCTTCCAGCTTGTAATCCCGTTCGGCCTGTAATTGCCGAACAATGCGATCCATTTTGACATACAAGTCCGACGACGCTTCGGCCTGGCCGGAGATAATCAGCGGCGTCCGGGCCTCGTCAATCAGAATAGAGTCCACTTCGTCCACAATCGCAAACATCAGCTCCGGCTGGGCCAGCTCCTGCCCTGGCACGGCCAGGTTGTCACGCAGGTAGTCAAAGCCGTACTCGTTGTTCGTGCCGTAGGTGATGTCGCAGTTGTAGGCTTCGCGGCGGCTGTCCACGGGCCGGGCAAAGTCGTAGCGCGGGTCCGGGTGACGGTATTCGGGGTCAAAGATAAAGGTCCCGCCCGAGTCGCCGGTTTCGGCGCTCTGCCCCTGAATGATGCCCACGGACAGCCCTAAAAAGTGATACAGCGGCCCCATCGCCACCGCGCCGACTTTGCTGAGGTAGTCGTTGACGGTGACCAGATGCACGCCATGCCCGGTCAGCGCATTGAGGTAAATCGGCAGGGTCGCCGTCAGCGTCTTGCCTTCGCCCGTCTTCATTTCGGCGATGCGTCCATCGTGAAGCACCATGCCGCCGATCACCTGCACGTCAAAGGGACGCATTTTGATCGTCCGAAACGCCGCCTCCCGCACCACGGCGAAGGCTTCCGGCAGCAGCGGGTCCAGGGCAAGGTCGGAGACGGCCCGTTTATCGTCCCGCTTCAGCTCGTCCCACGCGACGCCGCGACGCTCGCATTCGGCGTCCATGACCTCGGCCACACGCGCTTTCAGGTCGGCGGTTTTTGCCCGCAGGCCCTCATCGGAGAGCGCCTTGATTTCGGGTTCCAGCGCGTTCACCTTTTCGACCGCCTTGCGGTATTTGGCGACATCGCGCTCATTGTTATCAAACAGTTTTCGCAGAAAATCCATAATCGTTCAGAAATGCCTTTCGCACAAGATCGCCCCCCTGCCCCCAATTCTGGGGGAGTCAGAGCTAAGTCCTATCTTCGTCCGGTTCCCCACCCATCAACAGTGGTGGGGGTTAGGGGGCGATTAGGGCGCACGAATGGCATGGGGAAAGGGGTGAAACGAAGCCAGCCGCGCCGAGGGCGCGTCGGCAAAGACAACAGGCTGATTGACAGGCCGCACCGGGGCGGGGCGCACAGCGGCCACAGGGCTTAGGCGCACAGAGTGAAGCCGCTCCTGCCGCACGGGGGCCTCCACCTTCGGCGGGGCCGCCTCGACTGTTCGCATCTGCCAGACCAGGCTCACCTGACGCACCGGCCCGGCGTGACCGAGCGGAGCCACCATCCACCCGGCAAGGGCAGGCGTGGCATAAATCAGGATATTCAGTTGCAGGAGCGTTTGAAACAGCATAGGGCGTCAGCTACGAAGTTACTATACCATTAACGGCCCGGCGATGTCAAAAGTTTCCGCTCTGAATGCAAACGCCCCGGCCCGGTAAAGTGCCGGGGCTGCGAGTTCGTCACCGGCCAGCGGCTAGTTCCGGCGTGCGCTTCGTCGCCCGCTCCCAGAGGCGTTCAAACTCGCCTTGAGTCGTCTCGCGGGCTGCAAACTGCGGGTCGGCGTTGATTTCTCCCAGCGTGGGATGCGCCTCCCACGCCAGAAAAGTAGCGCCCTGCCCCCGGCTGCCATCGGCAGAATGGAGAGTACCGTCCTGATACTCCTCTACCTTTCGCTGTTCCTGCCGTTCCGCATTCAGCTCATAGTGAAGACGCACCGGCATATTCGGCGAAGTATGCTTCCAGTCAACAGCGATATAGCGCATAATGCTCATCTTTTTCTGGGGCCAATTGCATTCGACATGAAAACCAGAAGGCCAGCAATACACGCAGAAAGCATCTGTCCTATGATGAACAGCAATACAAAGCCGACCGGGAAAACGACGGCTGCGCCTGCCGCAAACATGAGGGACGCCCAAAGCATAGAGATGTCGTGATAGCAGATGCTACAAATTAGGCCCACCACTGGAAACACACCAAGCAGCGCCGTAGACACCCAACGCATCTTAATGTTTGACATTCGGCTACACCTTTTTATTGGCGAGGCTGTTACTCACCTATCCACCGCTTGAAGACCAGGGTGGCGTTGTGGCCGCCGAAGCCGAAGGAATTGGACAGGGCGATGTTGACTTGCTTCTCCTGCGGGGTGTTCGGGACGAGGTTCAGGCCCGCGCATTCGGGGTCAGGGTCCTCTAAATTGGTGGTGGGGGGCAGGATGCCGCGAGACAAAGCCAGCGCGACGGCGATAGCTTCAATCGCCCCCGCCGCACCGAGCAGGTGGCCGGTCATGGACTTAGTGGAGGAGATGGCGGTCTGGTGGATGGCGTCGCCGAAGACGGCTTTGATCCCCTGGATTTCCAGCGGGTCGCCGGTGGGCGTGCTGGTGGCGTGGGCGTTGATGTAGCCGACTTCGGAGGGCGAGACTTTGGCTTCGGCGAGGGCGGCAGTCATGGCACGGCGGACACCGTCGCCCTGGGGGGCGCCGTGGACCATGTCGTAGGCGTCGTTGCTCATGCCGTAGCCTAGAATTTCAGCATAGATGCGTGCGCCGCGTGCTTTGGCCCCTTCCAGCTCTTCCAGCATCAGGACGCAGCCGCCTTCGCCGAGAATGAAGCCGTCGCGGCCTGTGTCGAAGGGACGGGAGGCGTGGGTGGGGTCGTCGTTGCGGCTAGACATGGCCTTCATATTGGAAAAGCCCGCCATCGAGATGGGGACGACGGCGGCTTCGGAGCCGCCTGCGACGGCGGCGTCGGCATCACCGCGCTTGATGCAGGCGAAGGCATCGCCGAGCGAGTTGGTGGAAGTCGCGCAGGCGGTCACAGCGGTCTCACTGGGGCCTTGCAGGCCGAGCATCCGGGCGACGTTGCCCGCACCCATGTTGGCGATCATCATGGGGATAAAGAACGGGGAGACGCGGCCCAGGCCGCCGTCCATCATCTTGCGGTGCTGTTCCTCGAACGTGGCAATGCCGCCGATGCCGCTGCCGAGGAATGTCCCGATGCGGGCCTTGTTGGCGTCCGTGACAACGAGGCCAGAGTCTTCGAGCGCCATTTTGGAGGCGGCGACAGCGAACTGCGCGAAGCGGTCCATCCGCTTGGCCTCTTTGCGGTCCATGTAGGCTTCCGGCTGGAAGCCTTCGACCTGGGCGGCAATCCGGGTGGCAATCGCCGAGCAGTCAAAATCAGTGACGAGGCCGACGCCGCTGCGCCCTTCCAGCAGGCCCTGCCAGAAGGGTTCTATGCCGATGCCCAGGGGGGTGATGGCCCCAAGGCCCGTGATTACTACTCGTCGCTCACTTGTCATAAGTCATCCGCCGTACATACTAAGCAAAAAATATAAGCAAAAGAGGGCGGGGACAAGCCCCGCCCCTGCGTTGTGTTCCTATTTGCGCTGCGATTGCATAACCCGGTGGCTATTTGGATTTATCGTCGATGTAAGTGACAGCTTCCTGCACGGTGGTGATCTTCTCGGCATCCTCGTCGGGGATTTCGACGTCGAACTCTTCTTCCAGCCCCATGACCAGCTCGACCACGTCCAGCGAGTCCGCACCGAGGTCGTCCACGAAGGACGCCTGCGGGGTGACCTCGTCTTCGGCCACGTCCAGCTGCTCCACGACCACTTTTTTCACACGATCAAACGTCGACATCTTTTGTGTTCTCCTCGATAATTACGATCAGTTCTGCGAATTTGTTTTTATAAGATCATGCCGCCGTCCACGGTCAGCGTCTGTCCCGTGATATAGTCTGCGGCGGGCGAACACAGGAACAGAACGGCCTGTGCCACATCTTCCGGGGTCCCCAGCCGTCCGGCGGGGATTTCTTTCACGATAGACGCTTTGACGTCCTCTTTCATCGCCTCGGTCATGGCCGTCTGAATAAAGCCCGGCGCGACCGCGTTGATTTGAATGTTCCGGCTGGCGACTTCTTTGGCCGCAGTCCGGGTCAGCCCAATCAGACCCGCTTTGGAGGCCGAGTAGTTCGCCTGACCGGGGTTTGCGATCAGTCCCATGACGCTGCTGATGTTGACGATTTTGCCCGCCCGCTGCTTCATCATCGGCTTCAGGGCGGCGCGGGTCATTAGAAATGTCCCCTTCAGGTTGGCATCCAGCACCGTGTCCCAGTCGTCCTCAGACATCCGCACCAGCAGGCCGTCGCGTGTCGTCCCGGCATTGTTCACTACTATATCCAAACCGCCCCAGGATGTCAAGACCTGCGCCATGAATTTTTCCACATCGGCGACCTCAGACACGGCACACTGAGCGAAAATCGCCCGCCGCCCAAGCGCTTCGATCTCCCGTGCGACGCCCTCAGCGGCTTCCAGAGATGAGTGTCCGGCGACGGCCACATCGGCCCCGGCCCCGGCCAGAACCAGCGCAATGGCGCGGCCAATGCCGCCGCCACTTTTGCTGATGCCCGTCACAATCGCCCGCTTGCCCTCTAAAACCATCAAATCCCCTGCCCCATCGCGTCTACAAAGGCTTTGACGCCCGCCGTGTCCGCGACGCCGTAGACTTTGACATCCGGCGCAATCCGCTTCACCAGCCCGGCCAGTACCGTGCCGGAGCCGACTTCGGCAAATGTGTCAAAGCCATCCGCGACCAGCCTCTGAATGCTTTCTTCCCAGCGCACCGTGCCTTCAATCTGTGCGGCGAGATTGGCGCGGATTTCTTCCGCCGCCGTCTCATAGTCCGCCGTGATATTGGCGACGACTGGAAGCTGTGCGCTGCTCAAATTGGCGCCAGCGAGAACAAAGCCCATCGCTTCCGCTGCTGGGGCCATGAGCGCCGAATGGAACGCCCCCGACACGGGGAGCGGCAGAACACGCTTGGCCCCGTTCGTTTTCGCAATTTCTGAGGCGCGAGCGACTCCTTCCGGGCTGCCCGAGATGACGACCTGCCCGCCGCCGTTGAAGTTCGCCGCCTGCACCGGCCCTGCACTGCCTGCCTCGGCGCACACCGCCGTCACCTGCGCCGCCGTCAGCCCCAGCACAGCGGCCATCGCGCCCGGTGCGGTCAGCGTTGCCCGGTGCATCTCCTGAGCGCGTCGCTCCACGAGATGCAGGCCAGCCTCAAAGTCAAAGACGCCTGCCGTCAGCAGCGCGGCATACTCGCCGACCGAATGCCCGGCCACTGCCTGCGGCGGCGGCGCTCCAGCTTCGCGCAGGGCCATCAGCGCGGCGGCAGAGACGGTGTAGAGCGCAGGCTGCGTGTAGATGGTCTGCTTCAGCGCCTCCTCCGGCCCGTAAAAGCACAGCGTACTGAGCTTCGTGCCGATGACCGAGTCCGCCTGATCAAACACCGTCTGCGCGGCGGGCGAATGGGTGCAAAGGTTCTGCCCCATGCCGACCGCCTGCGAGCCTTGACCGGGAAAAAGATAAGCGAGTTTAGCCATAGATGCTATTTGCTCCAGCGTATTACATTGGCGGCCCAGGTGAGACCCGCGCCGAAGCCGACGGTGACCAGCAGGCTGCCAGCTTGGACGCGGCCTGTTTTGACGGCTTCGTCCAGCGCGATAGGAATGGTGGCCGCAGACGTGTTGCCATATTTGTCCAGATTGACCATCACTTTTTCACGCGGCAGGCCCATCCGCTCGGCAGCTTTATCAATAATGCGGATGTTGGCCTGATGCGGGATCAATAAATCGACGTCGCTTAAAGTCAGGCCCGCGTTTTCCACGGCCTGCGCGGCGGCCTCGCCCATCATGGTGACGGCGAATTTGTAGACTTCCTTGCCGTTTTGGTAAATCTTGCCCGGCGCGTCCCCGCCCCGCGAGATGCACAGCAGCGGGCCGCCGGAACCGTCCGCCCCGAGCAGGCCGCCCAGGTAGCCGCCTTCAGTGACTTCGCCGACCACAGCCGCCCCCGCCCCATCGCCGAACAAAACAGCGGTGCTGCGGTCGTCCCAGTTGGTAATGCGAGAGAGAGCTTCCGCTCCGATGACCAGCGCGCGGCGGTTCGCGCCGCTGATGACCATCTGCGCGGCCACATGGAGCGCATAGGCGAAGCCGGAGCAGACAGCCCCCAGATCAAACGCGGCGGCGGTTTTGGCTCCCAGACGGCTCTGCACAACGCTGGCCGTGGACGGAAACGAGCCGGAGTAATCCGGGGTGCTGCTGGCTAAAATGATTAAATCCAGATCAGCGGCGGCGAGACCAGCGTCGTCCAGAGCGCGGGCACCGGCTTCGACGGCCAAATCCGAGGTCAGCACGCCCGGCTCGACCAGGCGGCGCTCCCGGATGCCGGTGCGGGTGACAATCCAGTCATTCGTGGTGTCCATCCGTGCGGCCAGCTCATCGTTAGTGATGATTTTGGGCGGCAGGAAAGAGCCGACGCCGAGAATACCGGCGCGGCGCAGAGACGTAGGCGGGGTCATGCGAGGCCCTCAAAGGCGGGGAGAGCTTCACGGATAGCCTGCACATAGCCGCTTTCAGCGGCAGTCAGTGCCGCCCGCAGGCCACCCGCGATGGCTTTGGCGTCGGAGCGACCGTGGCCGATGACGGACACGCCGTTGACCCCAAGCAGGGGTGCCCCACCAAACTCAGAATAGTGGATTTTCTGAGCCAGCCGCTGGAAGACTGGAGCGAGGATATCCCGAGAATGAGCGAAATCCGGGTTGGAAACCAGCTCATGGTCCAGCATATCGAAAATCATCTCCGCCATGCCTTCACCGGACTTCACCAGGACGTTTCCTGCAAAGCCGTCGCACACAACCACATCGGCAGCGTGTTCAAAGACATCTTTGCCTTCCACGTTGCCAACAAAGTTCAGCGGCGCGGTCTTCAGCATTTGGTAGACGGTCTTCGCCAGATCGTTGCCCTTGCCTTCCTCGCCACCGATGTTGAGCAGGCCGACGCGGGGATTAGAAACGCCCATCGCCCGCTCTGAGTAGATGGCCCCGAGCAGGGCGAACTGCAGCAGGTTTTTGGAAGAGCAGTCTACATTCGCGCCGCCGTCCAGAAGCAGCGCCCGGCCTCCCATGGTTGGAATGCCAGTGGCAATGGCAGGCCGCTCGATGCCCGCAATGCGGCCTAAATCAAGCGTCCCAATCGCCATCGCCGCCCCGGTGCTGCCTGCGCTGAAAGTGGCGTCGGCCTCAGCGTTTTTCACCATCTGGCCGCAGACCACGAGCGACGAATCGCGCTTGCGGCGGGTGGCCTGAACGGGGTGTTCCCCCATTTCAATGGCCTGTGTGGTGTGTCGAACAGAAACGCCGCTGGGGACATCGTCCGCCCGGCGCAGCTCGGCCTGGATTGCCGCTTCATCGCCGACGAGAATTATCTGAATATCAGGACGCTCGCGGGCGACACGGAGCGCCCCGAGAACGACCTGCGCGGGCGCGTGGTCGCCGCCCATCGCGTCCACGGCAAGTTTAAGGGGCATGACTTACTCTTCGGCGGTCACTTTTTCTTTGATGGCAACGGCCTGTTCGCCGTTGTAGAAGCCGCAGTCCGGGCAGGCATGGTGGTCCAAACGGAAGTTCTGGCGCTGGCAGCCGGGGCAGTAGGACTGCAGGACTTCGGGCGCGGTCAGCTTGTAATGGGTGCGGCGCTTGCGGGTGCGCTGATTGGAATGGCGTCGTTTTGGCAGTGGCATCTATTCGGTCTCCTTCGAGCGTCGTAACAGTTGGTTATTTAATTTTATTCTTGCAGCAATTTGCCCAGCTCGCGGAAGGGCGAGTTCTGGATCACAACTTCGTCCGGGTCTGCCACTTCCTGAAGCGGAATGCCGGGGCAGGCTTCGCGGCAGAGGGGCTGAAGCGGCACGGCAAGCAGGGCAGCCTGCCGGATCAAGACGTCCATCTGGAGGGTCTTGCCGTCGAACACACGCCCTACTTCGTCTTCCACCACTTTGACATCGGTGACGCGGCTTTGGAAGCGGCTGCTGCTGCTTTGCGAAGCGTCTTCGACTTCGGACAGCTCAAACTCTTCTTCCAGGTCGGCATGAATGGAGGCACGCACCGATTCCAAGCACCGGCTGCATTCCATTTCCACCGTAGTGTCTATCGGGCCGCGCACCAGCACCATTGACCCGGTGTTGGTAACCACAATGCGGCCCACCACGGGGGCCACAAACTCGACATCCTCATCGGCATAGGGCGGCTCGTGCAGGTCGTAGACCTGCCGCATTCCCGGTGTTCGCAGCAGCTCCGTCAGATCAAATTTCAGCATGACGGGTTCCTCAAACTCACAATCACAGAAAATCAGGGCGCGGCAAAAAGCCGCCCCCTAGTTTACCACAAAATGCCGCAAAATGAATGCGTGCGGGATTTAGATTCCGCGCCACTTTAGAATTAGCGCCGGGTTGCTGCAAGCTCCGGGGCGCGGCCGTTGCCATTTGGACCGCTGCCATTTGGGCCACTGCCATTGATAATCGGCGGCTGCGGGGCAGCGGCGTTCACGCGCTGGTCCAGCTTGACACGCCCGCGCTGAATGGTCGCCATCAGCTCACCGACCTGCTTCTCCAAATCGGCCATGACCCCGTGCGCGTATTCATCCGCCCCGTGCCGCAGGCCCTGCGTCTCGTATTCGGCGGCGGCAATCATTTCCCGTGCCTGGGCGGTGGCAAGCCGGACCACTTCGCTCTGGCTGACCATCAGCTCAGACTGGCCGTGCGCCTCAGCCAGCATCTTTTCGGCTTTCTGGCGGGCATCTTCCACCGTCTGCCGGGCGGAGGCTTCCGCCGCCAGAGTCATTTTGTTTGTCTGCGCCTCGGCATCGCGCATGGTACGCTCGGCATTGATGCGCGACTCGCGGACGATCTCATCCGCCTCCGCTGTGGCATCTTCCAGCGTCTGCTCGGCGGTTTCCCGCGCCCCGTCCACGATCTTATCACTTTCGGCGGTCACCCGCGAGGCCCGCTTGACTTCCTCGGGCAGAGATGCCCGAATTTTGTTGGTGATGTCAATATAGTCATCCGGGTGAAAGTTAAGTGTCACCCCCATCACCGTCTTCTGGTCGTCAATCAGCCGTTCCAGTTCATTGAGCAGTTTTATAATATCCATGATGCAATCCCCCTCTGTGCCGGGCTGTCTTATTTTACTTCCGGTTGATCAAACTTCGCGGCCAGCGCCATGCACACTGGCTTGGGGACTAGGTCCCGAATGTCGCCGCCCAAACGGGCGATCTCTTTGACAATGCTTGACGACAGGTAGGCGTGTTCCGCCGCCGTCATCAGAAAAATCGTTTCTACTCCCGGCTGCAAGTGCCGATTGAGAAGCGCCATCTGGAACTCATATTCAAAGTCTGACACCGCCCGCAGGCCCTTCACAATCACCTTCGCGCCATGTCCGACCACATAGTCTACCAGCAGCGAGGGCGGCAAAATCTCCACGCTGACGTTTTTTAAATCCGCGCACGACTGCCGGACCAGCTCGGCCCGCTCCTCGGCAGAAAACAGCGGCGACTTTGACGAATTGCCCGCCACCAGCACAATCAGCCGCTCAAACATCCCCGCCGCCCGGACGATGACATCGTAGTGCCCGCTGGTGACGGGATCAAAACTGCCGGGATACACCGCGATCATAAAAACTGTTCCAATCGTCTTCAGGCAAGGGTCAAGCAGTCATCAATAAATTGCAGCAGTTTGATCATCTTCGGATTTTCCAATGTTAGCCCCGCAAAAGCATACTCCGTCGGCACTAAAATGATCCCACCTGCCTCCCAGGGATATTCTGGGTTGGGATGGTCATCCCCCTCCGGCGACAAGTTCTCCACCTGCTGCGCAGTCTCTAATAGACTAGTCACATAAGCCGTAAATTGGCTGGTGTCCGTGAAGCCGCTCGCTGCTCGAAACTCAGGACGGGTTCTTGCGACACGCATAAACTTTATAAAAGCATCATGCGTTTTCGCATAGCGTGGACCTCCGGGCCGGGTTAGAAACCCCTTTGCCATCTTTTCCGTCGTCATTTGCAAATAATGCAGACTTTGACACAACGGCACATCCGTGCGAGCCATTTTAAACATCGCGTAGTCAGACTTTGCCTGTTCCAGATACGAGGTACGCCAATCCCACGGCACTTAATTTTGCTCCCAAAGCGTTTCTGCGTCTTTCCATCCGCCCCACCCTTCGGGCAGTGTCAGCCGTCCCTCTTCATCGGGGCGAATCAGAGCCACGGCGGATTCAAAATTGATACCACTGTTTTGGGCAGGCCGAAAATAATACGGCGTCACACCGGTATCTTCTCCTGACGGATGTGCGGTTGCATCGACATAGACCAGCCGGATGTCCTGAGCGGACGGAAACAAAAGTATCTTTTTGATCGCCGGTTCGGCTTCCACCGCCGCCTCTGCCAGACGTTTGGCCGACGCCCGCATTTCACCGCTCATGGCTTCTGCGATCATAGTTCAGACCTTTCGTTTATAAATCGAGTTTAGCACACGCCACAGCCAACAAGATGCCGCCCTGCCGCTCTTTCGCTTCTAGCAGCCGCCGTTTCATGATTTCGCTTTTCAGCAGGTAGGTTGTCTCGCGCTCGACTTCAATCTCATGCCAGAGCGCAATCGGCACAATGACGCCCACTTCTTTGCCATCCGCTTCTGAAATGTATTGGACTTTTGATTGCGTTTTCATTGCTGCTTCATTTAGGATAATGCTGTTTCAGCGTTTGCACCAAGTCTGCAATCAGGCTAAGGCCGACTACTATATACAGCCCTTCCGGCTCAGTACCCACAAGCTGCAACAAAAATGCTTTCTGGCGTACCGTCAGGTTATCTACACAAAAGCAAAGTGGGTCCTCATGGTGATCTAAAATCCCGTGATCAAGAAAGTCAAGCCAATGATCTGCATCGGAAACAACGAGTTCAGGCAACCCGGAAGCAATCACAAGGTCATTGTTTTTGGTGCGCCACTGTTTCCATTGCACCGCATCCTGGAGCGATTTTTTGCCGTCTCGTTTGTAACCCATACTTCTATATCAGAGCTTCTGTATTAATTGACGTAAGGCTTGATTCACGGCCTCGGCTGTTGGATACGCCTTTGCAACGTCGGCATCAAGCAAGACTAGATTTGTGCCGGAACGATACTGTGCCAAATACTTGCCTCGCACTCCATTTTTGAGAACACTCGCCTCGTATTCAGGACGCAACTCGTCTTTCAAGTCATCGCCCGGTTCCACTTGAGAAACAACATCAGTTTGTGATTTCATATAGGCTCCTTTCGCGGCGCGTCACCTGACGGGCACTGATAATACGTGTTAGACCCGCACGAGGGGTATGGGAAACAACCAGTAGTCTGTTTCGATTAGAAAGCCCGTAAGTGACGAACCTATCTTCCTCGCTAGAATGATCAGGGTCCTCATAAGTGATAGCAAGCGGGTCATCAAAGATAGTTCCGGCTTCCGAAAATGATACGCCATGTTTACTCAGATTATGAGTTGCTTTAGCCGGGTCCCAGGCAAAGTCCATAAAGCCATCCTTAGTTTTTAACTCGCCGACATCCCTGCTGCTGTTTTGTGCTTGCTTCGCACGATGGCTTTCAGGGCCGCGTGTTCGGGCAGCAGCAGCTTGGGGTCGGCTTCCAGCAGGCAGAAGGCTTCTTCGCGGGCTTCTTTTAAGACGGGCACGTCGCGGACGACATCAACGAACGGAAGGGGCTGCAAGCCCGACTGGCGCGTGCCGTAGAAGTCGCCAGGGCCGCGCAGCTTCAAGTCTTCTTCGGCGATCAGAAAGCCGTCGGTGGTCTGGGCCATTGTCGCCAAGCGGGAGGCCCCGTCGTCGGTCTTGGGGTCGCCGATGAGCAAACAATAGGACTGCGTATCGCCGCGCCCGACCCGGCCCCGTAATTGGTGAAGCTGGGCCATACCGAAGCGGTCGGCGTCTTCAATCACAATCACCGAGGCATTAGGCACGTCCACGCCGACTTCAATCACCGTGGTGGACACCAGCATTTGCAGCTCCCGGTCCCGGAAGCGGGTCATGGTTCCTTCTTTTTCGGTCGGCTTCATCTGGCCGTGCAGCAGGCCGATTTTGTATTCGGGAAACACATCCGCCTGCAAGTGTGAACACAGCTCGGTGGCGGCGCGGGCCTGCAGTTTCTCGTTTTCTTCAATCAGGCTGCAAATCACATACGCCTGACGGCCCTGTTTCAGCAAATTCCGCAGGGTCTCATAGACAGACTGCCGCTCGTGGCCGCGCTTCCAGTGCGTCTTAATCGGCTTGCGGCCCGGCGGCAATTGGTCAATAATAGAGACGTCCAGATCGCCGTAGACCGTTAATGTCAAGGTGCGCGGGATGGGCGTCGCGGTCATCACCAGCAGGTCGGGCGAGTCGCCCTTGCTTTTGAGGGCCGCCCGCTGCAGGACGCCAAAGCGGTGCTGTTCGTCGACAACGCCCAAACCCAATTTGTGAAACTGCACATCGGTCTGGATCAGCGCATGCGTGCCGACCGCGATGTGAGTCTCGCCCGAAGCCACCGCCGCCAGCGCGGCCCGTTTTTCTTTGGCGGGCAGGCTGCCCGACAGCAAAGAGACTTTGATGCCCAGCGACTCCATCGTGCGCCGGATGCCCAGATAATGCTGCTCAGCCAGGATTTCGGTCGGGGCCATCAGCGCGGCCTGATAACCGGAGCGGACGGCAATCATCAGCGCTGCCATTGCGACCACGGTTTTGCCCGCGCCCACATCGCCCTGCACCAGTCGGTTCATGGATTTTTTGGAACCCATGTCTGCCGCAAGCTCGGTAATCACCCGTGCCTGCGCCCCCGTCAGCGGGTACGGCAGCACGGCTTTCAGCTCCTCGACAGGGCCGACGACGTCGCCAAAGGCCGTACCGACGGCTTTGTCGGACTGGCGCTTGCGGACGGCCAAGAGCAGCTGGAGGCCGAAGAACTCGTCAAACACAAACCGGCGCTGGGCAGCCAGCCGCGCCTCGTCAGACTCCGGGAAGTGCATCTGCCGGAAGCTATCTTCCAGCCCCGGCAGGTTACGCTTTTCCAGAAGGCGAGGCGGCAGCGTCTCTTCGACTAGGTGCCCGTACTGCTCTAACGCCGACCACGCGGCGCGGCGGATACGCGCCTGCAGGACGCCTTCGGTGAGCGGGTACACGGGCACGATGCGGCCCGACGAAAGCGCGTCTTTGTCTTCCTCGACGGCCTCCCACTCCACTTCGGTCATGTCCAGCCCGCCCCGGCCCGAGCGCGACGCCTTGCCGTAGACTACAATCGTCTGCCCGCGCAGCTTGTCAAACTGCTTTTTCAGATACCACTGATTAAAGAAGACCAGAAATGCAATGCCGGAGCGGTCGTCCACGGCCACTTTGGTCAGCGTGACACGGGTGCGGGTCGGGATGTTCTCCACATTGATCACTTTGCCGCTGATGGTGACGCTTTCGCCGTGCCGGATATCGCAGATGGGCTTGAAGTGAGTCCGGTCCTCGTAGCGGCGCGGGTAATGACGCAACAAATCGCCGACCGTATGTATCCCAAGCCCTTTGCCCATCGCCACCGCAAACTGTTCGGAGACGCCCGGCAGGCAGACGGTCAGGTCATCCAGCGACTTTTCCGCGTCTTCCGGTTCTCTCGCCTCGGCGGCCTCCAAACTTACTTTTTCCAGCACGGCTGCCGCACGTGTCGCCATAAATTCCTTGCCTGCCTTTGTCTCCCCGTCGTCTGTGGGGCTACATCTTGTGGGGACACCTGTTGACTAAACATTATACGGGGTATTGCGCCCATAAGTCAAGCAACAAAAAGAACGAGGGGTTGAAAACCCCTCGCTAGGTAAGGCGTCCTTCGGACGGCGGAGAAAACGCGGAACCGGAAGGCGGGAAGCCCCGCCCTCTGCTTCTTCCACCCGAAGGGGGCTTCCCCGGCGTGGGGTTTTCAATCCCTCGAACTCTGGCGTGATTCTGCGCCCGGCGCTAGCTGCGCCGGGGGGTCACGACCACGTACCGCTGCGGCTCATGGCCTTCGGAGTAGGTTTCGACGTCCGGGTGGTCGGCCAGTGCAGTGTGGATAATGCGCCGCTCCATCGGGTTCAGGGAGTCGGTGACGGCTTCCTGGCCGGTTTTGCCGACTTCGGCGGCCAGCTCCTGCGCGAAATCCGACAGCTTGCGGGCACGGCGGGCGCGGTGACCGTCGGCATCGACAGTGACGCGCAGGCGGGTCTGCTGGCCCCGGTTGGTCATCAGCATCACGAGGTACTGGAAGGCGTCCAGCGTCTGCCCCTGCGGCCCGATGAGCAGGGTGGCGTCAGGGCCGCTGACAGCCAGGGTCAGGGTGTCGTTAGCGAACGACTCCTGCGCGGCTTCGGCGTCGAAGCCCGCAAGCTGGAGCAGGGTCTGCAGGTGGTCCAGCGCGAGGGCGCTGAGTTCCTGGCTGGTCTTCTGAGGTGGTTGCATTATCTCTGCCACGGTGCGTGATGTCCTTTGCCGTCAAGAGGTTTACAAGTGGTCTAGCGCCGCTTCTTCTTGGGATGGGTCTTGCGCGGTTCAATCAGCCCTTTGGCTGTCGGGGCCATGCCGTTGGTGCGGCGGCTGCTTGTCTGCTCCGTGTCGTCTTTAGTGAGGCGCACAACGCTGGAAGTCGGCGCGGAGCCATTTCCATTGCCACTGCTTGGCTTTGTCGGCGGCAGCGGGGGATCACCCGCACGGCGGCGCATATAATATTTCTGCTGCATGGTGGACAGAATGTTAAAGATCAGATAGTACAGCACGAACGCGGCAGGCAGATGGTATTGCAGGAAGAAGTAGGTCGTCATAAACGGCGTCATAATCGCCATCATCTTCTGCGTTTCCGCCTGCTGCGGGTCCATCGTCGGCGTGATCGTCATCTTCTGCGTGATATACATCGATCCAGCATATAGCAGCAGCAGCGGGATGTCCGGCTGGCCGAGATTGAGGCCAAGATACGATGGAAACTGGCGCGACAGCCCGGAGCCGATCCACAAGAAGTTGCCGTTGACAAACTCATACTGGTAGCGGCTAATCATGTAATACAGCAGATACATGACCGGCAACGTCGGCAGGACACCGATACACCCGGCGGCGGGGTTGACGCCGTGATCCTTGTACAGCTCCATCATCTTGCGGCCCAGCAGCTCTTTGTCGTTTTTGTGCTTGGCCTGAAGTTCCTGAATATCCGGCTGCAGCTTCTGCATCTCTTTCATGGACGCATACTGCTTGTTGGAAAACGGCGTCAGGGCCAGCTTCACGAGAATGGAAATCAGCAGGATCGCCAGCGCATACGACCAGGACTGCCGCCCCAGGATGGACACGAAAAAGTCCAGGACGGCATACAGGGCGGCCCCCAGGTTGTGGATTGGCGGGGCGGGCGGCGGGGCAAACTTTTTGTTCCACTGGTTCAGCTCATCAGCAAGACGGTCAATCTCAGGCTTGACGGGTTCATCATCCGGGAACGTGTTATGGAGTGTTTGCAGCGACTGAATAGCGGCGTTCTTGTCGTGCAGGTAATACTCTTCCATGTTCGCCTGCTCGCGCAGGGCCTCGCGGGCATAGCGGGACTTACCGAAGCTGCGGCTTTTGACGACTTCCTGCAACTTGATGACGGCCTGATAGGCGCGGCGACGGGCGATCTCGGCATTCCCGGCGGCTTTGGCGGCCTTCGCCTGCCCTTCCAAACGCTGGGCGACCCCGTAGGCGGGCGGCGTGTCCGGGCCAATCGGCAGGGGCGACTGGGCGCGGGCCGCGCCCGTCATCAGGGCGCTTATCAAAAAAGCCGCCGCGCAGAGCAATGTCCGTGAGGCGGCGCGAGTGTTCTTCAATCAAAAACTCCAAACAGCAAAAACGTGTTATTTGACCGGGTCATGGCCGCCAGGGTGAAAGGGGTGGCAGCGGCAAAGCCGCCAGAGCGCCATTCCCAGGCCGCGCCAGGCCCCGTGGCGGCTAATCGCCTGCGCGGCGTATTCCGAGCAGGTCGGCGTAAACCGGCAGGTCGGCGGGGTCCACCGCGAGATATACCGCTGATAGATACGCACGGCAGCCACCAAAAAGTGCCTTGCCAACGGCTTACTCCGGTTTCAAAAGCTGGGCCTGCCGGGCCAGAAACAGCACTTCGGCCTGCAGCGCGGCAAAGGTTAGGCTCGGCGATTCGGCACGGGCGACGAGCAGAGCGTCAAACGGGCGTCCGGCACGGGGCAGCACGCACTGGCGGCTGATCTCGCGCAGGCGCCGCTTCAAACGGTTCCGGTCGTGGGCGCGTTTGGCAATTTTTTTGCTGATCACAAAGCCCAGCCGTGACTCGGTCCCCTCACGCGGCCCTCGCGGGCGCACATAGAGCACGAGCCGCGCTGTGGCCCACGATTGACGGCGCTTGTAAACAGCCTGAAAGTCCCGGCTCCGGCGGAGCCGAGACGCACGCGGCAGCATAGTCGTTAGATGCTCTTGGGGATGGTGACCGTGTGCGTGACACACAGGCGGTAGCGGCCTTTGGCGCGGCGGCGCTTCAGCACATTGCGGCCATCGGCGGTGGACATCCGGTGGCGGAAGCCGTGCGTTTTCATCTTGTGCCGAACTTTCGGCTGGTACGTGCGTTTCATGGTTCAGGTCCTTTGGATCAAACTGGGATGCCGTCGGGAGCGGCAGATTATTAGCGGGTAAGTATAGCACATGGCGGGCAAATTTAGCAAGGGCCATCCGGCGGTTGTGCTTGCTTGACAGCCTTTGCCCGCCGTGTTATACTAACTTCACCTATACTTAATCCCCAATGCCGAAGAACGAGAACGAGGAGCAACTTTTATGGCGGGCTGGAAACTGCGTAAAGACAAGGCACAGGCGGAGTCGCCCGTGACGACGGAAGACCCCTCAGAAGACCCTTCGGAAGACCCTTCGGTGCCTGGATGGGATGCGTCCGCCTCCGACGCCCAGGAGACATTCCTGCCAGCCACTTTGGAGCCAACCTTTGAGGCGGATACCTTAGATACGGAGTTTAAAGAGACACAGTTTGATGAGACACAGTTTAATGACGCGGAGCCGCACCACCTGGGCGGAGTAATCGCGCTTGGCGGCGAAGCCGAGCCGCTTGTGATTGCGCCGCTGCCTGATTTTGAACAGGGCGATGAAGTCAGCTTCGACGACGACGTGGATGATGATGCGCCGCAGGGGGCCGTGATCTATGAGGCTCCCGCACCCGCCGTTCCCCTCCAGGCGATGCCTGAAGAGGCCGCCGCCTCTCTGGCGGCCCCGGACGCGGCCCGCGATGTGCCCGAAGTCGCGCCATTCGTGATTGACACCCCCCCCGCCGCACCGACTGCGGACCTGCCGCACCGGCTGGTGATGCGGATTGGAAAGCTCTCTGCGGCCTTTGAGGTTGTCAAAGAAATCACTGTGATCGGCCGCCCCGACAGCGATCTGCATTTTTACCCGGATATGGAAGTGGAAATGGACGATGCCGTTTCGCGCCGCCATGCGGAGGTGCTGAAAAATGGCGATGGGCAGTGCTATTTAGTTGACAGCGGCAGCACCAACGGCACACGTCTGAACGGCGAGCTGCTGACGCCTAACGAGGAGCATCTTCTGGCGTCCGGCGACCGCATTCATATTGGCGAGCGCACCGAGATTATTTTTGAATAGCTCTATGAGCGACACGCAGACTATCGCTCAAAACGTGGCGGCGCTCTATGCCGAACCCAGCACGGCCTCGGAGATGGTGACGCAGGCCGTGCTGGGCGAGCACGTGACGGTGCAGGAAGAGCGGGACGGCTTCCTCCGCGTCTCTACCGCTGACCGCTACGGCGGCTGGGTGGACAGCCGCCTGCTGGCCCAATTTCAGGATAATTCAGACCGCCCCGTCGCCGTCGTGCAGACCCTGTTTGCCGATGTGTACGCCGCCCCCTCCCCCCGCGCAGAGATTGCCACCAAGCTGGTCGCTGGAACCCGCGTCGCCCTGCCCCGCCGTGCTTCCGAAGGCGACTGGGCAGAACTCCTGCTGCCGGACGGCACAGGGGGCTTTGTTTACCGGGCCGCGCTCACGGAAGCAGCCCCGGACGTGCGGCTGACTTCAGCACTGACAAGTGACCTTTCGCGGGCGGCGGTGGTCAGCGCCCTGGGCCGCAACGCCGCTGAGATTGCGTGGCGCTTTGTGGGGACACCCTATTTGTGGGGTGGCTGCACGCCGTTTGGAATCGATTGCTCGGGGCTGACTCAGCTTGTGTATAAACTTAACGGGATTCAGTTGCTGCGCGATGCCTCTTTGCAGTTCGGAGACAAGCGGTTTGTGCGCGTGGAAGAAGGGCTGACATTGGATGCCGCCCTGCTGGAAGATGGGGATCTGGTGGCCTTCAGCCGCCGGGACGACAAACAGCCCACGCATATCGGTATCGCTTTGGAAGATGGGCGGTTCCTGCACGCACGCGGCGGGCGCGGCGTCCGGGCAGATTTCCGGGACACGCCGGAGTATAGGGACACCTATGTCGGCGCGGTGCGGCTGTCAGCGGACGCCGATTTTTCGATCCAGAGCGCGTAGCCAGGGCGTCTCTTCAATCAGCCGCGACAGCGAGTGCCGCTCGGACCATACTTGAAAGCCAAGCAGCGCCAGCACTAGCAGGCACTGCCAGAGGGGGGCCAGGTAAATCACTCCGGCGACGCCCAGCACGGCCCCCAGCGCATTGGCCCCGGTGTCGCCGAGCATGACGGACCCCAGCGCATCCAGCGGATACAGAATCAGCGCGAACGCAAAGGCCGCCCAAAGGAACAGCCCCAGCTCTGCCGCGTGCTGAGAATAAAGCACGGCAAAAATGACTGCTGTGCCGACAAAAAAGCCGAACAGGCAGCGGCCTGGACGCAGATCGAGCAGGTTCAGGGTGTTGGCGGACAGGGCAATGAGCAGCGCGGCCAGCAGAGCAAGCCACACCGGGCGCGGGGCGGTCAGTAAAAAGCCCGCCGCCAGACTGAGCAGCCCGCCGCCGATGGCTTTGGCCGCGCCGGTCGTCAGCCGCCCTGACTGCATTGCGCGAAAGTGCCCGCGAAAGCCTTTGGACGATGCGTCGCCCGCCAGATCGTCCAGCAAGCCCAGCCCGCCGAAGCCGACGGTGACGAGGAAGTAGACGGACGCAAGGCTCGTGTGCAGCCCCTGCAGGAACCACTGAAACGCATAAAAGAACTCCCCGCCCAGGACGAAGGCCAGCCCGGCCACGGCAGGAATACGTTCGCCGCGAAAGTTGGGGCGTTTGAGGTCGTAGCGCCGCACGAGCCAGCCCATCGCGCCGAAGCCAAACGCGAGGGCCAGCAGGAGGGTGAGGTATTCTAGCCAGGTCACGGAGGTTTGTTTGCTTTCCGGGAGCGGGACCCCCTAGCCCCCAATAATGGGGGAACCGGATAAATACAGACCGGACAAAGAGGGCAGGGGCAAAACAGAAGGGCAGGGGCAAGCCCTGCCCCTACTTTCCAGCACCCCCATTATTGGGGGCGGGGGGTCCTATTTGCTCATCGACAGCGGCACAAATGTCCGCGCCCCGATGGAGACGGCCTGCGCGATGCGCTCGGCGACTTCGCGGAAGACCTGGGCATAGGGGCCGTTCGGGGAAGCCACCACCGACGGCGTGCCTTCATCAGCCTCGGACCCGATTTCCAGAGCCAGCGGGATGCCGCCGAAGAACGGCACGTCCAGTGCCTCGGCGGCTTGCTGGCCGCCGCCGTGCGAAAAGACATGGTGGCGGGAGTTGCAGGTCGGGCACAAAAAGTACGACATATTTTCGACAATGCCCAGAATAGGAACGTCCAGCCGCTTGAACATGGCGACAGCCTTCACCGCCACGGCGGCGGCGAGGTCCTGCGGGGTCATCACAACCACTGCACCCGACAGCGGAATAGCCTGCGCCAGCGTGAGCTGGGCATCGCCCGTGCCGGGCGGCAGGTCCACGATCAGATAGTCCAGGTCGCCCCACTCCACGTCGCGCAGGAATTGCTGCACGGCTTTGGCGACCATCGGGCCGCGCCAGATGACGGCAGAGCCGCCGGGCTGCAAAAAGCCCATGGACATGACCTTGACCCCGTACTGCTCTATTGGCAGCAGGCGCTCTTTTTTATCGTCTACGAGCGGCTGCTTGTCTTCGACCCCCATAATGATGGGTATAGAAGGACCGTAGATGTCTGCGTCCATCAGGCCGACTTTGGCCCCCGTCTGCGCCAGCGCACAGGCGATGTTGGCGGACACGGTGCTTTTGCCGACGCCGCCCTTGCCGGAAGCAATCGCCACAATGTTCTTGACGCCGGGAATGGCCTGCTGCGTCGGGATGCCGCGCCCGGTGTTGGCGCGGACTACGGCGGTCATTTCAATAGTGATATCACCGACGCCGTCAATGGTGCCGACTTCGACGCGGCACATCCGCTCGATTTCTTCTTTCAGGGGGCACGCGGGCGTCGTCAGCTCCACGGTGAACGACACATTGGCGCCGTCCACGGCCACGTTTTTGATCATGCCGAGCGTGACCAAGTCTTTATGAAAATCGGGGTCAATCACGCGCCGCAGCGCGTCGATGACCTGCTCGTTCGTTATGCTGATTTCCGTGCTGATTTCCGTTATGGGCATTGAGGTTCCAATCTGCCTTGATTGTACCCCTGCCCGAAAGGCCCTGTCAAACCATGTCACTCCTGGACCGCTTCCGCCCGCGCCCTGCTTCTTATGCCGTGCCTGCCACCAACGCGCACGGTCAGTGGCGGCGAATGCTAATTCCCGCCGTAGACCAGCCGTATTCCGACCGCGCTTTGGACATTGCGTTCCGCCTGGCCGCCGGTACGGACATTCGCATTCAGCTTGCGTACCTGATTGAAGTGCCGCGCATCCTTGCCCTCGATGCCGCCCTGCCCGATTCGGAAGCCGTCGCGGCGACGGCGCTGAACATCGCCGAGCGGGCGGCCATTTCCTACCATGTCCATGTCGAATCGGTCATCCATCGCACCCGCAAAGCGCACGACCGGATTTTATCGCTCATCCCCGAAGAAAAGATTGATTTGCTGGTCCTCGGCGCACGTCCCGACCGCACACGCGGCCTGCCCGGCGACATGGCCCGCGAGCTGTTTCTGGCCGCCCCCTGCGAGGTGATTGTGGACTACATTGCGAATGAAAAATAATACTAAGAAGTCAGCGGGGTACACTTTCCTGAGGAGAAACACTATGCTGGAAGAGTATTTTCAGTTCCTTGCCCCAGACGATATTCGCCTGAAGGGCAGCCGCATCGGCATTGAGTCGGTGTTATACGAGCATATTCACCGTTCTCAAACCCCGGAAGCCATTCAGCAGACATTCCCCACCCTCTCGCTGGAACAGGTCTACGCGACAATACTTTACTACCTGCAAAATAAGCCGCGTATAGATGCCTACCTGGCTGACTGGCTGGAGTTCAGCCGCCAGGCCAGAGCCGCCCAGCGGGAAAATCCGCCCCCGGCAATCGTGCGCCTGCAAAAGCTGAAAGCTGAGATTGAGGCTTCTGGCCTTCCCCCAGAGGTATACCTGCGAAAACAAAAACAAGCACAGCAGGACGAGGCGAAGGAGCGTACCTCAGTGTAGAAACCTATGATTCTTTCGTATTTGATGGATGAGCATATGCCGCCTGTCTATAAGACTCAGCTTGTTTCACGCGAACCAACCCTGACTGTCTTGCAGATTGGAATGCCGGGTGTCCCCCCTGCCGGGACACTCGACCCGGAAATTCTGCTGTGGTGTGAGGCAAATAACTTTGTTCTCGTCACCAACAACCGCAAATCCATGCCAGTGCATCTTGCAGACCACCTCGCGGCAGGGCGGCATATCCCTGGCATAATTACGGTTGATGTGTTGGGCGATCTGGCGCGAAACCTGGATGACCTTCTGACAACAGCCTTCGCCTCATTGCCTAATGAGTATGCAGACCGCGTTGCTTACCTGCCGCTATGACATATAATTGCCGATAAAAAAGCTATGGTAAAGACCGCGCTGCCCGTGAACGCCCTGTGTACGATTGCCTCCGGTCTGATGCTGGCAGGTGCACTGCCGCATTTGGATTGGGGATGGCTGGCGTGGTTCGCGCTGGTTCCGTTCCTGCTGCGCTTTCCGTTCCGCACTCTGCCTACGGCGTTCGGGTACGGCGTTCTTCTGGGGGCGGTCTATCTGGGCGGGATGTCTTACTGGGTGGCGGTGTTTGCCGCGCCGATTATTGGTTCGGCCCTGAGCGTGCTGGGCTGGGTAGTGCTGACCCTCTGCGAGGCGTTCTTTATCGGCCTCTGGGCGATGGGTGCTCAGTGGCTTTGCACACGGCCCAATCCCTGGGCCTTTCGGCTCGGCGCTCCGGCGCTGTGGGCGGTGATAGAGTGGGGACGCCAATGGGGAACGCTGGGCTTGAGCTGGGGCGATCTGGCTTATATGCAGCACGCCGCGCTGCCGATCCTGCAAGTGACCAAGCTGACCGGCATCTGGGGGCTGGCCTTTCTGATTGTCGCGGTCAATGTCGCTCTGACCGAGACGCTGAAAGCCAGGCGGCTCACGCCGTTTGCCTGCGGCACGGCAGGCGCAGTCGGGCTGGCGCTGGTGTACGGCGCTCTCACGCTGCGGGCGGAAAACCTGCGGCCCACGTTTGTCGCCGCCGCGCTGCAGGGCAATATCAACCAGAACACCGATCACAGCCCGGCCTATGTGAGCCGCGTGATGCAGACCTTCGGCGAGCAGAGCCGGACCGCCGCGCAGGCGGGAGCGGCGCTGACCATCTGGCCGGAAACCGCCTTTCCCGGCTACCTTCTGACTGACCTGAAGACGCAGGCTCAGGTGCAGCACGACGCGCAAGCCAGCCGGCAGACGGTTGTGATCGGCGGCGCGGAGTATGACTGGGAGCAGCGCAAAGCCGCCAACAGCCTGTTCCTGATGAAGCCCGATGGGACGATGACGGGCAGCTATCAAAAGCAGCAGCTTGTCCCGTTTGGCGAATATACGCCCGGCACAGACTTTTTTCCCTTTCTCAAGGCCCTCAATGTCACGGGCGGGGATTTCAAAGCCGGGGGCGATGCCCAGGCCCTGCTGGACGGCGGGCCGAAGATCGGCAAAATCGGAGCGGCTATCTGCTTTGAGTCGTCCTACCCGCGCATCCTGCAGGACCAGGTCGCACGCGGGGCGGGCCTGCTGGTTGTTTCCACCGATGATGCCTGGTTCGGACGCACGGCGGCAGCCCGGCAGCACTCGGCCATTGCCGCCGTGCGGGCGGCGGAGACAGACCGGTATTTAATTCGCAGCGCGGCCACCGGTGTCTCCCAGATTATTGCCCCTTCCGGCCAGGTCCTCGCCGAAGCGGGCTTGTTTCGTCCCGCCGTGGTGAGCGCACCGGTCGAAGCGCGGACGACGACCACGCCCTATGTCCGCTGGGGCGACTGGTTTGTCGTCTTTTGCGCCCTGCTGCTGGGGGTGCTCGTGACCGTTTCTTTTCGGCAGCCGCCTCCGCCCGGTATTTAAACCGGTTTCTTTGCGCTGCCCTATGGATTGGCGCGGCTGGCAAAATTTGTGCATTTAGAAAGTAATGTGAGAGCAGCCATGATGCTGCCGCATTCTTCCTGAAAGGCACTTTTAATGCACACTTTATTTTCCCGGAAACCCCTGCTTCCCCTGCTCGGCCTCAGCCTCGCTGGCCTCCTGCTGACTCCGCACTCCGCCCACGCTTTTGGATACTTCCCCCCTGCCCCGGACCTGACTGTCACCAACGGCACGGCGAAGGATGATGGAACCAGCACGGCAGTCACCGGACAGTATTCGTTTGCCAATGGCACCAGCACCAGCACCACTAACTTCACCAGTGGGGTGGAAGCAGACAATTCCAGCTCGATCCTGTTCACCGGGGGCGGGGCGCAGAATGTGACCACGAAGGATAACAGCACCGCCACGCTCACCGGGGGCACGTTCGACGAGATCGGGGCTTACGGGAACAGCACCGTCACCCTCAGCGGCGGCACGTTCTCCAACTTGTATACGTTTGACAATGCCACCATCAACTTGATTGGAACCAACCTGACAGCAACCTATAATTCGGGAAGCATCATAGGTTTCGGCTTTGTTTTTCCAGATTATTACAGATTGGGCGGCATGCTCAGCGACGGCACGGCTGTTAATGGATACTACGATAGCGGCCTGAGCAGCGGGGGCAGACTTCAGTTCAACGGCGTCACCGTGGCGTCTGGAGGAAGCGTCCCGGTCAGCGCCGCTCCGGTTCCCGAAGCTTCCTCAGTCATCAGCCTGGGCCTGATGCTGGCCCTCGGCGCAGGCGGCCTGGTGCTGGCCCGCCGCAAAAAAGCGGGCGCGGCGGCTTAGTCAGCTATCGGCGGCGAAACGCAAATGGGGCACGGGGCGCTTTCTGCGCCCCGTGCCCCATTTTTTGCGTCGCTGCCATTGTAACCTTCTGTCTATAATTATGATTTTTTGACACTAAATATTCAGGTAACCTATGGCATAGATAGAAAAACGGTACTCGTGCCGCTAGGAGCAGCCGCTCCAAATTTCCAAAGAAAGCAATTTTTATGCCTACATCACTGACACGGAGTGGCCTGCTCGTACTCGGCCTGACTGGCCTGCTGCTAGCACCGCATTCAGCCAGCGCTCTTGGGTACATCCCCGCCGCCCCGGACCTGACCGTCATCAACGGTACGGCGATGGACAATGGAACCAGCACGGCAGTCACGGGTCAGTTTTCGTTTGCCCCTGGCTCCGATACGACCACTACCAACTTCATGAATGGTGTTGAGACGGACAATTCCAGTTCGATTGTCTTCACCGGGGGCGCAGCACAGTATGTGACCACGAAAGACAACAGCACCGCCACACTCGCCGGAGGCACATTTCGCCAGATTGCGGCGAAGGACAATAGCACGGTGACAATCAGTGGAGGAAAGTTCTTCAACCTATACACGTTCGGCAACGGAACCATTAACCTGATTGGTTCCAACCTGACGGCAACTTTCAGCACCTTTGCGTTTGATCCTTCTTACAACCTGACCGGTACGCTCAGCGACGGCACTGTCCTCAATGGGAATTACGAGAGCGGCCAGGGCGACGGGGGCAGAATCCTTTTCAACGGCGTCTTTGCTGCCGGGGTTCCCTCTGCTGCCCCGGTTCCCGAAGCTTCTTCCGTCGTCAGCCTCGGCCTGATGCTGGTCCTCGGCGCAGGCGGATTTGTGATCGCCCGCCGCAAAAAAGCAGGCGCGGCAGTGTAGTCGGCTTTCGCCAGCAAAATGCAAACAGGGCACGGGGCGCAAAAAGCGCCCCGTGCCCTGTTTTTTGCCTTGCGGCTCACTCCATCAGAGCAAATCGTCTGCTTTCGGCATTTTCGGAGGCGGGGGCCAAACCGTGGAGGGCGGTGGAAGGCGGCGCTCAATATAGTCCGCCAGCAGGCCGATAGTCAAAAGGTGTGCTGCCTCTTCATCAGGAATGGAGATGCCAAAGACCTCCTCACAGCTCATAATGGTTTCTTCAAAATCCAGGGACGCAGCTAAATCTTCGAAGAACCGCGTGTCAGGAGTCAAAGTGCTGAGGGGTTCCCCGAAGCCTTCGGCGACAATTTCCCTGACCCGTTGAAGCACCTCCGTCATGCCAGCGTTACCTCCGCCCGGACGACCCCGGCACGGGGGTGGCGGGCAATGAGACTCACTGTGCCGCCAGTGGGCGCGTGAACGACCCAGTCGACATGGGCGCGGTCGTCGGTGGGGTCGGCGACGGGGCTGAACCCGGACGCGGCTTTGCCGACACGGCCTTCTAATTGCCCCAGTTCTTCGCGCCACTTGCCCGTGTGCAGTTGTGCCCCGTCCGGCAGGGCGATTTCGGCGATGACCGGGCGGACACTTTTGCGCTCCAATGCCCGCTTGGACACATGAGTCGGCAGCCAGCCGGTGTTCTGAACGACAAGGCGAACGCGGTACAGGTCGCCCCCGAGCGGCTTGGCTTCGGCGGACAGCAGTTCGAGCCTGGGCGTAATCAGCGCCTGCCAGAGCAGCCAGTCGGCGTGCGGGGCGATTTCGGCTTCCAGCAGGTGCGGGGGCGGGTTGCGGAAGCAGTAGGCGTAGTCCCAGCCGCCAATTTCCACGGGGCCAAGCTCGGGGTGCTCAAACGGGGTCCAGGGCACGAAGCCGAGGCCGTCCAGCTTTTCGTCGTTCCAGGCGATCATCTTCAGGTCGTCTTCCACGGGATGCTCACGGAACCACTCAATAAACTTGTAGTCTTTAATGCCCGCCTGCCGCTGCGGGGACCACAGCTCCGTGGTCCAGGCGAACACCCCCAGATGGTCGTACATCCAGTCGTCGAAAACGCCCGTAATGACTTCTTTCGGGTGATACTTGAAGTCGTGGAAGACGGACACGGCGGGGTAGCCTGTCAGCGCCGTGCCTTTCGCGCCGATTTTCTCATACGCCCAGAGGTCTTCGGGGATCATGTCCGAGTCGGGCTTGGTCCCATAGGGGCGCAGCAGGACGCCGCTCAGGGTGTGGAACGTCACCGCGCTGCAGATGTTGGGGTGCTTGACGATAAACTCCACCATCGCCCGCACTTCCGGTTCCGAGGCCGGGTATTCCCCCGCCCCGCCCTGCTCGCCTTCGGGCCGCCATTCGGACGGGAAGTTGCGGTTCAGGTCCAATCCTTCTTTGGTCTTCTGCATCTTGATCTGCACGCCGTCGAAATTGGTCAAGCGGCCTTCGGGGAGCTGCCGGTAGTACGTGCCGCCGGTCTCGGCGGCATCGCGGCGGATCAGCAGACGCGGCTCGTCGGGGTGCGCTTTCCAGGCTCCGTTGGGGTCCAGTATCCGCATGGACAGCAGCTTGCCGTTGCCGTCGAGGTCCTCGCGGCGCAGGCCCTCAATCGGCTCCTCATCAAAGGGATAAGGCCGGGCGGACGACCGCAGCCAGCGCGGCGGGGTCTGCATGGCAAGCTCCGCGCCGTCGGGGTTGACGCGGGGGAGGACATAAAACGTGCGCGTGTCCAGAGCACGGGTGACATCGGCATTCGTGCTGTCTTCGGTGACCAGCTTGTGCAGCAGGTACAGCGCGGCGCTCGACGGAGACAGCTCAGTCGCATGGATATTGGCGTCCACCCAGAGGGCGGGCTTTTCGTCGGCGGGGCCGGTGGCAGTGCGGGTGGCGGTCGCCAGCCACAGGTCGCGGCCTTCGTAGGACTTCCCGATGCTGTGAAGCTGAATGAGTTCGGGATGCGCTTCTGCCAGCCCGTGCAGGATGTCGGTCAGCGCGGCATAAGGGTAGTAACGGTCAAAGCGAAGTTCGGTGGGCATGGGCGGGTTCTTTCAATCAATAGCGGCCAGGTGAATAGCGGCCAGGTGAATAGCGGCCAGGTGAATAGCGGCCAGGTGAATAGCGGCC
>CAXUKS010000018.1:33443-41513 GCA_964251675.1 uncultured Armatimonadales bacterium
AGAGAGCCGAGGGGTTGAAAACCCCTCGCTCGGTGAGGCGTCCTGCGGACGAAGGAAATTAGGATAGCCAGAGGGCGCAGCAAGCAGCGCCCCTACTTCTTCCACCTAGAGGGTGCTTCTCCTAGCAAGGGGTTTTCAACCCCTCGATCCTACGCGCCATTTCGTCAGGCATGACTTTGTGCCTGTTCGGGTACACTCAAAGCACGCACTTTTGCGGGCAGCGTCGCCACTTCCCCTTTATGTTACCCCTGGAACTGAAACCATGCGGATTCGTATCGGCTATGACATCATTTTCAATTTCGCCGCGCCCACGCCCATGCTGCTGCTGCTTAATACATACCCGACGGAGGCACACCGGCTGGAAGGCGAGGACCGGCCACACACGGACCCGGAAATCCCTATCACCGAGTTTATAGACTCGTTTGGCAACCGCGCCAGCCGTCTGGTCGCCCCGGCGGGGCGAGTGCGCTTTCACAATTCCGTGATTGCTGAAGACAGCGGCCTCCACGACCGCGTGCGTGTCGATGCCCCGCAGCAGCCTATCGAGAGCCTTCCCGACGAATGTATGCCGTATCTGCTCGGCTCGAGGTACTGCGAAGTGTACGAAATGACCCCGATTGCCTGGGAGATGTTCGGCAATGCCCCGACCGGCTGGGACCGGGTGCAGACCGTGTGCGACTGGGTGTGCAGCCACATTACATTCGGCTACAAGTTTGCCCGGCCCACCAAAACGGCGCTCGATGTCTACCATGAGCGCACCGGCGTCTGCCGGGACTTTACGCATCTGGCCGTGACCTTCTGCCGCGCCCTGAACATTCCGGCCCGGTACTGCAACGGCTACCTGGGCGACATCGGCATGCCGTTTGACCCCGCGCCGATGGACTTCAATGCCTGGTTTGAGGTGTATCTGGGGGGGCAATGGCATACGTTCGACGCCCGCCACAACGAGCCGCGCATCGGGCGCGTTTTGATGGCACGGGGCCGAGACGCTGTCGATATTGCCATGACGACTTCATTTGGCAGCAACGTGCTGGAAAAGTTTGTGGTGGTGACTGAAGAGGTCTGAACGAATGAGCGGCCTGCCCTTTACTTTGCCGCCCACGGCGGGCTGCTGCTCAGAGAAATAATACCGGGATATTGCACGGAGCCATCGGCATTCTTCGTGCCTTGCAGTCCCACATAGACCGTCACCGTTTTTGTCTGGCTGTCGTAGAGCAGGACGGTCGGTGTCTCCTGAACATTCACCAAATCTGCGAACTGGGAAGCCGCCTGAATAGCTTTTTTGCCGTCTCCGGCAGCCTGGGCGGCTTGGAAGTTCTTTGCGTTCAGCCCCGCTTCGGCGGCGTACTTCGGGTAAAACCCTGGTTCCAAATCTTCCTGATGGCTGTACAGAACGTCGTACATCGGCCAGAACTTGCCTTCCGAGGCGGCAATGGCCGAAGCTTCTCCAGCGGCAATCGCATACTGATGAATGGTCGGGAAGGGGCGATGCAGGAAGATGAGGTTGGCCTGCGCGGGGTACGTAGCAAGCAGTTTTTCCAGAAGCGGGCGAGCTTTGCCGCACTGCGGGCACTGAAAATCCCCGAACTCAGCCAGGGTGTAGCGGGCGTTCGCTTGACCACGCGGGGGCGCGGCAGCGTGAGAAACAATATCCGGCCACTGCGCGGCAAGCTTCGCGGTATCCATTCTGGGCGCGGGTTGCGGAGTATTTGTTCCCTGCGTGGCAGCGGCATTGCCGAAGTGGCTGATGCCCCAGCTCAGCAGGCCAAGCAGGGCGACAAAGACCGCCAGCAGACCCACTTGTTTTCCCGTCTGACTATTCACAGGCTATTTCTCTTTCTTGACATCCACCACTCTATTGCAGCCGTCAGCAGCAGCACTGTCATGGTCCATGCCGAGGCCCGGCACCAGGGGCAGTAGGCATGAACTTCCGCGTAGGCCACCCATTGCAGATACCAGGAAAACGCCGTGCCGGTTCCCGTAATCAGCCAGAACAGCCCGTGCAGGCGCGTGTCCAGCGTTGCACTCTCGCTGCCGAGTCGCAGCAGAGACAGGCCCAGCAGAACCACATAGCCCAGCAGCCCCAGCAGAGCCACCGGCGTGTGGGGCAGCCCCGGCAGGTCCAGATGCGCCCAGCGGCTTGCCGCCACCAGCGCACAGCCGCCGTTCGCTGTGCAGGGCAGGTCTATCCCCACCCGCTCGGACCACCACAACGACCCGGCAATCCCTGCCCCGACAAACGAGAGCGCCGCCCCCGCCAGAACGAAAGCCAGGCGGATTGGGACGGCGCGTTTTTGGGATTGTATCTCCGAAATCGGCATTAGTTGGTCAGCACCGCGTCGCGGGTCCAGAACGCCTCATGCAGCAGGGAAAGCCGGGAGCCGCCCGAGGCGGCAATCGCCGCGACCCGGACACCCGCGCCGTCCGCATTCTGCACCCGCGCCGCGCATGACAACGCGCAGGCGCGGGAGGGCGTGCCAGGAGTGGTGTCCAGCGCCGCCAGCCAGCGGGCGGCTTCCGCATCACGCAGAGGCACAGACGGGCGGTGCGGGCGGCTTATCGCGGCTTGAAGCGCATAGGAGCGCAGGAGCGACGGCCACATCTGCGAAAACAGGGCCGGGTCCCGGTACAGGTCCGCACAGACAATCCGGCCATTGATCGCGGCCACAACCCCGATGACCCGTCCCGGTGTCCCGGACTGCACCGGCACGGTCAGCGCCGTGGCATAGGGCAGCATCGCCGCCTGTGCGGCGGGAGCCGAGGCCAGCGCGGCATAGGTTCCGGTCTGCGTGTGTGCGCCGAAATGCGTGGTCGCCTGCCCCACGGCGTTCCAGACCGGTTTCTGCTCCCCGGTCACCTGCATCGCGTAGCGCACCGAGGGAATGGCAATCGTCATGCTTTTGCGAAAGTCTGGCGACGGTCCTTCAGAACGTTCTGCCTCCACGCAGAAGGCCGGAACCCGCACCTGAGCACTTCGGGCCGGAACAATGGTATCTGCCGCCGCGCCCCGGTCCTGCCCGCCGCCGGGGACGACCTGCCCGTCGGGGATATACGTCGGCTTCGGAGCGACATTGGTGACCATCAGCACACCCGCGCCGCGATGCTCCTGTCCTTCGTCAGCATTGGTGACGTAATCTTCGGCAATGGTGACGCCCGCAGGCACGGTATAGGCCGCTCCGAGGCCAGGCGTACAGCCGGCGCCCGCTTCGCTTGCCCGCAGGCTGCCCCGGTCCATGCCTTCGGCCAGCGTCACAAACTCTGCGGCGTGGGAAGCGGGCGCAGCCGACTGATTGGAATACACGGGATATACCGTCAGGTTGGCATACGTCGCCGGGCGGGCCAGCGCCAGATGTCCAAAGCCGGTCTGCAGCACGGAGCCATCCGCCTCAGAGGCGCTTGCGGCGGGGGAGGTGTGGGGACGAAACACAAAAGAGCCAGCGGCAAACAGCGCCACTCCTGCCGCGCCGAAGGCGGCTGCCCGTGCGATCTTCCGAGAAAGCTGAGGCATACTTTGATCCCTTCCAAAGAAGCCGCTCGCCCGAATGCGGCGGGATGGTACGCTCTTATTATAACCGGGGAACGCCGGAAAAGCAAGGGGAAAAAGGTGGGCGCACAGGGCGAGCGCATCTCATTTAGTGTTTTTCGTTGGTCGCTAGAGTTCGAGGGGTTTTAACCCCTCGGGTAAGGAACACGCCGCATAGAGTAATTTGGCCGTTATTTAGATGCGCTGCCCCTAGGTGGACGCATCTTAATGAGAACTTCGAGGGTCTGAACCCCCTCGCTGGGGGGCGCAGACGCCGTGAACCCGCCTGCGCGGGTACGGAGCAGAATAAGAGCAGCACCGCCTCGTGTTCTAATTTTTGTCTTCACCCGCGCAGACGGGTTCACGGCGCTTCGCCCCCCAGCGAGGGGGTTCAGACCCTCGAAAGCGTCAGACCTGAGCGGCCCGGCGCTCTTCGGGTGTGCAGAAGCCGCACTCGCACTCCGAGCCGTTCCACCGTGACAAGCGCCGCGTAACCATTCGCCAGGCCGAGCGCAGCAGCGCACGGGGCGTCACAGACAGGCAGCTTAGCTCATCGTACACCCATTCCGCTTCCGTGCCCCAGCGTGTTTTCCAGGCTTCCGCTTCGGGCAGATAGTCCAGCGCCGTCAGCCCCCGCGCCTGCGCGTCCTGAATCAAGGCCGCGTGCAGGACCGTCACCGGGCTGTACCGATGCCACCGGGGCAGGAACCCGGAATAGTAAAACGTCAGCCGCCCCGCGTATTCCAGCACGGATTGTGCCGCAATGGTTTCCCCGCCTACTTCCAGCACCGCAATCGCTGCCCTCCCCTGCCCGGACAGGCGCGTCAAGATATCGTGCAGAAACGCCTGCTGGGCGTCCCCCGGCAGATGGTTCATGTGGGACGGGCCGCGCTCCGAGTTGGCGCGGCGGGCGTGCAGGCAGATCAGCGTTCGAGCCGCCTGCGAGACGGCCTCCGGGTCGCGGTGGATGGTCACCGACCACGCGTGCCCCTCACGAGTCAGCAGGCGCGGGTAGTAGGCCGTGTTGTCGCGCATGGATTTGGACAGGGAGCGCCGAAACGCGGGCCATTCCGGGGGCAGGCGGCGCGTCTGCCCCAGCCGCTGCCGACGCCGGGTCAGCACAAAGGGATACCTGCCTGTCAGACGCCGCCAGAGCGGGCCAATCTCACCGGTCCCGGCGCGGCGCAGCAGGCGCAGGTGAATGAGGTCCCAATCGGTGCGTCCCGGCCAGGCCAGCAAAGCCCGGCAGAGAGCATCGAAGACCGCCTCCGGCGCGGCAGCATCCAGCAAAATCAGCGGCTCCTCGGTGAGGTCGTCCACAAGGCAGTGAATGCGCGTTCCCAGCGGGCGCAGAGGCCGCAGGCGCAGCGGCCCCGCGCCGTCGCCGGGGAAAAAGAACGGAGCCAGCCCCACGAGATGTCCCAACGCATCATGCACCTGGGCGACCAGCAGGCGGTATCCCGGCGCTGCCCCGCCGCCAAACTTCTGCCACCACTCCCACGCCCATTCCCAGGTACAAAAGGGAGTCGGGTAGTCGCAGTGAGCCAGCAGCACGTTCCACGGATCGCGCAGAGCCAGAAATTCGCCGTCTGTGGTGATCTCCCGGCAGACGGAAATGAGGGGGAAAGAAAGTGCCATCAGTTGTTATTATGGCAGATAGGCGTCAAACGCTCAGACAAAAAGCGCACCCGGCATTGCTGCCGGGTACGCTGGTGCTGAGAAGTGACTATGTCAACGCCCTCTGACGGCCTGCTCGTACTGGGGCCAGAAAGCTTTCAGCTGCGACGTACGCTGGAATTCTGTGAACTCTTTGGCGATTTTGGCCCCGTTCTGCTTGATGCCTTTGGCAGCCAGCGCGTTTTGCCGGGCCTCAGTGGCGACTGCCGTGAACGGCAGTTTCTGCGAAGGCGTTTTGCCGTTGCAGCGAAAAATCCATTGCATCTTGCCGAACTCCACCGGGCCATAAGTCCCGCCAACAGGCAGATTGAACAAGGCTCTTTCCAAAGCAGGCGTCTTGGACACCGGGTTTCGTCCCCGGATCAGCGGCTGAATGGTCCCGCCCTGCGCTTTGGTGACATCTGTGCTGTAGGCGGTGGCGACCAGGGGGAAGGGTGTACCAGAGTTCAGCTCCTTCATTGCCCGCTGGGCAAGAGCCGGGGTCGGGACGCTGATCACACTCATGCTGACCGCATCGGGCCGGTAATAAATTGAATTAGGGTTGGCCGGGTTGGAGGCGGCTTTATACCAGTTCTGCACTTCAGCATCGGTGATGGAAACGCCCTGTGCATAGACCATAGACTGCGCGAGCCTGACCCGCAGTGCATCCCGGTAAGCACTCAGGGTCAGGCCGCGTGCAGTCAGCGACTTCTGAAAGTCCGGGTTTTCCTGATCTTTGGCAAGCTGCGTATCAACCTGCGCCTCGGTCACGGCAACGCCTTTCTTTTTAGCGAACTGAAGCTGAAGGTTCTGCTCGACCATGTTGTGGATCACGCCCTGCCCGGCGACGGACTGGAGCTTATCAAAGAAATCAGACTGGCTGATGACCGTGCCATTGATCGAAGCGACGACTGTTGTCGCCTCGTGCCGATGCCGAGTCACATAGACGCCCAGCAGAAAGCCGAGAATCAAGGACAGCGCAGCGGCGGCCAGGGGCAGACGAAAATCCCGGCGTGGTTTAGCGGGCAGAACAGCGGCCCGCCGAGCGGCGGGTTTCGGCTGTGTCGGGTTCGGCTGTGTCGGGTTCGGCTGTGTCGGGTTCGGCTGTGCGGGAGGTAGGGTTGACATATTTTAGGCGGCTCCGTTGCGTAACTATAAGTTGATTTAATTTGATTCGACGTTAAGATCGAGGCAGGAACCCGGACAGGCTGCGGTCATTGATTCGCTGCACGCTGTTGCCCCGGCAGTATTCGGCCCGTGCCTCGTCGATCAGCGCCCGCATCCGGGCGACAAAGACGGAGGTGTCGAAACCAGCGGCGTACTTTTGCAGCGCCTCCGCCGAAAACGTGCAAGCGGGCAGGGCAGACAGAACCGAGGCCAGGCTGTCCGCCGTCTGCTCCGGGAAAAAGAGGCCGGTCTCGCCTTCCACCACGGTTTCCAGCGCCCCACCTGCTCCGTAAGCAACCACGGGACGGCCGCTTGCCATTGCCTCCAAAGGCGTAATACCGAAGTCTTCCTCGCCGGGAAAAATCAGCGCCCGGCAGACCGACAGCTCGCGCACTACTTCTTTGTCGGACAGCCGTCCCAGAAACTGAATAGTGGGACCAGCGGCAGTTTTCAGCGCGGCGAGGTCCGGGCCGTCACCCACAATTCGCAGCGGCACTTTCAGCCGGTTGCACGCCTGCACTGCCAGATCAATCCGTTTGTAGTTTAGAAGCCGAGACACGACCAGAAAATGATCGCCGATTTCCGACGGCGGCGCGGGGGCGAACTTGCTGGTTTCCACAGGTGGATGAATGACAGCGGCCACTTCGCGCCGGTAATACTTGCGAATGCGGCGGGCGACGTTGTAGGAATTGGCGACGAAAAAGTCGACGCGCTGTGCGCTTTCGACGTCCCACGAGCGCAGGCGGCTCAGGAGCGGGCCGAGCGCCAGCGAGGTCAGCGGCGCGGACCCGGCCTGTTTGAGATAGTCTTGCTGACGCCAGATAAAGCGCGAGGGCGTGTGACAATAGCAGATATGACAGGTTTCCGGGGGCGTGATAATCCCTTTGGCAAAAGAGCTGGAGCTGCTGACAACCAGGTCATAGCCGGAAAAGTCCATGCGTTCAAACGCCTGTGGATACAGCGGCAGGGCGAACTTGTGGTAACGGCGCGAGGAAAACGGCCAGCGCTGAAGAACCGAGGTGCGAACATCCATCTTCTGAAACTCGGCGAACGTTTCCTCGCGGTCATAGACCGACGTATAAAGTGGGGCATCGGGAAACATCCCGTGCAGAACTGAGACAACGCGTTCCGCTCCTCCTGCCTGTGCCAGATAATCATGGACCAGAGCGGTTTTCAGAGGCTTGGCTGTCGCAGGCTGACTCTGAATGTCAGACGTGGTATTCAGGGCATCAGCGGGTGTTGTGATGGGCATACGAAAAACCGGGGCAGGTAAAATGGCAAAGCGCACTTACTTTATTGCACAAAACGTGCCAAGTGCTATCATGGCGCTCCGGGCACAAATCAGCGGGCGAGGCTGTGATAAATCTCACACATTCGGGCGGCAGTTCGCTCCCAGGTATACTGGGCCTCTACCCCGGCAAGGCCCTGTTCGCCCATTCTTCGGGCTTCTTCCGGGTGAGCGTGCAGATGTATGACCGCCTGCGCCAGCGCTTCAGGATCACGCTCCGGCACGACTACCCCCCCCGCCCCGACCACATCCGGGATGGCCCCGGACCGGGAGCCAACCACCGGGGTTCCGCAGGCGTGGGCTTCAATAATCACCCGCCCGAACTGTTCCTTCCACGTCGCCGTCGTCTGCGACACCAGCGCCAGCGCATCCAGCGCGTTCATCAGTGACGGCAGCTCTTCCTGCGGGCGTCTCGGCAAAAAGTGAACCTGCTTTG
>CAXUKS010000018.1:41523-72753 GCA_964251675.1 uncultured Armatimonadales bacterium
TTTCCCCAGGCTGTGCGCGAGCTGCACCAGGGCGTCCTTGTACGGTCCGCCGCCCAGAAAAACGCAGTGGATATCTGGCCCGCAGAAGCGCAGGGCATTGACCATGTCCGCCAGACCCTTTTCTTCGACCAGACGCCCCACATAGCCCAGCAGAAAGCCCGATTTGGCGTCTTCCGGCAGGTCCAGCGCCCGGCGGCAGGCGGCCCGGTCCAGCGGGCGGAACCGCTCCGTGTTGACCGAATTAGGCACAACCGCTCCTGGCCCGGTATAGCCTTTGGCCCGGTCCACTTCCAGCGCCTCGGCGGTTCTGCCCACGGCAAAATCCGCGTGCTGCAAAACGTAGCGGCGCATCGCCTCAAAAGGCGGCGGAAGATGCCGGTTGATATTCTGCTCGGTTTCGGAGACGATTTTGGCGCGGGGGACAACCCGGTCACGCAGAAAGCACGTTTGGGCGCTGACCACAGCCCAGGGTTCTTCCCAAAGATCAATGATGTCTGGCTGAAACTGATGCAGGGTGCGGGCCAGAAACGGATAAAATTGCAGGTAGTTTTGTGCCGGTCCGGTCCAGCGCAGGGCAGTCGGGCCGGTTTCATAGGCGAACGTGTCTGACAGAGGCGTTTCAGGACGGCGCCACTGTCCATATTCTTTCCAGAGATCGGGGACCAGCACGCGCAGATCCACGCCGGGTCTTCGGGCCAGACATTCTGCACGGCGATGGCCTTCATCCCGCGACTGGCAGGTATGTGAAATGAGTAAAATTCGAATAGGTTGTGTCATGCTGCTAGTTAAAGACGCTACGATAGACCTTGAGAGTTCCTTCCGCCATTCGCTGCGCCGTATAATTTTGACGATAACGCTCGTAACCCAGTGCGCCCATCTTCTGCCGCCCCTCCGGGTCCGTCAGCAGCTCCCGCAGCGCCGAAGCCAGGCCCGGCGGCTGCGCGGGCGGAACCAGACGCCCGGTCACGCCGTCCACCACGATTTCCAGCGGCCCGCCCACCGCCGTCGCCACCACCGGGCGGCGCAGGGCCATGGCTTCCAGCAGCACCAGTCCGAACGGCTCTTCCAGGCTCGGCAGCACGAACACGTCGGCGGCGGCGATGAGGACGCGGGCATCCTCGCGGAACCCGCAAAACTGTACCGCACTGGCAATGCCCAGCTCCTGCGCGGCGGCCTCCAAAGTGGCCCGCTCCGCGCCCGCGCCCGCCACAAGAAGCCGCACCTCCGGCACGCTCGCCCGCACTTCCGGCAGGGCACGCAGCAGCGTCAAAATATCTTTTTCACGCTCCAGCCTCGCCACGCACACAATCAGGGGCGTGTCCGCCCCGACACCAAACTCAGGCCGCACAGCGGCGACGGCCACGCGAGACACCTCCACGCCAGACATTCCATTCGGAACCAGATGAATACGCTCCGCCGGAGCCTCGCCGCGCTCCAGCATTTGGGCGCGAACCGCTTCGGAAATGGCAAGGAAGCCGCTGACCCGCTGGTTGACCCAGCCATGCGCGGCCTCAGACAGAACCGCTTTTAAGCCGGTGTACGACGCATGCGCGGGCGAGACAAAATGCTGCGTTTTAACGACACGCCCGCGCCCGCCAAGCTGCAAAGCCAGGGCCGCCTGAAGCGTCGTCTTGCCGTTATGAACATGCAGAATGGAGCGGTCATGGCACAAAAAGCCTTTGAGCGCCTCAATCGCCCGCGCTTCCCCGGCTCGCCCACGGGGCACGGCGGCGACAGTTACGCCGAGCGCCGAAGCCCGCGCTGTCAGGGGGGACTCCGCAGGGCAGGCCAGCGTCACAGGCACGCCAATCCCCGACAAACCCAGCGCCAGGTCCAGCAGATGCCGCTCGGTTCCGGCAAAGGCCACGGTGTCTATGTACAGCGTGACATGCGATGGCTCTGTGATTTCTTCTAGGCTGCTCATAAGCGGCGCACCCCGGCCCGGCGGCAGACTGCAAAGTAAGCCGCCGTCGTCATACCTGCCGAGGCCCACGCCGTCATCAAAACGCCGCGTGTCCAGTAATGGTCCACCATGCCGTGCATCAGCCGGGCCAGCACCAGCGCCGCACCGACGCACAGCAGCGGATGAAGCGGGTCTGTTACCGAAAGCCTCTTTTGGGTCACCCAGACCATGCGGTAGAACGCAAAGTGGATCAGCGCGAAGCCAAACAGACCGGCAACGCCGGTTTCCGCCAGCACCATCCAGACAATATTGGTCGCATCGTATTCTTTCCGCAGACCTACCCCGGTTCCGTAAAGCGGGCTTTTCTCGAAATAACTTTTGGCAAAATCAACTGACAAATACCGCGCTTCAATGTTGTAGCGATCTTTGCCGACCCCGGTGGAATAGGCTTGCAGGTCCGGCGGCAGCGACATCCAGCAGACAATTGCAATTGGTATCAGCAGAACCAGAAGCCGAAACAGCGACCGGAACTCCCGGCGCAAAGCAAAAATAACAACAATGCCGCTGAGCGCCCCCAGCCAGGAGCCGCGAGACAGCGAAAACACCAGCCCGATTGTCAGCAAAATGAGTGAGGCAATCAGCAGCATCCTCCGGCGCGTGTTCTGCTTTTCCGTCGCCAGCAGCAAAACAATTGCCACTTGCAGTGTAGAGGCAATCAGGTCTCCCGTTCCGTTTTTGCCCAGCGGGAAGTGGAAAACCAGCGCCCACACCGTCGCGCCGCACCCGGCAATGACCATCGCATACAAAGAGAGGAGGAGATGTTCGGGTTTGACAGCAAAATTGGCAAAGACAGACATCGCAACGATCAAATAGAGCGCCATCTGAATCAGCGAGATGAGCGCATCATTGCCGCGCCAGTTGATCGCCGAAGACAACAGGGAAATCCCCATATAAATCGCCACCGGCACGGCGATTGGCCCCACTTGCGCGACCTGTTTACGCCGGATGCAGTAAAAGTAGAACGCAGGCAGAGCCAGAACCAGATTCGCTTCGGAGATGGAAAACTTGGCGAACAGGCCGTTGGAAACGTCAGACGCAACACTTGCCCCGGCAAATGTCAGCAGAAGCGCAATGTCGGGCCGCTTCCAGGTAAGGTAAATGTAGGTGGCAACATAGATTGCGCCCCCGACAAACATGGTCCCTTTCGGCTGCGGCAGCATAATCGCAGCGGCGGTCGCGGCAGCGGCGATCAAGGCAAACAAGAGGATGAATGCACCGGTTTTCACCGTTCGACGCAGGGGGGTAGGCGGAAGCTGCTGTTGAAGAATCATAAAGTCTGGTTTCCCGAAATACGCCAGTGCGTCACCTGACGCACGCAGAGCCACGCCATCAGCCGAATTTTAGACTGCGCGACTTCGCGGCGGCGCGGCATGATTGCGGCGACGCCCAGCCAGAGAAGCAGCCGCAGAAAGCAGCCGATCAGCATGGACAACCGCAGCGAGAGCAGCCCGGCCAGGCCATAGTGCTTGTGCAGGTAATGGTCCATGCTGTCAAAGAAATGCCCGCTGATTTTGGCTTTCTCCGAGGCGCCACTCGCCCCGCCCAGATGCGTCACCTGCGCGTCCGGCGTGAAGCCGATTTTCCAGCCCCGGTTATGCATCCGGCGCTGCCAGTCGGTTTCCTCCTGATACATAAAAAAGCTGTCATCGAACCCGCCGACCTGCGCGTAAGCCTCGCGGCGCACCAGGAGGCAGGCACCAATGACAAAGTCCACAAGCCGCTCCCGATCATGGCCCCAGCGGCGATAATACCCCAGCACCGGATGGTTTGGAAACAGGGCAGACACCCAGAGCTGCTCCAGCCAGACCCCCAGCGGCGACGGGTAGCGAAAGCACGAAAGCTGAAGCGTCCCATCCCCATTCAGCAGGCGCGGCCCGGCGGCCCCGATTTCGGGATTGGCTCTCAGGTAGCCGACCAGCGCAGGAACGGCCTCCGGCTCCACAAACGCATCCGAGTTGAGCAGCAGAAAGTATTCCCCGGACGCCATTTGCATGGCCTGGTTGTTGGCGGCTCCAAAGCCTGCATTGCCGCTGTTTTCAATCACCCGCGCTGCCGGGAACGCCGCCCGCACCGCCTCGGCACTGCCGTCGGTGGAAGCATTGTCAATGACGAAAACTTCCGCCTTCAAGTTCCCCAGCCCGGCATAAAGCGCCCGCAGGCAGTCCAGCGTCATTTCGCGGGTATTGTAGCTGATCACGATGACGGACAGGTCAACCGCCAGCACACCACTGTTGTCGGTGTCCGGTACGTTCAGCGTCAGGGTTTCGGCAGGCACAGGCAAATCAATTTTCCGTATCTCTATTGGGCTTTGTTGCACAAGTCAACGTCCAGTGCTTTCGAGCGATGGGGGTCTTCGCCCCAACACTGCGGCTGTTTGTGTAACAACGCTGAAAGCAGTTGGCATTATCAGGAGCGAAAAGAGGCTTACTTAATTACTGGGGTTGGATGACCGAGCAGATAACGATAAACATGTACAAATATGCGTGTAATTTGATCAACCGCTTTGAGATAACGTCGGTGTGATAGATGTTCCCTGCCTGTTTTGAGACGCAGGCTCATCATATCTTTTTGATAAGCTTTCCAGGCTGCTTTAGCCCTCTGTTGCTGCGCCTGAGAGTTTTCGGAGGAGAAAAAGCCCTTGCAGCGCACACGCCACGCTTTTTCCTCGATTCCAGGCATAGCACCGAGATTTGAGGAGTGACGTCGATAAAGCAGTATCACCTCATTGATAAATTGGAAGTCTCCATGGCGGCTGAGCCGGATCAGCATATCCCAGTCTTCCGGGCCACGAAATGATTCATCGAAAGGCCCCACTTTCTCGTAGAACTCTTTGCGCGTCAAGATCAAACCGGGCGGGAACAGCACATTACCGTTTATCAACACATCAAAAGTAGTCGGCTGAGAAATGTCCAACAGCGTTATTCGTCTGCCGTCGAAGCCGTACCGCTGCCTGCCCCGCTCAGCATACTCCCCTATATTGTAACGCTCGCCGTTCTCATTGATGTAGTCCGCCAGGCCATGCGCTCCGATGGCCTGGGGATTGTTCTCTGATTCCGTTCTGAGCCTGCTGAGGGCATCCGGCAGGTAAACATCGTCACTGTCCATAAATGTCACATATTTTGACTTAGAATGACATTTTTGGAAGCCGTGGTTACGTGCAACGGACGGACCTCCATTTGACTGCCGCAGAACGCGGATGCGTGCATCACGGCCGGCGTATGCCTCTGCAACCGCCGCCGTTTTGTCTTGGGAGCCATCATCTACAATGATGCATTCCCAGTCAGTGACAGTCTGGCCAAGCAGACTATCCAAAGTCGCTGGCAGGAAACGCTCACAGTTGTAGGCGGGCATGATGATACTGATAGAAGGTACTAACACAAGCGGTCCTCATCGGCGCTGCTGCATAAATATAGGTCAAGTGCAGCCATTTATGCAGTATAGCCGTTTATATAGCCGTTTATAAATCTTCAATCGGCCTTTGGCCGACCACGCGAGCGGGGATACCCGCTACAATAGACAGCGGCGGAACATCGTGCAACACTACAGCGTTTGCTCCGATAATGCTGCCGCGCCCGATGCGAATGGGGCCAAGAATCTTGGCCCCCGCCCCCACCATCACGTTTTTTTCCAAAGTTGGATGCCCATCTTTGCGTGAAGAGCCGACCCACTCCGAGCCACGGTCGCCGAGCGTCACGCCATGATAGAGAAAGCAGTCCCCTTCAATCACGACCTCGCTGCCGATGACCAGCCCAACTCCATGGATGATGACGATGCCCGGTCCCAAATCTGCTTCATAAGCAATATCAATGGCAAACAGCGTCTGCGCCAGCCGCGTCAGGACTAGGGGAATGAGCGGCACACGCTTCTGCCAGAGGCGGCGGCTGAGACGATACAGCGTGACTGCCTGAAGCCCCCGATTGGTCAGTACCACCCGGACAGTCTGCGAGCGCGTCGGGGCGCTCCGCAGCAGGCGGGCGACGTCTCGGCGAAATGCTAGCAGCAAGCTTGGCTCAGCCTGCGACAGCGCGCTGGTGACATCGGGCAGTGTGGATTGTTCGGAGCTATTCATAGATTGTTAGCACGTTTCGCAGACATGAAGAATACGGTCCATAAATTGCTGTCCGGTGAAGCGGCTCCCGGCCTCATCACGGGCGGCCCGCCCAGTGGTGCGGCGCAAAGCCGCATCTTCCATCAAGCGTGTAAGGGCGGCGGCTAGCGCCTCGCTGTCGCCGGGTTCCGTCAAAACTCCGGTTCGCGGCGAGTCCACATAATCCTGCGTACCGTTGACCCGCGTGGTCACGACTGCCTTGCCCATCGCCATCGCGTCCAGCAGGACAAGCGGTCCACTCGGCAGAAAAGTATCTTCAAAGGCAAGAGCCACTAGACTTGCCCCCGCCATCAGCGAACGCCCTTCGGTGGGCGTGCATTGCGGCAGCACACGGACACGCTCGCGGGCCTCGGCGGGGACATCTAATGCTCCGCTGACGCTCAAAATAGCAGAATACGGCACGTCTTTCAGAGCACGCAGCAGTGTCGGCCAGTCCCGATGCGCCCAGCCCGCTGAATAAATATAGCCCTGCTCTTCGGTGCTGACACTTTCGGCAGGCAAATTCGCTGGAAAAAAAGCAAAATGGCAGCGTCGGGCCAGAACGCCGAAGCGCCGATCCATCACCGGAATATCCCCTGTACGAATGCAGACAAAGGCATCAATGCCGCGCAGCCATTTTCCCACAATAGACATCAGCCGACTTTCCTGCGGCATCAGAAAATCCACGCAAACCACCTTCGTGCGCGGGCAGAAGAGCGGGCGCAGCCGCCCCACCAAAAAGGCTTCAATACCAACGGTACACAACACCAGAACCTCATAGTGTCGTGCCTGCCGCATCACCGCGATAGCCTCGCGGACATGATGCCACTGCTTGCTAACCCCGGTTTTTCCCCAGTCCAGGCTGCGGCACATGGTATCCACCTGATTCCCACTAAGAACTCCGGTTTTCACTTCAAATGTCGGCGCGGTGGATGTAGAAAAAAGAATTTTCATTGATGACCAGTATTTAGTTCAATGGCAGCCGTGGACGCAGACATAATTTCTTTTCGAGGAAAAACTGCCATTACAACTTATTATAGCAAAAATCAGGCCAAGTCTCACTCTTGACTAAAAAGCGACGAGAACTTTTATCTTTTTCTAGTACAAGCGCGATCAAAAAATTAGGGTGGCTGCCAGAACTGCCACAGTTCAGGCGCGAGGTCTAACAATGTTTTGATAGCCCTAAACTTTCGTCACAGTTTACCGATATTTAAGATCAGGTGTATTGAACGGACAATGATATTTCTAGAATATGCCAAGAACCGTGGTATAATAGGTTGGGCACAGTAGTATCCTCGCCCAACTGATATTTCCACACACCAAATCGACTTGCACACAAATTTCAATCACGCGGACTTCAATTGTTTACTGTCAAATTGTTTACTGTCAAACAAGGAACCACTTATGCCTTTACGCCTGCCTCAATTTCTCAGCGCCGCTCTTTGCGCTGTTTTGATCGGAGTTTCGCTTGGTCCGGCCAGGGCGGGGTGGCAGTGGCAGACTCCGCCTGTTCTTGTCACTCTCACCACACTGCAGCGAAACAACGTCTTTTATGTCGGTCAGCCGGTAGTTTTCTCGCTTCAGGGAGGCGGTGCTGCTGCGTATGAAGTGCGGGATTACTACGGCAATATTGTAGACCAGGGATCTGTTGCTTCTCCGCTGACAGTCAACGTGACCGCGCCTGGCTGGTACAAATTGTACCTGCTGGGCAGCACCAGCTTTCCGCAGTGGGGCAACGCCGTGGGATCGACCACATTTGCAATTTTCCGCGATGATCCGCATTTCCCGCAGCCGCCGCCGTGGAATGTTCTTCCCAGCTCTAGCTTCAGCACTGTTGGCGGACAGGACAACGTCATGCGGGGCATCATCAGTCTTGGTCCGCAGCGCCACTTCATTGACAGCGTGAGCAACCCGGATCCCACACTGCGAACCGTCACCGCCGACCTCGGATTAGACCAACAATACTACCTCGCCAACCCGGACCCGGTCCGTCCGCGAGATCTGCTGGTCAACTTCCCTAATGGCGGCAGCAACATGGGGGGCGTCACCAAAGTGGCGACGCAACTCGGTAGCCAGGTCAGCCACTGGGAATGGCGCAATGAGCCAAACACAGCGTCCAACCGGGGTGATTTGTATGCTGCTGAGCTGAAGACGTTTGCCCAGACCATCCACAATGTCAACCCGGCGCTGAAAGTGATTGGACCGACGACGGTAAGTATCGGCCCTAACTCGCTTGGTTGGATTGAGGCGTTTTTGCAGAGCGGCGGCGGGGATGCCATTGATGCGTTTGGGTTCCATGCATACGACGCCACCAATGGCGACCTGTGGCTGGCCCGGACTTCTCTGGACAACCTGAACACGCTGCTGGCAAAATACGGCCAGGATAAAAAAGAAAAGTGGCAGACGGAGCAGGGCTTCCCCGCCGCCCAGTTCGGTGTTTACTCGCCGCGCCATCAGGGGCGTTGGACGATGCTTCAAACCATGGTGTTCGAGCAGTACGGCATTCCCAAAGAACACAACTCGAACTGGTACGATTGGAGCTGCGGCTTCTGGGATGTCCCCAACTGGTGGATCGATGACGGCGGCGGATTTGGTCCTACCGGCGTTCTGATGCGTGTCTGGTCGGAGGAATGCTACGGCACGAAGTTTACGAAGGCCTACGATTTCGGCGATCCCGGCAACAAAATGTATTTGGGCAGCTTGTTTCAAGGACCTGGGAAATCGCTGGCCGCATTCATGAGCGCGGGCGGCACGGATGGTCAGGTCACGCTTAAGGTCAGCAGCGGAGCCAGCCTGCATATCGTCAGTGCCCAGGGCGTTGCTACCGATTTGCCTGTCGTGAGCGGACTGGTCACCCTGCCCGTGCCCGAAATCCCGGTCTATGTAGAAATGGCCCCCGGGCAGACTATTCAAGTCGTTCCCGTCAGTTGGGGACCGAATCTGGCTCTTCAGCAGGGCGTCACGGCGTCCGCTTCTGGCGCGACGACCCATCCGACCGACTCAAAGGATACTAACAACATCACCAGGCTGTTCAACGCGAAGATGGAAAACTGGTATTACGATTTCACCAGCAACAGCCGCCCCTGGTCGAGCAACACGGATTTATCTGCGGGTCCGGCCTGGGTGGAAATGGACCTTCCGGTCCCCACGCTGATTAATCGCGTCGTGATTTATTGCCCGGTTCCCTATTCATCCGACAGTTCACTGCTGGATTATGAAATGCAATACGACAACAACGGTCAGTGGGTGACACTCAGCCATACCACGGAGCCGACCAAGACATTTGCGTTTTATACCAGAGCCAATCGCTGCACGGTGGACAGCTATTACAGTGACCGCAATATCTTTACCAATGAGTTCCCCGCCGTCAAGACCGGCAAAATTCGCCTCCTGGTACACGACTGCACCTGGGGCAGTGCTGCCACACAGGGAGCCGCAAGCGCGGGCAACGGGGGCGGGCCTCATCAGATCAATATCCGCGAGATTGAAGTCTATTCGCCTCTGTACAATGCCGCCAAGACGGCGACGCTTCAGGGGAAAATTACCGACCGTGCGGGCCGGGGCATCCCCGGTGTCACGGTCAGCCTCAGCGGCTCCCAGACAAAGACAACAACATCTCTGGTCAGCGGCGCTTACGGTTTTTCCGGCCTGACTGAAGGCGGCACGTACACCGTCTCGCCGACGCAGAACAATTATTCGTTCAGTGCCCGCACCCGCACGTTTAGTCATCTCGTCGGCAGCCAAAGCAGCAACTTTACGGCAACTGCCCTTCCGGCAGGTTCCGGCACCGGGCTGTTGGCTGAGTACTTCAAGGATGATTATGATGAAGCTCATGCATTCCTACCTGCCTACTACCGGCTATCCCGTATCGAGCCAACCGTGAACCGGGCAAACTGGTCCGTCACCCCAGACCTGCAAATCCTGTTTGCCGCACGCTGGACCGGCCTGATTGAGCCGAAGTACACAGAGCGGTACACATTTAGTTTGGATGCTGACGACGGCGTGCGGCTGTGGATCAATGGCAAGCTGCTGATCGACCACTGGGTACGCAATGCCGGCCGCACCGATACCGCCTCCATCAATCTTGTGGCCGGCCAGCGGGGGGACATCCGCGTGGAGTATTTTCAGCTTCATGGTGGCTCAAGCTGCCGCCTGTCCTGGTCGAGCGCCCATCAGCCCATGCAGATCGTCCCGCAAAGCTGCCTGTATCCTGCCGTGGTGAACCTGCCGCCGATTGTCAGCTTGGACACCGCCCAAAGTGCGATTGCCTCGGCCAGTACGACCTCGGTTCTGCTGTCTGCGACCACGAAGGACCCAGACGGTACGATTGCCAAAGTGGTATTCACGGCTAACGGCACGGACATCGGAACCAGCGCGTCCAGCTCGTTCCAGTATCAGTGGACGCCCCCCCGGAATGGCAGATATGTTGTCACAGCCACAGCCTATGACAACGTTGGCGCGGCCACTGTTTCCGACCCGGTGACGCTGACGTTTGGACCGCAGGTTCTGGTGCGTGGCATGCTTCAAATCAAGCGCAAGCACCCGGCGGTTAAAGCAAAAAAGAAACCGGCGGCCAGAAAACCGGCGGCGAAGAAACCGATGGTCAAGAAACCGGCGGCTCAAAAGCCGTATTAGGAACACAAGAAAACGGGGCTGCCTCTTTTAGAGAGGCAGCCCCATTTTTTATGTCTTCATTCAGACGAGACGGTTTAGACACGCGGCAATCACATCCTCCACAGCATCCAGCCGGGCGTCCCAGCTATGACGACCCGCTTCCGCCTGCCGCGCTCGGCCCACAGAAGGGTCTTCTGTCAGAGCGGCTTGAGACAGGCTGAGAAACTCGGCGGCATTGGCGGCAATGCCGACATACTGGGGGTAGTCCCGGAAGCCTGCGACATTGGTGGAGACAATCGGCTTGCCCGCCGCCAGATATTCCCAGAGTTTAATCGGATTTAGGCTCTCCGTGAACGGCGTCACCCGGTGCGGCGTAATACACACATCAAACGCCCGCATATAATCCGGGAGCCGCTGATAGGGCTGCGGACCGAGCAGGACCACATTCGGAACCTGGCCCAGACGGTTTCTATCTTCCGATGTCAGATGATTGGGGCCAATCAGCACCACGGTTCCAGCAGTCAGTCCGCGTGCGAGCTGCTCCACGAGAGGCACATCTACCCGGTCCGGGTGCAGTGTCCCAGTATAGCCGAAGACCGGACGCGGCCAGGATGCGGCCACAGTGGGCAGCGGCAGGCTTCTGTCTAAGACAGAGGCGTAGTGTTCGGCTTCCACGCCGTTGGGAATCAGCGCCAGACGGCTTGCCATGCCCTGCTTCATCTCATACAGCTTTTCAGAGCAGACAATGACGGCATCGGCACAGGCACAGAGCGCGGCATCCTGCGCCCGAATGAGGTCCACAAGCCAGGAAGCCTGCGTCAGGCTGATCCAGTCGTCGGTGATGTCGTAAATTACGGCACTCTCACCCATCTTCCCCACCAGATGAACCGCCGAATGTGGGTTCAGCCACAGCAACGGCGATTGCAGGCCCAGACGCTGCGCCGCACCGCGCACATGAGAGCGCATCAGCACCTCGTTCAGACGCCGCCCGGCACTCAGCGTGTTCGGCAGCAGCTTGGGCGGGACTGTCACCGTGATATTGGGCAGGCCCGGCGGCGACCAGTCCGCCGGACGGCGCATCTCAGAAAAACGCCCTCGCCGCGCCAGACCCGACAGGTCACGCGGCAGCCCGACAAACAGAAGTTGGGCATCCGGGTGACGCCGCGCATAGGCCGCGCACAGGAACTGGTTGCGCCGCCATACATCGTCCCAATTTTCCAGGGAGACGAAAATCAGGTCCAAAACATTGATTTCTTTCTTTGCTGTCTGTCTTGTCACGGCATTATCCATTTGCGCTCGGGTAGCCGCGCAGACGAAACAGCAAATGACCGACCGCGTGGGCGGCGTAAATCAGGTAGCGCTTGACATTTTTCTGTGCGTAGCTTTCGAGCATCAGTGCTCGCTTTTCTTGATATTTGTAAAGTTGCCAGGCTTTATAAGCGCGTTTTAGCAGATACTGCTGCTGGGGCGTGTTTTTAGGCGAAAAAAATAATTCACGTTTAGCGCGATGCCCTAACGCATGCATCGCCTTTGAATTAGCAGTTGCGCTGTGGCTGTACCTCCGATAGTCTACAAGAACATGATCGATAAAAAACAGGTCGCCAATCTGTGCCAAACGATTGAAAAAGTCCCAGTCCTCGCCACCGGCTCGGCGATAAGAAATGTCAAAACCGTCTATTTCATCGAAGTATTGACGGCGTATTAGTGCTACACCAGGCGGAGCTAAAAGGAAGCAGTTTGCAAGAATTGCAAGGTTGGTTGGGTAATCGAGAGGCATTACCACAATTTCTTTGCCATCAAAACCCAACCTTGAGCGGCAGTAGGATGCAAATTCACCTGGACTAACAGGTTTATTATGTTCGTCAATCTGATCAGCCAGCCCATGACTGCCAATAAACTCAGGATAGGCAATCAAAGATGCAAGAAGTTTTTCTAGCGCGTCTGGATGGAACAGATCATCGCTGTCAGAAAAATTGATGTACTCTGCTTCAGGAGAGCAGTGCTGTGCTCCAAAGTTTCTTGCAACGGCTGGCCCAGCGTTCGACTGCGTCAATGCACGAAACCGCTTGTCCCGTACTGTGTACTGCTTGGCTATATTGAAAGTGTTGTCTGAAGACCCATCATCCACAACAACACATTCCCATTGTTGAAATGTTTGATTCAAAACACTCTCAAGCGTAAGGGGCAAAAACTTTTCAGCATTATAAGCAGCAATAACGATACTGATCAGTGGCGTCATAGTTGTTTCTCGTGACCGCCTCGCGTGACGGTTTCATATATCTCGAAATACTGATCCGCGATGCGCGGCCAGGTGAACTCGGCAACCACCCGCGCCCGGCCCGTGTCTCCCAGCATCCGCGCTTTGTTTGGGTCCGCCAGCAGCAATTCCAGTGCCTGCGCCAGCGCGGCGGCGTCTTCCCCCGGAACCAGCAGGCCCGTCACGCCGTCCAGCACAATCTCCGGCACGCCGCCGACCCGTGAGGCGATCACGGGCTTGGCACAGGCCATCGCTTCCAGGTTGACAATCCCCTGCGGCTCGTGCCGCGACGGCAGAATAAACATCTCGCAGCCCCGGAACAGCGACACCGCCGTGGGCCGGTCCGCAAAGCCAATCAAATGCACCCGGTGCGTCAGCCCCAACTCCCCCACCCGCTTTTGCAGCGCGTCCCGCTCCGCGCCGTCCCCGGCAATCAAAAGGTCCGGGGCATCAGCGAGGCGGGCCGACAGCCGCGCATAGGCGTCAATTAATACATCGAAGCCCTTTTGCGGCACAACGCGCCCGATAGCAAACAAATAGGGGCGCGGGTGGGCGTAAGCCGTCTGCCCGGCATCAAACTCATCCAGCGCGATGCCATTATAGACCGGCTTGCTTTTCCCGGATAATGGGGAGTGGGCAAACTGCCGGGCATCGTCGAGCGTCTGCTCCGAGCAGGCCGTCACGTAATCCGCCCGCATGAGAAGCCGTCTCAGCGTCCAGTTCGCGGTGACACTTTTCTGGTACAGCTTGCCCGCGTCCATTGTCCGTTCGCCCTGCGTCGTCACCACCAGCGGAAGTTTGGTCAAGCGGGCAGCCCAGAGCGCATAAAAGCCGTTGGGGCCGACACACTGCACATGGATTAAATCTACTTTGCGCTCTTTCAGAAGCCGAAGCACTCCGGCCATATCTTTCGGGAACTGCCTGGCAAACTGCGCCATGCCCGATGCCGAGCCGCGTGGCAGCTCAAAGGGAAACCGCCGAACGCTCACTCCCTGAATAGTTTCCTCTGCGGGTAGCGTGGCCGGGTAGCGCGACGTGACAATCGTGACCTGATGGCCACGCCGTTCGTATTCCAGCGCTAGATTGCGGCAGGCTTCTTCGACGCCGCCGAAGTTCGGATAAAACGCACTGGCAAAAATGGCGATATTCATACTGGCTCCTGCTTTGAAACCCGTGCTTTCAGCAGCCGAGCCTTGTGCTTGAAATGGTTAATTTTGAGATCAAGACCGCAGCGGTGATACTGCCTGCTTAGAAGCGGACTGTAAGAAATAGGGCGTGCGCCCGAGCGCAGAAGCTCTTCGCACTTTTCCATGATCTGATGAAAAATCACGTCCGGAGCAAACCACTCGGCGTAGACTTGCAGGGCGTTTTGAGACATCTGCGGAAAGCCGGTTTCCCGCGCTTCCAGCAGGGCCGGGATTTGTTTGACATCCCCTTCCCGAACCCGCAGACTGCATCCGTCCCAGTCGGGTCCTTCCGGCTCGGTCCATTCGTCGCTGATAATCACCGGGACGCGGCCCGCCCGCAGCGTCTCAAAAATCCGAAATGAAGACGCCCCCATGCCACGCGGACACAGAATAAACTTGGAACGGCCCATGACGTCAGCAAAGAGCTGTCGGCGCTGTGCGATTTCTTGTGCTTCTTCCTCGGTGTTCTCGCCGGTAAAGTCGTAGATTTTGACACGCGACGTGTCTTCAATCAAGCTGCGTGGGTGTGTCAGCTCCAGAACCTGCCGTCGTACCCGGTGGTTGTCGGCCCCCATGAAGCTAAACAGGAGGTCCGGCGGCGCGGCTCCCGCCAGCGCCTCGGCGGTCAGCGGCGTGCCGAAGTCCCGATAATAGCTGTACGCCCGCTGCCGCCGGGGATCATAGACGGAGGCCAGAACGCTTGGATAGATACCCGGCAGCGCACACCAGCTTAGATCCCGCTCATCGTAAATATACGTCTTCTCCGGGTGCTTTGACACAAAGGAGTGCGCCCGAATAGCATCCAGCGTCCAGCGATGCGGAAGCTGCGGGTCCACAAACAAGATCAAGTCAGCGGCTTCCGGGTCAGTCGTGACGCCGTGAACTCCGTGCTTGTCCCGTGCTGCCAGTTCTGTAAACAGCGCAATATAAGACCACTCCACCGGAAACTTGTCTGTGGCCGCAAAACAAACGTTCATACCTATTCCTGAAATACTACTAGTCTAACCTGGTAGAACTGTTAGGCTGATTCTGGCCGACTTTGCTTCTAAAATGCGGCTGATAAGATTTATTTATCCTAACAGGTTAAACCACTACTATGGGACTGCCGCATCTTGGATGGGTTCCTCCTGCGAGGCGCTGACTATTGACCGCCCATTTTTGGAGGGCTTGGACAAAAACGGTTTTTCGGCCAGCAAAAAAAACAGATACGAAATGCCCAGTGTCACGGCAAAACCAACAGTCAGCAGCAGAAAAAACTCGGTCAGACCAGTGACGTGCAGTGCCTTCTTGCAAAACTCGCTCAGGTAATAGCCCGTCGGCCAGTGCAGCAAAAAGAGGCTGTAAGAGACATAGCCCAGCCACGTCATGAACCGATTTTCAAACAGTGCCCGCAACGGAGTTGTGCTAATGCACAGGGCAATCGCCAGCCCGGAGAACGCCACGCCCAGGAGCAAACTTCGCAGCCAGCTTAGGTCCGGGGTCGTCGCGCAGGTCACACTGAACAGTGCTACAGCACCCAGCGCCACTGTTGTTCCCCAGGCGGCACTTCGCTCCCGGCCTGCCTGCCGGTAATTTACGACCAGCTTGGCCGCTCCCATTCCCAGCGCAAACTGCATCCAGCGGCCCAGAAAAAATGCCGCTGCCAGAAACTGTTCGTGTTCATCCATCGATGCTGTCATGACCGAGGCGATTATCCGATAGACAATAGAAACAGCAATCATTCCCCCAAGTACCCAAAGGCCAAAGCGGCGGTATCCCCAGATGACCAGAGGAAACATCAGATAAAACTGTGCTTCCAGGCCCATTGACCACAACGCACCGTTGATGTGTCCGAACGTGCTTAAAAAGAGCGTATGAGCAAACAGCAGGAATGCCAAATAAACGCCGGGAGCTTCCAGCGGCGGCCAGTTGGCGGGCTGATTCAGCAGCTGATATAAAATGACCAGCACGTATGGCAGGCCGATAGAGTACAAAATTGCCGCATAATAGGGCAGCGCGATGCGGCGCACACGCCGTTTGTAAAATTCCTGCCAGTGCCACTTTTGCAGGGCTTTTTCTGTTTTACAGACGGGCAGAAACAGGCAGAAACCGCTCAGGACCATAAATAAATCAACGCCAGTCGGAAACTGCGTGAAGACACGGAACACGTCAACCTGATGCCCAAACAGTGGCACGACCAGAGCTGGATTGTGCGCGAACATATACATATGGCAGCCGTATACCATCAGCATTGCCATAGCACGCAATCCATCTACCGAAGGGATGCGCCAATTATTTTGGGCGGATTGATTCATGACATCACGAAACCTTTTCGGTGTCCACGGTACGGGGCAGGCCGTCAATGTTTACCATGATGCGGCGGAAGGCTTCGCGGTCAGAGATGCGCCGCAGCGGCTTTTCGGCGGCGCGGCGGGCCTGCATTTGAGGCAGACGCCGGGCGGAAGCTGCGGGTCCACAAACAAGATCAAGTCAGCGGCTTCCGGGTCAGTCGTGACGCCGTGAACTCCGTGCTTGTCCCGTGCTGCCAGTTCTGTAAACAGCGCAATATAAGACCACTCCACCGGAAACTTGTCTGTGGCCGCAAAACAAACGTTCATACATGTCCTTGAAATTGTTACGGAAGCGCCGCATCCTGCACCGGGTCTCCGTGCGAGGCGCTGACCACGGGGCGCTCAGATTTGGAAGGCTTGGACAAAAACGGTTTTTCGGCCAGCAAAAAAAACAGGTATGAAATGCCGAGTGTCACAGCAAAACCAATAGTCACCAGCAAAAAGAACTCAGTCAGCCCAGTGACGTGCAGCACTTTCTTGCAAAACTCGCTCAGGTAATAGCCTGTCGGCCAGTGCAGCAAATAGAGGCTGTAAGAGATATAGCCCAGCCACGTCATGAACCGATTTTCAAACAGTGCCCGCAACGGAGTTTTGCTGATGGCCAGAGCGATTGTCAGTCCGGAGAATGCCAGACCTAGGAGCAGGCTCTGCACCCAGCTGAGGTCCGGGGTCGTCATACAGGTCACACTGAACAGTGCCACAGCCCCCAGGACGGCTCCGGTGCCCCAGGCGGCGCTCCACTCCCGGCCTGCCTGCCGGTAATTTACGACCAGCTTGGCCGCTCCCATTCCCAGTGCAAACTGCATCCAGCGGCCCAGAAAAAATGCCGCTGCCAGAAACTGCGCGTTTTCACTCATCGGGGCGGTGATATCCGCAGCGATCATCCGATAGACGATGGAAACAGCAATCATTCCCCAGACGATCCGCATCCCGAAGCGGCGGTATCCCCAGATGACCAGAGGAAACATCAGATAAAACTGTGCTTCCAGGCCCATTGACCACAACGCACCGTTGATGTGTCCGAACGTGCTTAAAAAGAGCGTATGAGCAAACAGCAGGAATGCCAAATAAACGCCGGGAGCTTCCAGCGGCGGCCAGTTGGCGGGCTGATTCAGCAGCTGATATAAAATGACCAGCACGTATGGCAGGCCGATAGAGTACAAAATTGCCGCATAATAGGGCAGCGCGATGCGGCGCACACGCCGTTTGTAAAATTCCTGCCAGTGCCACTTTTGCAGGGCTTTTTCTGTTTTACAGACGGGCAGAAACAGGCAAAAACCGCTCAGGACCATAAACATATCTACGGTTGGAAACCGCAAAAAGTGGAATACATCAACAGGGTGTCCCAACACCGGCATAACCAGTTCCGGATTTTGTGCGAACATATACATATGGCAGCCGTATACCATCAGCATCGCCATCGCCCGCAACCCATCTACCGAAGGGATGCGCCAGTTAGTTGGCACACTGCCAGTTTGCGTTGCTTGCATCAAGACTTACTGCTTTCTGTGTGCCACGCAGGCACGGATACGTTCGGCGGCGTCGCGCCCGGCGACTTCCCAGTTCAGCCGGGACTGATACTCCGCAAACGAGGATACGGCCAGCCGCTGCAGCGCCCCCGGCTGCCGCAGCAGGGATACCACCCAGTCGGCCCAGATGGACACCGGTTGTGCGGGGTCAAACAACTGCCCATTGACCCCCTCCTAGACAATTGTCGGCACGCCCCCGACGCGGTGCGACAGACTTGGCATTCCGTAGGCACTGGCCTCGGCAAAAACCAGTCCGTAAGCTTCGCCAAAAGTTGGAACCAGAAAAAAGTGACTGTTCTGGTATAAAGCCAGCAGCGCAGCACGGCCCTCTTCGGTCCCCTTGCTGAGATACCCCAGCGAACGGGCAAACTCCGGCAGCGGCTCGCCGGGCGGCGGCGGGCTGCCCACCAGTGTCAGTGTCGCGTTGATACCCCGCTCCCGCAAAGCCTGCACCACGGCAACTGCTTTGGACCCGCCTTTGCGCTCCCAGTTCAAGCCGACAAACAGGAACTTAATCGGTTCGCTGCCGCGTGCTACCGCTCTTTGCGCCACATCAGCGGCGGTGTGCGGCACTTCAACATTTGCGCCGTAAGGCACGGTCACGACGCGGGCGGGGTCGGCCCCCGCACCTTTGATCGCCCATTGGGAACCCCAGTCGGATGCATACAGCAGCAAGTCGCAGTTGGCGGCCATCGCCCGGTCTACCTGCCGAGCGTTGCGGGCGGACGCCGGGCTGAGGACGCTGTCGCTGAACTCGGCGTAATCATGGCGAAGTGCCTCGTAGCCAGCATCGGTCCAAAGGACTTTGGGCTGGGAACACTTCAAGTAGGCCAGCACAGCGGGAACCGGGCTGACTACCACTTCGGCGTCAGAGTTTTTGAGTCGGGCTTCCACATCCGCAGCATAAGCATGGGCCGTGTCCACATCCCAAAAGTGGTTGTAGGAGCGCCGCTGCCCCCAGCGCCCCAGGCTTTGCGAAGGTCACGCCTCACCGAGCGCGTAGCATCCAGGTCTGACATTAGCTCGATTTGCAGCCCCTGCGCTTCCAGCGACTTATAGATATGCAGGTTATAAATATGCAGATACAGCCCAGACCAGTTGCTGACATTGGTGGCGTCTGTTGGCGAAACATACGCGATTTTCATGCCCGATTCTCCTGAGCCGCCAGGGGCAGGCCGTCAATGTTTACCATCATGCGGCGGAAGGCTTCGCGGTCGGAGATGCGCCGGAGCGGCTTTTCGGCGGCGCGTCTAGCCCGCATTTGAGGCAGACGCCGGGCGGCGCTCCAGAAGCCTTTCAGCAGGGGGGTGTCTCCCTGCACAGCGGCACGGGCGAGGCGCGGCAGCAACCACCGCAGATGCTCCCGGCGCATCTGCGGGTCGTCGATGTTTTTCCACTGGATCAGAAACGTGTTCTGGTCCACAATCGCTTTAAGCTGTTTGGCTTTGTAGGCGGACGACGACGTTTGCCCGCCCAGATGGTAGAGCACGCTGCGCGGCTCATACAGAATACGCCAGCCGCGCCGCCAGGCCCGGTAGGACAGGTCGATGTCTTCGTGGTAGAGCGGCCAGAGCAGCTCGTCCAGCCCGCCCAGCTCCAGATATTTTGACCGCGAAAACACGGCCTGCCCGCCCAGCGCAAAAAAGCAGGAGGTCGTTTGGTCCGTGTCGGGGAGCTGATTGTACCACCACATTCCCCGGTGGAAGCCGCCTGATGTGCGCGATCCCTGCGTGGTCACACGGTCGCCGGTCAGAACGCGGGTGTTGACCGCGAAGACATCCGGCTCGTGCAGATGTTCCAGCAGCGGAGGTATAAAGTCCGGCTCCACCAGAATGTCGTTGTTGAGCAGAAGGATGGCCTCGGTATCCAGCGTCGGCACAATATCGTTGTAAGTGTATAAAAACGCATTGCGCGGGGCGCGGATGCAGCGCACCCAGGGGAAGCGGCGCTCGGTTTCGGCGATGCTGTCATCCGTGCTGCCGTTGTCAACCAGATACACGTCATGGTCGCGCCCCTCGCGGGTCGCCGCGCCGAGCGTGGAAAAGCAGCCTTCCAGAAGGCGCAGACCGTTATAATTCAGAACCAGTGAGCTTGAGCGCATAATTAGTTGTTCTCGGTCGGTTTCGGGCTGCTCAGGGACCACACAGAATATAACAGGGCACGGCGCAGCATCTTGGCGGCCAGCATCAGATGTCCCTGCGCCAGCCGTTCCCGCGCCAGTGTCATCCACTGTGCGGCCCAGCCTCGCTCGGAGAGACGGTAGCCAGCCACCGCGCTCTGGCGCAGGGCCGGGGGCAGGGTTTCGTCGCGGCAGAGCTTGGCACGCAGAGTCAGCTCCGCCGGGCGCATGACTTCGTCTTTGCCGGACATATTCTCGCCGTGGCGGCGATACGCCAGCACAACGGCGTCAAGCAAAACCATGTCCGCGTGCCGGGTCAGCCGCAGCCACATATCCCAGTCGGCGGTCGGCGGCAGGGCGGTGTCGAACAGCCCCGCCCGTTCCAGCGCCGACCGCCGCAGCAGCACCTGCCCCGGCGTCGAAATGGAGTTGCGATAGGCCAGCATGGCAAACGTTGTGGCGTTTTCCACCGGGTGAGACACGAGCCGACCGCCTTCCACGCTTTTACGGCTGCGCCCGAAGGCTTCGGCAACGCCGGGCAGGATCGGCTGACCGTCGCCGTCAATGTACCGTGCCAGCCCATACGCCGCCGAAGCATCAGCGGTCGCCTCTAAAAGCGCGGCCAGTGCGGCCAGTGCCCCCGGTTCCAGCAGGTCATCGGCATCCAGAAACAGAAAGGCGTCGGCCTCGGGCGACGCCGCCCCAATGCCGCCGTTGCGTGCGCCGGACAGGCCCGCGTTCGGCTGATGCACCACGCGGACACGGGGGTCTTGGGCGGCCAGACGGTCGGCCAGCGGGCCGGTGTCATCGCGGGAGCCGTCGTTGACGACAATCAGCTCCCAGTCACCTGCGGTCTGGTTCTGGACGCTCTGCACGGTTTCGGGCAGGTAGCGGGCGGCGTTGTACGCGGGCACAATCACGCAAATTTTCATGTCACCGGGACTCACCTTCGGGCATCAGCGGGGACAGGCCGAACTTCGCATAATTCCGGGGCCGCTTGCGCTCGCGGAGCATCTGCGCGGCAAAGGCGACATCCTGCCGCTGCTCTACTTCCCAGCCGGGCAGGTAGTCCGCCTTCCGCCCCCGCGTCCGCAAAAAGTGCCGGGCACGGTAAAATTGCAGGCGCAGCAGGGTCCGCCCCCAGGCTCCGTAGGGGTTCGGCGCGGGTTCATGCTTCCAATGATAGGAAATGTACGCCCAGCTTCGGCCCAGTCCTTCCGCCGTGCGGATCATGGCGGCGGATTGCAGCCGGTCCGGCTGGAAATGGTGCTCTACCGAAGCGTCCAGCGCCGTCACTAGCCGGAAGCCCGCCTGCTCGATTTGCTGTGACATTAGACTGTCTTCGCAGGTGCCGAGCGCCCCCGGACTAAGCTCCACATCGAAGCCGGGAATGTGCGCCAGAACGCGCCGCGAAAAGGCCATGTTGGCTCCGATCATGGCGGGCCGCGTCGCAGGCTCCCACCAGGTATTTGATGCCAGCAGGATATGGTGCGGAATCTCCATCCAGGGATGTTCTAACTGCGGAGCCATGTGGATGCCGCCAGCCACGGCGTCGGCCTCGCCCGCCAGAATTGGCTCGCACATCGCCGACACCCAGTCTTTCGGAAAGCGCAAATCGTCATCGCTGAACAGGAACACCTCGCCCACGGCCTCTGCCATGGCCCGGTTCAGTCCGTGCGACTTGCCCCGGCGCGGCTCGGCCAGATACCGTACGGTCATGTTGGGCAGGCGGCACGCCTTGATCAGTTCCGCCGTACCATCGCTAGAGTTGTTGTCCACAACAATGACTTCAGTGGGTATAGACTCCGGGATACAGACCGTTCCCAGCGAGTCCAGCGTCTGCCGCAGGTCCTCGGCCCGGTTCTTCGTACAGATAATAATAGAGACTTGAACGGGCGGCATCAGCGCACCCCATTTCGCTTGACCAGCCCCCGCCGCTCATAATTACGCGGGCGGCGCTGTTCAATCAGGGTCTGTTTGTAGTAGGCAATGTTGCGAAGCAAAATCATTTCCCAGACAAAAATACCTTCAGCGGCCCCCCACTCCGAACGCCGCTTGAGCCGCCAGACCGGCAGCCTCAGCAGGGAGTGCAGGTATTCATAACGCGCATTTTTGATGTCCAGATGCTCCCAGTGATAATCCACATAGGCTTCCGAGCGCCCGCCGTCCCGCGCCCGCTTCAGGAATGAGGCACGGGTCAGGCGCGACGGGTCAAAATGATGCTCGACAAAGGTATCAAAAGCCGAGGCGATTTTGTACCCAGCAGCTTTGAGTTGGAAAGAGAACAAGGTTTCATCAGCAAAGCCCAGCGCCCCCGGCCCAAGTTCTGTGTCAAATTGGGGCACTTTGTCAAGGACAGTGCGCTTGAAGGCCATATTCGCCCCCACCAGCGAGACTGGCTGCTTGGCGTTCAAGCGGTCGGTGGACGCTAGCCACTCCCGATGCGATATATTCATCCAGGGCCGCTCCAAGACGCTTGGAATGCAAACGCCGCCGACGACGGCTTCCGCGTCTCCGGCCAGCAGAGGCTGGCAGAGGCTCTCAATCCAGCCAGGCGGAAAGCGCAAGTCGTCATCAGTGAAAACGATAATCTCCGCGTCACTCGCCGCCATACCTGCATTGCGGGCGTAGCATTGCCCCCGGCGCGGCTCATGCACATAACGCATGAGCATATTCGGCAGCGTGTATCCCTGTGCCAGTGCCGCCGTGCCGTCTGTCGAGCCGTTGTCAACCACAATGACTTCAGCTGGCAGTTCAGCAGGAACACAAATACCGGCAAGCGACTCTAGCGTCTGACGCAGATGCTCGGCCCGATTGGCCGTGCAGATAATAATGGAAACTCGTGCGGTCATAAACTATTCAGAAAAACCTTGTTCCCTGCGGGAAGATAAATACTTGTCGCCTCTGCGCTCTCTTATGTAGAGTGCTATGCTGCTTCTCGTGGCTGATTTGCCGGTGCCCGCTCGGAAAATCGCTCGGGCAAAAAATCGCGGGCCATTTTGGACAGAGCCGAGGGGTTTCTTGCCAGCACTCGGGCTAATTTTGTCAATCTAGGCGCGTACTCAAGCATTTTGCTGACTTTGCCTGCTTTGACGGCTTGCTTCATCGAAAGTACAATCGAAACGCCGAGATAGTTATACAACCAGCGATATGCGATTAATTTGAGCCTGTCTCGATCTACTTTGGCAACGTCTGCCAAATTCAGGTCTACGGCATGGCAGCAATTATCCAGCATTCGACACAGGTTTTTCGATGCATTCCCAGAATGAAGCCGATAGATCAGGGCATTCTGGTCTTTCATAATAATGGCGCTGCTTTTAGAAAGCCGCACCCACAAGTCCCAATCATCCACTCCCCAGAGGTCGGGATTTAAGCCTCCCACTTCCCGAAGAGCAGAGGCACGAATGAGGGTCTGCCCTGGGGACATGATCAGGTTATTTGAGAAGAACCCCTCGAAGGTCAGCGAGGGTGAGAATTCCGAACGATATAAGTATTGCAGATCAGCATCCACAACGCGAGCGGGACCGGCGATGACTCCCGTTTCCGGGTGCAGGGTCATTGCCTGCACCTGCCATTCCAGCTTGTCTGGCGGCCACAAGTCGTCATCATCCAAAAGGGCAATGAACTCTCCCTTTGCCTCAGCGATGCCCCGGTTTCGGGCGATGGACTGCCCGGTGTTCGTCTGCTCCATATAGCGGATGCGCCCCGCCTCGGCCAAGGGACGCAGCACTTCGGCGGTGTCGTCGGGCGAACCGTCGTTAATGACGATCACCTCATAGTCCGTGAACGTCTGCGCGAACACGGAGTCCAGCGTCGCCCGCACAAAGTCACGGTGCTTATAAGTCGGAATAATGACAGATACAGTTGGCATAGGGGGATTTTAACAGTGAGACGAGAAAGCAGCTTAACAATTAACGCTGAAACAGGCTAAGAACGAGCGCGGATCAGTCCAGAGGACAGCACGAGGGATTTGGCTTGATGTTTCATAGACCTTAATTTCTGCTTTATCTGTGCTTTAGCTCGGTAAAAAACCAATCGGGATTGTGGGCGTTTCGAAGTAGACTGAGCCGATGCCAACGCGGCGACTATTGCCAGCAGCCTTCCCTCAACAACTGTAAATCCGCAAATATCTTCAATATGCTTTTGTCCTGCGGCGCCAATTTCCTCAGCTAGCTTTGTATCTTTGAGTAATGAAACGACTTGCGCCGCGAAGTTTTCAGCGTCATCTGCAACGAGTAAATGTTCTCCAGAAACGGCGTTCAAGCCCTGTGCGCCAAAGGCTGTCGTAATCACGGGAAGCCCTGATGCCATTGCTTCCGTGACTTTTCCCTTCATTCCAGCCCCGAAACGCAGCGGCGCGACGGAAAGAAATGCGTGGTCGAGGTAAGGCTTGGTATCAGGAACGAATCCTGCAAAGTTTATTCCTGGCATGCCAGCGAGCTGCTGCACCTCCAGCGGCGCATGACTACCGACAATTGTCATCTTGACGTCTGGCACGCTTGACTGAATTGCGGGCCAAATCTCGTTGATAAACCACATAATACCGTCGACGTTTGGGAGGTGGCGAAATCCACCGACAAATAGTATCTCAGGGCCACGCTTTTGTTCAGTCCGAGGCTGGGAGTACACAACCATGGGGATCAGCTCAGTTGGCGAAGTGACGTCATGAGCCTCAAGCTGAACCTGATCCTCGGGTGTCACCACTATCACTGTATCGGCCTGACGATAAACTTCGAGTTCCCTCTTCTTGTTGATCTGAATTGCTTGCTGGTTGGAGATACCGAATGCGAGACCGGCTTCCTCACGCGCAAAGTGTATATCCACACTGTCTACAACAACATGAACCCAGGGCTGTTGCTTCCGAAGAACATTTGCAGCTGCGTCCGCTGATTGCCAGAACTCAAACAGGCCAATATCATAATGTCGTTGGGCTGCCACCAATTCAAAGTTCTGGCTATCTTCTATCAGACGCACTCCGATTTGCTTCAGGTTTTCACTGTATCGGCTGAAATCAGGCGAACTTGGATACAAAGGAAACACAAAAAGGTCTACGGTATGATACTGAGCCAACATTTGCAGCATCGCAAAGAATCGCAAATCACCGGCAGAAACATCCGGTCTTGGCAGTTCTGGCGCGACGCAGAGAATTGTTAAATTATCACGGGTCAAAGTCGGGTTCCTATAATAAGCCGTCCAGTAGTTACTGTCTCTCAACGCTGAACATCAGTATCAAACCAGGGAAAGTATGAGCATTTATAGCGAATATCGTGATTTCTATCTCGAATTTCTCTCGCGGGAACACCAACAGCAATTTTGTAAGGACCGATATTCTTTGTCACGATTGCTCCTGCCCCAATCACTGCCCCTTCACCAATCACTATGCCTGGTGTGATAATCGCACGCGCTCCTATCCAGCTATTGTCCTCAATAACAACCTTGCATCCTCTGCCCGAAAAGTCCGCGCTATCAGGATCGTGTTCTAACGAAACAATGTAAACTTCGGGTGATACTGAAACATTGTTATGTATCTCTATGCCAACTCGGCCATCTAAGTAACACTTCCGGTTGATAACAACATTGTCGCCAATGCTGATATTATTTCCGGTCACAAATACACCCATATGAATACTACTCTGCTTACCAATCCTGTAACGAAGAATTCGACGGTAATACCAATGTCGTACATGAAAGGAAGGGATACTTGCTATGAAATGATTAGCAATATAGAACTTCAATCCATCGCAGAAGTTGATTGCCTTATTTCGTACTGATCTGAGACGTGCTTTGGCTGTAGCTATCAAAATATATGTTGCCGTTTACCTATGCTCAAATTTCACATTAAGAGCAAGTAAAATCTGCAAAAACAGCTCCGTAAGTTCCTGCCAATGGTTCTGTCACCTGTGTATATGGAAACACAGGATCAACACAAATCTGGCAGGCTCCTTCGTACTTGTCCACAATCCCTTCGCTACAGATGAACATATCAACTCGATAATTACCTGGCTTCAGCCATGGCTGCTTGATCGTCATATAGCCCTGGTTAGAAATAGAAGCATCAAACAAGGGCCGGACTAACCGAGAATCCAAATGCAAAACTATCGTCTCTTGATCATTAACTATATGGCAGGACACATAGTAGCGCCCTGAATGTTGCTTAAATCTTTCGATTGAAAACTCGATAGTTTTTTCCTCTCCGCAGTTGTAATTTTCCTTAGCCGATCTTACAGAAACGAAGCGCAGTTCCCCGGAGCCTTCACGTCTCTGGGCGTCGTCTTTCGATGACGTCTTTTCTTTTGGCGCCGCCATGTATTTCTGAACACCACCAGTCACCTCACCAGAATAGTCTACATGACCGCTTTTCAAGAGAATAATCTTGCCGCACAATGCTGTAATAGATTGCATATGATGACTGACAAAGATAACGGTGCGCCCACCTGCCGCCACATCCTGCATCTTGCCGATGCACTTTTTCTGGAACTCGGCGTCGCCGACGGCCAGGACTTCATCGATGATCAAGATTTCCGGGTTCAGGTGGGCGGCGACGGCGAAGGCGAGGCGGACATACATCCCCGACGAGTAGCGTTTGACGGGGGTGTCTAGGAACTGCTCGGTTCCTGAAAAGTCCACAATGGCGTCGAACTGCCGGGTGATTTCGGACTTTTTCATGCCGAGGATCGCGCCGTTGAGGTAGACATTCTCGCGGCCCGTCAGCTCCGGGTGGAAGCCCGTGCCGACTTCCAGCAGGCTGCCGACGCGGCCATACAGGTCGATCTGGCCGGTGGTTGGCTCGGTGATGCGGCTAAGGACTTTCAGGAGCGTGCTTTTGCCTGCGCCGTTGCGCCCGATGATGCCGACAACATCGCCTTTCTGGATGTCGAACTCCACGTCTTTCAAGGCCCAGAACGTCTCGGTTTCGGGCTTGGACAGCGGGTTTTTCAGGCGGTGCATCAGCGCCTCGCCCGCCGTCGTGTGGTTCTCGGCGTTGTGGGCGATGGTATAGGACTTGGACAGGCCGCGCACAGAGACGGCGACATCGGACGAAGAGAGACTAGATGACATCGGCGAACTTTCTTTCCATCTTCTTGAACGAGAACGCGCCCGCCACAAAGATAATCAGGGCCACGGCGGCGGAGTAGCCCACCTGGGCCAGGTTCAGAGACCCCGTGCCGAGCAGGGACCAGCGGAAGGCTTCCAGCAGGCCCGACAGCGGGTTGATAAAGTACACGAACCGCAGATGCGCGGGCACGGCGGACACGGCATAGGCAATCGGCGAGGCATACAGCAGGAACTGGGTCAGCACCGGCAGAACGTAAGCAATATCCCGGTACGTCACCATCAGCGCCGAGGTGAACAGGCCGATCCCGACACCGAGGATCAGCAGCAGCACCAGCCACACCGGCAGGAGCAGCAGGCCGAATGTCGGCACAATATGGTAGATCACCATCAGCACGATCATCAGGCCGAACGCCACGGCAAAGTCAATCAGCGTGGAGAAGATCGTCGCCAGCGGCAGCACCAGCCGGGGGAAGTAGACTTTGGACACCAGGTTGCCATTCGCCAGAAGGCAGCCGCTCACTTTGCCCAGGGTCGAGTTGAAGACGTTCCACGCCAGCAGGCCCGCAAACGAAAACACGATGTAGGGCAGGCCGTCCGAGGGCAGCTTGGCGACTTTGCCGAACACGAACGAAAAGATGCCCGCCGCCATCAGCGGCTGCAAAACAACCCAGATGGCCCCGAGGGCCGTCTGCCGGTAGCGTAGCTTGACATCGCGCTGGGCGAGCGTCATCAGCAGGTCCCGGAACTGCCAAATCTCGGCGACATTGATCGCCTGCCAGCCGGAGGTCGGCTTGATGGTCAGGTGGGGCCGCCGGGCGACCAGCGGCGCGGGTTCGGTTGGGGTCTCAGTGCGTGCGTCAATCATACAGTCAGTGTTAGCTTTCTTGGCGTCGTGCCGGCTGGCAAAAGTTAGCGCAGCAGGTAGGTCGTTGATGAGGCGAGACTGGCAATAGCGGTCAAGGGGGCAAGCTCTTTGAGGAAGCCGCCACCGGGTCCCTTGACGGGAATGTAGATGATGTCCCCAATTTGGAGCGGGGGGTTCAGCGCCATCCGTTTGGCTTCCGACTTCTCTTTGCCATTGATAAATTTTTGCACGTCCAGCGTCGTGCCAGTCACCTGATTGGCTTTTTTATCAAGATGCGCGAACGTCACTTTTGCCAGGTCTACCCCCGGTGCGGGGATAGTAGCCTTGATGGCATCCAGCAGGCGGTCGCCCGGCTTGAAGGCATAATAGCCGTAATGGACGACGCCGCCTCCATAGACAAACACTTTATTAGTTAGCTCCGGCACGTTGATGACATCGCCCGCCGCCAGCTTGTAGTTGTACTTCTGGTCGTTCTGGTAAAGCAGCGCATACAGGTTCAGTGGATAAGCCTGCCCATCGTGCGTCAGCGTCGCATTCGCCAGGTCGGCGGCTTCGGCACTTGGAGTGCCGGACAGGGCCAGCACGTCCTGTACCTTGTAATCCTCTTTATAGGGATACGGACCAGGCTTCGGAACATAGCCGGATACAATAATCTGAGCACGCTGCTCGGGGACATAGACCACATCGCCGCTTTGCAGCACGATGTTCTGGGGGCTGTCGGCTTTAGTCTCCGGGTGCGTCAGGTCCAGGGTCTGCGACTGCCCGTTGGAATGCTGCACGGTGATCGCCGCTGCATTGCCGGTTTGCGGGATGCCGCCGGAGGCGGCCAGCGCCTCAATGATCCGCTGGCCGGGGCGGTACTCGGTTTGTCCGGCGCGGCCCACAAAGCCGGAAAACGTCACATACTGCGGGCGCTTCCGAAGCAGAGACACGCTGACAATCGGACGCACAATGAATTTGCGGTAGGCAGTCGTCAGGCGCGTTTGGAGCTGCGCCGGGGTCTGCCCGACCACCGGGACGGCGTTCAGCAGCGGCAGGGTGATCGTGCCATCGGGGCCGACGGCCACCTGCGGCATGGACTGTTCGGGGAAGCCGGTGATCAGAACGCTGACGACGTCGTCAATGCCCAGCGTGTACGACGCCGGAACGGAGACGGGCAGGCCCGGCGCAGGCAGCAGCGTGAGGGCACCGGAGGAGCCGGAGGCTGCGGGAAGCGCGGCCTGTCCTGCTGGCAGGGCCGACGCTCCGGGCGGGTTTTGCGTAATCCGGATGGGCGGCACGGTCGGCGCGGCCTTTGTGACGGGCGCTCCCGCTGTCACGGGCGTTGTCGACACGCCGGGAACGCCCTGTGCGGACGCGGGCAGTGGCAGACCAAGCGCGAACGCGGCGGCCAGCGACAGCGGAAAGAAAGCAAGTTTTAAAGACTGGTTAGGCATAACGTTAATCCTGATTCTCCCAAAGCGAAGCCACGGGGCGGGTGGAACGCGGCTCGGCAGCGGCAGCATCCTGCGCCGTTTCTATATCCTCGGGCATGACGACAGGGGCCGCGTAGTAGCCCTGATAGGCATGACCGGGAGTGCTGGGGGCACGGTTGACGAAATAGGCCATCGCCTGCGGGCCAGCGGCACTCAGGGCGGCGCGGGTCTGCTGAATGACGGTTTCGTCCACCAGCCCGATGCCGACGACGTGCAGAACGCAGTCGGCGTGGGGGGCCAGCAGGAACGCATCGCTGACCACCGCGCAGGCGGGGGTGTCAATCAGCACCGTGCAGTTCGCATCGCGCAGCTCGCGCATCAGGTTTACCAGCAGGGGCCGGGACAGCAGCGAGGTCGGACTATCCGTGACCTGCCCGCAGTGCAGCACCAGCAGGTTCGGAACCTCGCTTGGCTGCAGGGCATCCACCAGCGCGGTGCGGCCCGCCAGTACGTCGGCCAGACCCAGGGGGCTGTCGGCGGGGAACATCTGCCCCTGAGCCGGGCGGCGCAGGTCGGCATCCACCAGAATCACCCGCTTGCCGCCTCGGGCCATCGCCCGTGCCAGAGCCGCCGTCGTGACCGACTTGCCTTCGCCGGGCAGGGCGCTGGTGACCAGGATCACCCGGTTTTGGAGCGAGGGAAGCACTGGACCGAGGGCCGAGCCGTTGGCCGCCCAGCGCGGGTACAGCGCCGTTTTTTCCACATCGTTTGTGCCAAGAAGGCGGGGGTTTTCCCGCATCAGCAGGCTGAGGTTGATTGCCGCCAGATTAAGCGCCTCCGAGGTCGCCGGGGTCAGCTCGCCCCGGCGCAGGTCGGCCAGCTCGCCCCGCGACATCCGGGGCAGGGTCCCGGCGATGGGGTCCTGACCGCCAATCCGGCGAAGCTGGTCGGTATCACGCACACGGCGATCCATCTGTTCCAGCAGCATCACGGCCAGCACGGCAAGGGCCAGGCCGATGCCCGCGCCAATCAGCAGGTTGCGCGTCCGGTTAGGGCTGATCGGCTCGTCTCGCACATCGGCGGCCTGGATAAGCTGCACATTGCCGGTGACCATATCGCGGTCCAGCTTGGCGGTGTTCAGGCTGCTTTCAATGCCGGTGTAAAGCTGGCGGGCCAGTTCGGTATTTCGCGTCAGCCGGGAGCTTTGCAGGTTTTTATCTGGAAGCTGACTTTTTTTCGTGTCTATGTCTCTCTGCACCAGAAGTGCCCCGGCCAGCCTCGCCTGTGCGGTGATGACGCTGAGTTTTGCCTGCACATAGCTGTCGGTCAGGGTTTTTTGCGTGTCCAGAGAGGGGTTTTTCGCCAGCGTGCCGCGCAGAGATGCCTGGTACCGCGTTCGAACATCTTTAATTTTGGCGTCCAGGTCATCCAGAATCTGGGGAAATGCTTTTGTGACTTTGGCGGCGGCGGCGACCCGCTGGCTTTCCAGATCATTCAGCTGCGTTTGAAGCTGCATCGTCTCGGCATCATTACGCAGCGGGTCTCCGCCACCGATTTTGGCGTTGACGGAGTTAAGCTGACTGGACAAAGAGGCCAGGGCGGCCTGCTGCATGCGGACGTGCGGGTCACCATGCCGATCGCGCGCAACCTCTCCCCCACCCTGTTGCCGACAGAAGAGCGCACCCAGGCCGGGCGCGACCTGATGTGGATGGACGAGGGCTTTGAGACGATCGAGCAGCGGGTGCGGCAGATCCCGCTCGGCGGCCTCGGCGGGCGGGAAAGCCGGTGGGAGATGGCGATCACCCCGC
>CAXUKS010000019.1:0-48205 GCA_964251675.1 uncultured Armatimonadales bacterium
GCCGCCGCGTCCGCCACCGAATGTGCCGCCACCAAAGCCGCCGCCATTGGCTCCGCCGATGCTGGTCACAGGCGCGGCCAAGCCGCCGCCGACGCCGCCAAACCCGCCTTGATTGCCAAAGCCGCCCTGGTTGCCAAAGCCGCCCTGACCACCCTGACCGCCCTGCTGGGCATTACCACCGCCTATTACCTGATTGGCTTCTACCTGAATGATTGGCTGATTGGCACCGAGCAGCTGGGCGATATAGTACGCATCGTACTTGTCAATCGGGATTTTGTAGTACTGTTTGGGCGTTGTACTGGTCGAGGCAGCATCGCCAGCACCTTCGGCCACAGTGGTAGCAGTCACCACGGTCGCTGCAGGTGGCGGGGTGGCTTCCTGAACCTTGACATGGTAGATGCCATTCTCGATCTCAAACGTTGCCGGGGGCGTCGCCTGGGACAAAAGCTGACGCAGGGCCGTGGTGAACGGCACATCGCCGACATTGATGTTGGCGAAGCCCTGGACCTGGGGGTCAATCTGGTAGTTGCGGATACCTGCACTGGTGAACAGGGTTCGCAGGGACGCCTGGATGGGGACGTTTAGCAGGTTCAGCGTAATGGGCTTGCCATTGTCGGCTCCCCCGGCGTCCTGAGCATGAGCGGGCAGGGCCAGCGCGGCGGCTCCGAGCAGGGCCAGCGTCCCGAGGGCAAAGCATTTTGTATTTTTAAGTGTCATGGTGAGCTGCCTTTCTAACGAATCGGCGAAAACGTAAACGGGTTGTACGGAGCGCCTGGTGTCATCTGGATCACCAGTGAATTATTGGACTGAAGCGCGTAAATCCTTTCAACACCGTCCGGCAGGCGGTTGTTCGCCAGAGGCATTGGGGCCGGAAGCGTTGGGGCCGGAGCGGCAGTCGGCAGGCCGTTCGGCACGGGACGCAGTGCCGGTGCGCCGGGTGTGATCACCGCTGGACCACCGGACAGGGCCGGGGCGAACCCGCCGCTTGGAACCACAAAATTCAGTGGAATGACGACGATAGGATCTTGCCGTGTCGCCAGATCGGCCATCATGCCTGCGTCATAGTGCTGCACGCCGATTTTGTAGAATTGGCTTGCGGCGTTTGGCTGACTCGGCGTTTGTGCGTGTGCTGCGGAGAATGCTCCCAGAAGCAGCGCAGAAAAAGTAAACAAAGCAATTTTTGATGTCATGCTGCTGTCTCCTTATCGGTTTATCCGTTTATCGGTTTATCCGTTTATCTGCTCAACCATTATCGCCAAAATCTCCCCCGCCACCATTGTCCCCCGGATTGGGGAAGCCGGGGCCGCCCTGTCCTGGGAAGCCTTGACCGCCCTGGCCGGGAAAGCCTTGACCAGGGTACCCCTGTCCCGGATAGCCTTGACCGGGGAAGCCCTGACCCGGATAGCCTTGACCCGGAAAGCCCTGACCGGGGAAGCCCTGGCCGGGGTAGCCGGGAGGTGTGTCCGAGCCGCTGGACTGCGTGATCGTAATCGGCGTGCCGCCGGGCGTCCGCAGGATCAGCCCTGTATTTGTGATCGACTCCACTGTGGAGCCGTCGGGCAGAGTATCGCCGGGCTTGACCGTCTGCGACTGGCCGCCGACTTCCAGAATGCCATTAATGTTGCCATCCGGGCCGTTGACAATGCCGGACAGGCGGTAGTTCGCGGCCAAGAGCTGTGTGTTCTGCCCGCTGCCGTAAGGGTTGATGCCAACCAGAACCGGCGTCGGCGGCGGAAGCCGATACAGGTCAACACGCGGCAGGCGGTCGCGCAGGGCCAGAGCGCCTACGACAGGGCCGTTGCGCTGCGCCAGCAGCTTGCGTCCATTCGGAATGCTGTACGGGTTCGGACCGGACGGGTTTGGCGCGGTCGAGCCGGGCCGGGCTTCGTTCAGCCCCGGCACGCCCGCCAGTGCCGTCCCCGCCATAGCCGGACCACCCGCGCCGAACGGGTTCGAACCGCCGGGTCCGGGGGGAAGGCTGCTGCCTCGCGGGTCCTGCGGCACACCGCCTGGGGTATTGCCAGGCACCGGCGGACCACCCGTCCGGACGGGGGGCGGCGCCACCGAGGCCGTACTGGCTTCACTGGGAAACAGGCCCGCCTCAAAGGCAATCAAGCCGCCCATTGCCAGCAGGAAGAACACAGCAATTCCCACGATGATGGGCAGATTTTTTTTATCTTTAAACTTTTCGTTCAGCCAGTCCATGCGGTCATCCTCGCTTTCCATTCACTCGGCTCGTTTGTATTCTACCCGTTCTGAGCCTGTGGAGACGGAAAGACTTCATTTTACAAATACCACTCACAAATACCACTCACAAATACCACACGTTATTGTCCAGCATTACAGGGGACGCTGTGAATTACAGGGGGCGCTGTGAATTACAGGGGGCGCTGTGATGGGGGGAGCCGTCCCTGTCCGGGACGGCCACCAAGACCGCCGCCGGGGCCACCGCCAGGGTAACCGCCGGGGGTCGTGCCGGCTGCCGCTCCGCCGCCTGCTTTGGCGATGGGGGCGGGCAGCTTGTCATCGTTCTGCGGGAAGATAATCACTGTCGCGGTGTAGGTTCCCGTCATGTAGGGGCTGTTGCCATCCAGGTTCAGGCTGTCCACCAGCACCAGGCGATTGAAATAGCGCCAGTTGTAGAAATGGGTCAGGATGCGCCGGAAGTCGCCGCCAACAGTCACCGGGCCAAGTGGAATGACCAGCGGGGCGGCGGAGATGTCGTTGGGCGAAACCGGCGGCGGGGGCAGAGCGACATTGGTCGTGTTGATGACACCGCCGGATTTAAATTGGCGCTCCAGGTCCGGCCCCAGATACTGGCCCAGCTCGTAGGTGAGCTGGCGCACAGCAAGCTGACGGTTGGCGACATTGTATGGCGGCATATAGCGTGCCTGGTCAATGTTCCATTGCGTCTTGATTTGAGCGACTTTGACCTGTGCCAGACGCACCTGTTTTAGCGCAGCCGCCTGGGCCATTGGCGTTGAGTCATCATAGTTGGCTGTCAAGACGGCTTGCTGGGCGTCGGTGCTTTCCAGTGTCGGCTTGATCAGAAACCAGCCAATCAGGCCGACGGCAAGCAGGCAGAACACAATTCCAACAGCAGCAACAATTCCCGGACTCAGGCGAGCAGTTTTCATAAAGGTTTAGCCTAACAATTATCCTGTCGGTCGTGCGCCAGCCGGGGACGGGGGTCCGACGGGAGGACCGCCGCGTCCGCCAGGGCCGCCGGGGAAGCCGCCGGGAGCGGCCAGGCCAGCGTCGGGGGCAGCGCCGGGCAGCACGGGGGCCGTGAGCAGCTTGGTGGTTTCCTCTTTGAGTGTTGCGGTGACGGTCAGCTCAAAGCCACGCGGCACGGTTTTTTTCACGACCCGGCGCAGGCGTGCCCGCAGAATGCTTTGCCGCACTTCGGGGGCAGCAAAGGGGCTGATGCCGCTTCCGGCCACGCGGTCGAACACTTCGCCGTAAATAACGGGAGTGGCTCCCACGCCGCCCGCGCCGTTCTGCTGTGCGGTCTGCTGTCCCATTCCCGGTCGCTGTCCGCCCGGCGTGCCGCCGGGGCCATTGCCGCCGGTGATGGAAACACCGCCGGTCAGCTCGGGCGGGGGCGGGCCGACACCGGGCGGAATGTTGCCGGGGGCGTTCGGGCCAAGAGTGCCTGCTGTGTAGTCCGCCGGGCCGTTGGCACCGGCCGTTTGGCCGTTTCCCCCGCCGCCGGTCGGGTAGCCACCGGGCCTGCCGCCAGCGGGGAAGCCGCTGGCTCGACCGCCGCCGCCGCCGGGGTAGCCGGGGCCGCCGCCGCCGGTGGCAGTGGCATCATCCGCGAAGACCAGTGTTTTGCCGTAATAATACAGGCTGCGGACATTGTCAGGATAGCCGGGCACTTTGTCCACGGCCACGGTGGTGAAATCCGGCTCGCGGTACATGGCCTGCAAGTAACGGCCAACGCTGGCAACGGACGGCGAATAGGCTTTGATCGTCACGGCCGTTGGGCCGGTTGCAGCGGCGGTCGCCCCAGCGGCCCCGCCGCCGGGGTAGCCTCCGGCGGCTGCCGTGCCCGCGCCGAGCGTTGTGCCGCTGTAAATCAGGCTGTTGAGCGGCGTGACATTCGCCAGTGTGTTGTAAAACTGGACCCAATGACCGGGGTAGGCGAGAACGGCGGCGACAAAGTCAATTTTGGCTTTGATCGGGTCCACCTGGGCCAGCGTGCTGGCGGCAAGGGCTTTGGAGGCATCCGTTTTGCGCTTGCCTTCTACGGCGGCATTGGCCTGGGCCGTTAAAGCTTCCAGCGCACTGACTTTCATGAAATAAAATCCAAGCGGCAGAACGACACAGGCGATTGCGGCAACGACAAAGCCCGCGATCAGTTGTTTGACCTGGCGACGCTGCTTGACATAATCGGGCAGTAAGTTGATTCGAAGCATAGGTGTCTCGGGGGCGAACAGTCTGACGGACAGGATTAAGAGGCGGCTTTGGCCGCTTTCGGCACTTTGGGTGGCTTGGGCGCTTTCGGGACAGGATTAGCGGAAAACACGGCTTCGCGGGCGGACAATCCCAGCGCCACCGTGAAGGCGGACCCGATGGTGGGCAGGTAGGACGGGTCAAAATGCTTCGAGGTGACACTCAGCCCGGACAGCGGCGCGGCGACCGCCACCGGAGCCTGCAGCTCGTTTTGCAGAAACGCGGCCAGATTGGTCAGGTTGGCCGTGCCGCCGGTCAGCAGCACGCGGTCAATGACCGAGGATGCGCCCCGGCTGCGGAAGTAGTCCAGCGAGCGGCGGATTTCCGAGGCCAGCTCACCCAGCACGGGGGCAATGGCCTCAAAGATGTCGTTTCGCGTCTGTTCATCGCCAGGGCTGCCCGCTCCGGCCAGCCCGAAGCCGAGGTCATCACCGGGCGGCAGAAAGGCCGGAGGCACATCGGAGACTGCCGGACGCGCCAGGTTCAGCGTGCGCCGGGACATGGGCTGCGTGCGCTCGGCGTCGTCAAACTGCGGCTCGCCGCCCAGCCGTCCGCTCGGGGTGCTGGTGCGGAACGGATCCTCGGGGGCGGTGCCAAAGGGGTTGGGCATTGCCAGGTCTTCCGCGAGGCCAAACGACGTGTCTTCGTCCTGAAACTGCGGGGCTTCGTATTCGGCATCTTCTTCGCCGAAGCCCGTGCCAGTGTAGACGGCCATGCGGTCAAGCTGCACGACGCCCAGCTCACGCTTGATGCGCTCGGCCTGCTCGGCGGGAAGCTGAAGCGCCTCGCCGATGGCGCGGGTGAGGCTGTCTCCGGCCAGCGGCAGGGAGCGCGGGAAAGCAAGCTGGTCGCCCTGAAAGATGGCAATATCGGTGTTGGCCGCGCCGATGTTGACAATGGCGACGGTCTCGGCGGGCAGGCCGCCGTTCAGAAATGCCTGCTCCCCGGCGGGTGTCTGCGGGCGGGACACGGGCTGGCCGCTTTGCAGGTCCAGCAGGGCGCGGGACAGAGCCAGCGGCTCGACATCCAGCGCGATAGGGTCCAGTCCGGCGGCAAAGAGCGTGTCCAGATAGCTGCTGACGGCATCTTGCTGGGCGACAGCCAGCAGCACTTCCATGTTGGGTCCCGAAGCGGCTTCCGGGGTCAGGGGGACCAGCGGCTGATAATCCAGATGGGTTTCACTGGGGGCGAAGGGGACATGGCGTTCCACTTCCCATTTCATGGTTTCTTTCAGCTCGGCATCGGTCATCCGGGGCACTTCAATAATGCGAATGACGACAGCGTTCTGCCCGGACAGGCAACCGACAGCGCGTTTAACCGTGATGCCGCTGTCTTTCATCAGTTGTTTGACGGCCAGTCCCATTGCAGCGGGGTCCGTAATGATGTTGTTCTGGATGATGCCGGGCGGGGTCGGCCCCATGCCAAGAGCAGACACAACCAGCCCTGCTTTGCCGGGGCGCAGTTCGACAATTTTGATCTGCTGTGACCCAATATCAATTCCAACCAATGGCCCGGCGGGCATAAGGCATGACTCCCAGTAAATGTCTGTAGATAAAGTAAATGTCTGTAGATAGATGGCGACAAAAATTTTGCGGCGAAAAGGGGACGCGGATTTCTCCACGCCCCTCATTTTAACACGTCACCGCCCGCTTGTCAAGCCATTCCCAGACAACTATTTTTCAGCGGCTTCAAGCAGGCCGGAAGAAGCTTACCCCCGCCCCACTCGTCAAGCAAGGACAGGGAGCCAGAAAAGAGAACTTCGAAACAAGGCCCCTGCCTCTCCCACATTTGTGAGAGAAGCAGGGGCCTTGCTGTTTTGGGTGAGAGTTTAGTAGGCGTTCACGTCTGATGCGCCGTACTTGGACAGGACAGCGGAGGCCGTTGCCTGGTCCACATCGCCGGAAGGAATCGCCACAGACAGCACCGCGCCGCCGCTGGTGACCGCGCCATGATACCGCTCGGCGGCATCGGCGGGAACACCCTGGTCTTTCAGGTAGCCCGTCGCACCGCCCGCCACTGCGCCTGCACCGGCGGCCAGCGCCGTCGCACCGAGGGCCGAGGCTAATGCGCCGCCGCCCAGGACAATGCCGAAGCCGGGGACGGCCAGCGCGGCAATGGAGGCCAGAATGCCGACGCCGAGGCCGATCCCGGTTCCTTTGACGGCACCTTCGCCTGCGTCTTCCGGCGTGGTGGTGCTGATGCCATGCTTGGCGGCGTTGTCCGTTGTTGCGGGATCATGAGCGCGGCTGGTCGCCGAGTCCGGTCCGCCCTGATCCAGAGGGTTCAGATCGCTGCCGACAGCGGTGGTGGTCGGGTTGTCGTAAACCTGCGCCGTGCCTTCGCCCGCACCAGCCCGTGCTGCGGCAGCCGCATTGTATCCTGCCGCCGCACCTTCCGCGCCGAACGCGCCGGTGGCGGCTCCGGCAATCCGGTCACCCGTTTCGGCCAGGCCGCTGCCCAGCCCTGCCGCCGCGCCGGTGGCAGTGCCGTAGCCTGCCGTGCCGGTTGTGCCGTAGCCGGCAGCGGGGTTCGTGCCGCCGTCGGTGCCGTACAGGGTTTCCCGCGTGGCCGCATGGGCCTCATGGGCGACGATGCTGATATCTTCCTGCTTGACGCCGTAGTCGAGAAGCGCCCCCGCCGCCTTCTCCGCCAGCGAAGCGTCTGCAAATGATGCATACAAATGTGCCATTTAGTTACTCCTGAATTGAGTTGTGCGCCCCTACACACTTACCGAGGGAACAAACACATCCGCCATTTACCCGGCAGGCAGGCAGGGCAAACCTGCGAGTTTGGGAGAAGAGGGCCACGGCAGTGCGTCAAACACAGCAGAACCGTCTCCGCGTCCGTGTGACAAGCCGCCTTGCGCCTGGCGTGGAACTTTGGTACAATGATGTCATGCACATTATTTCCGTCCGGGCCGAAGCATGGACTCTGCCGCTGGTGGCCCCGTTCGTGATTGCCGCCCGGACGGCCACCGAAGCCCGCAATGTGCGGGTGACGGTCACAACAGACACAGGGGTTGTCGGGCTGGGGGCGAGTGCCCCGGTGGGGTATGTGACGGGCGAAAGTGTCGAGACGGTGCTGGCCGCGCTGGCACAGGCCGGGCCGTCGCTGGAAGGCCAATCGCTGGAAGGCCATTCGGCGGACGCCTGGGAGCCGCTGCTGAGGCTGGCTGCCGAAATGCTGCCCAACGCACCTGCCGCACGGGCGGGGCTGGAAATGGCACTTTTAGACGCCTGGGCGCGGGGGCAGAGCCGTTCGCTGTGGGCACACTTTGGGGGGGCACTCTTGCGGCTGACGACGGATGTGACGATTCCGCTGGTGGCTCCCGCTGAGGCGGCGCGGCTGGCGCGGGCCGCCTGGGCAGACGGCTTCCGGGCATTGAAGCTGAAAGTGGGCGACGCCGATGGGCCGGACGCGGATTTAGCGCGGCTGGCAGCGGTGGCGGCGATGCTCCCGGACGTGCGGCTTCGCATCGACGCCAATCAGGCGTTCGCGCCTGAGGCGGCGGTGGCGTTCACGCGGAAGCTGCTGGCAACGGGCGCAGCGGTGGAGCTTCTAGAACAGCCGGTCGCTCGAGAAGATGTAGACGGACTGCGTTTTGTGCGCCGCGCAGTCAACCCATTGGGCGTGCCGGTGTTTGCGGATGAGGCGGTCCGGAGCATTGCCGAAGCAGAGCATTTAATTGCGGCAGACGCGGTGGACGGGGTGAACGTCAAGCTGATGAAGTCGGGGATTGGCGGGGCCTTAGAGATCATGACGCTGTGCCGGGCGGCGGGCAAAAAACTCATGCTGGGCTGCATGCTGGAAACGGGGCTGGGGATCGCGGCAGCGGCACAGATCGCGGCGGGGACGGGGGCATTTGACTATCTGGATTTGGACTCGCACCGGCTGCTGCGCCCCGTGCCGGCCCTGTCCGGCGGCTTCGCGGTGGACGGCGAAGAGTTAGTGATTGACAGCGGCGCAGGCTGGAATGTGAATTTTTTGTGAAAACCGGGCAAAAAACACGGAACAAATGACCGGTTTTGGCAGACTAACACGTAACGCTTTAGGAAAAATACTAGGAACGACACCATGAAAAAGAAAACCACCTGGCGCGGCAGGCTGACGCTGGGGATGGCGGCGCTGGCGCTGCTCGGCACGCTGGCCGGGCCGCAGACCGTGTGGGCGGACAAAAAAGACAAAGACAAGGACGGCAAAGGCCCGATTGTCGGTCCGATTGTCATCAAGCCCGACGAGCCGAAAAAGAAGTAGCAGCGGGGAGCCGGGGGTATAAAAGTATCTTAAAACCCCCGGCAGGGAAATCTGACGCCCTGCCAGGCTAAAGATAGCAGAGTAAAGCTCTTCCGCCCGGAGGGCGGCTGAACTCAACTGCCAGGGGTTTCATACCCCCGGCTGCTTATGCCCCTAAAAACCGCTGACGCAGGGCGAGCAGGGCAAAGCGCGGCAGGGTCATCACCTTGCCGATCTTTTTGGGGTTCTTAGATAGTCGGTACAGCCATTCCAGACTGCTCTGCTGCATCCACACCGGGGCGCGGGAAACGCGGCCTGAATGGACGTCGAACGACCCGCCGATTCCAATCAGCACCGGCACGCCGAGGGCGGCCTTGTGCTGCTGTATCCACTTTTCCTGCTTGGGGATGCCAAACGCCACGAGCAGAACATCCGGGCGGGCGGCTTTGATTTCTTCGATAATCTGCGGCTCGTCGGCAGGCGTGAAAAACCCGTCGCGGGTACCGACAATGTCTGTGCCGGGAAATCGCTCCCGCATTTTGTTCGCCGCCTCGGCGGCGACGCCCGGTGCGGCCCCAAAAAAGAAAATTCGCGTGCCGGTTTTCGCCGAGTCCCGGCACAGCGTCGCCACCAAATCCACCCCGGAAACTTTGTGCGTGATCGGCGTGCCAAGCAGCCGCCCGGCCCACAAAATCCCTGCCCCGTCCGGGGTCACGAGGGCCGCCCCGTCTACTATCGCCTTTAATTCGGCATCCCCCCGCGCCAGTACCGCCATGGACGCATCCGCCGTGACGATATGCGACGGCTCACCCGCCGCGACGAAGCCGTGAATGGCCGCCAGCGTCTCGTCCGCCGAAACGCGGTCCACCCGCAGCCCTAAAATCCGCACACTGTTCTGCCCCTGCTCTGTCGTTTCAGCCATGCGTTCATTCTAGCCGCGAAGGGGGGAGCGTGTCAAGAGGAGGCCCCCCGCTCCCCACCGGGTATACTTTCCCCATGCTTCGCCGCGTTTCTGCCTTCCTATCTGCCCGCACCCTTGTCCTCGGCGTCCTGATTTTACTGCCCCTCATTCCGCTGGCCCTGCTCTGCCAGGGGCGGTCGCCGTCGCGCTTTGACACCCTCAACCTGCCTGCATGGGAGCGGCACGCGCCGACCCCCGCACCGCGCCGGTTCCAGTATGCCCTGCCGCCCGCCGCGCCCGGCGCAATTGCGTTTCCTCATAACCCGTGGATTGCCGCACTCCGTCAGTCGCCGGACCCGAAAAGCGTCGCCGACGAAGGCGCGTGGCTGGAAGCCGCCTGCGTCTGGGGCCGCACCGACCCTGCCCTCGCGGCCAAGCAGGACCGCATAGCGACGCGCCTGCTGGCCGCACAGACGGATGCGGACTGGCTGGGCGGCGGCGACCGGGGCAGACCGCTGACACCGACGCAGTGGAACGCGCAGGGGCCGGGCCTGCGCGGACTGCTGGCGTGGTATGCGCTCACTAAAAACACGGCAGCGATTTATGCGGCCCTGTCGCTGAGCAGCCGGGCGCTGCCCCGGCTGGACGCTCACCCTGACCCGACCTGGGCTGCGCCGCTGGCCCGGCTGTATGCCGAGACCGGCGACACGCGCTTTCTGCACGCGGCCCGGCGGCTGGCGTCTCCCGGCGATGGACTGGCGTGGTGTGCGCTCTATGAGGCTACCGGCGACACCGAGGCCCTGAGCGCCGCCGAACGCGCCTGGACCGCCACGCTGCCGGGGCAAATGTCCCCCCCTCTCGCCGCCGAGCTGCTGCTGCTGACAGGCCGCCCCGGCTGCGCCCGCGCTCTGGCCGCCGCGCCGCCGTCCGGCCCGGCGCTGGCCCGGATGGCCTGGACACGCGCCCCGCAGGGGGTGGCGGTGCAGACCCCGGCGCCGTGTTCGGCCACTTTTCGGACCGTGCATCTGATGCAGGCGGCAGACAAGATGGGGACGCGGACAATTGCTGTCCGCGTCCCCCAACCGACTGCGTTCAAACTGCGCGTCTTCCTGCCACCCGGCCCGCCCGTGCGTGTGCTGCTGAATGGCAAAGCGCAGAGCATCGCGGCGCCGCCCGGCGGCTACGCGGTCCTGCTGCGCCGCTGGCGGGACGGGGATGCGGTGACGATTGTAGCCACGCCCGGCACTAAAAGTGCCGGTCTACTAGCAAACGGAAAAAGTCGCTCCGCGACTCAAGATTAGGTTCACGCGGGCTGTTCCTGTTTCCTGAGTCGCGGAGCGACTTTCTCGTCTTACTAATAGACCGGCACTTTTAGTGCCGGGTTCTTAGGTGCCTTCCTGCCACGAGGCCAGGTACCGCTGCTGCTCGGCGGTGAGGGTGTCGATCTTGACGCCCAGCGATTCCAGCTTCAGGCGGGCGATTTCCTGGTCAATCGCTTCGGGAACGCCGTAAACACTCTTTTCGAGCGTTTGGGCGTTCTGGTTCATGTATTCGGCGCTCAGGGCCTGGTTGGCGAACGACATGTCCATGACGCTGGCCGGGTGGCCTTCGGCGCTCGACAGATTAATCAGGCGGCCTTCGCCCAGGATGAAGACGTTGCGGCCATCTTCCAGCGTGTACTCTTCCACGAAGTCGCGCACTTCGCGCTTGCCGGTAGACATCTTTTCCAGGGCGGGAATGTCAATCTCCACATTGAAGTGACCGGAGTTGCAGACAATCGCGCCGTCTTTCATGGCCGCGAAATGCTCGCCGCGCACCACATCTTTGTCGCCGGTGACGGTGCAAAAGAAGTCGCCAACTTTGGCGGCATCGGCCATTGGCATGACATGGAAGCCGTCCATCGTCGCTTCCAGAGCGCGGAGAGGGTCGATCTCGGTGACGATCACCTGAGCGCCCATGCCCTTCGCCCGCATCGCCAGGCCCTTGCCGCACCAGCCGTAGCCCGCGACGACGAAGAACTTGCCGGCCAGCAGAACGTTGGTGGCCCGGATGATGCCGTCAATGGTGGACTGACCCGTGCCGTAGCGGTTGTCGAAGAAGTGCTTGGTCTGGGCATCGTTGACGGCCACAATGGGGTAGGCCAGGACGCCGTCGGCGGCCATCGCTCGCAGGCGAATAACGCCGGTGGTGGTCTCTTCCGTGCCGCCGATGATGTTTTCAATCAGCTCACGCTTCTCGGTGTGGATGATGCCCACGGTGTCCGCGCCGTCGTCCATCGTGAAGTTCGGCTTGTGCTCCAGCGCACTCAGGATATGCTGATAATAGGTGTCGTTGTCCTCGCCTTTGATGGCAAACGTGGCGACGCCGTAGTGCTGCACCAGAGCCGCCGCGACATCGTCCTGCGTGGACAGGGGGTTCGACGCACACAGCACGACTTTCATGCCGCCCGCTTTGAGGGTCCGCATCAGGTTGGCGGTCTCGGCAGTGACATGGAGGCAGGCCACGGCGGTCAGCCCTTCCAGCGGCTTCTCTTTCTCGAACCGCTCCCGAATGGAGCGCAGGACGGGCATTTCGCGGTCGGCCCACTCAATGCGGCGCTTGCCGGCATCGGCGAGGCTTAAATCTTTGACATCATACGCGGGGGGGGCCACCGGCATCGGCGAAAGTGTTTCGGTCGAGGCAGTGGCTGTTGAAGGATTAGTAGTCGGAGCATCAAGTACAGGCATGGAAGGTCCTTTCCAGGGATCAGCGCGGTCGTTCACAGGCAAAAACTTCCATAGTATACCCATTCAGGCGGCTCATATCGTCGTTCGACCTGTGCGCTTTGCCATCAGATATAAAATCTCCCGGTGTAAAATCTGGTAAGAGCCAGCGATAGTGCCAACCTGCCCACAGGCAAAGGACAAAGGCAGAGCGCCAGCCCAACAAGCTCCCAGAAGATAGACAGTCCGAGTTTTCGGCGACGCCACATCTGCCAGACCACGAACGGGACGCCTAGAGCAAGGGCCAGCGCGGCGGCGGCTTTCACTTCAGAAAACAGCGCAACGTCATGACCGAAAGGTGAAATCCCTCTGAACACAGGCTCTCTTAGGTTTTCCAGCGCTGGTCCGCAGGCCGCGAGATTGAAAGCCAGAGCAAGGCAGAGAGCGGGCCGGAAATGGCGCTGTATGCGAACTGGCAGAGCAGTGTCGGGGGCATTCCGGGGCGGCGGAGGCCAGACTGTCCCGGACGACGGGGGCGTTTCCGTCTGACGATCATTCATGCCTCAGAGTGTACCAGCACCCATACTGAAAAATCAGGCCGGGCGGCAAAGGTTCGCCTGGCCGGGAACTCCCCCGGCCTTCCTTCCTGTTGACACGGCATGACTGCTTTGCCTGAACTTCTCCCGTTGCCCGAACTGCTGACCGAACGCTACGGCGCAAATGCACCCACCCTTCCCGCTGATGCTGACAGCCCAGTGGTTCGCACACTGCTGGCGCATAAATCTGTGCGGCACTACGCCCCTACCCCGCTGCCGCCGGGAACGCTGGAAGCTCTGGGCGCGGCGGCGCAAAGCGCGGCGTCTTCGTCCAACCTGCAAACGTGGAGCGTCGTGGTGGTGTCGGACCCGGAGCACAAGGCCGAGGCGGCGCGGCTGTCCGGGGACCAGGAGTTTATTCGGCAGGCTCCCCTGTTTCTCGTCTTCTGCGCCGACCTCGCCCGCCTCACCGCCGTGTCCGAGCGCGAGGGCCTGCCGGGCGCGGGGCTGGACTATTTAGAGCTGTACCAGACCGCTGTGATTGATGCCGCGCTGGCCGCGCAGAATGCTGCCGTCGCCGCTGAGAGCATGGGGCTGGGCATCTGTTATGTGGGGGGGGCCAGAAACCACCCGCAGGAGCTGGCCGCGCTGCTGCACCTGCCCCGGCGAGTCGTGGCCCTGTTCGGCCTGACCGTGGGCGTTCCTGCCGCGGACGACACCGCGCAAATCAAGCCGCGCCTGCCGCAGCGGGGCCTTATTCATGCCGAGGTCTACGATGCGGGGGAACGAGACGAGGCTGTCGCCGAGTACAATGAGACAATGCGCGGCTTTTACGAATCGCAGAAGATGAACGTGGAAGGAACCTGGGCGCGGCATTCGGCCAAGCGGGTGGCTGGTCCCGAGGCGCTGTCAGGCCGCGACATCTGGCACGCGATGCTGCAGGAGCGCGGGTTTGGATTGAAGTAGGAGACCTACCACCTTGTTCCCTCGTTCCTCGGTCACAGGGTCCTCCCTAAAGGGAGGATTAGGAGCGGATAGGACGAGAAGTGCTGGCCCTCGCCCTTCGGCATTGTCTTAATCTCCCTTTAGGGAGGACCCTGTGACCGAGGAACGAGGGAACAAGGTGGTAGGTCTGCGAAATACAGAGCGCGAACACAGACAGACATCAAGGAGAAGCACACATGACCGAAATTACGCGGCGCGACTTTGTCAAAGCTACAGTACAGACCACGCTGGCGGCGGGGTTTGCACTGGCGGTGCAGCCGGTGTCGGCGCAGACGATCCATACCCCGGACACGGGGCTGACTGTCGGCGAAGTCCAGATACCGACGGCGGACGGGAAAATCCCTGCCTACTATGCCATGCCCGCCGGGGGGAAAAACCTGCCGACCATTCTGGTGGTGCAGGAGATTTTCGGCGTTCATGAGCATATCAAGGACGTCTGCCGCCGCTTTGCCAAACAGGGCTATCTGGCTGTCGCCCCGTCGCTGTTTGCGCGGCAGGGGGACGTGTCGCAGGTGGCAAGTATTGACCAGATTATGCCTATCGTCAAAAAAGTCCCCGACGCGCAGGTGATGACGGATTTGGACTCTACGGTGGCGTGGGCCAAAAACTCCGGTCATGCGAACACGGCCAAGCTGGGCATCACGGGCTTCTGCTGGGGCGGGCGGATCGTGTGGCTCTATGCCGAGCATAACCCGAGTGTCAAGGCAGGAGTGGCATGGTACGGCCGCGTGACGGGGGACACGGACCCGCTGCACCCGAAGAACCCGATTGACCTGGCCGGGGAACTTCATGCGCCCGTGCTGGGGTTATACGGCGGGCAGGATAACGGCATCACGCAGGAGTCGCTGGCGCAGATGCAGGTTGCCCTGAAAGCCGCCCACAAGACGGCGCAGATTGTGGTTTACCCGGACGCCGGGCACGGCTTCCACGCGGACTACCGGCCCTCGTACAACAAAAAAGACGCCGCCGACGGCGATGCCAAGATGTACGCCTGGCTCAAAAGCCACGGGGTTTAGACCCCTCCCGGCAAGCGAGCTTGCCACCCTCCCCTATCAAGGGAGGGTTCACTTCGCGGCCTCTTCCGGCTTCTTGAAGCCCTTTCCTGACAAGGGAGGGAGCGCGGGACGAGCGGGAGGGGTTCTTTATCACACTACACAGGAGACACACGTCATGCCCACACGCAACGCAGACGCCCAATGGTCGGGCGGCCTCAAAGACGGCTCAGGAACAATGAAGCTGGGAAGCGGGGCCTTCGAAGGCCCATTCTCGTTTAAGACCCGCATGGAAGAAGGCACGGGGACGAACCCCGAAGAGCTGCTCGGAGCCGCCCACGCGGGCTGCTATTCCATGCAGTTCTCCGCCATGCTAGAACACGCAGGCTTTCCGCCGGAGCGCATCCACACGGCGGCGAAAGTTCACTTCGGCCCGGTCGACGGCGGCTTTGCCATCACGAGCATTGACTTGATCGTGGAAGGCACCGTCCCCGGCATCAGCGCGGATCAGTTCCAGGAGCTGGCGCAGGCCGCTAAAACAAGCTGCCCGGTGTCTAAAGCCCTGGCAAGCACAGAGATCACGCTGGACGCCAAGCTGGTTTAAGCGAGACGAAAAACAGCCCCAGCTTTTAATAGCCGGGGCTGTTTTTGCCGCTCTCCTATTAGTCCAGATGCCCGACCATGCTGCGGATAACGCCCTGCACAAAGGCTTCGTCGAGAGGCTTGCGGGAAAACCAGCGGCGGTAAAAAAAGGGGGCCAGGAGCGCATCCGCGAACGCGGCGGGGTCGTGGTCCGGCGGCAGCTCGCCGCGCTGACGGGCATGCTCGGCGGCGGCGATAAACGGGACCAGAAACCGTGTGTGCATTTCTGCCAGCAGGCCAGCCATGTCCGGGTCGTGCTCGGCGGCGTCGATGACCGAGGGCATCACCGTGGCGCCGCGTGACGATTGCAGCTTGTGAGCCAGATAGGCCACAAGCGTCGTGACATCGCCGCGCAGGCTTCCGGTGTCTGTCTGCTCCGGCCAGGAGTTGAGATGCGAGCAGGCATCCAGCAGCAGCGCCGACCGCGACGGCCAGTGCCGGTAAATAGTTGTTTTGGAGACGCCCGAGCGCCGCGAGACTTCATCCACGCTGAAGCCGACGATGCCTTCTTCGGACATCAGCTCCTGCGTGGCGGCAAGGACGATTTCCCGCGACCGCTGCACCCGTTTGTCGGTGGGTTTCTCAGTGGGTTTATCTGTGTCAGAAATTTGTTTTGTATTCACGGTTGACTTTTAACGATACGATACGGTATCGTATCATAACTCACTGGAGACTATTTTCTATCATACCCGCTGCGCTCTGCAAAACAGACACTGGAAACGAGATTTTTATGGCCGTCACCACGCGCCGCCCGGAACGGGCGGCCCCAAGCACTCCTGCCAATGATGCCGCCCCGGAAGCCGCCGCGCCATCGGAAGTCAGCCCGTACCGCTGGATTATTCTGGTGGGCCTGATCAGCGCCGTCATCATGGAGGCGCTGGACACGACGATTATCAATGTCGCCCTGCCGCAGATGGGCGGCAACCTGGGGGCGACGCCCAACGAGATCGGCTGGGTCTCGACGGGCTACATTTTGAGCGTTGTGATTATCCTGCCGCTGACCGCGTGGCTGGCCGCCCGGTTCGGGCGCAAGAAATATCTAGTCACCTCTATTCTGGTGTTTATTATCGCGTCGTTCTTTTGCGGCACGTCGCGCTCGCTGGGCGAGCTGATTTTCTGGCGCGTCGTGCAGGGCATCGGCGGCGGGGCGCTGCTGTCTACGGCGCAGGCGACGCTGCTGGAAATCTTTCCGCCCAATCAGCAGGGGCTGGTGCAGTCCCTGTTCGGGCTGGGGGTTGTGGTCGCCCCGGCGGTCGCGCCGATGCTGGGCGGCTGGCTGACCGACAACTATTCCTGGCCCTGGGTCTTTTTCGTCAACGTCCCGATTGGCCTCGTGTCGGCATTTCTGGTGACGACGTATCTGCAGGACTCGCGCTACACCAATGCCTCGGCGGGCAGCGTGGACTGGGCGGGGATTGGCCTGCTGGCGGTGGGCCTCGCCTCGCTGCAATATGTCCTGCAGGAAGGGCAGCTTCAGGACTGGTTCGGCAGCGCCTTAATCACGAAGCTCGCCATTCTGGCCGGGTTGGCGCTGGCAGGCTTTGTGGCCTGGGAGCTATGGCCGACCAATACGAAGCCCGCCGTGAACCTGCGCGTTCTGAAAGACCGGAACCTGCTGGGCGGCTCGCTGCTGGGCGCGGCGATGGGCTTTGGGCTGACCGGGGGATTGTTTATCTTCCCGCTGTTCGTGCAGGGTATTCTGGGCTTCACGGCGACGGAGACGGGCTTTGTGCTGTTTCCGGCAGGCGTTGCCATCTTGTTCGGCATCGGTGTCTGCGGGACGTTGATTCAGAAAGGGGTGGACCCGCGCCTCTTGATTGCCTTTGGCATTGGCGTCTTTATGGTGGCAAACTGGGATTTAGGGCATCTCAGCCCGCAGAGCGACGCCCTGTCCACGCAGTTTGGGCAAATCCTGCGCGGCCTCGGCATTGGTTTTTTGTTTATCCCCGTGTCCGTCACGGCGTATTCCACGCTGAAAGGCGCTCAAATCGCGCAGGGCACGGCGCTCTGGAACCTGTCTTTGCAGCTTGGCGGCAGCCTGGGCATCGCGGCTCTCAATACCTATGTCGTCAACATGACGGCGTTCCACCGAGCGATCTTGACAAGCGGCGTGACTTCGGGCAATGCGCCCTTTTCCGAGCGGCAGGCGGGGCTGGCCCAATCGCTGGTGGCGCACGGCTACAGCCCGGACCAGGCCCACAGGACGGCCCTGAGCATTCTGGACACTCTGGTGCAGTCGCAGGCATCCACGCTGGCCTACAACAATGCCTTCGTGCTGATTGGCGCCCTGTTCGCCTTTGCCTTCCCCATCATTCTGCTCCTGAAGCGTCCCGCCCCCGGCGCGGCCCCGCCGCCAATGCACTAGCCTTCAGGGATGTTTGGCTAACAATCGGGAGATGTTTGGCGAGGTGCTTCAGCGCTGTATGATTTGGCATGACGTTGTTGCGCCAAGTGCCGGGGGTGTGAAAACCCCCGGCAGGGAAGCACCCTTTGGGTGAAGAAGAAATCTGTGTAGGGGCGCTGCTTGCTGCGCCCTCTTTGCTGCCTCTTTGCTGCGCCCTCTTTGTTGCCTCTCTGTGTCCGAAGGACATTTCCTTGCCGGGGGTTTTCACACCCCCGGCACTTGGCCCGGCGTCATTCAGCATCATTCTTTAGGAGTAACCCATGAGCGAGACCCCAACCATTCCGCCTGACGACCCGCAGCGGTCTCTCACACTGGCCCGGCCCGAGACGGACCCAAGTTTGCCCCACCTCGGGATCGTGGGTGACACCTACACCATTCTGCTGTCGGGAGCAGACACCGCAGGCCGGTACTGCCTGATTGATATGCATGTCCCGCCCGGCGGCGGCCCCGGCTCGCACCGGCACGATTTTGAAGAGACGTTTATCCTGCAGGAAGGCGAGATCGAAGCGACGTTCCGGGGCGAAAAGTCGGTTGTCCGCACCGGGGAAACGCTCCATATCCCCGCGAACGCCCCGCATCAGTTCCACAACGCCAGCGACCAACCTGCGCGTCTGCTCTGTATTTGTGCTCCCGCCGGGCAGGACGAGTACTTCCACAATATCGGTGTCCCGGTCGCCACCCGCACCGCCCCACCCCCGCCGCTCGACGCCGACGCGCAGGCGGCATTCATAGCAAAAGCCCAGGCCCTTGCCCCGAAGTACCACACAGAGCTGCTCCCGGAGGCGTGACGCCGTGCCGGGCAAAACTAATTCTGCACATAAATCATCTCCAATGGCCCCCGCCCGGCGCGAATGCTTTGAGCTGTCAGGGACACGACTGCGCCATTCGGCTTGATACGGAACAGGCGGATGCCTTTGCGGGTCAGCAGATACAGGGTGTGACCCGGTGAATCAAAAACTGGGCCAAACAAACCCGCCGGGGCAACAAACGTTTGCTGAATGGCGCGGCCTAATGTTCCGTTTCTGTGGATTGGGTAGCGCGTCAAGATGACTTTGTTTGTTTCAATGGGATAGCCATCTTGATACTGCGGCAGAATGATCACATAGCAATAATGGCTGTGTGGGTCAATGAAGGCTTCCTGCGGAGTGCCGGGGAACAAAACCGTTGTCGGCTTCAGCGGGCGTAGGCTGCCATCGGCTTGTATCCAATACTGAGCGAAAACCGCCTCCAAATTTGCCGCTGGACTAAACTCCGACTTTGCCATCCGAGCAAACCCTTGATAAAGAACGTAGACGCTTCGTCTTCGCTCTGATAGGATGATCTGCTGTGGTGGAAAAGGTGCGTAATTCCCGACAGCCAGGCTGCCGCCGTCAGGAATGTGCAACATGATGGAATGAAGCGTTCCATGCGGCCCGGCACGGAAGGCGCGGAAACCTCCGAGTATCTCGTTAGTCATCCGGGTCTGCCTCGAAGCATAGAAGACAGAGTGCCACCGGTCAAACGCGACGGAGTACGCGCTGTAAACTGATCCCAGCATCAACCCTGAGACCAGTGGCGGGGAGAGTGGGGTCAGGGAGCCGTTCTTCCTAATGCGGAACTGAGAGATCGTGCCGCCGTAGTTCATCACATAAAGGAAAGGGCCTGATGGATCAATAGAAATTACATCAGGCGCAAGCCCCTGATTGTCAGGCAGGGACACATGAGGCGTAGAAAGTGGTGTCAGCCTGCCAGTCCACCCAATTCGAAATTGCGAGATGAGGCAGTTGTGACGGCTGAATTGCAAAGAGCTAAGGGCATATAGATAGCGGCCTGTGGGATCGGTGACAAGCCTGTGACAGCGGGGATAGGCTTTGACGCTCGGTGGATTGAGCGCCGTCAGCGTACCGCCGGGCTTGACGCGGAATTGGGAGATCGTGCCATCGGCGTAGTTGCTGACATAGACGAAGGAGCCTTTGGCAGAGGCGGGCATGGCGGCGGCGAGGAGGCAGAAGGCGAGGAGAGCCAAACATGGGTTTCGCATGACTACAGTTGTAGCACAAAAACGCGCAGAATGCAAGGGGGTCAGCGGCAGATGTCGGCAGCGTTCAGCACGGCATCGAGCAGGCCGGGGAAGCGGGAGTCGAGATCGGCACGGCGCAGGGAGTTGAACGACTGCGTGCCTTCGGCACGGGAGACGATGATGCCGGTCTCGCGCAGTACCTTAAAATGGTGGGCCAGCGTGGATTTGGGAACATCGGCGGGAGCGCCGACGCCGCAGGGCTGCTCGCCGCCCTCTGCCAGCGCGGCGACAATCCGCAGGCGGGTCGGGTCACTCAGCGCATACAGCACTTCGGTCAAAGCCAGGGCATTGGTTTCAGGAAAATAAAAGCGTCTCACACTTGACAGTATAGCACATGACCTGCCATACTCCTATTGTTCTAATATACTAGAACAATAGCATTAGGAGATCACACAATGGCAGATTTGAGCGGCAAGGTAGCGATTGTCACCGGGGCATCGTCGGGCATCGGGGCAGCGACAGCGCTGCTTCTGGCGCAGTCCGGCGCAAAAGTGGTCGTCGCCGCGCGGCGGCAGACCGAAGGTGACGCGGTCGTGGCACAGATTAAAGCGGCAGGCGGCGAGGCGATTTTTGTCCAAACCGATGTGTCCAGACTGGCCGACAACGAGCGTCTGGTCGCGGCGGCGCTGGATACCTACGGACGGCTGGACATTGCTTTTAACAATGCGGGCACGGCCCGGTTCGGCCCTCTGCATGAGCAGACCGAGGAAGACTGGTCGGTGCAGATCGGAGTCAACCTGAGCGGGTCGTTTTACGCGCTGAAAACGCAAATCCCGGCCCTGCTGAAGTCTGGCGGCGGCTCGGTCGTCTTCAATGCCTCGGCTGTGGCCGAGGTCGGCATCGCGGGCGCTTCGACCTATGCCTCCACCAAAGGCGGCGTGGTGGCGCTGGCCCGCTCGGCGGCAGTGGAGTATGCCCCGCAGGGCATCCGCGTCAACGTCGTCAATCCCGGCCCGGTGGAAACGCCGATGGCAATCGAGGGTTTTGGCGGCATTGATGCGTTTACAGAGTTGATGGGGCCGAAAATCCCGCTGGGCCGGGTGGGCCAGCCGGAAGAAGTCGCCCGCGCTGTGGTGTTCCTGGCCTCCGAGGAGGGGTCGTTTATCACGGGCCAGAGCCTGAATGTGGACGGCGGCTACACAGCGCAGTAACCCCCCAGCCCCCAATAATGGGGGAGCCAGAGTCAGAACCGAACCCGCAGGGGCAGCGGCTTGTCCCTGCTCTCTTAATCCTGTCTTATCTAATCCTTCCTTTAGGAAGGACCCCAGCGAAGCGGGGAACAAGGGGGTAGGTCTAGGTTCAGCGACGACCGTTCACCGGCGCGGCTGCAATCACTGTCGCAAGATGGGATGGTTGCGGCGAATCAAACACAGGTGGGGCGGCCTGCGGCGTTCGGATGCTGACGCCTGGCGAAGCAAGCGGCTGACGGCCAAGCGCGGCGACGTGGGAGCGGACGGAGGAAAGCAGGTCGGGATGAACAGCAGGCGGCGCAGTTTTGACGGGCGCGGGGGCCGCTGACGCCAGAGTGGGCACGGCCAGAAGCGTGACAAACAACAGGGGTATTCGGTTCATATAGCCCTCCCAGAAACGAAAACCGCCCCGTCTTTCGAGAAGACAGGGCGGTTTTCAGTTAGTCTTTGACAAACGGCAGCAGGGCGATTTCGCGGGCGCGTTTGATAGCGACGGCGATCATGCGCTGCTCTTTGGCGGTCGCGCCGGAGCGGCGGCGGGGCGTGATTTTACCCCGGTCGTCGGTGAAGGTGCGGAGCAGGGCGACGTTTTTGTAGTCCACCGTTTTGATTTTGTTGATGGTCAGCGTGCTGACCTTGCGGCGCTTGAAGCGGTTGTTCTTAGCGTTGGGGCCGCCGGGGCGACCGCTGGGGCCAGGACGACCGCCGGGGCCGGGGCGACCGCCGGGGCCGCCGCTGGGAGAGCCGTAAGCCATGGTGTAATCCTTATGCTGCGATCCTCACGGCCCAAAATCAGGACCGTGCGACTTGCGGAGGGTGTATTTTCGGCAAAGCGAATTGCGGGAAGTATAGCACAGGAAAGGCGGGGAAGTCAAGAAGGAGGCACGGTTTTGGACAGCCGGGCCACCATGCCACCGCCGCCGTAATGCAGGTCCACTTCATCCATCAGCGCCCGCATCAGGCGGATGCCGCGTCCGCCGAGGGCGTCGTAGTCTTCTTCCTGGCGCACATGGGACGGGTCGAAGCCGTGGCCCTGGTCGTGGACCTCGATAAAGAACACGCTTCCGCTTAGGCCGCAGACGATCTGCACATGGCTGACCGCGTCCGGGGAGCCGTACAAGATGGCGTTCGTGACCGCCTCCCCGACAGCGATCTCAATGTCGGCCAGATCCAGCCCCGTAAAACCCGCCCGCTGTGCCAGCACCTGCACCCGCTCACGAACTTCGTGAGCATTTTTAGGATGAGCGGTAATTTGAAATTGTTCGCGGAACTTGTTCACTCACATCCTCGTTGTTAAAATGATGGAATACCCCGCCGCCCTTGCGGCCAAACGTGCCGGGCTGGTTGACACCGTGCCGCCCGCCGCAGTATAATACGGTATTGGCAACTCATTTACTAGGAAATTACAGGCGCGACACGCCTGATTAGTCAGGGATAACACGTTATGAGCGACAGCACGCAGACCAAAGAGATCAAGCAGACCAAAGAAGAGCGGCTGAAAAAAGAAAAAGCCGGGCTGGATGTTCTGTCCGACATTTACCGCTACGCCGAGACGGGCTTTGACAGCATTGACCCCGGCGACTTCATGCGCTTCAAGTGGTACGGCGTCTACCAGCAGCGGCCCAATGACGGCCACTTTATGATGCGGATCAAAGTGCCCGGCGGGCGCATGACCACCGAGCAGCTTCGCACGGTCGCGGACTTGACCAAGCAGTACGCACGCGGCATCGGCGACATCACCACACGCCAGACCATTCAGCTCCACTGGCTGACGATTGCCGATATGCCGGACATTTTTGCGCGTCTCAGCGCCGTGGGGGTCACTTCGGCGGGCGCGTGCGGGGACATCACCCGCAACCTGACGTCCTCCCCCGCCGCCGGGTTTGACCCGCAGGAGATTGTGGACACCCGGCCTGCCGTGAACGCCATTCAGGACTTTTTTCACCTGAACCGGGAGTTCGGCGACCTGCCGCGCAAGTTCAAGATCGCTGTGGAAGGCTCCCCGGTGCAGAGCACTCTGCCGCAGATCAACGACGCCTCGCTGATTGCCTACACGCGCCCCTCGGACGGCGTGGCCGGCTACCATTTCTTTGTCGGCGGCGGCCTGTCCCTGCAGCCGTTCTTCGGCCAGCAGCTTGACATTTTCGTGCCTGCGACCGAATTAGACAAGATCGTAGACGTCATGCGGGCCATTGCCACCTGCTACCGCGATGCCGACCAGCTCCGCGCCAAGCGCACCCGCGCCCGCCTGAAGTATCTGATGGCCGAGTGGGGACCGGAGAAGTTTACCGAAGAAGTCCGCGCCAAGCTTTCCTGGACCCCCGACCCCGCTGCGCCGGGCTTTCAGTTCTCGGATGAAACCTACCGTGACCATGTAGGCGTTCACGCCCAGTCCCAGCCGGGCCTGCACTGGATCGGCCTGTGCGTTCTGGCCGGGCGAATCACCGACACGCAGATGCATCAGGCCGCCGATGTCGCCGACAAATACGGCGGCGGCGAAGTCCGCACCACCAATGTCCAAAACCTGCTGATCCCGCATATCTCGACCGAGAACCTGGACGCCGCCAAAGCCGACCTGGAAGCGGCAGGCTTTGCCTGGGACGTGCCCAATATCCGCCGGGGCGCGATGGCCTGCACGGGCATTGAGTTCTGCAACCTCGCCATCACCGAGACCAAGCTTCGCATCAAGGAAGTCGTTGGGCATCTGGAGACCGTCGTGCCGAACCCGTATGAGCGGGGCTTGAAGATCAACATGAACGGCTGCCCGAACTCCTGCGCCCAGCACCACGTTGGCGACATTGGCCTGCAGGGCTGCCTCGCCCGGCAGGAGGACGGCACGCAGGTGGAAGCCTACGACCTGCACCTCGGCGGCGACCTGGGCCAGCATCCGTCGTTCACCCGCGCCATCCACCGCAAAGTCCCCGCCGAGCAGGTCAAGTACGCGCTGGCAAACGTCCTCCAGAACTTCCAGAAAACCCGCGAAGGGGAAGAGCGGTTCGCTCAGTGGGCGCACCGCCACACCAACGAAGAACTCGACGCGTTCTTAGGCGTTGACACCATCATCGGCGTCCCCGACCTCCCCGCCTCCGCCCAGGGCGCAGGCGAGACCAAGTGGCGCTGATTGGCTCTGCGTAAGCAAGCAAAAGCCCCCCGGCACTGCCGGGGGGCTTTCGTGTTCATTCTTATTCCGTGCAGCTATACTTTCCATCAGGATTGCCATGCATCAGGCCCTTTTTCTGCAAATCCTGCACGGCACTGCTGGCCCAATGGGTCGGCGGAACGTCCGGGAACGGCTTGGCCGGGGTGATGTGGGCCATTTCAGCGAGGCGCGACTGGGCGGCATCCGGGTCTATGCCGAGCCGCGTCAGCTCCAGGGCGAACTCTTTGACCAGAGCAAGCAGAGCATTCTGCGCGGGCGGACTGCGGCGAAGGGGCGTGGCGGCATCTGCCGGAGCGTAAAACCGGGGAACCAGCGGCGGGCGCGGCATGATGTCGGCGCGAGCGAGCAGGTCTGCGGTGAAAAGTGCGAACTCATAGCGGCTCACGGCCCGCCGACTTGGGTATGTGCCCGACGGATAGCCAAAGGGGATACCTGCTTTCAGTATCGTATTTGCTGCCCTGAACGGCAAAGATTGGGGCGGCACGTCGGCGAAAGGTCCCCGTGCGGTCTGAGCGAGACAGGGGCCGGTCAAGTTGAACCAGAGGGCAACACAAAGAAAAGCACGTTTCATCTTATTGGCTCCAATCTTCCAGCACGACACCGGGAATGGTCTGAAAGTGACTGAGGTTGCAGGTGACGACGACGAAGCCGTGGACGATGGCGGCGGCGGCAATGCGGCAGTCGCGGGTGCCAATGCGCTTGACGGCAGCGGGCCAAGATTGAAAGAGCGCCTCGGCTTCGGGCGTGTACGGCAGGAATTGAAATTTCTCTAACTGCCGGAATGTTCGCTGCAACAGGTCATAGGCCAGCGGCAGGTTCAAGCTGTCCGCCTTGCGTTTGGGGTCCAGACTGGCAAGGAAGGCCAGTCGCCCGCGAAACTGCTCTTCCAAGACGATAGTGGGCAGCCATACCTCTTTTGCGTTTGCTTCTACCCGCTGCGTGATTTGCTCCTGACCTCGCAAAAGGAGGCTGAGCGTATCGGTGTCAAGCGCATACACATTAGGCTTCATCTTCCAGATTTTTGAGGTCGCGCTCCAGCTCTTCACGCCGCAAGTCTTTCATAATCTGCATGAAGTCATCCCAGAGCGGGTCATCTTTGAAGCTGCCAGCAACCCCGGCCAGCGGGTGCAGCTCGGGCGGGTCGCCCACTTGCCATTCGCGCTGATGAAAGCCGTTGCTGCCGTTATTGTGGCCGTTTAGGTGTGGCGGCGTGGTTGTTTTAGTGCGGCGTTTTGCTTTGAGGGCCATTGGTTACCTCCGTCGAAGCGGGCGTTGATGGGCTATTGTAGCACAAAGGCCCCCCGGCGCTTATCCGTAGATAAATTCCGGGGGGCCTTTGTTGATTGCCAGCCATTAGCGGGCGGGGTGGGTCTTGTAGTAGGCGTCCACGGCGGCGCGGAGCTTGATGGCGTAGTCGGCGACTTTGGAGCGCGTGACGTCGTAGTCCCCGCCGGCCAGGGAGGCCAGCGGCTTGTCCAAGAACGTCTTGACATAGGTTTCGGCGGACGACACCAGCGCGGGGGCGAGGTGATTGTCTTTGCACTCGCGCAGGGCCGCAAACATCGTGGTCAGGTAGCGCACGTCGGTGACGCCTTCGCGGCAGGCTTCCCAGTGGACTGTGTCCAGAACGCCGTTCTGGACGGGGTAGGTCAGCATCAGGGGGCGGTAGGCGGCTTTGGTCGGGGCCGCGCCCGCCGAAGACTCATCATAGGGGTCCGCGCCGAAAGCCGTCTGGTAGTCCGGCAGGTAAGCCCCGTAGAGGCCCGAGCGCCAGAGCAGGTATCCGGCGTTGACCCGGTTTTGTTTGGCGTCTTCATCGGTTGCAGGCCAGTACCACCAGTCATGGAGCATGGACAGGCGCTGGCCTTTGGTCCGCAGGAGCTGCTGGGCATATTCCGAATTGATGCTGTAAACCACGATGTCGGAGTTGGAGGCCAGGGCATCATAATCCGTCTGATGCGGGATGTAGGTCGCATTCGGCAGGTGCGCTTTTGCCAGCGGGGCCATGCGGGCACGGGCCAGATCGTTCGGCTCCGGGTCGGTGTAATAGGTCAGGGGCGGCGCGGAATGCGCCCCGCGCTGCGATTCAATGGTCTGCGGGTCGCCCGGTCCTTTGTAGAGGTTGTACGACGAGCCGAGGCCGTGGGCTTTGTAGGCGTCCAGGGCCGTCCAGAGCGTGTCAGGGGAGTCGTACAGCGAGGCAATGGTGAACCCATGAGCACTGAGGTCCGCAAGCTGTGCATCCAGCGTGGCCGGGGGCACGAAATCCGTCACCAGGTCGCGCCCATCGGCGGAGGGCAGCGCGGTGGGGGTGGGGTCGAGGCGTGAGCGCAGGTCCATGCCGTACTGCTTGGCGGGCGACAGCAGGCGCAGCGGCAGCACGGTCAGCGACAGGCGCACCGAAGACGGCGGAAGCCCCTTGCCGGTAATGACGAGCCGGCCGGTGTAGGAGCCAGGGGTCGTATTGCGCGGAACGGTGACGGTCACCCAGAACTGCTTGGATGAGTCGGCGGCGATGCTGCAGACAGCGGAGCCGGTCAGGCGCATGGCGGGGGCCGGGCCGGACAGGGCGGCGCGGTCGTCTTTGACCAGAAGCTCGGGCGTCAGCCCCGCCGTGTCCGCATCGCGCAGGGAGCCGGAGCCGGAGCGCGGCCAGACTTTGACGACATGGACCTGCACCAGCGACCGGGACAGCGTTTTACGCGGCCCCGCCAAGTCGGCAGGCACGGACACGGTCACATCGGCGAGGTCCGTGGGGCTGTACAGGCAGAACGTCGCCGCCTGTGTCTGCTCGGCGCAGGCCGTCACCGTGACATCGGCATTCAGCCCGGCCACCGGCGGCAGGGAGGTCGGCAGGACCGGGTCAAACAGCGACAGCGGCGCCCAGACCTGATACGGCTTGCCGGACGCGGCCAGCGCCTGCTGAACCGCTTTCAGCGATGACTGTCGGGACAGCCCCGGCGGGGTCACGGTGAAGCGGAACGCGACGCGCCCGCCATGCACCTGCGCGGGCTGGGTCGTGACGCCGTAAGAGACGGCGTTCTGCTCTTCCTGCGCTCCGACCGGCTGCCACGCGCCGACGTTGCCTTTTTCAAAGTCCTGCACGGTCAGGCTGTCGGTCCCCTGCCCTGCCGAGTCCAGCGTGGTCCAGGCGATGTCGTCCACCACCAGCGTTGTCTGCCGTGTGGATGTCACCTCCAGCGCCAGCCCGGTGGCCGCCGCCCAGTCCGGGCGGGATGAGTCCAGCTCGCTGACCGGCTGCGCGACGGCGGGGAGCATCGTGTCCATGAGCCGGGGCCGGTTGGGGGCGGAGCGCAGGCTGAACTTGTCTTTGGGGAGGACAAACTCGCGCCAGCCTGCAAAGGTGACGGGGATGGGCGTCGAAATCCAGGCATCACGCGGCAGCGGGTCGGCGGCGGGCGAGGCGGCGGCGGTGGGGGCCAGCACGCGCACGCGCAGGGTCGCCCCGCTTGCGTCGCCGCGCACCCAGAGGCGGACGGCATTGTGCGTGCCCAGCGCGGGCTGGCTGTCATTGACCAGCAGCGTCTGCACCGGCATATCGGTTCGCCCGGAGACAATCTGTGTCAGCGGAGACACCGCCGGACGCTTGACCGGCGGCGCAGGCTGGCGGACAGGCCGCTTTGTGGCGGCAGGCGCGGCGGCGAGAAACGTGGCGGTCAGGGAAAGAGACAGAGCGGCAGAAAGCAGCCGCGCCGCGCCAGAGCGGCAGGGCAAATGGGAAGTCAAGCGGGAGGTCCTCCTGGGAGCGGGATAAAGCGGGTGGTGTGAACGCGGATGGTTTTGTGAGACCTAGTAAAAAGACGGGGTTGGGCGCGGAAAAGTTCCCATAAGAAAAGAGGCTTAGGAAATGTTCCTAGCCTCCTTACGATACAACGAGCAATAGCAGAGAAATTAATCTTTTGTTTTACGCTCAGGTTTTTCAGGTTTCTTTTTGTCATCCTTCTCACCAGGAAACAGACATCTAACAACGATGTAGCACATTCCAGCAACCTGCAAAAAAGTTTCTCCTACAAGTAACTCAAGAAAGGGTTTATATTTTTCATAGTGGAGCCAGTTCAAGCCAATGGCAATTGTAAGAAAAATCTGAAACAGCACCATAATACTCAAAGTCACAAGAAGAAAAATAGACCATTGAATCCTCAGACTGAAATAGTCACTTCTACCTTTATTCTCGATTTCTAGCTGTTTGCTTTTTTCTCTGGACTTTCTTTCTTGCTTATCAAATTCTCTACTAACTGTGGCTTCAGCTTGGTTTTCCTCATGCTGTGTATCTAAGCTTGGCGCGATTGCAGATTTTATGCGGTAAGTAACAGTGTCAATGAATTCGCGCTTTTCAACTTTGGTTGATTCGTTTGGTTCACTAGAATTGTTGCTATCTTCGTCGTCATCTTCAACGGAGTCTATGTCCTCTGTGTCGTCATTGATATCACCTATTTCAATCTGCGATTTTTCGTGGAAAGACCCGGAAAAGATTTCCTCTTCCGGGTCTTTCATATCATCTGTGTTTCCAGACATTATTTCACCTGCTTACCATAAAGACTTTTGAAGCGATATCGCATGACTTCCGAGGAAACACCGAAGATAACTGCCAATTTGTCAGCAGATTCTGAGTTTGGAACTGGCATCAGGCGTTCGTAGCGATCTAACAGTATTTTTGGCACAAGTAAATTAGCAGCAAAAAAGTTGGCTTGCTTCTCTGCTAGATTTTCATTTAGTTCTCCAATAGACTGCCTGTAAAGTATTCCGTAATCTGGATTATCTTTTAGCAAATCAGCATGGAGAATCAGGTGTCCCAACTCATGAGCAATGGTAAACGCTTGACGTGGTGTCGGGTCAGACCTGTTAATAACGATTTGTTTGGCACCATTGTCTAAGTCAATATAGCCAGAAACCCTTTGAAAAGCTTGTGGAAATGGCACAGCCACAACTCTGCTGACATAGTTTAATGCGATTTCATCAACTCGCACCGGGGGGTCGGTTACAGAATTGTCGCTAAGAACTTTAGAGACTTGCTTGAGTATTTCTTCATTTGTGATCTCTTTTACAAATTTATTGAGTATGGTTCTTGAAAGGTCTTCAGGAATGTTTAATGTTGCAGACATATCTCTTTTCCTGTAATCGAATTGAGTGTTCGAGATAACTGATAATAAGCAACAACGTGAATTTAATTTACTATCAGTTTTCTATAATATATCACAATACGTGTTGTAAGTAAATGCTATCTATCTGTTTTATATACTTATTTTATTTATTACAGCAAATTTAGGGGTTTATTGGGTACCAAAAACGGATCAATATATTGGTAAGGGACATCTGCCATGCAGTTTTGCCGCATGGCAGATGTTGTTGCAAGACGTCTTTAAAACAGCTTCGGTTCCTCAGTTTATGACATTGGCACGAGGCTGGTGTCGGACGAGTCCACGGACACGATGTACCACTGGTCGGCCTGATGGCGCAGGGTGTAGGACACGTAGACGGTCTTGGCGGGGCCGGTGCTGTCGGTCGGGTCGGTCTGGCCGTCGGCAGGGCCGGTCTGGTCGAAGGGAACCGTTGCGCCGTCGGCTCCGGCGCTTTCGGCGGTAGTTTCTCCGGCGCGGTAGATGTGGGTTCCGTAGGCAGTCACGTCGCCGTTTTTGGCTTTCCGCAGGCGGGTGAACTCAAAGGACACCGTGCCGAGGCGGGCGAGCGCATCGCGGGTGATCTGGGCGTAGTCCCCGGATTTCAGCGAGTACGCATACTTTTTGTTCAGCGAGACGCTCAGGCGCGTGTCGTCATCGCGCAGGTGCTTTTTGAGCAGGGCAATGTCGCCGTCGGTCCAGGCGCGGGCGATGTCGCCGAACGCGGCCTGGTAGGAACCGGCGGGCCAGGAATTACGGATGGCCTCCTGGGCCTGATCGCCGCCTGCTTCAAGCTGCTGCACGCGGGCCTCATTGGCGACATAATAATTGTTCTGGTTATAGGTCGCCGAGTAGGTCGGGGCGCTGAACGGCAGGAACGTCGTGTCGTACACCGGCTGATAAGGCTGCCCGATGACGACTACCCCCGTGCCGCCGCCGCCGTAGATATACTGCGGGAACCCGGCATAGACGCTGTAAACCGACGGGTAGGTGTAGGTGGAAATGCCAATAGACGAGTAATTGCCGTAATAATAGCCGCCGAGCAGGGGCGGCGCATAGGACGGGTAGCCCCGGTAGCCGGAATTGTTGTTGTAAATGTAGGTGTTGCCATAGTCGCGGCTCGGCTGTCCGCGCCAGCGGTTCGGAGAGTCGCGCTGACGGGTCGGGCGGTTCCCAAAGCCGTTGGCCGGGCCAACCGGGGGCGTCTGACTGTTGAAAAACCCGTTGCCCGGCCCCACCGGCGGCGCGGCTCCATGGGTCCAGGGGGTGCCGTTGTTGGTCCCGTTTCCAAAGCCGTTGTTGTTAGTGTAGCCCTGCGGGTAATCGCGCTGACGACGGCGGTCGGCGGCATCAGGAACCGAGACGGTCGGCCCGGTGCGGAACTCGCGGCCATAAACCTGGACCGGGGGCGCTCCAGCGGCACTATTGACAGGGCTGCCATAAGAGCGGGACGGCTGTGCGGGCGCTCCGCCCTGCGGCCTTTGCCAGACGGGACCAGCACTGCGCTGCACGGGCGCGGAAAACTGCTGCACGGGCGCGGAGTTACGCTGCACAGGCGGCGCGGACTGCTGGGGGGCGGACTGCTGCTGAGTCGCTCCCCCGGAGCGCAGGCCACGGCTCACGGCCTGCGCCGAGGCAGACGGCGCGGTGGCCAGCAGGGCCAGCGCCGCGAACGCGGTCAAAGAGAACGGCAGAGAGAAAGACGATGAATATGTAACACGGCTGGCATTCATGGAAAGCCTCTTTTCAAAACGCGGAACAAGTGAAGAGCTAATTTAAGACGGCAAAGCGTTCTTAAATGTTCCCCATTTTTCACCGGGTTTTAATCCAGTGCTATTCGCTCGCCAGACGCGCATCCATTTCTTCGGCAATCGCCTGCGCGAGCGGGGCGTACAGGCAGACGGTGCGCTCATAGAGAGACAGCAGCTCGGCCAGCGTCAGGCGGCGCAGGAGGCGGCGATAGGTCGTTTGGTCATGCAGGAGCATGGGAGGTCTCTTTCTCTGATTTGGCCGCACGGGCGGCACGGCGATGGGCCAGCCGCCAGGCCAGCCCGTCCATCCAGATGTCAAACAGCACATAAAACAGCCACAGGGCCGCGCCGAACAGCACAATCATTCCCAGCAGAAAAGGCCGATGAAAAATCTGGCCGATTGTCTCCAGGAGCTGATGCAGCCGGGCCGGGTTCAGCAGATCCCAGGAGTTAAACCGCCCGCTCATCAGCCCCAGGTACACGCCCAGGGCGCAGAGCGGGAAAATCAGCGGGCGCAGCACCGCCCCGCCCCAGCCCAGCCGGCGGCGGGTCAGCCGGTCCAGCGGCCACACCGCCAGGAAGAAGGCCAGCAGGCCCGCGCCGCTGTAAAATAAATAAAACACGGTCACGACCAGAAAGTCCAGCCGCCCTTCGCCGCCCTGGTGGGCTTCCTGATACAGCGGACTCTGGGTCACGGTTTCGAGGTAATGCCGCCATTCGGTCAGCAGGTAGCACGAGTTCGGCAGGAACACCAGCCACACAAAAGCCAGCGGAACCCAGAGCCACCAGCGCACGCGGCCCGCGTGCCGCAAATCACGCCGCGCCCCCCGCGCAATCGCCGAAGCCAGCAGGACGGGGACGAGGGCCAGAAACAAGTTCCACAGGACATTCAGGGCAGGACGCATAGGTGGTTAAATAACAGTGACAGGAAAGCCACGGGTTGAAACCCGAGGCTGAAAAGTGCCCAGTGTCCCGGAGGACACAAGAACAGACAGCCGTGCTCAGGTCTTGTGCTCTTACGTCCCCTGGACGGTGGGCTTTTGATAGCCTCGGGTTTCAACCCGTGGCCTTCTACTCACTCTGCCCTGCTGTGTGGACAATGCGCTCCAGGGCGCTGAGGTAGGCATGGAACGCTGTCCGGCCTGCCTCAGTGGGGGCATAGGTCGTGTGCGGCTTCTTACGCACGAACTCTTTGGTGCTGACGGCATACCCCGCCTCTTCCAGCTTGGACAGGTGAATGGACAGGTTGCCATCGGTGACACCCAGCGTCTCTTTCAGGAAGCGGAAATCCGCCTCGCCCCGCGCCATCAGCGCGGACATGATGCCGAGGCGCACCTTCTGATGGATCACCTCGTCCAGCGAGTCCAGCGACTCGACCAGCGCGGTATAGGACGAGGGGACATCCCGTGTGGTTGGATCGGCAACAGCCATCAGCTTACCACCCGTGCTTCCGCGCCATCAGGACGCCATACCCGATATGAAATCCGCCAAAGGTCAGCGCCATCATATACAGGTGGTATGGGCCGGGCAGCAGCAGCGTCACCGCCCCGGCCAGCACAAACGCCGCACCGAGAAACGACACGGGCCGAATGGAGAACAAACCCACGGCGCAGATTGCCAGCCCGTAGCAGAGCATCCAGACCGCCCACACGAACGAGGCCATGTCATGCTGATAGAAAAACAAAGTCAGCAGGGCGGCCACAAAGAACGACGGCAGGGCCGCCACCAGAATATGCGCCCCGAGCGGCGAGTCCACCCGCTTGCCGATGTGGGCCGCCCGCCGCTTGTTGCAGGCAAACTCGATGGTCACCGCCAGCGCCAGCACCGCCAGCCACACCGGCCCGAGCCGCAGGTAGTCGGCTTTGACCGGCAGATGCCCGGCCTGACTGAGCAGGATATGGGACAGCCAGACGCCGACAATGGCGGCAAGACCAATCAGCACCCCGGACAGGCCGGACAGCGTGGAATACTTGGTCGAGCGTTCCATCGTCTGCCGGATGACCCGCAGGTTTTCACGGGCTTCCTCCAGCGGCGCAAGCAAGGCAGGCATGGGGGTCTTCTCCTCATCAGTGTTCACGGCATCTACTTTACTTTGCAAAGTGCTTTATGCATGGAGTATAGCACGGGGAGCGGGGCGTGTCAAGGGGAAAATGGCGCAGGCGTAAAAAAGATGACCTACCTTCCTTGCTTCGCTCATTATTCGCTTCGCAGGGTCCTTCCTAAAGGAAGGATTAGGAATAGAGGCAGACGGCTTGTATGTTTGTCCTAATCCTTCCTTTAGGAAGGACCCCAGCAAAGCGGGGAAGGTAGGTCTCCTAAGGCCCCACCGCCCGCACCAAATCACGCAAGGGGTCAGTGCCGTCGGTGACATGGGAGTTGTCAAAATCCAGCACATACCCGTCCCATTCGGCCTTGTCTCTCGCCGGGTCCGGCAGCAGGGTTTGCAGACTGCGGGCCAAAGCGTCAATGTCAGTAGCATCGGTCACGGTCACCCGCACGAGGGCCTCCCGGCCCCGTTTGGCAGCTGCCACGCTGCCGGGCGACGACGGCAGGGCGGGCGGCATTTGATGCGGGTCGTCCCACGTTGTCAGCGCGTGGGGATAAAAGTAGACGCGGTCCATGAAGATAGGCTTGTGAGCCGACGCTGGAATCGCCTGCCGCAGCTCTGTCAGCAACAGGGCGCTGGCCCCCAGCCGGGCCTCGCTCCACTGCTTTGTCAGCGCCGTTTCTGCCGTGCTGTCGTCAAACGTCGGCAGGCTCAGGTCGTCGCTGTGCCAGCTATCGGTGATGTCTACGGGGTCCGCATGGAACGCCCGCAGGAACGCCAGACGCATGGCCGAGGTGTAGCCGAGGTCCTCAGCCAGGGGATACCCCAGCCCCTTGCCCTGCACGGCATCTTCCCAGATGAAGCCTGCCAGCCCCGAACGCGAGGCCAGGCCGCGCACGGTGTCTATCAGCGTCTTTTTGACCGTGTCCGAAACCGGGCTGGCAGACACCGGCGGCGGCACGGCGGGGTAGAACAGCCCTTCGGCGTCATAGCCAATCAAGAAGTGGCTGTTTTGGCCCAGAATATCGAGGTCCCAGGTGTCTTTCGGAGGCGTGTATCCCCACGACAGCAGACTGAGGTCGGCATAAACGGCAATGCCTGTGCCCTGCGTCTGCTTCAAAGCCTCGGTCAAAATATCCGTGCCTTTGGCCGCAATGTGCGACTTGCCCTCGGAGAACACGTTCAGCCACAGCTCATTCAGCCCGACTTTCTGCATGGCGGCAACCAGCGCATCCACAGCGGCGGGCGTCTTTGGGTGTCCGATGACGGCCCGACGGGCGCGGGAGTGGAGCAAAGGCGGCAAGGGCGGCGCGGGCGGCAGCCTGGCGAGAGCAGCTTTTTCTTCTTCGATGTCGCGGGAATTGTTGACTTCATTGAGATGGAGAAACAGATTGGAAGCGGCACCGCGAATGTCAGTTTCTACGGGCTTATTCACGCCAGGAAGCAGCAGCTGCAGTGTGTAATTGGGGAACATTCTGACTTCTTGGGTCAGGTCCGGCTCCTGCGGCGGCTCGTCGCTGCTCTGGGTGGCTTCCCCCGCCTGCTTCGCTTCGTAGGCCGCTGCAATTTGATGCACCCGGTTTTGCTGGGCCGCGTTCAGCTTGGCGTAAGGAACCCTATACTGATCAAACTCATAGTTATCACTCAACAGGCTGGCCTGACTGGGGATTACGGCCAGAGGGTCCCCGAACGCAGACAGCGACGGGGACTTCCCGGCGCGGTTTTTGATCAGAGTGTCGCTTGCCGTGTTTACTAGTATCCGGCTCTTATAAAAAGCGCCATGTAACAGATTGAACAGCCGTCGGCGGCGCGTACCGACGCCTTCGAGATCATCGGTCAGCACATAGGCCGGGCCAACCTGCCGGTACGTTCCCGCGACGGCTAATGCCAGCGCCCGCAGCACATCCGCCGCCGGAGCTTCGGGTGTGGGGCCGATGAAGGTCAGCGCCCGCGACGCATAATGCGGATCGGCGTACAGCTCCGTCTGCGTTTTAGCCGCAATCCGCGCCACCAGGTCTGCCACGGTTTTCATCCCGGTCAGCGAAACCGGAGGCTGAAACTTGGCGTCGCTGAGGAGCAGGCCGCTGGACTTCGATGTATTGGAGACCACCGCCTGCACAATGACATTGTTTTCGGTCACTGCGTCATTTTTAGGCTGCCAGGTGTGAAGATTGGCGAGGGCCACAGGAGGCCCGGAAAAGTAGATGGTCCTGCCTTTCTTGTCAGAAATATAAATGTCCGCCGACTGGCCCAGCCGCACGCGCACACTGTCAATCTGGTCGGACAGGTTGCGCGTGTCCATGCGCTGGCTGTCTGGCAGCTTCGCCTGCGCCAGGTCCTGCGAAGCCACCCAAAGCTGCCCGTGAGGAAACAGGGCATGAAAGAGGCTCTTTTGCGTGTCGTCGGTCAGGTCAGTCAATCCGAGGCCGCCCTCGGACGTAAACGCCTTCCACTGCACGTCGTTCAGACTGGCCGCAAACAGATGAAACGCCGTGTCCTGGTCCACATCCCCAGACGAGTCGGGCGAGGCAGGATTGGTGTTGAGCAGAACATGGGCAGCCGGGGCAATCGCGGTGACGCTGCCGAAGTCCTGCGTCTCGTCGCCAAAGGTGTTAGCCAGCACGGTGACGGAAGCATCGGCGGGCGGGGGCAGCGTGCCATCGGGCAGGGTGACTTTATCCGCGCCCACGGCCAGCAGAACGCCTTTGGCGGGCGGTAGCAGGTGGGTGAGAGCCTGGGCGAGTGTGAGCGGCGCGGGGGCTTTGACGGGAGGCTTAACGGGCGGAGTCTGTGCCCCGGCGTGTCCGGCAACGCCGAGCAAAAGCAGGGTCAGCGGCAGTATGGTGTGTCTCATAGTCCCTTGAACGGGGAACGGGGGCAGAAGGGTTCGGTGGGCCAAGCCAATTCAGAGACCTACCTTCCTTGCTTCGCTCATTCTTCGCTTCGCAGGGTCCTCCCTAAAGGGAGGATTAGGAGTAGAGGCAGACGGCCTGCGAATTTGTCCGTATCCTTCCTTAAGGAAGGACCCTGCGAAGCGAAGAATGAGCGAAGCAAGGAAGGTAGGTTTCCGACTCCCCCAGAATTGGGGGCGTGGGCCTTTTACAGCCCGTCGTAGTGCGAATAGCCCCGGTTCTGGCCGTCGGCGTCTTCGCTGCTCCAATAGTCTTTGGGCTGCGTAGCGGTGTAGCTGATTTTGGTGATGGCTTTGATGTTTTTGAGGCCCAGCTTCATCGGAACCAGCAGGCGCAGGGGAGCGCCGTGTTCGACCGTGAGCGGGACCATCTGCTGCTGTTCATTGTTCTGGTGGGTTGCCAGCAGGGTCTGCGGATGGCGGGCGGTGTCCAGGTCGATAGAGACATAGTACGGGTCCGGGTCGCCGTAGTAATCCAGATTGAGCGACGAGTCCAGCCGCGCCCATTTCATCTCGGGGGCGGGCGGGTAGGCGTTCAGGAAGTCCGCGAAGCGCAGGCCGCCCCACCCCGCGATCTGGCTCCAGCCTTCGACGCATACCAGCCGGGTCACCTGATCCTGCCGCCCGCCGTTCTGGTCAATCAAGGCGTTGATAGTCTGCGCGGTCAGATGCTCGACTTTGCCCGACGCGAGGCCGGTCACGGTCATGGTCCAGTCGGGAATGTAGGATGGGTCAGGCGTCTGGCCGTCATAATTGTTTCGCAGCTCCCGCGCCGCCTGCGACAGATCATAGGTCGGCACCAGACGGTTCGGCGAATAGAGGGCTTCAGCCACGTCGTCGTCAAAGGCCAGCGCCTTGTTCAGCAGGCGCTCTTTGCGGGCCTGGTTGACCACGGGCTTCAGGCCCACCCGCGCCCGTGTGTCTTCCGGCAGGATATAGGCCACCCCGGCGGCGGCCAGAAGGACGCCCGCGCCGTAAATCAGAAAATCCCGGCGCGACTGCGCGGCCAGCGTCCGCTGCGGCACGTCGACGGGGGGCGGCAGGTCGGTGGGGAATGGCGGCTCGTTGTGGGCGGTCGGTTCGGATGGGGATGTGGCGTTGGACATAGCGGTTCTCCGGTGCAGGCTCTGCTTGTTTCTACAATCGGCAGGCCACAGAAGTTCCCCCTATTTCACGGTCAGCACGCCCGTCCCGCGTGTGTCCCGCGATGATGCCCCGACTTCCACCGCATACCGGCCCGGCGCGGTGCGCCAGGTGTGCGTGGCCGTGTCCCAGTATTGGAATGCACGGGCGGGGAGCGAAAAAGACACGGCTTTCTTCTGGCCGGGCAGGAGCGAGACGCGGGCGAATCCTTTGAGCTGACGCTCCGGCTCGCCGGGCACAGGGGCCAGCGGGCGCAGATAAAGCTGCGCGATTTCGTCCCCGGCCCGCGTGCCCGTGTTTTGCAGCGTGACACGGACCACTGCGGTTTTGCCCCCGCTGACCGTCTTCGGCACTTGCAGGCCGCTGTAGGCAAATGTCGTGTAGGACAGCCCGAAGCCGAAGGGGAACTGCGGCGTGATCTGGGCGGCGTCAAAGTGCCGGTAACCCATCAAAACACCCTCGGCGTAGCGGACCGTTTTGCCGTCGCCGGGGTAATTGCCCCAGTCCGAGTAGTCCTCGCGCCGCACGGCCAGCGTGTCGGCCAGCTTGCCGGAGGGGTTTGTTTGGCCGAACACGATCTCGCCGACCGCTGTGCCCGTCTCCTGCCCGGCATACCAGGCATTGAGGACGCCGCGCACCTGCGGGAGCCACGCGCTCATTAAAAGCGGTGTTCCAGCATTCAGCACGACAACCGTGTTCGGGTTGGCTTTGGCGACCGCTGCAATCAGCGCCTCCTGATCGCCCGGCAGATGCAGATTAGGCGGGTCCATTTCCTCGCCTTCATACGTGTTGTCCGTGCCGACCACGACCACGGCGGCGTCGGACTTCGCGGCCAGCGCCACGGCTTCAGCCAACATGGCGGGCGTGCCAGGCTTGATACGCGGGCAGCCCTCGGCGTAGGTGACAGCGACGCCCGCTCCCGCCGCTTTTTTGAGGCCGTCTAAGATGGACACGGTGTAGAACGTCGGAATGTCCGCGCTCCACCGTCCGCCGAGCGGCGTGTCGGCGGCATTCGGGCCAATCACCGCCAGCGTCTTGATCTTTTTCGGGTCCAGCGGCAGGATGGCTTTGACGTTTTGCAGCAGCGTGATCCCTTCGCGGGCGGCTTTGAGGGCCAGCGCCCGGTGTGCGGGGCTGCCCATGACCGATACGGGCGGGACGACCGGGTGATCCAGTTGGCCCGTCCGGGCCAGCACCCGCAGAACGCGCAAAACCCGCTCATCAATTTGCGCCTGCGTGATCTTGCCTGCTGTCAGCGCCGCCGTCAGCGCGGCGGGGCTGTAGACATTGGGGCTGGGCATTTCCAGGTCCACGCCGCCCCAGATGTCGGCCACGGTGTCGTGCTGCGAACTCCAATCGCCAATCACCAGCCCGTCCCAGCCCCACTGTGCCCGCAGCAGATCGGTCAGCAGGGACCGGTTCTCGGACATATACGTGCCGTTGACATGGTTCAGCGCATTCATCAGCGACCAGGCGTGCGCCTCTCGGACGGCGGCCTCAAAGGGGGCCAGATAAATCTCATGCAGGGGCCGCTCCTCAATTTGTACGTCAATCGAATGCCGCCCGGTTTCCTGATCATTGCCGACAAAATGCTTGGGGCAGGCGGCCACCCCGACGCCCTGCATCCCGTCAATATACGCCACGCCCAGCCGGGCGGTGAGATACGGGTCTTCGCTGAAGCCCTCAAAAAACCGCCCATCCTGCGGCGTCCGGTGCAGGTTCACGCACGGTCCGTACACAATCTGCCGGTTCTTCGCCCGCGCCTCTTCACCAATCGCCGCGCCGATTTCTTTGACTAGCCCGGCGTCCCACGACGACGCCATGACCACTTCCATCGGGAACGCCGTCGCCGGGCCGTCGCGCAGCCCCTGCGGGGCATCGATGGTCCGCAGGGACGGGATGCCGAGCCGGGGAATGGCCGGGGTGTTCAGCTTCAGCGGGTCATTGCCGCTGTCCAGCGCCAGCAGGCTCAGCTTCTCCGACTGCGTCATCTGCGTAAGCAGCGAGCTAATGCGCGTCTCCATCGGTACAGGCGCATCGGCCCGAACGGTTCCCAGAATGCCGAGCAGCAGCGCGGCGGCCACAAATAAAAACTTCATGCGCTTATTGTACACCGCCCCCCAAAATCTTTTTTCGCAAACCGAACCCTTTTGCCCTGCTTCCCCGTTCCTGCTTGTATACAAAGGAGCCTCCGCAATGATACAGAAACACTTCGGATTTACGCTGATTGAACTGCTGATCGTGATGGCGATCATCGCCCTGCTGGCAGCCCTTTTGTTCCCCGTGTTTGCCCATGCGCGAGGCAAAGGCTATCAAACGGCTTGTGCCAGCAATTTGAAACAGATTGGTCTGGCGGCGGCTGAATACAGTCAGGATAATGAGGGCCTGATGTTTCCGGCGCTGGGCCATGCCTACGACAATGGGACAATTGTGACATGGGGCGGGTGCAAAGTAGAGAGGCCAACTCCCCGTTTTGACACAGCCTGCGGGCGTCTCTCTGCCTACGTCAAAAACAAGAGCCTCTGGAACTGTCCGGCAGCGCCGAACGCCGAATTCACGTATGGCCTCAATATTGCCTATGCACGAACAGAAATTGCCCAGAAGCATCCGGTTTCAGTGGCACAGATCGGCGATCCTGCGGGGACAATTTTGGTGGCAGACCATGTTGCTGTTGCGCCCAGTGACCTGGAACTGCCTCCTTCTGTCTATATGCCGTCTGATAAGCAGGCTGTTGTCGCCGGGCGGCACTTTGGCCGGGCCAACGTTCTGTGGGCGGATGATCACGTCACCGCCAGGCATCCGGTCGCTTCGTTTGCTTACAATTCCTATTCCACTGGTCCCTTGACGGTAAAGCAGTTGCAGCAGCGCAATCAAGGCGACATCCTGCGAGTCGCTTACACCGGAAACCCGGATCAAGACAACTATTATTATGCGCTGTCAAAGGCAGTGCTGTAGAGGGACAGTGTCCCTTTTTACTTTGAGACGTCTTTCTTCTGTGGGATATATTTTGACAATGAAACACAAACACTTCGGTTTCACGCTCGTTGAGCTTCTCATTGTCATTGGCATCATCGCTGCTCTGGCGTCGATTTTGTTTCCGGTATTCCTATCCGTCCGTGCCAAAGGACGGCAGGCAGTGTGTGTCTCCAACCTGCGCCAGCTCAGCACCGCCGTGCTCCAGTATGCCGTAGATTATGACGACCATTATCCCTACGGCGGCGACCCAAGCGATTTGGCAACGGATAGCTGGGGTGGCAGCGAGTTTGCCTCTCAGATTGATATCATGAAAGCGCAAAATGCCTACTTGCCTAACGTGATGAGCGCGTTTGTCAAAGACCGTGAATTGTGGCACTGCCCCGCCGATACCGGCTATGACAAGACGGGTCTCAACGAAAACATTCCACTGGACGCTCATCCTTCCTGCTTTGAGGTATACGGCATGAGCTACGCCTACACCACCCTGCTGGCCGTGCAGGGGCAGACACTCACGAGCGTCCGGGCTTGGAGCCGCAAGCCGCCTTACTCCGAGCATGACCCCGCCGACATCCCGCTGCTGTCCGATGCGGTAGGGCATTGGCACGGGGGGACGGACCCCAAAGATGAGCGTCTTAATCTCGTGATGCTGGATGGGCACGTGATCACGGTGGATGAAGAGCGTTCTGCCAAATTGCAGCGCATCATCTTCAATGTGCCCTCGGCTCCGGTTGAACTCTGATACGCGGATACCACACTTTATGTTACTCAGCCATTTTTTTCGTCAGCTCTCTGTGATGCTGGATGCCGGAGTCTCCATCACGGAAGCGACCGGCGTGCTGGCGCGGCAGTCGCCTTCGCGGATGCTTGCTCCCTGCCTGCATTCCCTCCATAAATCGGTGTGGCAGGGCAGTTCGCTGAGTCAGGCTTGCACCGCCTGCCCGCGCTGCTTCTCGGCGTTTCACGTGGCGGCGATTGCCGCCGGAGAACGCTCCGGCACTCTGGTCGCTTCCTTGCGCCACCTCGCCGACGCTCTGGAAGAGCAGCACGCGCTCAGCCTGGAAATCAAACGGGAGCTTTTCTATCCCCGGCTTGTCATGTTCCTAGTGCTGTGCTTGTGGCCGGTCGTGCTGGGGAGCCTGCGCGAGAAGCCGGGGCTGCTCGTGCTGTGCGGCGTTCTGCCGCTGCTGACGTTCGGCCTGCTGCTGCTTCTGGGAACCCTGCTGCCGCGTCTTTCCGGGCGTCCCAAACCATACATGGACCGCCTGATCCTGAAAATTCCAGTCCTGGGACGCACGGCCCACCTGATCGGCCAGACCTACTTTGCCCGGCATCTGTCATTTCTGTACGGCGCGGGCCTGTCCTTGCCGGAAGCCGTCCGCCTGGCCTCGGATGCCTGCGGAAACACCTGCCTTGCCTCTCGGCTTCGGCCTGCGGCGGCCCGGATGGAGCGGGGCGCGGGGCTGGCTCAGGCACTGAGCGCGACTGACACTCTGGACCCGATTATTCTGACGCTGGCCCGAACCGGCGAAGTCACCGGGGACCTGGCCCCGGCCTTAGCGAAGGCGGTGGAGCATATTCAGCGTATCACAGAGACCTCGCTCCACACCCTGAAGCTCAGTCTGGGTCTGGCCGCGCTCTTTAATGCTGGCTTTTGTGTCGCGGCCATTATGCTGGCGGCATACACTTAGATTATCCCGGAACAGCCAGTTTGTAGCCGACGCCGTGGACGGTCTGGATAAACTTGACTTCGTGGTCCACGCTGATCGGGCACGTCATGTGGTTCCGAGGTTCAGCCGTCTCCAGGGGAGGCAGCAATCCCAGCGCCGGGTGCGCCTAGGACACCAGCGGCAGCCCCTGCGCCTCCGACTCGAACCGGCCAGCGGCCTCCACGGACTACAGTGGTTCGGGCCTTGCGGCCACCTTCAGCCTGCGTTAGGGCAGTCTCTAGCAAACTCTATGAGAAAGTAGTAAATGTTATTAAATAAAAATCTTGCTCTCTTTTTGATACTCGTTAGCATCACTATCATTGGCATTGTGGTTTGGCGTTCATGGCCGACTTCGCCAGCAAGGCAAAATACTCGTCATCTTGGCAATAAATTACAGGAACAGGGGATTGAGACACAATCTGACTATATCAGATTTAAGCAGATTGAGACACAAATAAAGCAGACCAAATCCATTTCTGACTCCGACCTAGAGTGGATGCTTGCGCTGATGAAAAAGCCTTCGACACATCCAGAGATAGTCGTTCCTGATGTCCTAGCAGTAATAGATTTGCTGAAGATCATGACGCCTTCTCAAAAACAGAGCATTTTTGACGCGGCAGTTCCCTTGCTGACATCCAATTCAAGCACTGACACATATCACTTTATTCCACAGACGGCGGCAAACGTGCTTGGACATTTGGGGGATGCAAAAGCAATTCCATATCTCCAGCCGCTCCTGAACAACCCTGACCCCGATGTGCGGGAACGTGCCCGGCATGCGCTGGATAAACTGCATTAGGAGAAAGCAGGATAAAAATGAACAGTCCGTGCAACTTTTTATCCTCGGGCGTGTCACAAAGAGCAAGTGGTCCTTCGTTCACTTTTGACTTGCCCTCATTAACAGGGAGGAAACAATCTTTGGCGCTGACCGAACTTTTTTTGCCTCCGGCTACGTCTTTTTCTCTGTCTGGTTCTGCAACAAGAGCAGTCCCAATCCCAGGCCGCATTAGCCGAAGCACAGGCAAACACAGCATAGACGAACGAAGCGCCGCTGACCACGGTGAATGGATCAACAGAACTACTTTCCGAGGAGAAAATTTATGTCAAACATCAAGTGTTTTGCCGCACTCTGCGCGATTTTTGCTGTGTTGTCAGCGATGGCTGGCTGTTCGAAGCAAACTCCGGCTGACCAAACAAGTCCTGCTGACCAGATACAAGTTTCACAAGCGGACTACAGCAAGAATGGCAAAATAGGGAGAAGTGTACATCAAACGCACACAATCTCAGACAGCGATCTGGATTGGACATTGAACTATTTGAAGGGGGCAAAAAACTCTTTAGTGCGTACCCGTGCTATGACGATTTTAGCACAGATACACCCAATGTCTGATGAACAAAAAGCTAAAATTGGTCCCGCTGTTGAGCCGTATCTTAACAGTGACGACGCCTTGGAAAAATCGGCGGCGCTTAAAGTCAAGCAATGGCTTTAAGGGCGACTGAGCGAGGACCAAATGAACCTAACAAGACCAAATGGTTGCAGAAAGAAAAGCCGCAAATGGCAGGGTTTTACTCTCATTGAGATGCTAATTGTCATAGCAATTATTGGTAGTCTCGCGGCGGTTCTTTTTCCTGTGTTCAGCCGGGTACGGGAGAGAGGTCGGGAGGCCGCCTGCCTTTCCAACCTGCATCAGCTTAGTCTTGCGACTTTCCAATATGCTCAGGACTTCGACGACCACTACCCCTATGGGGGCGATCCCTTCGATTTGGATACAGATAGCTGGCAGGGGAGTCCGTACTGGCCTGTGATCCAAAGGATGCAGGCTAATCATTCAATCCTGCCGAACGTGATGGTGGGCCATGTTAAAGACCGCGACCTTTGGCGTTGTCCTTCTGACACGGGATTTGACTTCGGCGGCTCGTTTGAAGACACCCCGCTTGCGGCCCATCCTTCCTGCTTCCAGGCATTCAGCATGAGCTACGCTTACACCACACTGCTGGCTTTAAGCGGTCAAACCTTTGGCGGCGTTCGAGGCTGGAGTAACGCACTTCCGTACAGCGAGCGAGGCCCGGCAGATGTTCCTCTCCTCTTCGACCATGTGGGACACTGGCACGGCGGAACAGAGCGGGAGGACGGGCGGCTGAGTTATGTCATGGTGGATGGTCATGCCCTCAGCGTCAACCGCGACCGAGCGGATGAACTGGACCGAACAGTATTTAGTATTCCCACGCCCCCCGCTCCGTAAGAAAGTCTCTCACCCCTCGGGCGCGGGGACGGCCAGTTTGTAGCCGACGCCGTGGACGGTCTGGATGAGCTTTACCGCATGGTCGGCGTCGATCTTGCGCCGCAGGAGGCGCACGTAGGCGTCGACGGTGTTGGAGAGGCTGTCGTCGTCGAGCCAGACGCGCTCCTGAATGACTTCGCGGGTGAGGGTTTGCCCCTGATGCCCGGCCAACGCTTCCAGCAGGTCGTACTCGCGGGGGGTGAGGGAAATCTCGCGCCCGGCCCGCGTCACCCGGCGCAGGGTGGTGTCGATCTCCAAGTCGGCGGCCTGAATGACGCGGCCTTTGTGGACCCGGTCGCGGCGCAGCAGGGCATGAACACGGGCCAGCAGCTCGCGGAAGTCAAAGGGCTTGGGCAGGTAGTCGTCGGCCCCGGTTTCCAGGCCCTTGACCCGGTCTGTCACCGTGTCGCGGGCGGTCAGCATCAGAATGGGCGTGGGGTCGCCCGCCTCCCGCAGACGCTCGCAGACCGCCCAGCCGTCCAGATGGGGCAGCATCACATCCAGCAAAATCAGGCCGTAGCGACTGCTTTGTGCCTGCGCCAGTCCGTCCCGGCCATCCACGGCCACATCCACCACATATCCCGCCTGCCGCAGCCCGAGGCTGATCACTTCGGCTATCGGCGCTTCATCTTCCACCACCAGTATTCGCATCATGCCCCTGTTGTACCCGCTGGGCGCATTAAAATTTCGCCTCTTAAAATTTCGCCTCGCGCCTCGGCAGGGGGTCCACGGTCCAGGCCATCCGGTCCGTGAGACGAATCAGAAGGTCCATTTTCAGGGATTGATGCTTCGGACTTTTCCACAAATTGTGCGTCTCGGCGGGGTCTGCTTCCAGATCGTACAGCTCTCCCACGCCGCCGCCGTGCAGGACGACCAGCTTGTGCCGGTTGGTCCGCAGCATGGTGGCAAAGGCACTGCCGCGCCCCGGCTCCGGGTAGGTCGTCCCGTAATGTTCGCAGTAAATGTCGTCGCGCCCCTGCGAAGGCGGGATCGCACCGGTCAGCAGCGGCCAGAGAGAATGGCCCTGCATCGCGGCATACGGAGGCAGCCCCGCACTTTCCAGCAGGGTCGGTGCCAGGTCCACAAATTCTACCAGCGCCGTGCTTCGCACGCCGGGCGGGATCACGCCGGGCCAGGAGAAAATCAGTGGCAGGCGCACCGCCGGTTCATAGAAGAAAGGCCCTTTCAGATAAATCCCGTGGTCGCCCAGCATTTCGCCGTGGTCGCTCATAAAGATGACCAGCGTGTTTTCGCGCTGTCCTGTCCGCTCCAGCGACTCTAGAATTCGGCCTACCTGGACATCGATCAAATCGCACATGGCCCAGTAGGCGGCGCGGATCAGCCGGTGGTCGCGTGGCGTCATCTGGTCAAAGGGATACAGGTCGGTCTGCCCGCCATAAGCGCCGGTGTGGTCAATCTGCTGAAAGACCGGTTTGTTGTCCAGCTCCCCCGGCACATAATTAGGCAGTGGAATCTCGTCCAGGCGGTCCAGATACGGCTGCAAAAACTCTTCGGGCGGGTCAAAGGGATGATGCGGGTCGTAAATGTTGACGGAAAACAGCCAGGGCCGGGCGGCCTGAGAGGATTGGGCGGCCTGAGAGGATTGGGCGGCCTGAGAAGATTGGGCGGAGGGAGCACGGGCCTCAATAAAGTCAATGGCCTTCTGGGCGCACCAGGCTGTTTGATGATACGGGGCGGGCATACTCGTTTCCACGTAGCGAGACCCTCGGAACGGTCGGCGCTTATACTCTAAACCCTGCTCCGCCAGCCAGGCGTTGTAGTCCCCCGTCGCCCAATCCCGATCCGGGTGGTGCGACCAGTGAAATGTGGTGTAGCCGTCGGAAATGCGCCGCTCCGCTACCGCCGCCACCGTCGGATGGACCGCAGACAGATGGAGCTTGCCGGACAGCCCGCACTCATAGCCTGCGTCGGCCAGCAGTTTGGTGACCAGCACTTCCTCGGCGGGAAGGCTCTGCCCATTCTGCCGGTTTCGGGTGGTGCGCGGGTAGCGGCCCGTCAAAAAACTGGAGCGCGAGGGCGTACAAAGCGGATTCTGGCAGAAGGCCCGCTCAAATAACGTGCCGCTCTGGGCCAGACGGTCGATGTGAGGGGTTTGCACCCAGGGGCTGCCATAACACCCCAGTGTATCAAAGCGCTGCTGGTCGGTGCAGACCCACAGGATATTTGGGATTTTCTTCAAGATTTCAATTCTCAGACGGTGCTTCTCTCAGACGGTGTTTCGGATTTCCTCGGTCTCCTGAGCGGCCCCGGCATCCTGGAACCAGTGCGACAGGTCCCGGCCAATCAGGTCCTGAAGGCGCAGCGAGTCTTCGCGGAAATACGCACGCAGCTCTGTCCGCACCTCCGGCGGGAGCAGGGGGCGGCGTTCCGCAGGCAGATCGATGGTGACATTGTGCCGCTGCGACATATCGGGAACAAACGCCGGATCAACTTCCAGAAACTGGAACAGCTCCTGCATCGTGCCGACCGGGTCCGTACGCAGGTCTTTATACAGGAAGATTTTGATCTGCGCCTCGGGAAAAAGGGCGTGATACCGCTGAAGCTGGGCATGGTACAGCCCCATGTTCTTGTAGTGCCAGATATGCTCCCATCCTGCCGCGATACGCTCTTCTTCGGCTTGCAGGCCCTGGCGGAACTCCGTGAACGGCTCCCGCTTGTCCCGCACCAAATGCAGAAAGGCTGAAAAGGCGCGGTCCACCGGGTTGCGGACAAACGCGATCAGCTTTGAATCAGGGACATAATGGCGAATTCGCTCGGGCGCACGCGGATGGTACAAATACAGCGGCGAAGCTTCCCCAATCGCGCTCTTTCCCTGGGCGTACCGATATTGTTCCTGATAAGCGTCCAGAGTGGTGAGAGAGAGGCGATTGACGTACTCGTCATCTCCCGGTCCGCTAAAGCGGAGCGGCTGCCCTTCCAGGGCAAAGAAATTGGTTTCTTTGAGCGGGGTGACATGGATTTGGGGATGCTGCATCAGGTAGTAATACACGGCGGTCGTGCCCGCTTTGGCCGCACCTAAAATAATAAAGTTGGGAAGTGTCATAAGTTGTGCCGCCTGTGCTGCTGTGGTATTGATATTATTCCTACTGCTTTAGTTGTAAATGTACCCAAAATATCGCACGGTGTCAACACAAACAAAAAAACGTGTCGCGCACTGGCTCGACGATGGCTGCTTCCTCTTCCAGCAAATGTGTTCCCCTCATGCCACTGCAGCGCCCGCCGCCGCACTAAAATGGCTTAAATTTGGGTAACTTAACTGCATAACATTATGCAGACAGAAGAGACAGCCATTGCGCCGCCAAATCCGCTGACGGCTGATTTGACTCCTTACCGACTCCTGCGGGAAATCGGGCGGGGGGGGATGTCGGTCGTCTATGAGGCGCTGGACACGCGCAGCGGGCAGCGGGCGGCACTGAAAGTGCTGGCCCTGCCGTTTGCTGTCACCCCCACCCGGCGTCACGACCTGGTGGCCCGCTTCCGGCGCGAAGAGCGGGCCGTCGCGCAGCTTTCGCACCCGAACATTGTGGCGATCCACGAAATCGGTGAGCGGGCCGGGGTGCATTTTATTGCGATGGAGTTTCTGCCCGGCGAGTCGCTCCGCGCCCGGCTGGAGCGCGGGCCGCTGCCGCTGCCCGAAGCGGGGGGCGTGCTGACGCAGATCGCGGCGGCGCTGACGGCGGTTCATGGGGCAGGCATCGTGCATCGGGATGTCAAGCCGTCCAACATCATGCTGCTCCCGGACGGCAGCGCGAAGCTTTTGGATTTCGGCGTTGCCCGTCATGCCGATGACACGGCGATCACGAGCGGCGGCCTCGTGGTCGGCTCCCCGGCGTACCTGTCCCCGGAGCAGGTGCGAGGCGGAGGCGGGACGGTGGCCTCGGATGTCTGGGCGCTGGGCGTGCTGCTCTACGTCCTGCGGGCGGGCACGACGGCGGACGACGCCGGCGC
>CAXUKS010000019.1:48215-72549 GCA_964251675.1 uncultured Armatimonadales bacterium
CTGGCAGGCCACCCGCCGTTTCAGGCCACCGATGTGGCCGCCGTGATGTACCAGGTCATCCACGAGCCGCCGCGCCCTCTTCCCGGCCTGCCGCCCGGCCTGTCCAAAGTCCTGAAACGCGCTTTAGAAAAAGCGCCGGAGCGCCGCTTCCCTTCGGCAGCCGCGCTGGCCGAGGCATTTACAAATGCTCTGCCGGGGGAAGGTGCGCCGCGCCCCCAGTCTCATACGGCGGCCCTGCCGCGCTGGGCGTGGGGCGTCCTGCCGCTGCTGTTTGTTCTGGCCGTCGCCGCCGGTCTGCGCGGAAGCCGAAGCCTGTGGACGCCCGCGCCGCCGGTCCCAGTGTCTCCGGCCTCCCCCGTGGCGGCTCGGCCCACGCCTGCGGCCCCTGCCATGCCTGTTTCTGCCGTGCCTGTTTCTGCCGTGCCTGTTTCTGCCGTGCCTGTTTCTGCCGTGCCAGCCGCCGCCCGGCCCGCGCTTCGGCCCGCAGCGCCGCCGGTGCGCCGCCGGTGCGCCGCCCAGCGGCTGTGACACTGCCTGCGGCCACTGCCTCAGCCGCCGTGCGGCCCCGCCGACTGCGCTCGTCCGTAAAGCCGCTGCCTGCCGCCCCCGCGCCTCCGAAGTCTGTCCTTGTCCGTCTGCCGCCGCCCCGGCCTGCCGTGCCGCATCGAAAAAGCGAGCCGGAAACCGTGGCGGAGGCGATGCCGAAAGACCCGCCAGTCGAAGCCGCCCCTCTGCCCATTCCGACCCGAGAGGCCCCGGTCATGGCCCGCCCTGCCCAGGTTCGCCCTGCCCCGGCCCGCCCCAGGCCTTCCAAAGCCGACGAGGACGCCGAAGCGGAGCGGCTGCAAAAGTTTATCTGGTCTGAGGGCCGTTAGAGCGGCGCGGCGGCTTCCTGGGTCTGTCTTTGCAGCGTTGCCTGGCTTTTCCGGTACATCTGCCGCCACTGCGCCAATTTCTGCTGGGCGTGCTGGCCTGCCGCGCCGGGGGCCTGAGCGGCGGCCTGCCAGTAGTCTATTTTGGCCTGAAACGTCCGCAAATCCCGCCGGTGCAGCTCCCGCGTGTAAGCCACCCGCTCTGCCAGAGGCGCGGTCGGCATCGGGGCGTCCGGGCGAGCCTCGCTCAGCGCCGCGTGCCGCAGCTCCTGTCCAAAATGCCCTGCTCCGCCCATCAGGCCCAGCAATCCCAGCCCCGGCACGGCAAGAAGAGGCAAAATAGACAGCAGCGGCCCCGCTTTGCGGCGCACGACAAAAGACATGGGCAGAACCCTCCTTCGGCGACTTTCTCTGCCCTGTAGCATACCTTATGCAGCAATGATAGTGAATAGGCTCAGAGTGCCTCGTAGACAGTCTTCGTATTCACAAACTCCCGCAGGCCGTGCTCGGACAGCTCGCGGCCATAGCCGGACTGCTTGATGCCGCCAAACGGCAGGCGCGGGTCGGAGACGACGGGGCTGTTGATATAGGTCATTCCCGCCTCAATTTCGTTGATGCAGCGTTCCTGCTCGGCAGAGTCGGTGGTCCAGACGCTGCTGCCGAGGCCGAACGGGGTGTCATTTGCCAGCGTGATAGCCGCATCCAAATCGGGAAGCCGGAACAGCAGGGCAACGGGGCCGAACAGCTCTTCCGAATAGGCCGGGCTGCCTTTGGGAATGTCCGTCAGCACCGTGGGGGCGTACCAGTTGCCAGGGCCGGGTCGGCGATGGCCGCCCAGCACAACGCGAGCGCCCAGCGCCACGCTTCGGTCCACCTGCGCGACCAGACCGGCCAGAATCTTGGGCAGGGCCAGCGGGCCGATGTCGGTGTTTGGGTCCAGCGGGTCGCCCACAGTGAGCGCCGCCATGCCCGCGACAAACTTTTCGGTGAACTCGTCGGCGATTTTCTCATGGACAAGGAACCGCTTGGCGGCGATGCAGGACTGCCCGTTGTTGAGCGTTCTGGCCTTCACCGCCATCTGCGCGGCCCGGTCCAAGTCGGCGCTCGGAAGCACGATAAAGGGGTCACTGCCGCCCAGCTCCAGCACGGTTTTCTTCAGATTGCGCCCCGCCCGCGCCGCCACGTCCCGCCCCGCTCCACCGCTGCCGGTCAGTGTCGCGGCGACGAGGCGCGGGTCATCTAAAACATCTCCGAACTGCGCGGTTTCTACGAAAAGCGTCTGAAACACGCCTTCAGCAAAGCCCGCCCGCCGGAACACGTCTTCCAAAATCAGCCCGCACTGCGGGACGCTCTCGGCAGGCTTGAGCAGGCCGACATTGCCCGCCATCAGCGCGGGCGCGGCAAAGCGCACGACCTGCCAGAGCGGGAAGTTCCAGGGCATGACGGCCACCACCGGCCCCAGCGGCAGAAAGCGCACAAACGCAGTCGCGCCCTCGCCCATGTCACAGGGCTGGTCGGCCAGCATCTGCGCCGCGTGGTCGGCATAATACCGGCAGGTGCGGGCGCACTTTTCCACTTCTTCTGCCGAAGACCGAAGCGTTTTACCGACTTCCAGTGTCATCGTGCGGGCGAGGGTGTCTTTTTCAGCGTCTAAAATCTCACCGGCGCGGGTCATCCAAGCGACCCGGTCCGCGAGCGGCGTTTTTTTGTGGCGTTCAAACGCGGCGGCAGCGGCCTGGAGCTTGTTTTCCAGTTCTTCGGCGGTCAGCGACGGAAATGTCTCGGCGGTCTCCCCGGTGGCAGGGTTGATGGAAGCAAAAGGCATGGCGGTATTCTCCGGGATAAGTGTACCCGCCCCGCAGTGTGTGCGTGCTTTTTTGGGGAACATTTCATCACTATTACTGATTATATTAAGGTATGATAGTACTTATGGACACGCAAACACCCCCTATTCCCTCCAGCCTGGCCGTCTGGACCGGCTACCTGCTGACCCGCGCCGCGCAAAAGTGCCGCAGCCATTTTGATGGCCTCGCCGAGCCGCTGGGCATTCACGGGCGGCATTTTGCCGTGCTTGCCCTGCTGGGCGAGGAAAAACCGCTGGCGCAGGTGGAGATCGGCGAGCGGCTGGGAATAGACCGCAATACCGTCGTGCTGCTGCTGGACGATTTGGAGGGGCAGGCGCTGGTCACGCGCCGCCGAGACCCCGCTGACCGCCGCGCCCATCAGGTGACGCTGACAGACGCAGGCCGGGCGCTGCTGGTCCGGGCCGAGGCGCTGGCCCGGCGCACCAACACGGAAGTCTTTGCCCCGCTGTCGCCGGACGAGCAGGCGCAGCTTCATTCGCTCTTAGGCCGCCTTTTGTGAGCGGGCCGGAATTGTAAGAACTATGGCAACCGAAGTTCTCAGAGAGGGGCGACGCCCCCGCATTCCCGAAGACAAACCTGACCCGCAGCCAGCCGCCAGCACGCAGTCCAGCCCCATGTCTGTCAATGTCGTCACCGACGAGGTGTTCAAGCGACGCTGGTGGATTTTGCTGGGGCTGATTATGGCCGCCGCGCTGGAAATTTTGGACACCACCGTGGTCAATGTCGCCCTGCCGCAGATGTCAGGCAATCTGGGTGCGACGACCGACGAGATCGCGTGGGTGTCCACGGGCTATATCCTGTCCAATGTCATTGTGCTGCCGATGACCGCGTGGCTGTCGGGCCGGTTCGGGCGCAAACGCTACCTGATGGCCTCCATTCTGATTTTCAACATTGCGCGGTTTATGTGCGGCCTGTCGGGGAGCCTCGGGGAGATTATTTTCTGGCGGCTGGTGCAGGGCGCAGGCGGCGCGGCTTTGATTTCCACGGCGCAGTCCACCATTGTGGAGATTTTCCCGCGCTCGCAGATTGCTACCGTGCAGTCTATCTTTGGGCTGGGGCTGATTGTGACCCCGACGCTGGGGCCGGTGCTGGGCGGTTATATCACGGACAACTATTCGTGGCGCATGATCTTCTTTCTCCATATTCCGCTCGCTATCGCGTCGCTCGGCATGGTCGGCGCGTTTCTGCAGGACTCGGTGCATCAGAAAAAGGTCAAGACAGTGGACGTGCTGGGGATCGGCCTGCTGGCGGCGGGGATGGGGTCTTTGCAGTACGTTCTGGAAGAAGGCGAGCGGTACGACTGGTTTCAGGACCCGTGGATTTCCCGGCTGGCGGTCATTGCGGTGATTTCGCTGGGCACGTTTATCTGGTGGGAGCTGACGCCGCGCAACAAAGCGCCCATTCTGGACCTGCGGGTGCTGCGGGACCGGAGCCTGTCGGCATCGGTCATTCTGGGCCTGGTGCTCGGCTTCGGCCTGTATGGCGGCGTCTTCATTTACCCGCTATTCGTGCAGGGAATCTTGGGCTTCACGCCCACCGAGACGGGGATGGCCCTGCTGCCGGGCGGCTTGATGACGGCGCTGTCGGTGATTATTATCGGGCGGCTCCTGCAGCGCGGCTTTGACCCGCGTGTGTCGATCATTGTGGGGATGTTCATTTATATCTTCTCCATGTGGCTGCTGGGGCATCTGACCACGCAAAGCGGGGAGGCGGACACGCAGCTTGGCCTGATGGTGCGCGGCTTCGGCCTCGGCCTGGTCTTCATCCCGATCACCACGGTGGCGTTCGCCGGGCTTCGGGGCGCGGACATCGCGCAGGGGGCGGCGCTGTACAGCCTGATGCGTCAGCTTGGCGGCTCGTTCGGCATCGCGGTTCTAAACACGTATATCGTCAAGATGACCGCCTACCACCGGGCCAATCTGGTCTCAGATTTGTATGCGGGCGACTCGACCCTGCAAAGCCGCCTGACTGGCACGGCCCACGCGCTGATGAGCAGCGGCTACGGCCCCGCCGAGGCACAGGCCGCCGCCCTGCATTTGATCGACCGGACGGTGCAGGCACAGGCGGCGACGATGGCCTACAACAATGCGTTTATCCTGCTCGGCATCAGCTTCCTGGCCGCCCTGCCCGCCGCGCTGCTGCTGAAGCGGGCTAAAAAGGGCAAAGCCGCGCCTGCGGAGGCGCATTAGGAACCTCCCCCGGCCCCTCCTCCAGAGGGGGGAGAGAAGTTAGGGAAGATGAGCGCAGCAAGCAGCGCCTCTACTCTTAACTTCTGGCTCCCTCTCTGGAGGAGAGGGCCGGGGGAGAGGTCTCCTACTTCTTTTCTGCCGCCTGCACCAGATCACGCAGAGGCTCGAGGCTGTCGGTGAACCTCTCCTCCTGGAAGTCCAGCACGTAGCCGTCCCACGCGGCTTTCGCCTTTGGCGAAGCAGGCGGCGGCAGGGCAGCCTGCAGGTCGCGGGCCAGCGCGTCAGGGTTGGCGGGGTCGCGGACTGGCACGACAACGAGTGCTGATTTGCCCTGTTTAGCAGCCACGGCCCAAATTTCCTCGGCGGACGGGTAATAGTTGCCCTTGAACAGCGTCCGCAGAGGCAGCGGCATCTGGCGCGGGTCGTCCCAGGACGCCAGCCAGTCCGGCGATTGATCGGTACGCCGCATCAGGATTGGCTTGTTTGCCGACAGAGGCACCGCCTGCCGCATCTGCGTCAGCAGGAACGCATTGGCTCCGAGCCGGGCGTCGTCCCAGTGCCCCCGCAGCGTGTCGTCCACCGCCGAATCGTCAAACGTCGGCAGGCTGAGATCAGTGGCGGAGTATTTTTGCTGCGTGATGTCTACCGGGTCGGCCTGAAACGCCCGCAGGAACGCCAGCCGCATCGCCGGGGTGTAGCCGAGGTCGTCGCCGCGCACAGCGTCTTCCCAGACAAAGCCTGCCAATCCCGAACGCGAGGCCAGATTTCGCACCATCTCTGCCAGCTCCTTCTGCACCTTTGCCGAAACGGGGCTGGCCAACACCGGCGGCGGCACGTAGGCAATGGGCCGCCCTGCCGCGTCATAATCCTCGTCGTGTCTTCGGGCGTGATCGGCCATATCTCCTGCCCGGCTGTTTTCGCCCAGAATATCCAGGTCCCAGCTGTCTTTGGGCGGGGTGTTTCCCCAGGGAAGCAGGCTCAGGTCGGCATACACCGCAATGCCTGTGCCCTGCGTTTTTGCCAGCGCCTCGGTTAAGATGTCCGTGCCTTTGTCTGTGAGATGGGACTTGCCCGCCGAGAACACATCCAGCCACAGCTCATTGAGACCAATCTTCTGCATGGCGGCGACCAGCACATCCACAGCGGCGGGGGTCGTGGGGTGTCCGAGAATGGCCCGCCGGGCGCGGGAACGCAGCAGGGGCAGCAGCGGCGGCGCGGGCGGGCGCGGGTCCGGGGGAGCTGTTCCCTGCGCCGCCTCCTGCGCTTTGCGCTGAGCGCGAGCCGCTTCTGAAGCCGCAACACCCGGCCAGTAAAGGAGCGAGAGCGGGACATTGGTATTGCCGTCCACCGGTCCCTGCACGGTGGGAATGAGAAGCTGCACGGCATAGTCTGGCCCCAAAGTGACGGCTCCAGTGGGGTCTGGCTCCTGCGGCGGGTCGTCGTCGTTGGTCCTGGCAGGTTTCGTCGCTTGGAAATCATTGTAAGCATCAGCGATCTGTCGTACCCGGCCTTGCTGTGCTTGTGTCAGTTTAGCGTAAGGGTAGTTGTCATTTTGATCGGGAACACCGGGCATAGTCACATCATCTTTTAATTCCACCATTTGCTGCGGCGCAATCGCTAGCGGGTCTCCAGAGGTCGGCAGCGAGCGTGCGGATGTCAGACGGTTTTTCAGCAAAGCCACGCCCGCCTGCTCATTCAGCTTCATTTTGGCATCGAACGCGCCATCCTGCCAGTTTTGCAGCCGCTTTCGGCGTGTGCCCACGCCTTCGAGGTCGTCGGTCAGCACAAAAGCCGGCCCGACCTGCCGGTATGTTCCGGCCACAGCGAGGGCCAGCGCCGTCAGTGCATCCGTTGCCGGGACTTCGGGCGTGGGGCCGATGACAGTCAGCAAACGCGACGCATAATGCGGATCGGCGTACAGCTCGGTGTGCGTTTTGGCCGCAATCCGCGCCACCAACTCGCCCATCGTCTTTGCCCCAGTGAGCGTCACCCTCTGCTGAAACCTGGCATCACCCAGCGGCAGATCGCTTGATTTGGCCGTGTTGGGGACCATCGCCCGGAGGAGGACGCTGTTTTGAGTCGCCGGGAGATCGCGCTGCGGACGCCAAGTGTGCAAGCGAGTCAGGTCCGCAGGAGGTCCTGAGAAGAAGATAGGTTTTCCTTTTTTGTCGTGGACGTAAATGTGCGTGGTCTGCCGTATCCGCACGCGCACGCTGTCTATCTGGTCCGACACATTGCGCTTATCCGTGCGCTGCTCGTCCGGCAGTTTTGTTTGGGCCGGGTCCTGCGAGGCAACCCAAAGCACATTGCCAGGAAACAGGCTGTGAAACAGCAGCTTTTGCGTGTCATCCGTCAGGTCCGTGAGTCCTATCCCACTCTCCGAAGTGAGCAGTTTCCACTGGGCGTCGTCCAGACTTGACGCCAGCATCTTGAAGCCTGTAAACGACCCAATATCCGCCGCCAGGTCGGGCGGGGCGGGGTCCGGGTTGAGCACCACCCGCGAGGACGGAGCGATGACCGTCACACGGCCAAAGTCCTGGGTGATGTCGCCGAAGGTGTTTGCCAGCCCGGTGACAGTGGCATCGACGGGCGGGGGCAGTGTCCCGGTGGGTAAGGTGACTTTGTCCGCGCCGACCGCCAGGACAATGCCTTTGACGGGCGGCGGCAGGGTGGCAAGGGCGCGGGCGAGTGTCAGCGGTGGCGGGCCTTTGGGGGCCTGTGCCCCGGCGTGCCCAGTGCTGCCGAGCAGCAGGAGCGGCCAGAGAAGCGTGTGGCGGCGGGTGTGTCGCATACATAGATTGTATCGCATATTTGACAAAAACGGATGGTGGGGGCAAAAGGGTTCGCAGAGATTTTTGGAACCTCACCCCCCGCCTTCTCCTTTGGAAAGGAGAGGGAGCCGGACGGGCTTGTCCCTCACTTTCTGGCTCCCCCAGAATTGGGGGCGGGGGGCCTCCTGATTGACACCCGCCCGCCGATTTGGTACACTGATTGGGTTATTATTTCAAACCCGAAGCGAGAACTCTCTGTGCCCAATCAACCTAACATCGCTGTTGTCATTCCCGCCGGAGGCGGCGGGACGCGCCTGTGGCCGCGCTCCCGGCAGGAAACCCCCAAACAGTTTCTAGACATCGTTTCCGAGCGCACCATGCTTCAGGAAACCACCGACCGCGTGCGCGGCCTCGTCCCGCCCGAGCGGCTGTATGTCATCACCAATGCCCGGCACGCCGGGGCGGTCCGCACGCAGCTCGAAGGCGTTCCCGCGCAGAACATCGTCGGGGAGCCGGTCGGACGCGATTCGGCCCCCGCGATTGGCCTGATGGCCGCGCTGCTGGAAAAGACGCTGGGGCCAGACGCGGTCATGGCGACCCTGCCTGCCGACCATGTCATCCCCAGCGACGCCCACTTTCGGGCCATTTTGCAGTCCGCCGCCGCAGTCGCCGCCGAGGGCTGGCTGGTGACTCTGGGCATCCCGCCCACCGGGCCAGACACGGGCTTTGGCTACATTCAGAGCGGCGAGACTTTGCGGGAGACCACCGAGGCGGGCGTGCCGGTGTATACCGTCCAGCAGTTTAAAGAGAAGCCCGCCCGCGAAGTCGCCGAGCAGTATCTGGCCGACGGCGGGTACTACTGGAACGCCGGGATGTTTATCGCGTCGGTCGGCACGCTCCGCACGCTCTACCAGACGTACCTGCCGCAGATGGAAGCGACATTTGCGCGGCTGACGGACGCCTACGGCACGGAGGCTTTCGAGGGGCTGATGGAGGAGATTTTCCCGACGCTGGATAAAATCTCGGTGGATTACGGCATCGCGGAAAAAGCGGACAAAGTGGCCGTCATCCCGGCGGACATCGGCTGGAACGATGTCGGCTCGTGGCAGCGGCTGGCCGAAGTGCTGGCGCGGGAAGGCCACGAGATCGAAAACACAGTCATCGGCCATCACGTCGGCGTGGACACGACGGGGTCCCTGATTTACAGCCCGAAGCGCCTGATTGCCACGATTGGCCTGGACGACCTCATTGTGATTGACACGCCCGACGCAACGCTTATCTGCCCGAAATCGCGCTCTGAGGACGTCAAAAAAATCGTGGATGCGCTGAAAGCGCAAGGACGTCACGATTTGCTGTGACTTTCGTGTTTTTCTCTAAAAAAGCACTAAAAAATACGCTGAACACTTGCAAAACAGGTGTTCGGCGTGCTATACTTATTGCTGTCGCCCGCCTCGCGGGGCGCAGCCGCGTGGGTTGGTAGCTCAATGGTAGAGCATCTTACTTTTAATGAGGTGGTTCCGGGTTCGAGTCCCGGCCGGCCCACATCCTCTTTTTCGATTTCCCCCATTTTCGCTGCCTGTCTGAGAGCCACGGATTAAAATCCGTGGCAACTTTCTTTCCTCCGCTCTGTCACAAGTCTGTCACATCTTCTGTCACAGCCTGTGACACAACTGTGACACAAGCCCCGACCCCACACGTTAGCAGGGAACTTCTCCTCCTGCCCCACTGTAAAGACGGGCAGAAACATGGCCCCGCATGGGCACACCCTGGAGAAGCACCCCATGAAACTTAATACACTGACATTTGCCGTGCCGACACTCGCCGCCGCGCTGGCGGTGGGGGCACTGCTGCTCCCGGCGACGCCCGCGCACGCCGATGGGCCGGTGGTGGTGGAGCTGTTCACCTCGGAAGGCTGCTCGTCGTGCCCGCCTGCCGATGCCCTGCTGTCGCGCTATGCCCGTGCGGCGTCGCTGGCAGGTATCCCGGTGATTGCGCTCGGCGAACACGTGGACTACTGGGACGGCGCAAGCTGGCGCGACCCGTTTTCGCAGCACACGTTCAGCAAGCGGCAGGAGATTTACGCGAATGCCCTGAACGCACGGGCGGGGACGCCGCAGGTGGTGGTGGACGACCATGAAATCCATGACGGCGGCAGCGCCTCCGAGGACCGCGACGCCGTGACGCAGGCAGCCCGTGCGCCGAAGGCCACCGTCGGGCTGACCGCCTCGGGACAGACGCTCTCCGTCTCGGTCAGTCACATCCCCGCAACAGCAGGGCGCGGCACGGTGGACGTTCTGCTGGCCGTGACCGAAGACGGGTTAAGCTCAGAGGTGCGGGGCGGGGAAAACCGGGGGCGGCGGCTGGACCACGGCGCGGTCGTGCGCCGCCTCAGCCTGCTGGGAACCGTGACAGGGGGCGTGTTCACCGCCGCGCCGACCGTCTCTTTGGACCGGTCGTGGCAGCGCGGGCATCTGCACGCGGTTGTTTTCGTGCAGGCGCGGGAATCGCACCGCATTATCGGCGCGGCGCAGGTGGGACTGGGGTAAGATTGCTGGCCCAAGATGGGGGCGGGCGGGGTTGACACACCGCCCGCGCTTCTCTATAATGGGCTTATGCACTTTCCCGTTACCGGCCTGCTGGCCGGGCTGGCCCTCCTCACTCTGCCGCTGACGGCGGCGGCTGCCCCACCCTCCCGGCTGCACGCGCAGGGCACACAGATCGTGGGCGGCGCCGGAAAAGCCGTCGTCCTGCGCGGTGTCAACCTCGGCGGCTGGCTGGTCGAAGAACCCTGGATGATGCCTTTTCAGACGAAGCCCCCGGACGGCTCGGCCCTGCCCCCGCTGAAAGACCACGCTTCCCTCGGCACGATTTTAGAAAAACGCTTCGGCGTGGCGGGCGCGGCACGGGTACAGGCGGCGTTTCGGGACGCCTGGCTCAGCGAGTCGGACTTTGACCGGATGCAGAAGGCCGGGCTGAACTGTGTCCGCCTGCCGTTTCTGGCCGGGCAGATCGCGGAGCCTGCGACGCTGTCAAAAATTGATCAGGCCGTGGCGTGGGCGAGTGCGCGGGGGATGTATGTCATCTTAGATATGCACGGCGCTCCCGGCAGTCAGAGCGATCAGGGGCACACGGGGAAAGAGGGCCGCAATGAGTTCTTTAAAGATCCGGCGAATGTCGCCCGCGCCGAAGCGATCTGGACACGAATCGCCCGCCGCTATCGGGATAACCCTGCCGTAGCAGGCTACGACCTGCTGAACGAGCCGACGGGGACGCCCAACTCGGACACGCTGTATGTGGTAATGGACCGCCTGTACCGGGCGGTCCGCGCCGCCGACCCGACCCATCTGGTCTTTATCGAAGACGGCTACACGGGCGTCCAATGGATGCCTTTCCCCGGCCCCTGCGGGTGGACCAATGTGGTGTTCAGCACGCACTATTACCGCTTCACGGCGAAATCCGACGACGACCAGCGCAAAGAGTTCACGGATTATCTGGCTTCCGCCGTCAAAGAGCGCGACCGGCGCAAGGTGCCGTTTTATGTGGGGGAGTTCGGCTTTGAGCCGCACGGCAACGCCGCCGGGGAGGCAGAGGCGGTCAGGCAGATGGACGCCGGGGGCGTCTCGTGGGCGGCCTGGACATACAAAGTAATCTTCGGTGGGGGCAGTCTGACGCTGTGGAGCCTGATGGGCAACACCCGGCCAGTCGAGAAGCTGGACCCGTATCGGGATTCGGAGGCAGAACTGATCCGCAAAAGCGCGGGGGTGCGTTCGGAAAATCTGGCCCAGAATGACGCCGTCGCGGCGGCGTTCCGGTGAAAGCCCCCCCCCGCTACCAACAACAAGGAAGCCAAAGGGGCAGGGCTTGCCCCTGCCCTTCTTTTTTGCCCGGCCCTTCTCCTGTTGCCACAAGCAGCCGTGGGAGTGAAATCCTCGGCTATGCGGCCTTCGGCCAAGTCTCCGCCTTCGCGGAGAAAGATTAGGACACGTTCTGTTCTTTGTCCACGCAGGTGGACACTCGGCGCCTGCGCCTCACAGCCGAGGACTTCTACTCCCACGGCCTCTGCGGAGTATGGCAAGAAGCACAGGGCGCAAAGAAGCACAGGGCGCAAAGAAAAGAAGCCTCAGTCGGTCATCTCTTTGTCCACCTGCTCGCGGGCGGCGTCCACAATTTCGGAGGCTTCGTCCAGCTTTTCTTCCAGCGCGTCCAGCACCGCCCCGGCATCGGTGGCTTCGGACATGGCCGTCGCTTCCAGGTCCACCCGGTCGCGGACCGAGGGAAGGTCGCGGCGCAGCTCTTCCACCAGGCCAATCAGCTTGGCGATCTTCTGCTCGGCCAGCAGGTTCACCTGCAAGTCAAGCTGTGCCCGCCGCTCGGCCAGCCGCGCCTGCCGGTTCTGGGTAATCAAAATGAGGATTGCCAGCAGCAGTCCGCCCAGGGTCAGCACCCATTCCAGGTAAGCGAAGGGTGGCGGGTCGAAAGCAGCCAGCCCGAGGCGGCGGGGGAAGACATTGATGACGACCCAGACGGCGACAAGGGCCAATATCAGGTTCAGAAACAGCGGACGGCCCAGATTAGCCGTGACGGTTTCAATCGTCCGCTGATGCAGGCCGATGCCGCTTTCGCCGCGCTCCTGCAGGGAAGCGACGGTATCAATATGCTGAGAGATATGGCTGGGCAGTTCGCTGTCAGAGGTCACGGGGTTTGCTCACTTTAGGGGCTGTGCGGCAAGGGTCAGTCATTCAGCGCACAGGAGCCACGGAGTGAAATCCGTGGCTGAGGGGCGCAGACGCCGAACGTCCCTGCGGGACGCAGATGCCAATTACCGGAGCCAATTTCTTGTGTCCCGCAGGGACATTCAGCCGCAGACTCTTCAGCCATGTCTTTCAATACGTGGCTCTCGGGGGCGTGGCTCCAAGACAAGGCCCTTACCACGTCAGCAAAACTGAATGACCTTGCGGCAAGAGTGGCACAGGCAGGGTATTGTACCCGGCCTGTCGAACTATGGGCTATGCCCGCCCCAAAACCTGTATTTGAGCCGCCCCGTGACTGGGAAGGGGTTTATGCCGCCTCCCCGGCATACCACTTCGGCGAGGAGCCGAGCCAGATTGCCCGCACCGCCGCTCGCTGGTTTGAGTCGTTTGGCGGCGAGGCAAGCGCCGCGCGCGTGCTGGATTTAGGAAGCGGCGAGGGGCGCGACACGGCGTTTCTGGCGGGCCTCGGATTTGCCGTAACGGCGCGGGACCATGCGCCGACGGGACTGGCAAAGACCCGCGCCCTGCTGGCCCGGCGCGGCATTTCCGAAAGCCATGTGGATCTGGCCCTCAGCGACGTGCGGGACTATGCGTTCCCCGAAGCTCACTTTGACATCGCGCTGGCCGCCAATGTCTTTCAGTTCCTGCCGCCCGCCGAAGCCCCCTTCTTTTTGGAACGCTTGAAGGCCGCGACCAAACCCGGCGGCATCTGCGCCGTCGGCGTCTTCAGCCCGGCGATGGCGGGCTGGGGCGCGAGCGTCGGCGGCTTCTGGACACAGTCTGCCGATGACCTGCTGGCCCGCTTCCCCCCCGAGGACGGCTGGCTGGCGCTGGACCGCACCGAATACTGGACCTACCGGGAAGCCGAGGCCATGATGGCGTCGTTTGCCTACGTCGTCGCTCATAAAGAAATGATCAAATGACCGGACACCATCTGTATCTGCTCGCGCCCGGCGCGTCGCTCGAGGGCATCCGCCGCTTTTTTGCCGAAACGCTGGGGCTGGCCGAAGTGCAGAAGCCGGACAGCCTCGCCCATACCCCCGTGCTGTGGTTCTCTGCCGGGACCATCTTGCTGCACGTCGGCCACCCCGCTGAGGGCATTATCGGCGACGGCCACACGGCACTCGCTACGGCCGATGTCGCCGCCGCCCGCGCCCGGTGCTTAGACATGGGCTACCACGTCGATGACAGCGTCATCCCGATGGGCTACGACCGCTTTTATGTCCATGATCCCTGGGGCAATCAGTTCGAGATTTTGCCCGACACCTTACCGGGCTAGGCGCTCAGGGAAAGAAGGAAATCCCCCGACGCACACGGAACTAACCTTTATGGAAATCAATGAACAGGCGATTGGGGAGTTCAAGACAAACTTTGCCCGCGTGAAGGCTGAGGCGGGCAAAGTGATTGTCGGCAACGCGGACATCGTGGACGGCGTTCTCATCTGCCTGCTGTCCGGCGGGCACGCGCTGCTCGAAGGCGTGCCGGGGCTGGGGAAGACCCTGCTGGTCCGCACCCTGTCGCGGGTGCTGGACCTGTCATTCAACCGCGTGCAGTTCACCCCTGACCTGATGCCCGCCGACATCACGGGCACGAACATTTTGATGGAAGACGATTCGGGCCGCAAGATTTTCCAGTTTCAGCCCGGCCCCGTGTTCGCCAATATCGTGCTGGCCGATGAGATCAACCGGGCGACCCCGAAAACGCAGTCAGCGATGCTGGAAGCGATGCAGGAGCATTCGGTGACGGTGTCCGGCAAGCAGTACCTTTTGCAGGAGCCGTTCTTCGTGCTGGCGACCCAAAACCCGATTGAGATGGAAGGCACGTACCCCCTGCCCGAAGCCCAATTAGACCGCTTTCTCTTCAAGCTCATCGTGCCTTCCCCCACCCTGGCCGAGCTGTCGGCGATTGTGGAGCGGACGACCGGGGCGGAAACCGTGGAAGTGAGCAAAGTGCTGGACGGCCCGCAAATCCTCGCCATGCGGCAGGTGGCCCGCGAAGTGCCCATCGCCTCGCACGTCCGCGACTTCGCCGTCCGTGTGATTTTAGCGACCCACCCGCGCTCGGAAGTGGCCTCGCCGCTGGTCAACCAGTATGTGCGCTTCGGGGCGTCCCCACGCGGGGCGCAGGCGCTGGTGCTGGCCGCGAAAATCCGGGCGCTCCTCGATGGCCGCTACAACGTTGCCTTTGACGACATCTCTTCCGTCGCCCCGGCGGCACTGCGTCACCGGCTGATCTTGAACTTTGAGGGCGAAGCGGAAGGCATCGGCGCGGACGCCATTGTGCGGGATATTTTGACCCGCCTATCGGCGGCGTCCGGGTAAGTGAACAGACCGCTGACGCACCAAAAACGCCCCGTCCGGCAGAAGCCGGGCGGGGCGTTCTCACGCTATGATTTGCGTCAATGCCCTTTGGCACCGATACCAGAGATGATCGGTTCCGGTCGTGACAGAACTGGAAACCCGTGAAACGGCCGCCGCCCAGCCACATACCGTGCCTGTAACAGCAAAAAGCCTCACCCCATAGGTGAGGCTTTTTTGTGGCAGTAGAACGAGACATTGAACGTCACCAGTCGCTTCCAGACTAGTTTCAGCACGACTTCTACACAAGTCAATAAAAACAATATTCCCACCGAACATGACGCGAAATTACAAACTCTGCAGCAACGTCAGCCTTGATTTCGCAGGAGATGAAAGCTTTCGTGTTCCGAAACGAATTTAATCTTTTATTAACATCGATTTAATTCTGGCTTAATATGTCTAGGGTAATCTGACTTTGCCGCTGTAAAATTGCGGGAATTTACGAGGTGATCATTCTAATGACCAGCCGCTGGGAAGAAATAGCCCGCTCCATACATGCTGATATTGACAAGGGTGCGTTTGTGCCAGGAGATCGCCTGCTCTCGGAAACGGAACTTGCGGCGCAGTGGGGGGTTTGCCGCATGACCGCTCATCGAGCGATGGTCGAGCTGCACCAAAAAGGCCTTGTCATACGCAAGCGGCGTGTGGGAACGGTAGTGGCGGCAAAAAGCTGCGAGCGTCCAAAGATCGTGGCGATGCTGTTTTTTCACACCAACGACTTTCCGCAGGTGGAATATATCCAGGGCATACGGGCAGGTCTGCCCGATACCTGGGATTTGCTGTTCTGCGATACTCATAACGATCCAGCGTGCGAAGCCGATTACCTGCGCCGGATGCAGGTACAGGCGGATGCCATTATCTGCTATCCAACATGCGACCCGAACAATACACTTTTGCTTCAGCAAATTATCGCTGCGGGAAAGCCGGTGGTTTGTGTGGACCGTATTCCTGAAGGACTTTCTGCGGATGCCGTTATGACCGATAATTTTGGCTCCACGCGCACGGCGCTTCAATGCCTTCAGCAGCAGGGCCATCAGAAGATCGCATTTTTTGGCTACCAGGAATTAGAAGTCTCCTCCGTCCGTGAGCGGTATGACGCTTACCTGAAGACCCTGGACGAAGCGGCCCATACTGACACCGCCCGGTGGTCGTGCTTCCTTCCCAAAGGCATGGGATATGACTTAGCTCACTTGATGCAGACCATTCATGAGGAGCTTTTCGCGCTTCTTCACGCCCCCGACCCACCGACCGCCGTTTTCTGCGAGGACGACTATATTATGGCTTCTGTCCTGGAAGCGTGTGAGCGCCAGGGGCTAAGAGTCCCGCACGACATCGCAGTGCTGAGTTTTAATGACTGTCCGACATTTATCCCCCGTCTGACACGCGGCGTTCATCGCCTCGTGCAGCAGGCGCAGCCTATCGGACGCATGGCTGCCGAGCGTCTGCGGGCGCGTGTGACCGGGGAAAACCAGCCGCCTTATGTTCACCGTGTCCCGGCGCTGTTTTACGCTGCCGCCGCCGACTCACCCTCAAATTCTCTGCCCGACACAGTCTGGAGTAACTTATGAAACGTAAAGGATTCACATTGATTGAGCTGCTCGTCGTGATCGCCATTATAGCGATTCTCGCGGCAATCCTCTTTCCCGTCTTTCAATCTGTGCGCGAAAACGCCCGGCGGACGGTCTGCACCAGCAATATGCGGCAGATTGGCCTCGCCGTCATCATGTATACGCAGGACTACAACGAAACTTATCCGCTGGGACGGGATGCGACTTCCGTAAATTACTGGTTCCAAATGGTGGAACCCTATATCAAAGCCGGGGCAACCACCAACGACCGCACCAAAGGCCGCTCGATCTGGCTCTGCCCGGATTACTACGGCGCTTACCCGGACGGACGTGCGCCTTCGTCGGTGGCGGGGACGCCAAACGATCAATTGGACCGTCCGATGACCTCCTACGCTTGCAACATCAATGTTATGGCGACCGCCGCGCCGTTCTCCCCAACGTTGGCCGCCGTCGATGCCCCTTCCAGCCTCATCATGATGGTAGAAAATCGCTATGCCACGCCCATTAGCAACGTGAGCGACAGCAGCTGTATTGGCGGAAATGCGAACGCCAACAACAGCGGCTATTGTCAGGGACGCGCTCGGCATAACGGCGGCGGAAATTACACGCTGGCTGACGGTCATGTCAAATACTTGAAAGCACCATCTAATTATTTGCAGGCAAGCCCCACGATTGCCTCCATTCATTACTGCGACACTCGTGGCAATGATGACGTGGTTTGGGCACAGCCTTTGAGCGGCTGTTCCCCTTAGGAGAAAGCGATGACCAAATTATCACGCCGGAATTTCATCGCAGCCGCAGCCGGGGTGGCATTGGGTATGGCCGGGGCGCAAGCAAGGGGCGCCGCCGTTCCTGCCGCCGACTTTGAGTTCGTTCTGTTCGGAGACGTTCACTATGACAAACTCGCCCACCACGACATGACGTGGCTTGCCAGGGATCATCCGGGCGACGTGCATCAGGTGCAGAACTACAGCCGCATCACCCGTGAGGTCGTCCCTAGCCTTTACGAAGAGGCGAAAAGCGTCATCGCTGCTGCGCCGCGCCCGATGCCGTTCTCGGCCCATATCGGCGACCTCGTTGAGGGCCTCTGCGGAACACCAGAACTCGCGCGGCTCCAATGCACCGAAGCGCTTGGGCTGGTTCAGGGAACGCACCTGGGCAATCCGATGCTGCTGACCAAAGGCAACCATGACATCACGGGGCCGGGCGCACAGGAAGCATTCGATACGATTCTGATGCCCGCGATGACTCCTCCCGAGACGCGAGACCCGCATTCAGCCTCCTTCACCCGGCGGCAGGGAGACACATTGCTTCTCTTCTTCGACGCCTACAAGCCGAGCAGCCTGGAGTGGGCGGAGCAAACTCTCAAACACCGGACTGAGCGTAACCTTATCTTCCTGACCCATCCGCCGGTGGTGCCCTACAATGCCCGTTCTAACTGGCACATTTTCGCCAAGCCCCAGGACAAAGCCCAGCGGCAGCGCCTGCTGACATTGCTGGGCGCCAATCGCGCCGTCGTCCTGACCGGCCACCTGCACAAGTACAGCACGGTCGTTCGTAAGACAGATGCCGGGCCGTTCGTGCAGCTCGCGCTGTGCAGTGTCATTCCCACCGCTGCGATGCAGCCCAGGGACATACGCATGGGGCTTGACCAGTACAGCCCTGAGCTGGTGGCGCTGGAGCCGCGCTTCTCCCCGAATACGCTGGCCGAGCGCCGCGCCCTGCTCCTCGCGGAGAAACCTTTCATCCGCCACTACGATTACGCCGACGTCGCGGGCTACGCGATCCTTTCCGTTCAGGGGCCGAAGGTGCAGGCCACTCTGTACAACGGTCTCGGGAAACGTTTCTGGAAGACCATTGACTTGACGGGGCTTCTTGCTGAAGCTTAAGAATTGAAAGGTGTCACTATGAAAGCACAATCTACCCTCAAACAAAGCCGCGCTTTCGGCTTTACCTTAATCGAGCTGCTCGTCGTGATCGCCATTATAGCGATTCTCGCGGCGATCCTTTTTCCCGTCTTTCAGTCCGTGCGCGAGAACGCCCGGCGCACTGGCTGCTTGTCCAACATGAAGCAGCTCGGCCTTGCCATCACACAGTATACGCAGGACTACGACGAGGCAGAAATGTGCTACGTAAACAGCACCAGCAACTACTGGCCGCAGCAACTCAGCCCGTATGTGAAGGCGCGGGCCGTCTGGCTTTGCCCGGACTTTCCGCAAGGGCTTGGGACGAGCCTGAACAGCTCCACTTACGGCACGAACATCAACATTATCAACAGCATCAACGGCGTGCCTCCCCCCTTGACACTGAGCGCCTACACGCGCCCCTCAGAAATTATGCTGATGGCAGATTCGGAGTGGTCCAATACAGGCTCTCCTGCAAAGCTCGCCGGCTGCAATGGATTTCAGGCAGGGTTTCTGAAGCTGTATTTCCCCCTAAATGGAGGCTTGGGAAGCGCGTCATGCGCGGCTTATCTTGCCAATACAGATGGAGTTGATTTTCGCCATAGAAACGGCGCGAATGTGCTGTTCTTGGACACGCACGCGCACTGGATGCCGAAAAGTAAAATCATGCTGGTGGAAACTGACGCCAGCCATCCGGTAGACTTGTGGGGATATTGGAGCCTATGAAACTGCAAGCAATTATGGCTGTCGTGTTTATTATGGCGGCGCTGTATGCCGCTGCAAGCGCCGCGCCTGCGCCGCAGGCCACCGCCCCCAAAAACCCGGTGGTACGGATCGCGCTGGTGGCCGATCCGCACGTCAACAACGCGCCGACCGGTGATGAGGCAAATTACAAAGCGCGTTTTCTGCGCGTGATTGCCGAAGTCAATGCGGCCCATGTCTCCCGAGTGCTTATTGCCGGAGACCTGACCCAGAACGGCAAGCCGGAACAATTCGCCGAATTTAAGGAATTGGTGAGGGGGTTTCAGGCACCGGTGAGTGTCGTGTGCGGCAACCATGATGTCGGGCCGAAGATTGGCATCACCGACGCCAAGCCCGGCTCCGGGGTGACTGCGGAACGTGTCGCAAAGTATGAGGCCCTGTTCGGCAAATCGTTCTACACGCTAAACTGTGATGGAGTGCGGATTATCGGCATCAATTCGCCTATTCTAGGAAGTGGTTTACCGGTGGAGGCCCGTCAATGGGAGTTTTTAGAGCGTGAGTTGCTTCCATCCGCCTCGCCGGGCATACCGACTTTGCTGGTGACACATTATCCGCTTTATCTTGTCAGCCCGGAAGAGGCGGGCGGCACTTACTGGAATACTGAACCCGCGCCGCGTACACGGCTGCTTGGTCTTATCAAGAAAAGCGGGAACGTCCTTGCCGTGCTTTCCGGGCATCTGCATCGCCCGCTTGTCAGCAAAACATCAGCCGGCGTACTGCTTTACAGTTCGCCGCCGGTTTCTTTCGGACTGCCTGCGGGAAAGCAGCCGGAAGGATGGACGCTTGTGACAATCGCCCCGACAACAAATGTTATTCAAACCGAATTTCACGCCATTTCTCACCTCAGCGGGGCAGAAGCGCCGATAAAGCCTTCTCAGGATAAATCTTAAAAACCACGCCCGGAGATGATGCTATCTTCTCCGGTTATAGACTAGTTCTGAGGACGAAAATGGCAGACGCCGCCCGTGAAAGATTTGAGAATGCAAAAAACGCCCCGCCCGGCAGAAGCCGGGCGGGGCGTTTTCGGAGTATCGCTTGTATCAATGCCCTTTGGCGACCAGAAGCAGATGCAGCTTGTCGCGCAGGGCGGGGGGCATAGCGGAGGCATTGACTTTCTGGCGCAGGGAGACAACCAGAGTCTGTTCAAATGTGAAGCGCCGCAGGCAGGGGCGGCAGATTTCCAGGTGACGCATCACCACGGTTGCTTCCGCAGGTGAGAGCTGATGGTCCAGATACTCGTTCAGGCGCTTGACTGCTTCTTCGCACGAGTAAAAATCGGCCCCGCTCAGGCCCGCACAGGCGTCTTCCGCGTTCTGCATTTTTCCCGCGTTCTGCGTGTTATCCATGGTCGGCTTGCCCATCGGCGCTTCTCCGCGCCCCATCCTGACTTGTGCTTTCGCTTTTCTCGCTCATGTCCACGTTCAAATACTCCCACAGCGCCCGCTGAAGCAGCTTGCGGCCTCGGGACAGGCGGGATCGGACGGTTCCCACCGGGATTTCCAAAGTGTCCGCGATTTCCTGGTACGACAGCTCTTCCAGAGTCGCCAGCGCCACCGTGTCCCGAAACTCAATCGGCAGAGCCTGGATGGCCCGCGTGATCGTTTCGATGTCCAGCTTCTCTAGGACGGCCTTTTCCGGGTTTTCGGTTTCCGGATGGTCCCCACCGAGGCTGCCGACGCCGCCTTCGGTCAGACGGTTGTACAGATAGAAATCTTCCAGGCCGTCATACGAGATCGTTTCGCCCTGACGGGACTTGCGGCGGTAGTCGTTTAGAAAAACCGTGTTCATGATACGGAACAGCCACGCTTTGGCGTTGGTTCCCGGCTGATACTGGTAAAAAAACCGGTACGCCCGCAGGTAGGTGTCCTGCAGCAGGTCTTCGGCATCGTTGGCGTTGCCGGTCAGGCGCATCGCATTGCGGTAGAGCGCGTCCAGATGGGGGTTCATCTCGGACTCAAACAAAACCGGATCGGTCGGGGGCGGCGCGGGGGCGTCCAGAACCGCCTGCGTGCCGGGGGAAAGCCCCGAAGGCAGGTCGGCGGCGACGATCAAATTTGGTTGTGTGTCCGTTTCGGCCATGCGGTTTCCTAGCATTTATTTCCGAGCGTTTCTAATCTGAAGAAAATCCAAAGAAGCATTAGCCGCCGACAGGGGCCATCAGGCGGGCGAAGCGATTGCGGCCCACTTTGAGAACCTGCCCCGTTGTGACCGTGACAAGCAGCGCGGGGTCGGCGACTTTTTCGCCGTCCAGCGAGACGCCGCCCTGAGAGACCAGACGCTTGGCCTCGCCCGACGACGCGGCCAGCCCCGCCGCCACCAAAAGAGCGGCCACACGGGTGCGGCCTTCAGAGTCACAAATGTCGGCGGGCACGGCAAGTTCGGGCATCTCGTCCGGGATTTGATGCTCTTTGTGAACCCGCTCAAACTCATCGTCAGCGGCCTGCCCGGCCTCGGAGCCGTGGTACAGGCTGATAATCTCCCGCGCCAGCCGCTTTTTGGCCTCGCGGGGGTGCGTCTGCGTGGAGTCGGTCAGGGTTTTGACTTCGTCCAGCGGCACATCCGTACACAGCTCGTAGTAGGTCGGCATCAGCTCGTCGGAGATTGACATCAGCTTGCCGAACATCACGGTCGGCGCTTCGCTGATACCGACATAGTTGCCGAGCGACTTGCTCATCTTCTTGATGCCGTCGAGGCCCACCAGGAGCGGCATAAACAGCGCGACCTGCGCTTTCTGCCCCAGCTCTTTTTGCAGGGCGCGGCCCGCCAGAATGTTGAACGTCTGATCCTGGCCGCCCATCTCCACATCGGCTTTGATCGCCACGCTGTCATACGCCTGCGCCAGCGGATACAGCAGCTCATGCAGGCTGATCGGCTGCCCCGTCTCGAAGCGGCTCTTGAAGTCTTCCCGCTGCATCACCTGCGCGACGGTCATTTTGGATGCCAGCCCGACAAGGTCAGCAAAGCTAAGTTTCCCCAGCCACTCACTATTGAAACGGATGACCGTTTTGTCCCGGTCCAACACTTTGGCGAGCTGCTCCACATAGGTCTTGCCATTGGCCTCGATTTCCTCCGACGACAGCATGGGCCGGGTCACGGAGCGGCCTGACGGGTCGCCAATCAGCGCGGTGTAATCGCCAATAATAATCACGACCACATGGCCGAGGTCCTGAAACTGCCGCAGCTTTCGCAGCACCACGGCGAAGCCGAGGTGAATATCCGGCGCGGTCGGGTCCAGCCCCAGTTTGATCTGCAGGGGCCGCCCGTCTCTGGCGGACTTTTCGAGCTTGGCTTTCAGCTCATTTTTCGGCACGATTTCGGTGGTTCCGCGTTCCAGCCGCGCCATCTGTTCATCGAGGGAAAGAAGTGTCATAACACGGGGAGTGTAGCACACGGCGGCGGGCAAAGTCAATTCGGCGAACGGGAGACGCCCGCCGTGTGTCTGCTGTCCGCGCAGGCGGCTATTTGCTTTCTACAGCCCCGAATGGCGTTGCTGCATAAATGGACGGGCCAAATGCCGGGCGTGTGAAATATATTAAAACCCCCGGCAGGGAAGCGCCCTTCGGGTGAAGAACTAAGCCACAGGCATTTGGCTCTCTCTGTGTCCGAAGGACATTTCCTTGCCGGGGGTTTCTACACCCCCGGCACTCTCAACGACTATGGGATTTATGCAGCAACGCCGCCCCGGATTTCTAATTCGGGGGCAAAGCCTGCGTCATAAAAGGCAGCAAAAGCCACGGGTTTCAACTCGTGGCTCATGCTGCTTTCCAGATACCAGTGGGGGAAAGTTTAACGCAAACTTAATCCTGTCTTAACGCGGGCTTAACGAAGCGAGTCTATACTAGAGGCGTGGCTGAGGTCGGCAGACCTCCCATTGCTCATTCCCCCTTTTCTTTGGCCGCAGCATCCGCTGTGGCCCTTTTTTTGCCACAAAGCGCCGCGTGGGGTACACTTTCCTCATGAGTGACACCGCGCCCGCAGAGACCGAACACGCCCACCTCGAAGGCTTTATTTCCATCACCGCCGCCCTGCAGGGCGGGCGGCGCACAATCCACAGCATTCTGCGGAAAGAGGGCCGCGAAGACGGCCAGTCCCGGCAGCTCGTGCGTCTTGCCAGAGAGGCCAGGGTTCCGCTGGCGCGGGTGTCTGCCGAAGAAATTGAAGCCCGCGCAGGCGGTAAGAGCCACGGCGGCGTGCTGGCCGAAGTCGGCCCGTACCAATTCACGCCCCTCTCCGAACTGCTCCAAAACGCCCCCGCCGCGCCCTTTAGCGCCATGCCATTTATTGCCATGATAGACGGCGTGGAAGACCCCTTCAACTTCGGGCAGGCCGTCCGCGCCCTGTATGCCGCCGGGGCGGACGGGCTGGTGCTGCGCCCGCGCAACTGGCTGTCGGCGGCAGGGGTCGTCGCCCGCGCCTCGGCGGGCGCCTCCGAACTCATCCCCACCGCCGTCGCTGAAACCGCCGAAGACGCCGCCGCATTCTTTCGGGCGCAGGGCCTGCAAATCGCCTGTGCGTCGGACGCCCCTGGCAGCCGTTCGCTGTACGACACGGACCTGACCGGCCCGCTGTTTCTGCTGGTGGGCGGCGAAAAGCGCGGCGTCACCCGCTCGTTTCTGGCATCGGCGGACTTGAAGCTGCGTATCCCCTATGGCCGCCCCCTGCCCCATTCGCTCGGCACGGCCCCGGCCACAGCCATTATCGCCTTTGAGGTGCTGCGGCAGCGGCTGAATATGGGATAGGCCCCCAGAGACCTACCACCTTGCTTCGCTCATTCTTCGCTTCGCAGGGTCCTTCCTAAAAGGAAGGATTAAGATAATGCCAACTTCCTAACCCTTCCCGTTTCGGAAGGGATGGCGAGGGACGAGGAGGGGCAGGTCTCCTAACCTGCCATCGCCAATACAAGAAAAAGCCCCCGGCCTCGTGGCAGGGGGCTTTTTCTTTGACTTGTCTAGTTGTCCGCGAACGGGTCGTCCAGGTCGTCGTCGGCAGGCGGCTGATAGTTGCGATTGCCGCCCGCAGCGGGCCGGGCGGGAGCCGCCGCCGCAGGACGGGCTGCCGGAGCGGCCTGGGCGCGGGCCGGGGCAGGCTGCCGGGCGGGGGGCTGCTGCGCGGGCGCTTCGAAGGCATCTTCGCCGCCGTCGTTGTAGCCGCCGCCCCCGCCATTCTGGCGGCCATAATTGCCGCCGCCCCCGCCGCCGCCTTCTTCACCCTCTTTCGGGCGATCCAGCGACTTCAAGTTGTCCACGACCACTTCGGTGTCGCGGCGCTTTTCGCCGGCCTGGGTGACATACTCAC